>JBAYSY010000040.1:0-25481 GCA_041675885.1 Gemmobacter sp. | reverse complement strand
TGTCAACAAAATGCAATCATGCGCGCCGCAACGCCGCATGACGACCACGGGGCCGCAGGGCCGGACTCTCGCCGGGAGGGCAGGCATGACCGACACACGCTGGGATTTCTGGATCGACCGGGGCGGCACCTTCACCGACGTGATCGGCCGGGCGCCCGATGGCGGTCTGCATCCGCTCAAGCTCTTGTCGGAAAACCCCGGCGTCTACGCGGACGCGGCGATCGAGGGCATCCGCCAGTTGCTGGGCGTGGCTCCCGGCAACGCGATCCCGCCCGGCCGGATCGGCACCGTCCGCATGGGCACCACGGTCGCGACCAACGCACTGCTGGAGCGCAAGGGCGACCGGACCTTGCTGCTGATCACCCGTGGCTTCCGCGACGCGCTGCGCATCGCCTGGCAGGCAAGGCCCGACATCTTCGCCAAGGAGATCCTGCTGCCCGAACAGCTTTACGAGCGGGTGATCGAGGTCGATGAACGCCTGCGCGCCGATGGCTCGGTCGAGGCCCCGCTGGACATCGCCGCGCTGGCCGCGCCGCTGGCCGAGGCGAAGGCGGCGGGGATCGACGCCGTGGCGGTGGTGCTGATGCACGCCTGGCGCAACCCGGTACACGAACAGGCGCTGGCCGGGGTGGTCCGGGCCGCGGGTTTCGGGCAGGTCTCGGTCAGCCATGAGGTCTCGCCGCTGATCAAGCTGGTGGGGCGCGGCGACACCACGGTGGTCGATGCCTACCTTTCGCCGATCCTGCGCCGCTACGTGGCGCGGGTGGCGGGGGCGCTGGGCGCCACCCCGCCCGGGGAACCGGGACCGACGCTCCAGTTCATGATGTCTTCGGGCGGGCTGACTGCCGCCGAACGCTTCCAGGGCAAGGACGCGATCCTCTCGGGCCCGGCGGGCGGCGTCGTGGGCATGGCCCGAACGGCGGAAATCGCCGGTTTCCCCCGGGTGATCGGCTTCGACATGGGCGGCACCTCGACCGATGTGGCCCACTACGCAGACGGGTTCGAGCGCGCCTTCGACACCGAGGTCGCGGGCGTGCGCATCCGCGCGCCGATGATGCGGGTGCATACGGTGGCGGCGGGGGGCGGCTCGATCCTCCATGCCGAGCCGGGCCGGTTCCGGGTCGGCCCCGATTCGGCGGGCGCCGACCCCGGCCCGGCCTGCTACCGGCGCGGCGGGCCGCTGACCGTCACCGACGCCAATGTCATGCTGGGCAAGCTGGACCCCGCCTTCTTCCCGCCGATCTTCGGCCCTAGGCAGGACGAGCCGCTGGACCGCGACACCGTGCGGGCGAGGTTCACGCAGATCGCCGAAGAGGTCGGCGAGGGCAAGAGCCCCGAGGAGGTGGCCGAGGGTTTCGTGCGGATCGCGGTCGAGAACATGGCCAATGCGATCAAGAAGATCTCGGTCCAGCGCGGCCATGACGTGACGCGCTATCTGCTCAACTCCTTCGGCGGCGCGGGCGGGCAGCACGCCTGTCTGGTGGCGGACGCGCTGGGGATGGAGACGATCCTGATCCACCCGCTCTCGGGCCTCCTGTCCGCCTACGGCATCGGGCTGAGCAAGGTGATCGTCCAGCGCCAGAAGATGCTGGAGGCGCCCTTGGAGGCCGCCAGCCGCCCCGCGCTCGACGCCGCCCTTGCGGAGCTGCGCGAGTCCGTGCTGGAGGAACTCGCGGCGCAGGGGATCGACCCGGCGCAGGCCGAGACCGCCGCCCGGCTGCACCTGCGCTATGAGGGCACCGACAGCGCGCTGCCGGTGGCGCTCGATGGCGATCCGGCGGCGGTGCGGGGGATGTTCGAGCAAGGCCACCGCGCGCAGTTCGGCTTTGTCACGCCCGAGAAACGCATCATCATCGAGGCGGTCGAGATCGAGGGCGCCGACAGCGCCGGGGACAGCCATGACGAGACCCTGCTGGACATCACCGACAGGCACGAAGCCGCCACCGACCTGCGGCAACCGCTGTTCAGCGGCGGCGCATGGCATCAGGCGGCGGTGCTGCGGCGCGAGGCGCTGGCCCCCGGCCAGCGCATCACCGGCCCCGCGCTGGTGATCGAGGCGAACCAGACCATCGTCGTCGAACCCGGCTGGCAGGCCGAGATCACCGCCCGCGACCACGTGCTGCTGCGCCGCATCGAACCCCTGCAACGCGGGCAGGCCATGGGCACGACCGAGGCCGATCCGATCCTGCTCGAAGTGTTCAACAACCTGTTCATGTCGATCGCCGAACAGATGGGGGTCACGCTCCAGAACACCGCGCAATCGGTCAACATCAAGGAACGGCTGGACTTCTCCTGCGCGGTGTTCGACGCACAGGGCGCGCTGGTCGCCAACGCGCCGCACATGCCGGTGCATCTGGGTTCCATGGACCGCTCGGTGGAAACGGTGATCCGGCTGAACGAAGGCGACATCCACCCCGGCGACGTCTTCGCCTTGAACGCCCCCTACAACGGCGGCACCCATCTGCCCGACATCACCGTGGTCACGCCGGTCTTCGACGAAGCGGGCCGCGAGATCCTGTTCTGGGTCGCCTCGCGCGGGCATCACGCCGATGTGGGCGGCACCGCGCCCGGCTCGATGACACCGCGCGCCACCACGGTGGACGAGGAAGGCGTGCTGATCGACAACTTCCGGCTGGTCGAGAAGGGCCGGTTCCGCGAGGCGGAGCTGGTCTCCCTGCTGTCCGACCACCCCTGGCCCTGCCGCAACGTCCCGGCCAACGTGGCCGACCTCAAGGCCCAGATCGCCGCCAACACCCGCGGCATCGCGGAACTGCGGCGGATGGTGGCCGAATTCGGCCTCGACGTGGTGATGGCCTATATGGGCCATGTGCAGGACAACGCCGCCGAGGCGGTGGCCCGGGTGATCGACCGGCTGTCGGATTGCGCCTGCGACTATCCGACCGACACCGGGCAGGTGATCCGGGTGCGGATCACGGTGGACCGCGAAAAACGCGAGGCAACGGTGGATTTCACCGGCACCTCCGAGGCGATGGCCAACAACTTCAACGCGCCCGAGCCGGTGGCCCGCGCCGCCGTGCTCTACTGTTTCCGGGTGATGGTCGAGGCGCCCATTCCGATGAACGCGGGCTGCCTGCGGCCGATCCGGGTCGTGATCCCCGAAGGTTCGATGCTGCGGCCGCGCTACCCGGCGGCGGTGGTGGCGGGGAATGTCGAGACCTCGCAGCATGTCACAAATGCGATCTTCGAGGCGCTGGGGGCGCTGGCGAACAGCCAGGGAACCATGAATAATCTGACATTCGGCAACGACCGCTTCCAGTATTACGAGACGATCTGCTCCGGCTCCCCCGCCGGGCGGTTCAACGGCGGGCGCGGGTTCCACGGCACATCCGGGGTGCATGTCCACATGACCAACTCGCGCCTGACCGATCCGGAGATACTGGAGCTGCGCTTCCCGGTGCTGCTGGAGGATTTCGCGATCCGCGAGGGCTCGGGCGGCAGGGGCAGGTTCAACGCGGGCGACGGCACGCGGCGGACCATCCGCTTCCTGGAACGCATGGATTGCGCGATCCTGTCGTCGCACCGCAGCCGCCCGCCGCAGGGGATCGGCGGCGGCGGCGCGGGCGAATGCGGCCGGACCGAGGTGCGCCGCCTCGACGGCCGGATCGAGGTGCTGGCGGGATGCGACCAGACCGTGCTGGAGGCGGGCGAGGCGGTGACTGTCACCACCCCCACCGCCGGGGGCTACGGCGCGGGGAGGCGGTGATGCGGGCATTGATCCAGCGGGTGAGCGAGGCGCGGGTGGTGGTGGACGGGCTGACCGTGGGCGAGATCGGCCCCGGCCTCTTGGTGCTGGTCTGCGCCATGCAGGGCGACAGCGAGGAACAGGCCGAGGCCCTTGCCGCCCGCATCGCCCGGCTGCGCATCTTCCGCGACGAGGAGGGGCGGATGAACCGATCCGTGCTCGATACCGGCGGGTCGGTGCTGGCGGTCAGCCAGTTCACGCTTGCCGCCGATACCTCGCGCGGCAACCGGCCCGGGTTCTCGACCGCCGCCGCGCCCGAGCGGGGCGAAGAGCTTTACGAACATTTCGTCGCGGCGCTGCGGCGGCAGGGCCTGCCCGTCGCCACCGGCCGCTTCGGCGCCGAGATGGCGGTGCATCTGGTGAACGACGGGCCGGTGACGATCTGGATGGAGCGGTAGGGCGTTCTGCCCCTGTCGCAACAGAGGGCAGCGGCCGACCGGCCCGTGTCGGGAAGGGTGCTCAGCAGCACCTCACCTTCGTGCAGGCGGCTGTCGTCAAGCGACCGCATCCCGGCACGGGCCGGGCTGCCGCCCCCTGCCCTGCTATTCCAGCGTCGCGGGCATCAGGAACAGGTCCGTATCGCCCGGCCGCGCACCCGCGGCGGTCAGCATCGCGTGGATCTGCCCGCGATGATGGGTCTGGTGGTTGAAGAAATGCGTGGCGACCAGCGCGAAGGGCCGGTGGACATGCCGCCCGGCGGCCCCGGAATACCAGAACAACTCGCCCGCCAGCATCTCGGGCGTCAGGCGCAGGACCCAGTCGTTGATCCGCATATCGGTCGCCACCCGCTCGCGGCAGAACGCGCCCCAGTCGGGAAACGCCGTGGCACTGTCGGCGGTATCGCCTTCGGGCGGCCTGCCGCCGTCGAACCGGGAAAGCCAGCGCAGATCGCCCCAGAGCAGATGCGAGAACGTCCCGGCGATCGAGCCGAAAAAGGCCCCCCGCTGCTCGCGTCGCGCGGTGTCGGACAGCGCCCCGGCCGCCGCCACCAGCCTCCGGTTCTGCCACAGGTTATAACGCGCCATGCACTGACACCACGCGGGCGTGATCACCGGCCCGGACCCTTCCAGTCGATGGCGCAGATCTCGGCCGAGCGGCCGTCGAAATCCCAGACCCGGCCGAAGGCGCGCACCCGGCCGCGGGTGGCGGTGGCCACGGTGATGTCGGGGCCCATCCAGTATTGACTGTTGGTCACCACGATATCGCGGTTCGGGTCGGCGCCGCGCACCGGCACCACCTCGCCCTGTATCTTTTTCCCCACGGTCAGGCGGCGGGTGTCGCCCTCGGTCTCGAAACTGACGGGCGCGCGCTCGGCCCCCAGAAACTCGCTGACCAGAACGGAAAACAGGCCGGTGGTGCCTTTCGCCTTGCCCGAGAATATCCGGATCAGCCCGTGCCAGGCCGCGTCGCTGGCGCGGTCGTCGATGAAGGCGGCGGCCTTCCAGCCCCCGCGCGCCATCAGGCCGGGGATTTCCAGCAACAACCCCACGTTCAGCCCGGCGAGGCTTTCGGCCCCGTAATGGCCCTCGTCGATCCGCACCCCGGCCCATGCCTGGCAGTAGCCCTCGGTCGGGGGGTGGTTGCCGAGGCTGACCACGCAGGGGCAGAACACCGTGCAGTTGCAGTTCAGGATCAACTCGCCCCTTATCGCCCAGGGGATCGGCCCGTGATCCTTGCGCGCCGCCGCCGGATGGCGGCTGGAGATTTCCGGGGCGCTCAGCCGGTCGCTCATGTCAGCCCTCCCATGGCCAGCAGCGCGGCCGCGCCCCCGGCCAGAAGCAGCGCGCCGCCCAGCGGCCGGGTCAGGCGGCGGCCCGCCTCGGGTAATTTCTCCACAACCATCAGCGCCGTGGCAAGCCCCATCCACAGCAGGTTCGTCATCCCGCCGACAAAGGCGAGCGCCATCAGCGCCCAGCAGCAGCCGAGACACACCAGCCCGAGCCGCAGCCCGGCGGCAAAGGCACCCGTGGGGCCGGGCCGCCAATGTGCCACGAAAAACGTGAGCGGTGCGCGGCAACGCGACAGGCAGGCCCCCTTCAGCCGGGAGAACTGGTAGCCCCCGGCCATGAGAAACAGCCCCGCCGTCAGCCAGAGGCTGAGACTGCCGCCATCGGCACCGACAAACCCCCCAAGCGCAAGGCCCCGCTGCACCAGCGCGAACAGCACAGAGGCCCCGAGCCAGAGCGCAAGATATCCGCCGATCAGCGCCAGCGTACCCAGAGGCCCGCCCGAACCGCCGCGCGGCAGGTGCATCCATGTGGCGAAAGCGGGAACGGCGGTCGGCGCCATCATCGCCGCCGACATCACCGCCCACATGGCGAACAGCGCCGGAAAGCGCAGCGCCGCCACATCCCCGCCGCAGAGTTCGGCCAGCAGCGCAAGGCCGAAGCTGCCGGACAGCGCCGCCCGCTCCTGCCCCATGGCCCAGAGCGCGACCCAGCCCGCCAGCACCAGCCCGAAGAAGCCAAGCCACAGCGCGCCCCGCCAGCCGATCCCCTGCCCCGCCGCCCGCACCCCTGCCATATCCGAGAAATCCCCTTGACCGGCCCCGCCGCTTCTCTAGCTTTGACCCTAGTCACACTCCTGACCAGAGGAAACACGGATGAAACGCAGCACAGCCCTTATGGCCTCCGCCGCGGCGCTGGCGATCGCACTTCCGGCGGCGGCGGCCGACCCGGAGCTGATCGTCTTCGACTGGGCGGGCTTCGAGGACGAGGCCCTGATCGCCGGTTACGTCGAGAAACACGGCCAGTTGCCCACCTACGCCTTCTACGGCGACGACGACGAGGCGTTCCAGAAGGTCGCGGCCGGGTTCCGCGCCGATGTCGCGCATCCCTGTTCGCAGATGGTGTCGAAATACCGCGACGCCGGGC
The DNA here is from genome assembly GCA_041675885.1 of Gemmobacter sp. Classification (GTDB taxonomy): domain Bacteria; phylum Pseudomonadota; class Alphaproteobacteria; order Rhodobacterales; family Rhodobacteraceae; genus JBAYSY01. Next base: position 18,845 of record JBAYSY010000040.1, on the reverse strand, counting down.
TGATCGAGCCATGGGACACCGACCGCATCCCGGAACTGGCGAATATCGAGGAGCGTTTCTTCGAATCGTCGATCTTCCGCGACGACGCGGGCGTCTGGTATGTGCCGACCGACTACGCCTATACCGCCGTCGCCTGGAACACCGACCAGGTATCGGAAGATGAGGTCGCCTCGCTTCAGGTCTTCCTCGATCCGAAATATGCCGGGCGCATCTCGCTTCCCGACAATACCGACGACATCTGGTCGCTGGCGCTGCTGGCGACCGGGGTCGATGACTGGACCACGGTGACGGAAGACCAGTTCCAGGCCGCCGCCGCGTGGATGCGTCAGGCGCATGGGAACGTCCGCGCCTATTGGGCCGATCCGTCGGAACTGGCGCAACTGATGGCAACGGGAGAGGTGCTGCTGGCCTGGACCTGGAACGACGGCGTGGCGCTGATGCGTCAGGAGGGCCTGCCCGTGGCGTTCCAGCGGCAGGCGGAGGAAGGCGCCTCGACATGGTTCTGCGGCTTCGTCAACCTCGCCAATTCGCCGGGATCCGAAGACAAGGCCTATGACTTCATCAACGCCTGGCTGGCACATGATTCGGCGCAGGCGCTGGTCGATGGCTTCGGCTACGCCCATGCCAATGCCGCGGCCATGGCGCTGATCTCGGACGAAGACCGCAAGGCGGCGGACCTCGACCCGATCGACAGCACCCTGATGACACAGGTGCCGATCCCGCACGAGATGCGCGACCGGATGCTTGAGGAGTTCGAGAAGATCAAGGCCGGGTTCTGAAGCGGGGCAGGCCCTTGAAGGGCCTGCCCGGCCACGCCCGCCACCCCGGTCTGCGACCTGTGGCGGGGCTGTCGGAAATAAGGCGGTGCCGGGATGAACTCCGGCACCGGCACCTTTCGGACCTGTGCCGCGAAGGACGATCCGAACAGCACCTGTCGGAACGCCCCGTCACCCGGCCGCAGGGGCAGAACGGAAAAGGGGCCAGCCGTTCCCAGCCAACCCCTTGAATTCTTTGGCGCGCCCGAAAGGATTCGAACCTCTGACCCCCAGATTCGTAGTCTGGTGCTCTATCCAGCTGAGCTACGGGCGCGTGAGGGGGCTTCTAGCGGCGGCGGCGGGGCAATGCAAGGGGCGGATCGCAGATTTCTGCATGGTGCCCGGAGTATGTCGGAGGCGGGATCAGCCCGGGTCTTTCGGCGCGAGATCCTTGGGCAGGCTGATGCGGAACTCGCTGCCCTCGGCGTCGCTGCGGATCAGGTCCAGCCGCCCGCCGTGGCCGCGGACCAGTTCGGCCGAGATCGCGAGGCCGAGGCCCGAGCCGCCCTTGCGCGTCCCGCCCTGGAAGGCGGCGAACAGGTTTTCGCGCGCCTTGGGCGGCAGGCCGGGGCCGGTGTCGCCGACCTTGATCCACCAGCCGGAATCGTCCTCGCCCGCGCCGATCTCGACCGTGCCGGGCCGTCCGGTGGCCTCGATCGCCTGCCGGGCATTGCGCACCAGGTTCGACAGCACCCGGAACAGCTGCTCGCCGTCGGCGCGCAGCGTCAGCCCCGGCGGCATGTCCAGCAGTGCGACGATGGGGCGGTCGTCGGTGGCCTCCTCGCCGATGCTCAGCCCCTCGCCGTCCAGCACCTCCTCGACCAGCGGCCGCAGCGCGAGGCGGCCGAGCCTGGGCGGCGGCTCCTCGGCCCGGCCGAAGGCCAGCGTCGATTCGCACAGTGCCACCGCCCGGCTGATCGACTGCACCAGCTTGGGCGCGGCGCGCGCCACCGCCGGGTCGGCGCTGGTCCCGATACGGTCGGCGAAAAGCTGCGCCGTGGTCAGGATGTTGCGCAGGTCGTGGCTGATCTTGGCGACCGCACCGCCCAGTTGTGCCAGCCGTTCCTTCTGCCGCAGCGCGCCGGTCAGCTGGGTCTGCATCGACTGGAGCGCCTCCTCGGCCTCGCGCAACTCGCGCACGCTCGCCGTGGGCTCGATCACCCGGCGCGCGTCCTCGGGGGCAGCGGCATAGGCGGTCATGTGCCGCACCACCCTTGCGATGGGAATGACCATCAACAGTTGCACCGCAAGGAACAGCAAGAGCGCCGTCGCCGCCGAGATCAGCGCCGAAAGATAAAGGATGCGCAGCCCGCTTTCGACCATCGCCTGCCGCAGCGGCCCGGTCTCGGTGGTGATCTCGATCAGCAGCCCCGCATCGTGCAGGGGGTTGCCGATCACCCGGATCACCCGGCTTTCGCGGTCGAGAAGCTGCGCCACCGAATCGCGCACCAGCTCCACCGGCCCGGCCGCGCGCAGGTCGTAGGTGGCGGCCACCGGCTGCTCGATCGGCGACGACAGCACCAGCTGTCGCACCGCGTCGCGCCGCAGCACGACGTTGAGCACCCCGGCGTTTTCCAGCAGCTCCCGCTCCAGCGCATCGTCGATGCCGCCATCGGTCGTCAGCAGCGCCAGCGAGGCGATCTGCGCCTTTTCCAGCCGCAAGAGCAGCCAGTCGGCCCGGAAGCGCGCGACCGAGGGCAGCAGGATCAGCACTTCGGCCAGCAGAACGAAGATGACCGTAAGCGCGAGGAAACGACCGGAAAGGGTATTCAGGAAACCGCCTCCGTCCTGACGGGGTGTCGAAACCGCGGGGCGGGCATCGCACCGCAGCCGAGGCTTAGCAAAACCCGGCGGGAAAATACAGGCATCGCGGGAGGTTCCCCTGCGACAGGCGGGCGCGGGGCGGAATCGCGAGGTCGGCACGCCGAAGCGCACTCCGCGAGGGGGAATGGAAGTGTGGGGCAGAGGACCGGGATACCTTTCCCCCTTTGCCCGGAATCAAGGCGCTTCAGCGTCGGCAGGCGGCCGCTGCCAACAGTCCCGGCACCAGAAACCGTCCAACCGGCCGTCAATCCGCGTATCACGCGTTGACTCGCCCGCGCGCGCCCCGTAAAGGACGGTCCTCGAATGATGTATCCCGCGTCGCGCGCCCCTTCGGGCCGGGCCGGGCGCCGGAAATGGAGAGCCGCGATGAAACGCACCTTTCAACCCTCGAACCTGGTCCGCAAGCGGCGCCACGGGTTCCGCGCGCGCATGGCCACCAAAAGCGGGCAGGCCATCCTGAACGCGCGCCGCGCCAAGGGCCGCAAGCGGCTGTCGGCCTGATCCCCCGGGATCGGCCACGGCCCCTGACAGCATGACACCGCCGGAGACAGGGCAGACGGGGCCGGAAACGCCCCCGGACGCGCCTTTGCCCCCGGCGGTTTTTCGCGTTCCGCAGACCATCGCCCGACGTGCCGATTTCCTGCGCGCGGCGGCGGCACGGCGGCAGGGCGCGCCGGGTTTCCTGTTGCAGGCACGCGACCGGGACGATGGCGACCCCGCGACCCGCATCGGCTATACCTGTTCGCGCAAGGTCGGCAACGCCGTGCACCGCAACCGTGCCCGGCGCAGGCTGCGGGCAGTGGCACGGGCGGTGTTGCCGGAACATGGCAGGCCGGGCTGGGACTACGTGCTGGTCGGCCGCCCGGAGGTGACCGAGGCCCGCCCCTTCGCCGCACTGGTCGAAGACCTGCGCCTCGCGCTCACACGGATCCACGCCGCGCCCGACCGCGCGGCGCCCACCCGCCCGGCCCCGCGCGGCAAGCGGCGCGGCAAGGGCGCCCCGGCACCCCCGCCATGACCCCGCTCGCCCATATCGTCGCCCTGCCGGTCCGCGCCTACCGGCTGCTGTTCTCGCCATGGGTCGGGCATGGCTGCCGCTATCAGCCCACCTGCTCGGCCTATGCGCTGGAGGCGCTGGAGCGTCACGGGGCCTTCAGGGGCACCTGGCTGATGCTGCGCCGGATCGGCCGCTGCCACCCCTGGGGGGCCTCGGGCTACGACCCGGTTCCGGGCACCGACCCCGAGCATGACCGGAACCACTGACTGCGGCACTGCGAAGCTTTGCATCCGCCCCGGTTTCAGGCATATCCCGCAGGCCAACCCGCATGAGGCCGCCATGCTCGACGATACCGACGAGATCCACCCGCTGTTCCACGGCGCCCCCGCCGCGACCGAATTCCGCAAGCTGCGCAAGCGGCTGGTGCGGCAGGTGCGCGAGGCCGTCGAGACCTACGGGATGATCGGGGCGGGCGGGCGCTGGCTGATCTGCCTTTCCGGCGGGAAGGACAGCTATACGCTGCTGGCGATCCTGCACGAACTCAAGTGGCGCGGGCTGCTGCCGGTCGATCTGCTGGCCTGCAACCTCGATCAGGGCCAGCCCGGCTTTCCGGCCACGGTCCTGCCGGAGTTCCTTGAACGGATGGGCGTGCCGCACCGGATCGAATATGCCGACACCTATTCGATCGTGGTGGACAAGATCGCGCCGGGCGGCACCATGTGCAGCCTGTGCTCGCGGCTCCGGCGCGGCAACCTCTACCGCATCGCACGGGAAGAGGGGTGTTCGGCGGTGGTGCTGGGTCATCACCGCGACGACATTCTGGAAACCTTCTTCATGAACCTGTTCCACGGCGGGCGGCTGGCGACCATGCCGCCCAAGCTGGTGAACGAAGAGGGCGACCTGTTCGTGCTGCGCCCGCTTGCCTTCGTGGCCGAGGCCGATTGCGAGAAATTCGCCCGCGCCATGAACTACCCGATCATCCCCTGCGATCTCTGCGGTTCGCAGGACGGGTTGCAGCGGATGCAGGTCAAGCAGATCCTCGACGGGTGGGAGGCGCGCTCGCCCGGGCGCCGACAGGTGATGTTCCGGGCGCTGATGAACGCCCGGCCCTCGCATCTCGCCGACCCGGCGCTGTTCGACTTTGCCGGGCTGGCGCTGGACCCGCGCGATCCGGCGGCATTTGCGGAAAATCCGCCGCAACTTCACGAGCCGCGTTAACGGTTCGCTCAGCCTGCGGGGCCAGGGTGGCACGGCCGGGCATGGGTCCGGCGGCCAAGGGGTTCCCGCGATGCGCCATCCTGCCGCTTTCTCCGACACATTCGCCCGGCTGACCGGCTGGCTGCGGCGACCCGGGGCGATGTTGCCGGTCCCCGCCGCCACCCTTGCCGCCTACTGGCTGGCGGGGGAGGCAGGGCTGATCGGCGCCGCCCTCGGCCTGCCGCTGCTGATCGCGCTCGGGGGCGCGCTGGGTCACGGCACCGCACCCGGGGGGGCGCCGCCCGGCAGGCAGGCGGTGGTGGCGGCGCTCGATGCCCTGCTTGACGGCGGGCCGGACAGCACCCGCACCGCCGCCTGCCTCGTGATCCGTCCCGACGGGGCGGCGGCGCTGGCCGAACGGCTCGGGCCGTCACTCTGGGCCGGGGTGTTGCGACACGGGGCCGACCGGCTCACGGGGGCCTTGCGGCAGGGCGACCTGCTGGCACAGGCCGATGGCGGTTATGCGGTGGCGCTCGGCCCGCTGCGGCGGGCCGGTCTCGACGGCATGATCCGGCTGGCCGGGCGGCTGCAATCGGCACTGGACGAACCTGTCGTCGCGGGGGCGCAGCAGATCGCGCTTACCGCCTCGGTCGGTATCTGCCTTGCCGGACGCGCGCCGGGGCCCGGCGGGCAGGCGATGCTGAAAGCCGCCGAAATCGCGGCGCAAGAGGCGCTGCGCCACGGCCCGGCCGCGATCCGCGTCTTCGCCCCGGGAATGGGGACCGGAACGGAAACGGCGGGTGCCCCCCCCGGGCGGGCGATGCTGGAGGCCGCGCTCGACAATGACGGGATGCGGCCGCATTTCCAGCCGCAGGTCGCCACCGCCACCGGCGAGTTGGCGGGGTTCGAGGCGCTGGCGCGCTGGTATCGCCCCGGACGCGCGCCGATCCCCCCGGCCGGGTTCCTTGCCGCGGTGACCGATGCGGGCCTTGCCGACCGGCTGGGCGAGGCGATGCTGCGCCACACCCTCACCGCACTGGCGCAATGGGACCGCGACGGGCTTGCCGTGCCCACGGTCGCGGTGAATTTTTCGGCGGCGGAACTGCGCAACCCCCGGCTGTGCGAACGGCTGAAATGGGAACTCGACCGGTTCGACCTCGCCCCCGCCCGCCTCGCCGTCGAGGTGCCCGAGACGGTCGCCGCCGGGCCGCGCGACGACGTGACCGCGCACAACATGGCGGCACTGGCGCGGATGGGCTGCGGCATCGACCTTGCCGATTTCGGCGCCGGGCTGGGCGCGCTGGCCAGCCTGCGCCGGTTCCGGGTGCGGCGGGTCAAGATCGGCCGCTCGCTCATCACCCGGCTTGACCGCGACCGCGACCGGCAGAACACCGTGACCGCGATCCTCGCCATGGCCGGGCAACTCGGCCTCGACACCCTGGCCGAGGGGGTGGAGACACCGGGCGAACTGGCCACGCTGACCGGGCTCGGTTGCCGTCATGTGCAGGGCTTTGCCATCGCCCGGCCGATGCCGGTCGAGGAGGTGGCGGGCTGGATCGAAGGCCATACCCCCGATGCCCACAGCCAGCGCACGGGATAACGGCACCCGCGCGGCCGGTGGCGGCGCCCCTCCCGGCCGGGGTCAACCGCCCCGCCCGGGCGGCCCCGCCGATCACAATTCCCGGCAGCACACCACCGCACCGCACGAAAAGGGGAAAACTGCTTGACCTTTCGGGCCACGGACTGTTGAACACGCGCTGACCCGCAAAGGACAGGCTTGGTCTCCGATGGACGATCAGAACAAGAATCTCATCCTCGCCACCGTGCTCAGTTTCCTGGTGATTCTGGTCTGGTTCGTGCTGTTCCCGCCCGAGGAACCCGCAACCGACCCGAACGCCCCCGTCACAGCACAGGATGCGCTGACCCCGCCCGCGGAACAGGCCGCCACCGCCGATGGCGTGCCCGTAACCGCCGAGGCCCAGCCCGAAGCCCCGCGCGTCGCCATCGACAGCCCGCGGCTTACCGGCTCGATCTCGCTTTCGGGCGGCCGGATCGACGAATTGCTGCTGCGCGGCTACCCCGAGACGCTGGACGAGGGCGCGGATATCGTCCCCCTGCTCCAGCCGCAAGGGAACGGCGGCGCCTTCTACGCGGTCTACGGCTGGACCCCGGGCGGCGCGCTGGATTTCGACGACGTGCCGGGCGCCAACACGACATGGGAACTCGCCTCGGGCGGGACGCTCGGCCCCGACAGCCCGGTCACGCTGCGCTGGGACAACGGCGCGGGCCTTGTCTTCACCCGTGAGATCGCGCTTGACGACGACTACATGTTCACCGTCACCCAGCGGGTCGAGAACCGCACCGACGCCCCGGTGACGCTGCGCCCCTACGGCCAGATCGCCCGCCACGGCGAACCGCAGGACCTTCAGAATTTCTTCATCCTGCACGAAGGCGTGCTGGTGATGGCCGACGGCACCCTGACCGAGACCAGCTATTCCAAGATGCGCGACCTGCGGATGAGCGAGGTCGAGCGTGTGCCGGCCGAATCCACCCAGGTCACCGGCAACGGCTGGGTCGGCTTTACCGACAAGTACTGGATGGCGACGCTGATCCCGATGCCGGGCGACGCCTTCACCGCGGTGCGCAAATACGTGCCCGGCTCGGACGTGTTCCTGACCGAGGCCCGGCATGAAACCGTGACCGTCGCCCCCGGCGCCAGCGTCGAAAGCGCATCGCGCCTGTTCGCGGGCGCGAAGGAATGGGAAACGATCCGCGGCTACCAGCGCAACCTCGGCATCGACCGCTTTGTCGATTCGATCGACTGGGGCTGGTTCTTCTTCCTGACCAAGCCGATGTTCGCGGTGCTGCACTGGCTCAACGGCGTGATCGGCAACATGGGCGTGGCGATCATCGCGCTGACGCTGCTGCTCAAGGCGGTGCTGTTCCCGCTGGCCTACAAGTCCTACGTCTCGATGGCCCGGATGAAGGAACTCCAGCCCGAGATGGAGGCATTGAAGGAACGTGTGGGCGACGACCGCCAGAAGATGCAGCAGGAGATGATGAAGCTCTACAAGGAAAAGAAGGTGAACCCCGCCGCGGGCTGCCTGCCGATCCTGTTGCAGATCCCGATCTTCTTCTCGCTCTACAAGGTGATCTTCGTCACCATCGAACTGCGCCACGCAGGGTTCTTCGGCTTCCTGCAGGATCTGTCGGCCCCCGATCCGACCTCGATCTTCAACCTGTTCGGCCTGCTGCCCTGGTCGGCGCCCGATCCGGCCTCGATCATGGCGCTGGTGTTCATCGGCGTCATGCCGATCCTGCTCGGCGTCACCATGTGGTTGCAGCAAAAGCTCAACCCGGCCCCCACCGACAAGACCCAGGCGATGATCTTCGCCTGGATGCCCTGGGTGTTCATGTTCATCCTCGGCGGTTTCGCCTCGGGGCTGGTGCTCTACTGGATCACCAACAACGTGATCACCTTCGCGCAGCAATACATCATCATGCGCAGCCACGGGCACAAGCCGGACCTGTTCGGCAACATGACGGCGGGCTTGCGCAAGAAGAAACCCGCCGCGAAATGACCCTGCGCCTCGCGCATATATTCCGGTATCCGATCAAGGGCCACGGGCGCGAGGAACTCGCCTCCGTGGCCCTTTCGCCCGGCCGCACCCTGCCCTGGGACCGGCACTGGGCGGTCGCCCACGACGCGGCACGGATCGAACCGGGGGAATGGGCGCGCTGCCTGAACTTCATGCGCGGCGCGAAGGCGCCGATGCTGATGGCGATCACCGCCCGGCTGGACGAACCCGTCCGCCGGGTCACGCTGTCGCACCCGGACCGGCCCGACCACAGCTTCCGCCCCGACGATCCGGCCGAACTGCCGGGTTTTCTCGACTGGGTGGCCCCGCTCTGCCCGCCCGGCCGCAGCCAGCCCGCCGCACTGGTCGCCGCCCCCGGTGGGCGGGGCATGACCGACAGCCCCTATCCATCGGTGTCGGTCCTGTCGCTCAACTCGCTCAGGGCACTGGAACAGCGCATGGGCCGCCCGCTGGGAATGCACCGCTGGCGCGCGAACCTCTGGCTGGAGGGGCTGGCACCATGGGAGGAGTTCGACCTGATCGGCCGCGAGATCGCCATCGGCCCCGTGCGGCTGCGGGTGAAGGAACGCATCACCCGCTGCAAGGCCACCACCGCCAACCCGGAGACCGGCCGGATCGACGCCGACACGCTGGGTGCGCTGAACGAAGCCTGCGGCCATCAGGATTTCGGCGTCTACGCCACCATCCTCGAAGGCGGCACCCTGACCCCCGGCGACGAACTGCGGCTATGACCCTTCCCTTCCCCCTCGCCCCGGAACCGGACGACATCACGCGCGAACGCGGGCGGCTGCTGTTCGCCGGGCCGGTGGAATTCCTCAAGGGCGTGGTCGCGATGGGGGGGCTGCCCGCCGCCGACCGGCCCGAGGTCTGTTTCGCCGGCCGTTCGAACGTCGGAAAATCAAGCCTGATCAACGCGCTTACCGGCCGAAAGGCCCTGGCGCGGGCCTCGAACACACCGGGCCGGACGCAGGAGATCAACTACTTCACCCTGGGTGAGTCGCATTACCTGGTCGATCTGCCCGGCTACGGCTATGCCGAGGCCCCGGTCGCCGTGGTAACAAAGTGGCAGGCGCTGCTGAAAGCCTACCTCTCCGGCCGCCCGACGCTGCGCCGCGCCTTCGTGCTGGTCGACACACGTCACGGTATCAAGAGACCGGACGAGGAAATCATGGCCCTGCTCGACCGCGCGGCCGTCACCTTCCAGGTGGTGCTGACCAAGACCGACAAGGTGAACGCCGCCACCCGCGAGGCCACGCTCAAACAGGTTCGCACGGCGCTGGCAAAACACCCGGCCGCCTTCCCCGAGATCGTCGTCACCTCCTCCGAGAAGGGCGAGGGAATCGAGACCCTGCGCGCCATCGTCGCCGGAATCGGCTGATCCTGACAGAAAACCCTTCTTCCACATCATCTTGCCTGAAATACTCCCGCCGGAGGCTCCCGCACTCACCACCTGCGCAAATGGTGGGTGCGGGAGCCTCCGGCGGGGATATTTGGATCAAGGCGAAGATCGGGGCGCGCGCGCCATCAGACATGCTGCGCCCCGTTCACCTCGATCTCGGTGCCCGCGATATAGCTCGCCTGATCCGAGCACAGGAACCAGATCGCATCCGCCACTTCCGAGGGCTGGCCGAGGCGGCGCAGCGGCAGCGCCTCGACGATCTTCTCGGTGCCGGGGCTGAGGATCGCGGTCTCGACCTCGCCCGGGGCGATGGCGTTGACGCGCACCCCCATCGGGCCGAAGTCATGCGCCATTTCCCGCGTCAGCGCCGCCAGCGCCGCTTTCGAAGTGGCATAGGCCGCGCCCGCGAAGGGATGCACCCGGCTTCCGGCAATCGAGGTGATGTTGACCACCGCGCCCCTGGCCGCCGACAGTTCCGCCTGCAACCCGCGCGCCAGCACCACCGGGGCGAAGAAGTTGACGTGGAACACCTGCCCCCAGGCCCGCAGGTCGGTTTCCAGCGTGTTCAGCCGCGCCCCGCCCGGCCCCTTGGGTGAAATTCCGGCGTTGTTGACCAGCGCATCCAGCCTGCCGCCGATCTTCTCGCGGATCGTCTCGATCGCGGCGATGGTGCGGTTCGGGTCGGCAAGGTCCAGTTCGATGTGATTCTCGGCCCCGCCCGGCCAGGGACAGCGCGGATCGAACGGCTGGCGCGAGCAGGTCAGCACCCGCCAGCCCCCGGCGGAAAAGCGTTTCACCGTGGCATGGCCGATTCCCCGGCTTGCCCCCGTCAGTACCAGAACCTTCTGTCTGTCCATCCCGGCCTCCTGTAACGGCCTCCCGTTTCGGGCCGACCCTGTGCCCTTGCGCCGCAAAAGGCAAGCTTGGCAGCGCCTGGCAAAGCCGATACCAAAGACGCGACCGGAGGCCCAGATGAAGAAGCAGCGCATGACCCACGACCCAGCCGTCACCGCCCGCACCCTGTCCGAGGCCCTGCCTTACCTGCAACGCTATGCGGGCGCCGTTGTCGTCATCAAGTTCGGCGGCAATGCGATGGGCGACGACGCGGCCATGGCCGAATTCGCACGCGACGTGGTGCTGATGCGGCAGGTCGGCGTGAACCCGGTGATCGTCCATGGCGGCGGGCCGATGATCAACGCGCTGCTCGGGCGGCTGGGGATCGAATCTACCTTTCTGCGCGGCAAGCGGGTCACCGACCAGGCCACGGTCGAGGTGGTGGAGATGGTGCTGTCGGGCCTCGTCAACAAGCGCATCGTTCAGGCGATCAACGATCAGGGCGGTCGGGCGGTCGGCATTTCCGGCAAGGACGCCGATCTGATGGTCTGCGAGCCCGACGACCCGGAACTGGGTTTCGTCGGCCGCCCGGTCGAGATGAACGCCCAGGTGCTGCGCGACCTGTTCGGCGCCGGGATCATCCCCGTGGTGGCCCCGATCGGCACCGGCCGCCACGAGAACGAGACCTTCAACGTCAATGGCGATACCGCCGCCGGGGCGATCGCCGGGGCGCTCAAGGCCGACCGGCTCCTGCTGCTCACCGACGTGGCGGGTGTCAAGGACGAAAGCGGAGAGGTCGTCACCCAGCTTTCGCCGCGCCATGTGCGCGACCTGACCGCCCGCGGCATCATCGCCGGCGGCATGATCCCCAAGACGGAAACCGCGCTGGCGGCGCTCGGGCAGGGCGTGCGTGCGGTGACGATTCTCGACGGGCGCATCCCCAATGCCTGCCTGCTGGAACTGTTCACCGATCACGGGGCGGGCTCGATGATCCGCTCGACCGAACCAAGCATCAAGCCGCGCGGGGCCCCGTGACGCTCGCCCGCATCGCCGCCCTGCTGGGGCGGAACCGGCTTGCCCCGTTCGGCGCCTTCCACTGTGGCGCCGAAGACGGGCTCGCCCCCGGCACGCTGGTTCTGACCGGCCCGGATGAGCCCGGCTTCTGGGCCCATGTCACCGCCTCGCCCGAATGGCTGGACAAGGCCCCCGACCCGCTCGACCGCTGGTCGCGGCGGGTGATCGGCGCGGCGGCGCGGGAGCTGGGGGCCGAGGCGCTGTTTCCCTTCGGCGGCCCGCCGTGGCAGCCGTTCCACCGCTGGGCGCTGCGCAGCGGCCGGGCATGGGAAAGCCCGGTCCGGCTGCTGGTGCATGACCGGGCCGGGCTGATGGTTTCCTACCGCGGCGCGCTGCTGCTGCCCCGCCGCCTCGACCTGCCGCCCGTGCCGCCCTGTCCCTGCGACACCTGCACCCGGCCCTGCCTGACCGCCTGCCCGGCGGGGGCGCTGACCGGCACGGGTTACGACCTGCCCGCCTGCCACGACTTTCTCGACCGGCACGGGGGGCACGACTGCATGTCCCGGGGCTGCGCGGTGCGCCGGGCCTGTCCGGTCTCGCAGGGCTATGGCAGGCTGGACGAACAATCCGCTTGGCACATGCGCCGTTTCCACCGCCCCGCCCAGAAGGGAACCGCCCGAAGATGACTCTCCGCCTGATCCTGATCCGCCATGCGAAATCCAGCTGGGACGACCCGATGACTCCCGACCACGAAAGGCCGCTCAACGCCCGCGGCCAGCGGGCGGCGGGGCTAGTCGGCGACTGGCTGGTGTCACGCGGGCTGGTGCCCGACGAAGTGCTCTGCTCCGACGCCACCCGCACCCGCGAGACCTGGGAAGGCATCGCCGCCCGGATGGAAACCCCGCCCGCGCCCCGTCTTACCCCCGCACTCTACCACGCCGGGCCGGATGTGATGCTGGCGGTGCTGAAGGGCGCGCAGGCACGGGACGTGGCGATGATCGGCCACAACCCCGGCATCGCCGAATTCGCCCGCCGGATCGCCGCCCGCCCGCCGCTCGCGCCCGAGTTCCGCCGCTACCCGACCGGCGCGACGCTGGTCGCGACCTTCGCCGAGGACCGCTGGGAAGACATCGGCTGGGGCGGCGGCGCCGTGGCCGACTTCACCTTCCCCCGCGCGCTGGAATAGGGCACCCGCTCCTTTCCCTTCTTCACCGTGATGAAAATATCCTCGGGGGGGGGCGCCGCCCCGGCGGCGACGGGGGGGCGGACAGCCCCCCCGCCACGCTTCAGCGTGGCGCCCGGCCCAACGGGAGGCGCCCCCGCAGGCGGGGGCGCACGACGGGCGGGGAGCCCCCCGGCCCCGGGTTCAGTGGCCGAGGATCTGGCTCAGGAACAGCCTGGTGCGCTCCGACTGCGGGTTGTTGAAGAACTCCTCGGGCGCATTCTGCTCGACGATCTGGCCCTGGTCCATGAAGACCACCCGGTTCGCCACCGCCTGGGCGAAGCCCATCTCGTGGGTGACGCAGAGCATGGTCATCCCTTCTTCGGCAAGCCCGATCATGGTGTCGAGCACCTCCTTGATCATCTCGGGATCGAGCGCCGATGTCGGTTCGTCGAACAGCATGATCCGCGGCTTCATGCACAAGGCCCTTGCGATCGCCACCCGCTGCTGCTGGCCGCCCGACAACTGGCCGGGGAATTTCAGCGCCTGCTCGGGGATCTTCACCTTGTGCAGGAAATGCATGGCGATTTCCTCGGCCTCCTTCTTCGGGGTCTTGCGGACCCAGATCGGCGCGAGGGTGCAGTTCTCCAGGATGGTCAGATGCGGGAACAGGTTGAAGTGCTGGAACACCATGCCGACTTCCGAGCGCACCTTGTCGATGTTCTTCAGGTCCGAGGTAAGCTCGGTCCCGTCCACCACGATCTGCCCGGTCTGATGTTCCTCCAGCCGGTTGATGCAGCGGATCAGCGTCGATTTCCCCGAGCCGGAGGGGCCGCAGATCACGATACGTTCGCCCCGGTGCACGATCATGTCGATGTCGCGCAGCACGTGAAACGCGCCGTACCACTTGTTCATGCCCGAGATGCCGATCGCGACCTCGTCGGTCACATGCATGTGGCGGGGGTCGATCTCGCGGTCGATGGTGAGTTCCGACATATGCGGGCCTCCTTAGCGATGGTCCGTTTTCAGCTTGCGCTCAAGATACATCGAGTATCGCGACATGCCGAAACAGAAGATGAAGAACATGAGACCGATGAACCCGAACAGCTCCCAGTAGATGCCGTTCCAGGCATTGTCGGCCCGGATCGCGTTCGACAGCCCGATCGGATCGAGCAGCCCGATGAAGACGACCAGCGTGGTGTCCTTGAACAGCCCGATGAAGGTGTTGACGATGCCGGGGATCGCCACCTTGAGCGCCTGCGGCATGATGATCAGCCGCTGCGCCTTCCAGTAGTCCAGCCCCAGCGCGTCGGCCGCCTCGTATTGCCCGCGCGGCAGCGCCGCCAGCCCGCCCCGGATCACCTCGGCCATATAGGCGGCGGCGAACAGCGTCACCATGATGATGACCCGCAGGATGATGTCGAAGCTGGTGCCCGGCGGCAGGAAGTAGTTGAGCAGCAGCGAGGCGGTGAACAGCAGCGTGATCAGCGGCACGCCGCGGATGAACTCGATGAAGCCGACGCAGATCGTCTTGACCAGGAGCATGTCCGACTTGCGCCCCAGCGCCAGCAGGATGCCCAAGGGCAGCGAGAGCGCGATGCCGGTCACGCCGATGATGATCGACAGCATGAAGCCGCCGAACAGGTCCGAACGCACCGGCTGGATGCCCAGCGGGATCACCGATTGCAGCGCATCGGCCACCGCCTGCGACGCGAACAGCCACCACAACACCGGGGCAAGAAACGCGGCGATGGTGCCGATCAGGGTCGAGACCCGCGCCAGCAGCAGATAGGCGGCGTAGCCGACCGCAAAGCCCGCCAGCGCCGCGATGGGAAACCAGACCGATCCGCCCCAGAGCAGCCAGTAGGCCACGCCGGGATAGAGCGCGGTGAACCAAAGCATCTGCCGCGGCACGCCGGTGAACAGCACCGGCGCCAGCGCCGCCAGCATCAGCACCAGCGCCAGGACCGGCCGCCAGTAGAGATGGCCGGGGTAGAAGCCGAACAGCAACTGGTGCCAGCGGTCCTTGATCACCCCGAAACAGGCGCCCTCGCGGCCGTCGAGAATCGCACGGCATTCGCTCAGGCTGTTCGCGTTCCAGATCGCGTTGCCGAACCAGGGGCCGATATGCACGATCAGCCACCAGACCGCCCCGAGCGAAAGCACCGTCAGCAGCGTGTTCAGCCAGCCCGAGAACAGGTTGGACCGAAGCCAGTGGATCGCGCCGAACTCTGATCCGGGCGGCGCCTGTTCCGGGATCATCGTGTCGCGGACATAGGCGGCGGTCTGGGCGTGGGTCTCGCTCATCTCAACGCTCCTTCAGCCGGACACTGCGGTTGTAGATGTTCATCGCCAGCGAGATCAGCAGGCTGATCACCAGATAGACGAGCATCATCAGCATCATCCCTTCCAGTTCGCGCCCGGTCTGGTTGATGGTGATCCCGCCAAGGGTGGACCGCAGGTCCATGTAACCCACGGCAAGCGCAAGCGAGGTGTTCTTGGTGATGTTGAGATATTGCGAGATCAGCGGCGGGATGATCACCCGCAGCGCCTGCGGCAGGATCACCAGCCGCATCGTCCTGCGCGGCCGCATCCCCAGCGCGAAGGCCGCCTCGGTCTGCCCGCGCGAGATCGCAAGGATGCCCGCCCGTACGTTCTCGGCGATGAAGGCCCCGGTATAGAGCGACAGCGCCAGCCACAGCGCCATCAGCGAATTGCGCATGAAGATGCCGTCCTGAAAGTTGAAGCCGCGCAACTCCGGGTAACGCAGGTGAAAGCCCAGCGCGGACAGCAGGATCAGCAGCGGCACGAACAGGATCAGGACCGACTTCCACCAGGTTCTCGGCCGGACCCCGGTCTCGTTCTGCACCCGTTCGGCATGGCGCAGCAGCACGCGGTTGCCCAGCAGGCTGGCGATGAAGACCGCGATGACCGCCACCAGATCGAGGCTGATATAGAACAGCCCGACATAGATATCGCCAAGGCTGCGGGCGAACAGCGGTTCGGGAATGTAGGTGCCGCGGTTGGTGATCGCCACCGAATCGAACAGCAGCATCGAGGCCGCGGGCTCATCGCCCCGGAAGGCCGAGGGCTGCGGCATGGCCTCGGTCATCACGGCGAAGATCACCAGGATCCACAGCAGCAGGGGCACGTTGCGGAACCCCTCGACATAGACCGTCATCAGCCGCCCGACGATCCAGTTGGTCGAAAGCCGGGCGACGCCCGCAAGCACCCCGATCACCGTCGCGGTAACGCAGGCCAGCGCCGCAACGAACAGCGTGTTCAGCAGGCCGACCAGCATGGCCCGGCCGTGGGTCATGCCGCTGTCATATTCCACGAAGCGCTGATTGATGTCGTAGCCCGCGCGGCTCCACAGGAAATTGAAGCTGAAATCCTTGCCCAGCCGGGCGAGGTTCTGAAGCGTGTTGTCGATCAGCCAGGCAGCCCCGGCCATGAACAGAAACAGGAATACGACCTGTATGGTCAGCGACCTGTAGCGCGTATCGTAAACAAGCATACTCAGCCGAAAGGATTCTTTCGGTGGTGCTGCCTCTATCGTCATATGGCTTACCCCCTGTGCCCGCACCGGCGCTTGTTGCGCTCGCCCGGGGGGTGATGCCTCCGGGGGCGGGACGGTTATTCAGGAATGAAAAGGGCGCGACCCGCGCGCCCTTTTCTGTTTCAGATCACCGGAAGGGCATCGCGTATTGCAACCCGCCCTGGGTGTAGAGCGCGTTCAGACCCCGCGCGAGGCCGATCGGAGTCGATTCGCCGATGGTCGAGGCGAAGATCTCGCCATAGTTGCCGTTCGCGGCGATCGCGCGCTTGGCCCAGTCGTTGTCCAGCCGGAGCATGGCGCCGAAATCGCCCTCGACCCCCAGCATCCGGTTGATTTCCGGGTTGTCGGTGCCCTTGGCCAGTTCTTCGAGGTTGGCCGAAGTGACGCCCATTTCCTCGGCTCCGACCAGCGCGTAGAAGACCCAGCGCACGATATCCGCCCATTCGTCATCGCCGTGGCGGACCAGCGGCCCCAGCGGCTCTTTCGAGATGATATCGGGCAGGATGACGTGGTTTTCCGGATCGGCGAAGGTCGCGCGGGTCGCCGCAAGGCCCGATGCGTCGGTGGTATAGACGTCGCAGGCCCCGGCCAGATACTGCTGCTGGGCCTCGGCGTTGGTTTCGATCGGCACCGGCTCGTAGCTCATGTTGTTGACGCGGAAGTAATCCGCGAGGTTGAGCTCGGTCGTGGTGCCGGTCTGGATGCAGACCGTCGCCCCGTCCAGTTCCTTGGCCGAGGAAACGCCGAGGTCGCGTTTCACCATATAGCCCTGACCGTCGTAATAGTTCACGCCGATGAAGGTGAACTTGAGATCGACGTCGCGGGTAAAGGTCCAGGTCGTGTTGCGCGGCAACAGATCGACCTCGCCCGAGGCGAGCGCGGTGAACCGGGTCTGGCCGGTGGTGGAGACGAAGGTAACCTTCTTCGGGTCGCCCAGAACGGCGGCCGCGACCGCGCGGCAGATCGCCACGTCGAAGCCCTGCCATTCGCCGGAAGCATCGGGATAGGAGAACCCTGCGACGCCCGTGGACACGCCGCATTTGAGTTCATCCGCCGCGCGTACGTCGTCGAGCGTCGCGGCCGCGGCGGAACCCGCCGCCAGCGTTGCGCCCGCCATCGCACCTAGGAATACGGATCTTTTCATGCGTACCTCTTCCTGGTTATCCGCCCGATCTCTGGGCGGTTTTTGTCGTCGGCCCGAGGGCCCCCGGATGGAATGCGGGGGCAAGTCCCCCGTTCAATACTCGTCTAGTGCCGGTCAGTTTGGTCCGATAAGCCGGAACGCGTCAAGGCCGACGTGACCTTCCCCGGCAATGGACGCAACTTTTCGATTTCACGCAGCATGCGGAAAACGCATGGAATTCCGCATACAGGATGGGGATGGCGCTTAATCGCAAAGCGCGTGGAACCGCGCCGCATGCAGGAAGGCGGCGCGGCGGACGGCATCGGCGGCGGCGGCTTCCTCATCCTCGCCCCAGTGTTCGGTCTGCCAGTCCTCGTCGATCCGGGCGGCGGACCAGGCATCGCCGGGGGTCATCCGCCCGCGGATCACCGCCAGCCCCAGCACCAGCGAACCGGGGATCGCCACCAGGTCGTGCAGCGCCGCCAGCCGGAACGCATCCTGCCTGCCGACCTCCGCGGCCAGCCGTTTCAGGCTGTCGGCCGGCTGGGCGCGGGGAAGCACCCCGACCGTCGGGTTGAGCGGCGCCGCCAGCACCTCCGCCGCCCAGCCCAGCAGCGGATCCCACGCCGCCGCCTGCCGGGCGGCAAGCGCCGCAGGGGCGGGGGCGCGGTGGCACAGCAGATCGGTCTCGCCATAGCGCGCGAGTTCGGCCACCACCGCGGGCGTCTGCGGCGCCACCTTGTCGATCGCCGCATTGGCGGTGCGGGTGAAGGGCATGGTCTCGGGCCGGATCGTCCCGTCCTGCGCCTGCCATTCGGCGGCCACGGCCTCGGCCAGCGCCAGCGTCGGCAGCACCAGCGGCGCCTTGGCCGGGGTGCGCACCGCCCGGCCGTCAAGCCGCACCCCGAAGCCCGCAGCCTCGGGGACGGCCCGCGCCTCGGCCCAGAACCGTCTTGCCGCCCAGCCGCTCATGGCGCCTCCTCGAACGGGTCGTCGGGCACGTCACCTTCGCGCCAGCCCATCATCTCCCAGGTCCGGGCCATATGCGCGGGCAGGGGGGCGGTGAAATGCAGCCGCTTTCCGGTGACGGGATGGTCGATCCACAGGCCGCGAGCATGAAGGTGCAGCTTGCGGCTGACATCGCCGCCCAGCTGCGCGCCCCAGCCGTCGCCAAGGTTTTCCTGCCCCGAACCGCCGTATTTGCCGTCGCCCGCGATCGGATGGCCGATCTCGGCCATATGGGCGCGCAGTTGATGCGTCCGTCCGGTGATCGGCACCAGCGCCACCCAGGCGGCACGGGTGCCCAGCGCCGAGAGCACCGC
>JBAYSY010000039.1:0-27107 GCA_041675885.1 Gemmobacter sp. | reverse complement strand
TGCCGATACGGGCCGATGCGGTGGCGCGGGCGGTGGGGAACCTTGTCGGCAATGCCGCCCGCCACGCGGGCCGCGCCGAGGTCTCGGTGATCGCGGGCGAGCGTAGCCTGCGCATCGTGGTCGAGGACGACGGCCCCGGCATCCCGAAGGAACGGCGCGAAGAGGCGATGCGCCCCTTCACCCGGCTCGACGCGGCGCGCGACCCGAATCGCGGCGGCGGCGTCGGCCTCGGCCTCGCGATCGCCGCCGATGTGGCCCGCAGCCACGGCGGCGCGCTGCGGCTGGGCGAAAGCGGGCGGCTGGGGGGGCTGCGCGCCGAACTGGCGCTGGCGCGATAGGGAAGGGGGGCTCCCGCCCGTCGTTGCGCCCCGCTTCGCGCGGCGCCTCCCGTTGGGCCGGGCGCGCCCTGCGGGCGTGTGGCTACGGGCCGGGGAGGCGGCTTGCCCGCCCGGCGTTGCGCTGACGGAGATTGCGGGAGCCTCCGGCGGGGATATTTGGGGACAGAAGAAGGCGAAGAAGTGCTCTTAATTTTCACCTTGATGGAAATATCCTCGGGGGTGAATTGCGCGTGAAACGCGCAAGGGGGGGCAGACGGCCCCCCTTCCCCTGCCCGACACAGGCGCATCGCCGGGCGAAAGAAGTCCGGAACAATCTACGAACAAACCTTTAACTCGGCGGCGAAGCGGCTATACTCGGGCGCATGACCGGACTGATGCGCAGCCCCGACGAACAGGATGCCTTCGACGAAGCCGCGCTGCCCCTGTCGCAGCGCGCGGCGGCGGGGGCGCGGCCTGACACCCCCTGGCTCGACGGGCTCAACCCGCCGCAGCGCCAGGCGGTGGAGACGCTCGACGGCCCGGTGCTGGTGCTCGCAGGGGCAGGGACCGGCAAGACCCGCGCGCTGACGGCGCGAATCGCCCATCTGCTGGCCACCGGCCGCGCCCGCCCGAACGAGATCCTTGCCGTCACCTTCACCAACAAGGCCGCGCGCGAGATGAAGACCCGGATCGGCCGCATGGTCGGCGGCGCGGTCGAGGGGATGCCCTGGCTCGGCACCTTCCATTCGGTCTGCGTCCGGCTGTTGCGCCGCCATGCCGAACTGGTCACCCGTCCGGGCAGCGGGGCGCATCTGACCCCGGGCTTCACCATCCTCGACACCGACGACCAGATCCGGCTCTTGAAACAGGTGATCGCCGCCGCCGGGATCGACGAGAAACGCTGGCCCGCCCGGCTGCTCGCCGGCATGATCGACGGCTGGAAGAACCGCGCCCTTGCGCCCGAGAAGGTGCCCGCCGCCGAGGCCGGGGCCTTCGGCAACAGGGGCGCCGAGCTTTACGCCGCCTATCAGGACCGGCTCCTGACCCTCAACGCCGTCGATTTCGGCGACCTGCTCCTGCATTGCGTCGCGATCTTCCAGGCGCATCCCGACATTCTCGCCCGCTATCAGGGCTGGTTCCGCTACATCCTGGTGGACGAGTATCAGGACACCAACGTCGCGCAATATCTCTGGCTGCGGCTGCTGGCGCAGGGGCATCGCAACATCTGCTGCGTCGGGGACGACGACCAGTCGATCTACGGCTGGCGCGGGGCCGAGGTCGGCAACATCCTGCGCTTCGAGACCGATTTCCCCGGTGCGGCGGTGATCCGGCTCGAACAGAACTACCGTTCCACGCCGCATATCCTTGCCGCCGCTGCGGGGGTGATCGCCCATAACGCGGACCGGCTGGGCAAGACGCTCTGGACCGAGGCGGCCGGGGGCGAGAAGGTCCGGCTGATCGGCCATTGGGACGGCGAGGAGGAGGCGCGCTGGATCGGTGAGGAGATCGAGCGGCTGACCCGCCGCGCCGAAGACCCGGTGCGCCCCGAGGGGATGGCGATCCTCGTCCGCGCCAGCCACCAGATGCGCGCCTTCGAGGACCGCTTCCTGACCATCGGCCTGCCCTACCGGGTGATCGGCGGCCCGCGCTTCTACGAGCGGCAGGAGATCCGCGACGCCATGGCCTATTTCCGGCTGGCGGTCTCGCCCGCCGACGATCTGGCCTTCGAGCGGATCGTCAACACCCCCCGGCGCGGCGTGGGCGACAAGGCGCGGCAGGCGATCCAGCGCGCGGCGCGGGCCGCAGGCGTGCCGCTGCTGGCGGCGGCGGGCGCGGCGGTCAAGGCGGGGGAACTGGGCGGCAAGGCCGGGGGGGCACTGCGCGGCTTCGCCGAATCGCTCGCCCGCTGGCACGCGACCGTGATCACCCCGGGCCACGACCATATCGCGCTGGCCGAGGCGATCCTCGACGAATCGGGCTACACCGCGATGTGGCAGGCCGACAAGTCGCCCGACGCGCCGGGGCGGCTCGAAAACCTCAAGGAACTGGTCAAGGCGCTGGAAAGCTTCGAGACCCTGCAAGGCTTCCTCGAACATGTCGCGCTGATCATGGACAACGACGCCGAGGACGGGGCCGAGAAGGTCAGCATCATGACCCTGCACGGGGCCAAGGGGCTGGAGTTTCCCGCCGTCTTTCTGCCGGGGTGGGAGGACGGGCTGTTCCCCTCGCAGCGCGCGCTCGACGAGACCGGCGCGCGCGGGCTGGAGGAGGAACGGCGGCTCGCTTATGTCGGCATCACAAGGGCCGAGCGGCTCTGCACCATATCCTTCGCCGCCAACCGCCGGGTCTACGGCCAGTGGCAGGCGCAGATGCCCTCGCGCTTCATCGACGAGATGCCGACCGAACAGGTCGAGGTGCTGACTCCGCCCGGCCTCTACGGCGGCGGTTTCGGCGCGGCGGTGCGGGTGGCGCCGACGGGGATCGAGACCCGGGCGGCCGCGGCCGATGTCTACAACTCGCCGGGCTGGAAGCGGATGGCCGGGCGCGCGGGTGCGCCGGTGCCCGCGCCGCAGAAGGCAGGCAACGCGACCTTCGCCGCGGGCGACCGGGTGTTCCACCGCAAGTTCGGCTATGGCGAGGTGCTGGCGGCCGAGGCCGACCGGCTTACCGTGGCCTTCGACAAGGCGGGTGAGAAACACGTGGTCGCCGGGTTCCTCGTGGCGGCCGATCAGGCGGGCGACGTGCCGTTCTGAGGGCGGGCGTTCCGGAGGTGGTCAGGCCACTCGCAACGGCCTGATGTCCGACAGGTCGGTTTCCGCCCCGCTCCTGACCAGATCGTGTTTCATCTGAAGCGTCATCCAGAACTCGACCGAGGTGCCGAACGCCCGCGCAAGGCGCCTTGCGGTGTCGATGGTCACCGAGGTTTCGCCGCCGCACAGCCGTTCGATCCGGGTGCGGGGCACGTGGATATGCCGCGCCAGCTTTCCGGCGCTGAGGCCGAGCGGTTCGAGAAACTCGTGCTTCAGGACTTCGCCGGGATGGACCGGCACTTGCAGCAGGGTCATGGCGGCTCCTTTCAGTGGTAGTCCACGATCTCGATATCCTCGGGGCCGTTGTCGCCCCATGCGAAGCAGATGCGCCACTGGTCGTTGATGCGGATCGAATATTGCTCCGCACGGTCGCCCCCGCAGCGCCTCCAGCCGGTTCGCCGGGGGCACCCGGAGATCGTCGAGCACATGCGCGGCCTCGATCATCGCGATCTTGCGGGCGGCGACCCGGAACAGGTTGGCCGGGAAACCCTTGCCGGGGCGACCCGCCAGAACCTGAACGATCAGCGCGCCTTTCGTGCTCCGTATCATGGGGGATATGTATCATGTGATGATACGGCAGGCAGGAGGAATGTATCGCTTTATGATACATTTTGCCACCCGCGCATAAAAAAGGCGGCGGCGCCAGGGAGGAGGAGGGCACCGCCGCCGGGTTACGTCCGGCCCGGGGAGGAGGAGGGGCCGTGCGCAAGCCTGTGGGCCCGAAGGCCCGGAAAGGGTGGTGACGGTGCCAGGGAGGAGGAGGGCACCGCCGCCGGTTACGTCCGGCCCGGGGAGGAGGAGGGGCCGTGCGCAAGCCTGTGGACCCGAAGGCCCGGAATATGTGGGTGACGGTGCCAGGGAGGAGGAGAGGCACCGTCACCAAACGATCGGCCCAGGGAGGAGGAGGGGCCTTTCGTTGCCGTCCGGGGCTTTCAGGCCCCGCAGAGGGTGCGACGACACGAGGGAGGAGGAGTGTGCCGTCGCCTTTGCGCCAGACCCGGGGAGGAGGAGGGGTCCGGCACGAAACTCAGAGACCGTAGGCCGCGACCAGCGCAGCCCGGTTGATCGTCGAGCGCGAGAGGCCGATATCGGCCAGTTCGCGGTCGTTCAGTTCGTTCAGTTCGCGCACGGTCTGGTTGTACACCGCACGGCTGCGGAAGCCTTCGCGGATCGCCTGGATCGCAGTCGCGAAAGTGCCCTTGCGCACCGCGGGCCGCCCCGCAGGGATGTCATTGGTGCTGCTGACGTAAGCCATCGTATTGCCTCGGTTCTTCTCATCTGTGGCGCCGGATTGCGCCCGGGTCGTTCTGTTGAGACAAACATAGGCCATTGCTGCGCCTGCACAATACCCTGACTTGGCAATGCTGCCTTGCAGCATCTGCATGGCTGACCCGGCGTCAGCCCGTGGGCACGCCCCGGGCGGGTTGCACAAAATCCGGGCAGCGGCGCCGCATGCCCTTGCCCTTGGCCGCGAAGGGGGCGACCAATGCCTGAATGGTGGGCGCATTGCCGCCCGGACAGGCGGAAAGGAGGCACGAATGGCGCCGACGCGCGAGGAGATTCTCAAGGCCCTGTCAAGGGTTCCGTTGCCGGGCGGCGGCGATCCGGTCTCGGCCGACCTGATCCGGGCGCTGACGATCGAGGGCGATCTGGTCAGATTCGTGGTCGAGGCCCCCGATGCGGCGGCGGCGCGGGCGCTGGAACCCGTGCGCAAGGCGGCCGAGGATGCAGTTGCAGCATTGTCCGGGGTCGGGCGGGTCTCGGCGGTGCTGACCGCCCATGCGGCGCCCAAAGCCCCGCCGCCCGACCTCAAGATCGGCCGCCACCCGACACCGCAGGCCGGACCGCAGCCGGTGCCGGGGGTGGCGCGGATCGTCGCGGTGGGCTCGGGCAAGGGGGGCGTCGGCAAGTCCACCGTGTCGTCGAACCTCGCGGTGGCGCTGGGGCGGGCCGGGCGGCGGGTCGGGCTGCTGGATGCCGATATCTACGGCCCCTCGCAGCCGCGCATGATGGGGGTGAGCCAGCGGCCGCAGTCGCCCGACGGCAAGACCATCACGCCCTTGAAGGCGCATGGCGTCACCATGATGTCGATCGGGCTGATGCTGAAGGAAGGCGACGCGGTGATCTGGCGCGGGCCGATGCTGATGGGGGCGCTGCAACAGATGATCGGGCAGGTGGCCTGGGGGGCGCTCGATGTGCTGATCGTCGATCTGCCGCCGGGCACGGGCGACGTGCAGCTCAGCCTGTGCCAGAAGACCCAGCTGACCGGCGCGATCATCGTCTCGACCCCGCAGGACGTGGCGCTGCTGGATGCGCGCAAGGCGATCAGCATGTTCAACACCTTGAAGACCCCGATCCTCGGGCTGGTCGAGAACATGTCCGCCTATGTCTGCCCCAACTGCGGGCATGAGGCGCATCTGTTCGGCCATGGCGGCGTGCGGGCCGAGGCCGAAACGCTGGGCCTGCCCTTCCTCGGCGAACTGCCGCTGAGCCTCGACGTGCGGCTCGCGGGCGACAGCGGTACCCCGGCGGCAGCGGGCGAGGGGCCGGTGGCCGACGCCTACGCGAAGATCGCCGCCGATCTGGTGGCGCGCGGGCTGGCCTGAGAACGGGGCAGCCTCCGTTGTAGGAGGTGCGCCGTAGGAGCGCGTAGGGTGCGCTTCAGCGCACCCCCCCCGGGTGCCGTCTGCGGCCGGTGCGCTAAAGCGCACCCTACGCGCGCACCCTACGGCACTGAAGCGTCCCCCTTGCCCGGAATCAAGGCGCGCCAGCGCCGCCGGGCAGCGGCCGACCGCCCCGGGCGGCCGCTATTGCAACGTTGCTCCATGCGCATACGTCGGGGTATTCGGCACCATAAACTGCCAGACCACCACCGTTGCAGCGGCCCCCCGTCACGCCGGAGGCATGCCTTCGGCACGACGTCGGCCGCTGCCCTTTGTTGCAATGGAATGGCTTGGGGCAGCCATGCCGATCAACATACAAGACGGCGGCCACCCCTCGAACCCCGCGCCCACTGCCGCGCCAGGACGAAGGCCCGAACGGTCCCGGCACCTGTTCAATCCGAATCAACTGATGGTGATTCGCCTCCTTCGGGGGGCGAACCGGGACCATGAAGGGCCGATTCCGGCCCCGTGAGCCGACTTCCCCGGAAAAATCTGGAATCGCATGGAACCGGCGGAATCTACCTGGTGATGCGGATATCTGGTGTCTCGCAGTGCAGAGGTCGCAACCTGTGCCACTATCACTCGCGTGTGACACCGTGATCCAGGGTTGCTTTCCAGTATTTGTCCACCAGTCCCCAAACTTTTCCATTGATCACCATCCAGTACCATGGCATGAAGGATTCACCGAAAGGGCGGGCAGTTCACAAAGGGGCGACACGAAAGACCCCGAAAGGCACCGAGGCAGGTTTCATCAGGCTTCCCTCCCCCTCGGAGACAAGAGATCCGGCGCGCCTGCGAGCGACATCCCCCCAGGTGGCGGGCGTAACCGGACAGCCCAGCGATGGGACAGGGCGGCGGATCGGGCACAGGCAGCAGCCCGATCCGCCGTTGTCCGTTCGGGGCCCCTGTTGCGGGCGGATCCGGGCGGAAGGGACAGTAGAAAGGCGCAGGGAACGTGAGTTTCTCGGGCGAGTTCACGCAGAAGGTTGACGGGAAGGGCCGCGTGTCCATCCCGGCCGATTTTCGTCGTGTGCTCGAACAGGGCGACCCGGACTGGACCGACGGCCTGCGCCCCCGCGTCCGCATCGTCCACGGCGACCCGCGCCGCAAGTTCCTCGAATGCTACACCATCAGCGCGATCCGCGAGGTCGAGGCCCAGATCCTCGCCCTGCCGCGTGGTTCGCAAAAGCGGCGGCTGCTGGAGCAGGTCATGGTGATCGGCTCGGACACCTGCGAGGTCGATGCCGACGGCCGGATCGTGCTGAACCAGCGGCTGCGCGACCGGATCGGCATGGGCGGCGGCGGCGACGCGATCTTCGCGGGCGCGCTGGAGACCTTCCAGATCTGGCGGCCCGACGACTACGAGGCCGACCGCGACGCCCGCATCCGCGAGGCGCTCGAATCGCTTCCCGACGACATGGACGTTCTCACCCTGCTTTCCGGGGAGGGCTAGGCGATGGGCGCCACCGACAGCCCGGCGCATGTTCCCGTCCTGCTCCGGCCGCTGCTGGCGGCGGTGGCGCCGGTGCGGGGGGTCTGGCTTGACGGCACCTTCGGCGCGGGCGGCTATGCGCGCGGGCTGCTGGAGGCGGGGGCGGAACGGGTGATCGGCGTGGACCGCGACCCTTCGGCGCTGGCCATGGCCGCCGGATGGGCCGGGGGCTACGGCGACCGGCTGCGGCTGGTCGAGGGCACCTTCTCGCGGCTTGACGAACATGCGGGCGAACCGCTCGACGGCGTGGTGCTCGACCTCGGGGTGTCGTCGATGCAGCTCGACCAGCCGGAACGCGGCTTCTCCTTCCTGCGCGACGGCCCGCTCGACATGCGCATGAGCGGGCAGGGGGTATCCGCGCGTGAAATCGTCAACGAGGCCACGGAGGCCACGCTGGCCGACATCCTCTACCACTACGGTGAGGAACGCGCCTCGCGCCGCATCGCCCGCGCCATCATGGCTGCCCGCGCCGAGGCGCCTGTCGAGACCACCGCCCGCCTCGCCCGGATCGTCGAGTCCTGCCTGCCGCGCGCGAAACCGGGCCAGAGCCATCCGGCCACCCGCAGCTTCCAGGCGCTGCGCATCGCCGTGAACACCGAATTCGACGAACTGGTCGAGGGCCTCTCCGCCGCCGAACGGGCGCTGAAACCTGGCGGGATGCTTGCCGTGGTCAGCTTCCACTCGCTTGAGGACCGCATCGTCAAGCGGTTCATCCAGGACCGGGCCGGAACCACGGGCGGCGGCAGCCGCCACGCCCCCGAACGCGCCGCCGTCGCCCCCCGCTTCACCGCCGTCACCCGCCGCGCCATCGCCCCCGACGCGGCGGAACTCGACGCCAACCCCCGCGCGCGCTCGGCGCTGCTGCGGGTCGCGCGGCGCACCGACACCCCCGCCGGGCCGGTCGATCCCGCCGCGCTCGGGGTGCCGCAACTGCCTGCCGGAAGGGGACGCTAGATGCGCTCGGTCTTTTTTCTGTTCTCTGCCCTTGCGGTGATGGCGCTGGCCTTCTGGGCCTACCGCGAGAACTACGCCACCCAGAACGCCGCCCGCGAGGCGGCGCGGCTGACGCGCGAGATCGGCCGGCTGAACGAGGCCATCGCCGTGCAGCGTGCCGAATGGGCCTGGCTCAACCGTCCCGACCGGCTGTCCGAACTGGTCGAGGCGAACTTCGACCGGCTGGGGCTGATGCCGATGACCGCGAACCAGTTCGCGCGGATCCACGACCTGCCGATGCCCCTGCCGCCCGATCCCGCCGCCGGACTTGCCGAGGAGATCGACGCGGTGGTGGAACTTGCCGCCGAGGCCGAGGAGGCGCTTTGATGACCCGCACGCCCCTGCGCCCGCTTGCCCGTGTCCTGCCCGCCCGCGACCGCGGCGAGAACCCCGACAGCATCGAGCGCGAGAACATCCGCCTGCGGCACGAGGCGATGCGCGACCGCGCCCGGCTGCGGGCCGAGGGGCGGCTTCTGCTGCTGGGCTGTGCCTTCATCCTCGGCTTCGCGCTGGTGGGTTTCCGCATGGCGGTGCTGGCGGCCAGCGAACCGACCGAGCCGCGCATCGCCGCCTCGGGCGCGCAGATCCAGGCGCAGCGCGCCGATATCACCGACCGCAATGGCCGCGTTCTGGCCACCAACCTCGGCACCCATGCGCTTTACGCTCACCCGCGCGACCTGATCGACCCGGCCCGCACCGCGCAGGTGTTGGCGGGGCTGTTCCCGGAACTCGATGCCGAACGGCTGCACCGCCAGTTCACCGACGGGCGCAGCTTCATGTGGCTGCGCCGGAAGCTGTCGCCCGAACAGATGCAGGCGGTCCACGAGATCGGCGAGCCCGGCCTGCTGTTCGGCCCGCGCGAGATGCGGCTCTACCCCAACGGCCGCCTCGCCGCCCATGTGCTGGGCGGCGCCAGCTTCGGCACCGAGGGCGTCCATTCCGCCGAGGTGATCGGCGTGGCGGGCATCGAACGGGCGCTGGACGAGCGCCTGCGCGACCCGGCCCGGCTCGACGAACCTCTGGTGACCTCGCTCGACCTCACCATCCAGGCGGTGGTGGCCGAGGTGCTGGGGGCGGGGATGCGGCTTCTGAATGCCAAGGGCGCCGCCGCCATCGTGATGGACGCGCATACGGGCGAGATCGTCGCCATGGTCTCGCTCCCCGATTTCGACCCCAACGACCGCCCCCGCCCCCCGACCGAGGGCGAGCCGGGCGACAGCCCGCTGTTCAACCGGGCATTGCAGGGGGTCTATGAACTCGGCTCGGTGATGAAGATCTTCCCGGCGGCGCAGGCGCTGGAACTGGGCCTCGTCAACCCCGCGACCATGATCGACACCAGGGGGCCGATGACGCTCGGCCGGTTCCGGGTGCGCGACTTCCGCAACTACGGGCCGGAAAACTCGGTCCGCGACGTGATCGTCAAAAGCTCGAACATCGGCAGCGCCCGGCTGGCGCAGATGATCGGCGCCACAAGGCAGCAGGCGTTCCTGCAACTGATGGGTTTCCTGGAGCCGACCGCCATCGAGATGGTCGAGGCCCCCGGCGCCCGCCCGATCCTGCCGCCGCGCTGGTCCGATATCCACTCGGCCACCATCTCCTACGGTCACGGGCTTTCGGCCAGCCCGATGCACCTTGCCTCGGCCTATGCGGCGCTGGTGAACGGCGGCTACCGGGTGGAACCCACGCTGCTGCGCCGCGACACCCCGCCCGCGCGCGAACGCATCATCTCGGCCCGCACCTCGGCCCAGGTGCGCGACATGCTGCGGTCGGTGGTCACCGAGGGCACCGCGCGCATGGCCGATGTGCCGGGCTACGCCGTGGGCGGAAAGACCGGCACCGCCGACAAGACCCGCCCCGAAGGCGGCTATTACAAGGACCGGGTGATGGCCAACTTCGCCGGGGCCTTCCCGATGCACGATCCGCGCTACGTGGTGGTGATCTCGCTCGACGAGCCGGTCGAGACCTCGGGCACCGAGGCGCGGCGCACCGCGGGCTGGACCGCCGCGCCGGTGATGGGCGAGGTGGTGCGCCGCATCGCGCCGCTCCTGGGCGAACTTCCGGTCATTGAAACCGTGGTGCCGGATGGGATAACACCCGTGCGCAACTGAACGGATCGAACGGGCGGAAGGCGGGGGCCATGGCGCAGATGACACGGACGCTGGCGGAGCTTGGGCTGACCGCCCGCGGCGGGCGCGAGGCGCGGGTGACCGGCCTTGCCGTGGACAGCCGCGAGGTGCGCGAGGGCTTCCTGTTCGCCGCCCTTCCCGGCAGCCGGGTGCATGGGGCCGAGTTCATCACCTATGCGCTGCGGATGGGCGCGGGCGCGGTGCTGACCGATGCCGAGGGCGCGCGGATCGCCGCCGATGTGCTGGTCGCCTCCGACGCCGCGCTGGTGGTTGCCGAAGACCCGCGCCAGACCCTTGCCGGGGCGGCGGCGCTGTGGTTCGGCGCCCAGCCCGAAGTGATGGTGGCGGTGACCGGCACCTCGGGCAAGACCTCGGTCACCAGCTTCACCCGGCAGATCTGGCAGGCGCTGGGCTTTGCGGCCTGCAACCTCGGCACCATGGGGGTCGAGGGCGACTGGGAGGCCCCGCTCGCCCATACCACGCCCGAACCCATTACCCTGCATCGCGCCCTTGCCGCCATGGCCGCCGAGGGCGTGACCCATGCGGCGATGGAGGCGTCCTCGCACGGGCTCGACCAGCGCCGCCTCGACGGGGTGCGGCTGGCGGCGGCGGGGTTCACCAACTTCAGCCAGGACCATCTGGATTACCACGCGGGCTTCGACGAATATTTCGCCGCCAAGGCCGGGCTGTTCGCCCGCGTTCTGCCCGAAGACGGGGTGGCGGTCATCAACACCGACGACGAACGCGGGCGGCAGATGCGCGACCTCGCGCTGGGCCGGGGCCAGCGCCTCCTGGAGATCGGGCGCGGCGAAGGGGCGGCGCTGCGCATCCTCGGCCAGCGGTATGACGCGACCGGGCAGGAATTGCGATTCAGCTGGCAGGGCGCGGCGCGGCAGGTGCGGCTCGATCTTATCGGCGGCTTCCAGGCCGAAAACGTGCTGGCGGCGGCGGGCCTCGCCATCGGCGCCGGGGCCGGGGCCGAGGCGGTCCTTGCCGCGCTGCCGGGCCTGCGCACCGTGCGCGGCCGGATGCAGCTTGCCGCCACCCGGGCCAATGGCGCGGCGGTGTTCGTCGATTACTCGCACAAGCCCGGGGCGCTGGTCTCGGCCCTGCAATCGCTGCGCCCGCATGTGATGGGCCGCATCGTCGTCGTGTTCGGCGCGGGCGGCGACCGCGACCGGCTCAAGCGGCCCCTGATGGGGCAGGTGGCGGCCGAGGGCGCCGATGTGGTCTATGTGACCGACGACAACCCGCGCACCGAAGACCCGGCGGCGATCCGGGCCGAGGTGATGCAGGGCTGCCCCGACGCCAACGAGGTCGGCGACCGGGCCGAGGCGATCCTGCGCGGCGTCGATGCGCTGGGCCCGGGCGACGCGCTGCTGATCGCGGGCAAGGGCCACGAATCGGGGCAGGAGATCGCCGGGCGGGTCTATCCGTTCGACGATGTGGAACAGGCGTCGATCGCGGTCGCCGCGCTCGACGGGGCAGGGGCGGTGTGATGGGCGTTCTCTGGACTTCGGACGAGGCCACAGCCGCCACCGGCGGCAAGGCCACGCGGGACTGGCAGGCGACCGGCGTCTCCATCGACAGCCGGACGCTGGAGCCGGGCGACCTGTTCGTGGCGCTCAAGGACGCGCGCGACGGCCATGATTTCGTCGCCGCCGCACTGGCGCGCGGCGCCGCCGCCGCGCTGGTCACCCACCGGCCCGAAGGCGTGACCCAAGACGCGCCGCTCCTGATCGTCCCCGACGTGCTCGCCGCGCTGACCGCGCTGGGCGCGGCCGCGCGGGCGCGGACCCGCGCGAAGGTGATCGGCGTCACCGGCTCGGTCGGCAAGACCTCGACCAAGGAGATGCTGCGGACGATCCTTGCTCGACAGGGCCGGGTCCATGCGGCGGAAGCCAGCTACAACAACCACTGGGGCGTGCCGCTGACGCTGGCGCGGATGCCGGCGGAGGCCGATTTCGCGGTGATCGAGATCGGCATGAACGCCCCCGGCGAGATCGCACCGCTCGCCCGCCTTGCCCGGCCCCATGCGGCGCTCGTCACCACCGTCGCGGCGGTGCATCAGGCGACCTTCGCCGATGTGGACGGCATCGCCCGCGAGAAATCCGCGATCTGCGAGGGGCTGGTGCCCGGCGGCCACGCCATCCTGCCCGAGGGCCTGCCGGTCACGCCGATCCTTCTGGCGGCGGCCAAGGCTGCGGACGCGAAGATCACCACATTCGGTGACCGCGCCGACTGGCGGATCGACAGCGCCGAGACTACGGGCATCACCACCGTGGTGCGCGCCCGCCACGGCGACCTCGCGCTTCTCTACAAACTCCACAGCCCCGGCCGCCATTTCGCCGCCAATGCGCTGGGCGCGCTGGCCACCGTGACGGCGCTGGGCGCCGACCCCGCCGTCGCCGCCTGCGACATCGCGGGCTGGACCCCGCCCCCCGGCCGCGGCACGCGCGAGACGGTGGCGCTGGATATCGTCGATGACCACCTGACCTTCGATCTGATCGACGACGCCTACAACGCCAACCCGCTGTCGATGGGCGCGGCGCTCGACGTGCTGGCGGCCAGCGCGCCGGGTCGCGGCGGCAGGCGCATCGCCATCCTCGGCGACATGCTGGAACTCGGGGCAGGGGAGCACGACCTCCACGCCGCCCTCGCCCGCCACCCGGCGCTGGCCGGGCTCGACACCATCCATTGCGTCGGCCCCCTGATGGCCGCGCTCTGGCAGGCGCTGCCCGAGGCGAAGCGCGGCCGCCGGGCGGAAGCCGCGCCCGAACTGGCCCGCGCCGCGCATCATCTGGTGCGGGCGGGCGATATCGTGCTGGTCAAGGGCTCGAAAAGCTCCAGGGTCAGTCTCGTGGTTGACGCGCTGCGCAAACTGGGGCAGGGCCAGCCGACCGAAACGCGGGGACCCGACTAGATGTTCTACTGGCTTGCCGACCTGTCCGAAGGGGGCGGGGTGTTCAACCTGTTCCGCTACATCACCTTCCGGGCGGGGGCGGCCTTCTTCACCGCGCTGGTGTTCGGCTTCATCTTCGGCCGCCCGCTGATCGAGGCGCTGCGCCGCCGCCAGAAGCGGGGCCAGCCGATCCGCGACGACGGGCCGGAAAGCCATTTCGCCAAGGCGGGGACGCCGACCATGGGGGGGCTGCTGATCCTCTCGGCGCTGACGGTGGCGACGCTGATGTGGGCGCGGCTGGACAACCCCTATGTCTGGATCGTGCTGGGGGTGACGCTCGCCTTCGGGCTGATCGGCTTTGCCGACGACTACGCCAAGGTGCGCAGGATGAACACCAACGGCGTGTCGGGGCGACTGCGAATGGGGGCCGGGCTGCTGGTGGCGCTGGTGGCCTCGGTCGCCGCCGCCTGGGTCCACCCCGAGGCGCTGACCAACCGCCTTGCGGTGCCGGTGTTCAAGGATGTGCTGATCGACCTCGGCCTGCTGTTCGTCCCCTTCGCGATGATCGTGATCGTGGGGGCGGCGAATGCGGTGAACCTGACCGACGGGCTCGACGGGCTGGCGGTGATGCCGGTGATGATCGCCGCCTCGGCGCTGGGGGCCATCGCCTATGTGGTCGGCAACTTCGTCTTCACCGAATATCTGGGCGTGCATTTCGTGCCCGGCACCGGGGAACTGCTGGTGTTCTGCGCCGCGCTGGTCGGCGGGGGCCTCGGCTTCCTGTGGTATAACGCGCCCCCGGCGGCGGTGTTCATGGGCGACACCGGGGCGCTGGCCTTGGGCGGCGCGCTGGGCGCGATCGCGGTGGTGACCAAGCATGAGATCGTGCTGGCGATCGTCGGCGGGCTGTTCGTGGTCGAGGCGCTGTCGGTCATCATCCAGGTGCTCTATTTCAAGGCCACCGGCAAGCGGGTGTTCCTGATGGCGCCGATCCACCATCATTTCGAGAAGAAGGGCTGGGCCGAGCCGCAGATCGTGATCCGGTTCTGGATCATCTCGCTCATTCTCGCGCTGATCGGGCTGGCGACGCTGAAGGTGCGGTGAGCGGGGCACCCGCCCGTCGAAGGCGCGCGTCGCGCGCGCCTTCGACGGGCGGGCCGGGCACGCCCTTCGGGCGCGGACCTGTGGACCGGGGGGCGTGTCCTCGCCCGGCGCTGCGCTCGCGGAGGGTTGGGGAGCCTCCGGCGGGGATATTTCTGTCACGGTGAAGCACGGAAGGGGATCCCTGTTCCTTGCCCCGTCTGCCCGATCATCCCGCCGTCGCGGCCAGCCCCGGCTTGCGGTGCCCGCCCGGCTGGCGCATTCTCCGCCGGTCGGGGCGGCAGGGGGCGCGGATGATTCCGGTGCGCGGATACGAGGGGCGGGTGGTTGCGGTGCTGGGGGCGGGGCGCTCGGGCCTCGCCACCGCGCGGGCGCTGATGGCGGGCGGCGCGGAGGCGGTGATCTGGGACGACAGCGCCGAGGGCCGGGCGCGGGCCGAAGCCGAGGGCGTGGCGCTGCGTGACCCGACCGCGCCCGGCGCGCTCGATGACGTGGCCGCGCTGGTCGTCTCGCCCGGCATCCCGCATCTCTATCCCGCGCCGCATCCGGCCATCGCGAAGGCGTTGGCCGCCGGGGTGCCGGTGGACAACGACATCGGGCTCTTTTTCCGCTCCTTCGCCACGCCGGACTGGGACCGGCTCGACCGGCCGCCGCGGGTGGTCGCCGTCACCGGCTCGAACGGCAAATCGACCACCACCGCGCTGATCCACCATATCCTCACCGGGGCCGGGCGCCCGGCGCAGATGGGCGGCAACATCGGCCGCGGCGTACTCGACCTCGACCCGCCGGGCGAGGCGGCGGTGGCGGTGCTGGAGCTGTCCTCCTACCAGACCGACCTCGCCCGCGCGCTCACCCCCGACGTGGCGGTGTTCACCAACCTCAGCCCCGACCACCTCGACCGCCACGGCGGGATCGGCGGCTATTTCGCCGCCAAGCGCAGGCTGTTCGCCGAGGGCGGCCCCGACCGCGCGGTGATCGGCATCGACGAGCCCGAGGGCCGCTTCCTCGCCGGGCAGATGGCCGAGGGGCCGGGCGACGACCGGGTGATCCGTATCTCCGCCGCCGCGCGGCCCGGCGGCCCCGGTTGGTCGGTGGTGGCGCGCAAGGGGTTCCTCGCCGAATGGCGCAAGGGGCGGCAGGTCGCGTCCTGCGACCTGCGCGACATCCGCGGGCTGCCCGGCGCGCACAACCACCAGAACGCCTGCGCGGCCTGGGCCGCCTGCCGCGCGCTCGGCCTCTCCCCGCGCGAGATCGAGGCCGGGCTGCGCAGCTTCGAGGGCCTGCCGCACCGTTCGCAACTGGTGGCAGAGCGCGGCGGGGTCGCCTTCGTCAACGATTCCAAGGCGACCAACGTGGACGCGGCGGCGCGGGCGCTGGCCGCCTTTCCCCGCATCCGCTGGATCGCCGGGGGCCTGGGGAAGGAGGGCGGGATCGCGGCGCTGGCGCCGCATCTGGGCTCGGTGGTGAAAGCCTATCTGATCGGCCATTCGGCGCGCGACTTCGCCCTGCAACTGGGCGCGACGCCCTGCGAGATCTGCGAGAGCA
The DNA here is from genome assembly GCA_041675885.1 of Gemmobacter sp. Classification (GTDB taxonomy): domain Bacteria; phylum Pseudomonadota; class Alphaproteobacteria; order Rhodobacterales; family Rhodobacteraceae; genus JBAYSY01. The sequence continues at coordinate 11,158 of JBAYSY010000039.1, read as the reverse complement.
TGGCCCGTGCGGTGGAGCGCGCCGCGGCCGAGGCCGAACCCGGCGAGGTGGTGCTTCTGGCCCCCGCCGCGGCGAGCTTCGACCAGTATCCCGACTTCGAGAAACGCGGCGAGGATTTCACCGCGCGGGTGAGGGCGCTGGGGTAGGGGAAGTGGTCGAGTTGCGGGACAAAGCGCACATTGTAATCAGTAGCGAAAGATAGGGTAGCAGGTGGATGAAATACTTGATGCTGGCCCCATTTCTGCTCTTTTTCGTTATTGGCTGGATGATGGCATTTGAAATGATCCCGCCAAATTCTCACGTGGGATTTCGCAGTGGCCGGACACTGGGTAGCGAGGCTATCTGGTATTCTGTCAATACGAACGTTGGTTGGAGCCTGGTCTTGACCAGCGCCGCTGGAGCACTTTTTGTCTGGCGCATTTTCGCCAGCAGGCTGGACATGACCATAAAGTCGCTTACCGCTACAGCCGCCCTGATCATCTTGGCCACGATTACAGTCATTGTTGGGGTTGCCAGCTAGGCATATCGGTCAGTTGGGCTCGGACCGCCCCCACGCCAGGGACAGCCCCCGGCCTTACCGTCCCACGGCGACATACCGTTCGAACCCCGCCCGTTCGGCGTCCTCGGCCGAATAGATGTTGCGCAGGTCGGCCATGCGCGGGCTCTGCATTGACTTCGCCAGCCGGGCGAGGTCGAGGGCGCGGAACTCGTTCCATTCGGTCAGGATCACCAGCGCCTCGGCGCCTTCCGCCGCCTCGTAGGCGTCCGTGGCCCAGGCGACGCCGGGGAGCAGCGCCTCGCCCTCCTTGCGGCCCTGCGGATCGACCACCCGAACCTTGGCGCCCGCGCCGACCAGCGCGGGCACGATCATCAGCGACGGCGCCTCGCGCATGTCGTCGGTGTCGGGCTTGAAGGTCACGCCCAGCACGGCGACAGAGCGGCCGTTCAGGCTGTCGTCGCACAGTTCGGAGATCTTGCCGATCATGCGGCGCTTGACCTCCTCGTTCACCTTGATGACGGTCTCGGTGATCTGCATCGGCATCGCGTGTTCCTGCCCGATCCGCGCGAGCGCGCGGGTGTCCTTGGGAAAGCACGACCCGCCGTAGCCCGGCCCCGCGTGCAGGAACTTGCCGCCGATCCGGCCGTCGAGCCCCATCCCCTTGGCCACCGCCTTCACGTCGGCGCCGACCTTCTCGCACAGCGCGGCGATCTCGTTGATGAAGGTGATCTTGGTGGCGAGGAAGGCGTTGGCGGCGTATTTGATCATCTCGGCGCTTTCCAGGTCGGTCCAGACGATCGGGAACTCGCGCAGGTAGAGCGGGCGGTAGATCTCGCCCATCACCTTGCGGGCGCGGTCGGATTCGATGCCGACCACCACCCGGTCGGGGCGCATGAAGTCGTCGATCGCCGCACCCTCGCGCAGGAACTCGGGGTTCGAGGCCACGTCGAATTCGGCCTCCGGCCGGGCGGCACGGATCGCCTCGGCCACCGCGCGGTTGGTGCCGACGGGGACGGTGGATTTGGTGACGACCACGGTGTAGCCGGTCAGTGAGGCGGCGATTTCCCTGGCCGCGGCCATGACATAGCTGAGGTCGGCATGGCCGTCGCCGCGCCGCGTGGGGGTGCCGACGGCGATGAACACCGCATCGGCGTCCGCGACTGCCGCCGCCAGATCGCCGGTGAAGGAAAGCCGCCCGGCGGCGACGTTCCGCGCCATCAGCGCGTCGAGGCCGGGCTCGAAGATCGGCACCTCTCCGGCGTTCAGCCGGGCGATCTTGGCCGGATCCTTGTCGATGCAGACCACCTCATGGCCGAAGTCGGAGAAACACACCCCGGAGACGAGCCCGACATAGCCCGTGCCCACCATCGCAATCTTCATCGGCCTGTCCTTCTTTCGCTCTGCGCCTGTGCCGTGCTGTCCCCCGGATGCAGGATCGGCGGGAGAGTGTCAACGCGGACTGTCGGGGGGCGGGGGATGCTCGCCCCGGCGGTCTGCAAGCGGCCCATGTGGGAGCCTCCGGCGGGAGTATTTGTTGGCAAGATGAAGTGAAAGGATGCACTTTTACCCCTTCACCTTGATAAAAATATCCTCGGGGGTGAGCCGCGTTAAGAAAACCGTCCGGGGGACGGTTTTCAGCGGCGAACAATTGGACGCGCAGCGCACAAGAGGGGGGGCAGACGGCCCCCCTTCCGCCCTCGCCGCCCTCACATGCAGGCGTCGTAGAGCGCGCGGGTGTTCTCGCGCGTCATCTCCACCGGGTTGCCACCGCAGGACGGGTCTTCGAGCGCCATTTCGGTGAGTTCGTCGAGCCTCGCTTCCTCGACCCCCATCGCGCTCAGGTCGGGCGGGATGCCGAGGGCGGCGCGCAGTTCCATCACCCGCGCGCGGAAGCCGTCGAACCCGCCCGCGATCCCGAGATAGGCGGCGGCGCGGGCGATGCGATCCTCCACCGCCGGGCGGTTGAAGTCGAGCACCATCGGCATCACCACCGCGTTTGTCGTCCCGTGGTGGGTGCCGTAGACCGCGCCCACCGGATGCGACAGCGAATGGATCGCGCCCAGCCCCTTCTGGAACGCCACCGCCCCCATCGCCGCCGCCGCCATCATCTGCGCACGGGCCTCGATATCGGTCCCGTCGGCATGGGCGCGGGGCAGGTTTTCCAGCACCAGCCGCATCCCCTCCAGCGCGATCCCCTGGCTCATCGGGTGGAAGTGGGGCGAGCAATACGCCTCCAGGCAATGGGCGAGGGCGTCCATCCCGGTCCCGGCGGTGATCGCGGGCGGCATCCCCACGGTCAGTTCCGGGTCGCAGATCGTCACCGCGGGCATCAGCTTCGGGTGGAAGATGATCTTCTTCTTGTGGGTCGCCGAGTTGGTCAGCACCCCCGCGCGCCCGACCTCCGAGCCCGTGCCCGCCGTGGTCGGCACCGCGATGACCGGAGCGATGGCCCCGGCATCGGCGCGGGTCCACCAGTCGCCGATGTCTTCAAGATCCCAGACCGAGACCGTCTGCCCCGCCATCAGCGCGACCATCTTGCCGAGATCAAGCGCGGAGCCGCCGCCGAAACACACCACCCCGTCATGCCCGCCCGCGCGATAGGCCGCGATCCCCGCTTCCATGTTGCCCTCGTTCGGGTTCGGATCGACCCCGGAGAACACCGCGCGCCCGAGCCCCGCGGCATCGAGCACGTCGAGCGCCCGCGCGGTGATCGGCAGCGCCGCCAGCGCCCGGTCGGTGACCAGCAGCGGGCGCGATATCCCCGCCGCGCGGCAATGCTCCGCCAGTTCCGCGACCCGCCCGGGGCCGAACCGCACCGCCGTCGGATAGGACCAGTTGGCCGTGATCGTCATTTGGTCACCTTTTTCAGATGGAAGGATTTGGGCCGGGTCACCGCCTGATAGCCCAGCACGGAAAGCGACGCGCCGCGGCCGGTGTCCTTGCAGCCGGTCCAGCACAGCGCCGGGTCGAGGTAGTCGCAGCGGTTCATGAACACGGTGCCGGTGTCGAGCGGCGCACCGATCCGCGCGGCGCGTTCCGGGTCGGCGGTCCAGATCGAGGCGGTGAGGCCGTAGGGGCTGTCGTTCATCAGCGCCACGGCCTCGTCGTCGCCCGAAACCCGCATGATCCCGACCACGGGGCCGAAGCTTTCCTCGCGCATCACCCGCATGTCGTGGGTGACATCGACCAGCACCTGCGGCGCGAGGTAGGCCCCGCCGTCGTCGGCCGGGAAACGCGCCGGGTCGATCAGCGCCCGCGCGCCCGCCGCCACGGCCTCGGCCACCTGATCGCGCACCGTGCGGGCGAAGCGGACATGCGCTATCGGCCCCAGCGTCGTTTCGGGGTCGAGCGGGTCGCCCAGCCGCAGCCCCTCGGCCCATGCCGCCGCCTTGGCCACGAAAGCGTCATAGAGGCTGTCATGGACATAGATCCGCTCGATCCCGCAGCAGCATTGCCCGGCGTTGAACATCGCCCCGTCCATCAGCGTATCCACCGCGGCGTCGAGATCGGCGTCCTCGGCCACATAGCCCGGATCCTTGCCGCCCAGTTCCAGCCCGACCCCGGTGAAGGTCCCCGCCGCCGCGCGCTCGATCGCCTGCCCGGCGGCGACCGAGCCGGTGAAGTTGACGAAGCCGAAGGAGCGTTCGGCGATCAGTGATTCCGTGGTGGCGTGGTCGAGCGCGAGATTCTGGAACACGTCCCCGGGCACCCCGCCTTCATGCAGTGCCTCGGCCAGCCGTTCGCCCGCCAGCAGGGTCTGGCTGGCTGCCTTGAGCACCACGGCATTGCCCGCGACCAGTGCCGGGACGATGGTGTTGATCGCGGTCAGGTAGGGGTAGTTCCATGGTGCGACCACGAAAACGACGCCGACCGGCGCGCGCTCGATCCGGCGGGCGAAGCGGCCCGAATCCTCGACCACCAGCGGCGCCAGCGCCTCGGCCGCCACGCTGGTCATGTAGTCCGTGCGCTCAAGCACGCCGCCGAACTCGCCGGGGCCGTAGCGTACCGGGCGGCCCATCTGCCGGGCAAGTTCTTCGGCCAGTTCGGCCTTGCGCGCGACCAGCGCCGCCACCCCGGCCTTCACCCGGGCGATGCGGTCCTCCAAGGGCAGCGCCGCCCATGCGGGCTGCGCCGCCCGTGCCCGCGCCACCGCCGCCCGCGCGGCGTCGGGCGAAAGTGCCGGGCGTTCGGCATAGACCTGCCCGTCGATGGGCGAGATACATCGGATCATCGTGCTCATGTCATCCTCCGCGCCGGAACGGCGCAATCTCCTAGGTCAGTTCCAGCCCCCGGCGGATCTCCCAGTCGGTGACCACGCGGGCCTGTTCCGACAGTTCCCATTGCGCGGCGTGGTGGTAATGTTCCACCACCTCCTCGCCGAAGGCCGCGCGCAGCATGGCCGAGCCGCGCATCAACCCCGCCGCCTCGCCGAGCGACTTCGGAATTTCGCGCGCGTCCTCGGCCGCATAGGTGTCGCCGCTCAGTTCCGGTTCCAGGTCCAGCCTGCGCTCCACCCCGTCGAGCCCCGCCGCCAGCAGCGCGGCGCAGGCCAGATAGGGGTTGAGGTCGGCGCCGCCGATCCGGCATTCCACCCGTATCGCCCTGGTGCCCGCGCCGCAGACCCGGAAGCCCGCGGTGCGGTTGTCCACCGACCAGACCGCCTTGGTGGGGGCGAACAGCCCGACGCAGAACCGCTTGTAGCTGTTGACATAGGGCGCAAGCAGACAGGTGATGTCGCGCGCATGGGCCAGTTGCCCGGCCAGGAAGTGTTTCATCAGCGCCGACATGCCATGGGTGTCTTCGGGGTCGTGGAACGACGCCTCGCCGTCATGCGACCACAGCGACTGGTGCACGTGGCTGGATGAACCCGCCTTGTCGTGGTGATACTTGGCCATGAAGGTGACCGACTTGCCCGCGGCATGGGCGATTTCCTTGGTGGCGGCCTTGGTGATCACGTGGTTGTCGGCGGTGTCGAGCGCGTCCGAATAGCGGATGTTGACCTCACCCTGGCCCGCGTCGGCCTCGCCCTTGGTGTTCTCGACCGGGATCCCCGCGCCGTATAGCCCGTTGCGCAGCGGGCGCATGATCGGTTCTTCCTTGGTGGTCTGGAAAAGGTGGTAGTCCTCGTTGTAGCCCGAGATCGGGCGCAGGTTGCCGAAACCGTCGTCGCGCAGCGATTCGTAGCTGTTTTCGAAGATGTAGAATTCAAGTTCGGTGGCCATCATCGGCTCGAACCCCATGGCCCTTGCCCGTGCCACCTGCCGCTTGAGGATCGCGCGGGGGGAATGGGGAACCTCCTCATGGGTGTTGTGATCGAGCAGGTCGCACAGCACCAGCGCCGAGGCCGGCAGCCACGGCACGCGGCGCAGGGTGGCAAGGTCGGGCTTCATCACCAGATCGCCGTAGCCCGTGCTCCAGCTTGCGGCGCGATAGCCGGGGACGGTGGTCATCTCCATATCGGTCGAAAGCAGGTAGTTGCAGCAATGGGTCTCGTGCCAGCCGCCGTCGATGAAGAACCGCGCATGGAACCGCTTGCCGATCAGCCGGCCCTGCATGTCCACGGCGGCGACCAGAACGGTGTCGATCTCTCCGGCCTCGACGGCCGCGGTCAGGGTTTCGAGCGTCAGATTGCCGGGCATGTTCCGTGTCTTTCATGGCAAGGCCCCGACGCGGCGCCGGGGCTGGGTCTCGGGGGGAAGCGGCAGGGGAAGCGCGCGCCCCGGGCGGATCCGGGGCGCGCAACCATGGCGTCAGGTGTAGCGATAGGGGCGGCCCGCCTTTTCCATCGCCTCGTTATAGGTCTTGAAGACCTGCACCACGCGGGCCTTCACTTCGGATTCGGCCGCGATCTCGTCCCAGAACACCCGGGCGGCGGCCTCGACCGTGGCCCATTCCTCGTCCGGGATCGAGGTCAGTTCCAGCTTGTCGCTGTTGACGCGCAGATGCGCCTCGCCGCCCCAATACCAGTGCTGGCGATAGTAATGCGACTGTTCGAAACAGACCTTGACCAGTTCCTGAAGGTTCTCGGGCAGTTCGTTCCAGCGATCCATGTTGGCGAAGAAATGCCCGATCCAGGCGCCCGAGATGTTGTTGGTCAGGAAATAGTTGGTCACTTCGGCCCAGCCCACTTCGTGGTCTTCGGTGATGCCGCACCAGGCGATGCCGTCCAGCTCGCCCGTTTGCAGCGCGACCTCGATATCCTCCCACGGCAGCGTCACCGGCACCACGCCGAACTGCGCGAGGAACCGGCCCGCGGTCGGGAAGGTGAACACCCGCTTGCCCTGAAGGTCGGCAAGCGAACGGATCGGGTCGCGGGTGGCGAAATGGCAGGGATCCCAGGCCCCGGCCGAGATGTGCTTGACGCCCACCCTGGCATATTCCTCGGCCCAGATCTCGTTCAGGCCGTATTGGTTGAACAGCACCGGCACATCCAGCGAATAGCGGCTGGCAAAGGGGAAATAGCCGCCGAACACCGTGACCTCGGTCGGCGAGGCCATGGAATCGTCGTCCGACTGCACCGCGTCGATGGTGCCGCGCTGCATGGCCTGGAACAGTTCATCCGTGGGCACGAGCTGGTCGGCGTAGTAAAGTTCGATCTCCATCTGCCCGGCGGCGATCTTGTTGAAGCTGTCGATGGCGGGTTTCGCCACCTGCTCGCCCAGTGCCGCGCCCGCATAGGTCTGAAGCCGCCAGCGGATCGGCGCCTGGCCGACCACCGCGGGGGCCGCAAGCGTGCTTGCCCCGGCGGCGATGATGCCGGTGGTCAGGAACTTCCGTCTCGTCGTGGTCATGGTCTTACCTCCTGTTGCATGGAAGGCGGTTCGGCCGCCCCGTCGGGATCACTGGTTATACACGGTCTGTGGCAGCCACAGGGCGATCTGCGGAAAGGCCATCACCAGGCAGAGCGCCAGCAGCATCACCCCCACGAAGGGAATGATCGAGCGGTAGATGTCGGCCAGCGTCACCTCTTTCGGTGCCATGGCGCGCATCAGGAACAGGTTATAGCCAAGCGGCGGTGTCATATAGGCGATCTGGCAGGTGATGGTGTAAAGGACACCATACCAGATCAGATCGAATTCCAGCGCACGGACCAGCGGCACGTAAAGCGGCGCGACGATCACCAGCATGGCGGTGTCGTCCAGGAAGGTTCCCATCAGCAGGAAGGAAAGCTGCATCAGGATCAGGATTTCCCAGCGCGTCAGCCCGAGGTCTTCCAGAAAGAAGTTGCGCAGCGCATCGACGGCCCGCAGCCCGTCGAACACCGCCCCGAAGGCCAGCGCGGCAAGGATGATCCACATGAACATGCAGGTTATGCCCAGGGTCTTGCGGGTCGACTCCTCGAACACCGCGCGGGTCATCCGGCCCTTGAGGATCGCCGCGGTGGTGGTCGCCAGCGCGCCGATCACCGAGCTTTCCACCAGCCGCACGTAGCCCATCACGAAGGGCACCATCATCACGAGGAAGATGCCGAGCGGCAGCAGCCCCTCGCGCAGCAGGCGGTATTTCTCGGCCCGGCTGACCCTGGCGCGCTCCTCCACCGGCAGGACGGGGCCGAGCGCCGGGTTTATCCGGCAGCGCACCCAGATGTAGATGATGAACATCCCCGCCATCATCAGCCCCGGAAACACGCCCGCCAGCCAGAGCTGCCCCACCGGCTGCCGCGCGATCATCGCGTAAAGCACCAGCACCACCGAGGGCGGCAAGAGGATGCCCAGCGTCGATCCGGCCTGAATGACTCCGGTGACCATGCGCTTGTCGTAGCCCCGGCGCAGCAGTTCCGGCAGGGCGATGGTGGCGCCGATCGCCATCCCCGCGACCGAAAGCCCGTTCATGGCCGAGATCAGCACCATCAAGAGGATGGTGCCTATGGCAAGCCCGCCCGGCACCGGCCCGAACCAGACGTGGAACATCCGGTAGAGGTCGTCGGCAAGGCGCGATTCCGACATCACGTAGCCCATGAAGATGAACATCGGCACCGTCAGCATCGGGAACCAGTTCATCAGTTTCAGCGTCTGGGCGAAGGGAATGTCGTAGCCGCCGCGCTCACCCCACAGCAGGATCGCCGCCACGGCGGCGACAAAGCCGATGATGCCGAACATCCGCTGCCCGGTCATCAGCAGCAGCAACATGGAACTGAACATCAGAACCGCAATCGCGTCGTAGGACATCAGATCTCCTTGCCCCGCAGCCGGGCGATGTCGCGGATCAGAAAGGCGGTGCACTGGAGCAGCATCAGCAGGAGGCCGATACACATGACGATCTTGACCGGCGCCATATAGGGCCGCCACAGGCCCCGGCGGCGCTCGCCGTATTCCAGCGCGTATTGCGTGCTCTCGACCCCGCCCCACAGCATGACCCCGAGGTAGAAGATCACCGCGAGGATGGTGACGGCATCGACAATGGCGCGGGTCCGGTCGCTCCAGCGCGAATACATCAGGTCCATGCGCACGGCGGAACCGAGTTGCATCGAATAGGCGCCGCCCAGCATGAAATAGCCGACCATCAGGAACTGGCTCATCTCGTCGGTCCAGATCTGCGGCGTGAAGGCCGTGCGCGCGATCGAGGCCCAAAGGAGCACCCCCATCAGCGCGAACAGCAGGTACATGGCGATCCGCCCGACCCCGTGGTTGAGCCGCTCGACGATACGGACATAGGCGACAAGGAAACGGGGCATGGCTAACCCTCCACCGCTTCGATGGCGCGGGTCAACACTGGCGCAAGCATGTCGGCCATGGCGGTCTCGGCCCCGGGGGTCGTGATCAGGTCGTTGCGGATCTCCAGCATGACATTGGCCAGCCCGTAGGGCAGCGCATGAAGGCGCAGCGTATGCGTCACCCCGTCGGCGGCGGAGTAGGGCGCGTTGAGTTCGGTCGCCAGCCCGGTCATCGCCCGGGCAGCCTGCGCCACCGCATGGGCCAGCCGGTCGTCGGCATCGTGGATCACCCCGAACTCGACCGCGCGGGCGGTGCCCATATAGACCGGGGTGAAGGAATGTACGGTGACGATCACCGGCCGCTTGCCCCGCGCCAGCCGCCCGGCGACCAGCCCGTGCAGCGTGGCATGGAACGGCAGATAGACCGCCTCGACCCGCGCCGCCCGCGCTTCGGGCGACAGGGCGCGGTTGCCGGGAATGTCGTGGGTCTCGGACCGTTCCGGCATCGCCCCGGGCTGGTCCGGCGCGCGGTTCAGATCATGCACCAGCCGCGAGACCGGCGCATGGGCCAGCACCGCGTCAAGCCGCCCGGCCAGCCCCCGCGCCAGCCCCAGCGCGCCCGGATCCCAGGCGATATGCGCCGCCCGCTGATCCGCCCCCAGCCCCAGCCCGCCCCAGGGGGCGGGAAGATGGTTCGAGGCATGTTCGCAGACGATGACGACCGCGCCCCGCCCGGCGGCGTTCTCCACCACGGCGGGCCATGTTGCGGCATCCGTTTCCGGGGTGCCCGGCACCGGACTGTCCGGCACCGGGATGTCTGGCGCAACCTCGGCCATGGCGATTCTTCTCCCTCTCCGGGGGCAGCCTCGGCCAGTGCCATGCGGCCTGTCAAGATTGTTTCTTTCCATGGGCTTTCTGTTAAGAACTGTTCAGAGCCACATGCGCGAGGCGCGCTTGCCCGATGACCGACGACCGCCCCACCACCGAAACCCGCCTGCGCGAGGCGCTGCCGGACCTGACAAGGGCCGAGCGGCAACTGGCGACGCATATCCTCGGCCATTATCCGGTTGCGGCGCTGGGCTCGATCACCGCGCTGGCCAAGGCGGGCGGGGTCTCGACGCCGACGGTGGTGCGGCTGGTGCGGAAACTGGGGTTCGGGGGCTATCCCGACTTTCAGGCGGAACTGCGCGGCGACGTGGGCGAGATGCTGGTCTCGCCGCTTGCCAAGCACGACAAATGGGCGGAACGCGCGCCGGATACGCATATCCTGAACCGCTTTGCCGATGCGGTGGCGGTGAACCTGCATGCGACATTGGGCCAGATCGACCATGCGACCTTCGACGCCGCGGCGGTGCTGCTGGCCGACCGCGACCGGCGGGTGTTCGCCATGGGCGGGCGGATCACCCATGCGCTCGCGGATTACTTCGTGACGCTGATGAAGGTGGTGCGCCCGGACGTGACGCTGATGTCGGACATGTCGAACACCTGGCCGCCCGCGCTGCTCGACATGGCGCCGGGCGACGTGGTGCTGGTGTTCGACATCCGGCGCTACGAGAATTCGGTGCTTCAGCTGGCCGAAATGGCGGTCGAGCAGGGCGCCGAGGTGATCCTGATCACCGACCGCTGGGTCTCGCCCGCCGCGGCGCACGCGCGCCACGTGCTTGCCTGCCATGTCGAGGCGCCCTCGGCCTGGGATTCCACCGTCTCGGTGCTGGTGCTGGTCGAAACGCTGCTGGCGGCGGTGCAGTCGCTGACCTGGGATGAAACCGAACCGCGGCTGAAACGGCTGGAAGACCTCTACGAACGCGCGCGGTTCTTCAAGCGGTTCCGTTAGCGGCACGGGGCCTGTGGGCCGGGGCGGCGGAGCCTCCGCCCGGTGCTGCGCAAGCGGAGAGTGAGGGAGGCTCCGGCGGGGATATTTCTATCAAGGTGAAGTTGAAGAAGTGTGTTTCTTGCTCTTCATCTTGCCATAAGTGCTCTCGGGGGGTGAATTGCGCCGTCAGGCG
>JBAYSY010000038.1:0-27929 GCA_041675885.1 Gemmobacter sp. | reverse complement strand
CTGTTCGTGACCCTGATCCGCTTCGACGCGGCCTATCACGGCCTCTTCAAATGCAACCTGCGCCGCATCGCGGATTATCCGGCGCTGAACGCCTATACCGCCCGCGTCCTCGCCCTGCCCGGTGTGCGCGAGACGGTCAGCATCGACCATATCAAGCGCGGCTATTATTCCATCAAGGCGCTGAACCCGAACGGAATCGTCCCGCTCGGCCCGGAACTGCCGGGGCTGGTGGAGGGTTGAGACCGGATCGCCGTCAGGCGCGGGCGCCGGTTTCGAACTGGGGGAACAACACGTCGTTTTCCAGCCGGATATGCTCGGACAGGTCGTCGATGAACTCGGCCAGACCGGCATAAAGCGCCGACCAGGTGCGGCAGGCGCCTTCGGGCAGGGTCAGGTCGCGGGTCAGCCTGCGCATCTCGGCGATCTCGCGGTCGTGGTCGTCATGGTCCGCGCGCATCACCGCGATCGGGTTTTCGATGCCGGGACCGCCGCCCTTGCGGATCGCCGGAAAGAGGATCAGCTCCTCCTTCTTCATGTGAACCTCCATGTCGCCGATCAACCGGCGCAGGATGCCCGACAGCCCTTCGGGCAGATCCTCGTCGCCGAAATGCACGGTCTCGATCTTTTCGGCCAGACCGGCAAGTTGCGGCAACTGCTCGCGGTGGCGCGCGTGATAGCGGGTTTCGATGTAGCGGGTCAGTTCGGCGGCGTCATGAATCGGGGCAGGATCGGACATCGGGGCATCCTTTCGTCAGCAGGAGAGCGGGGCGGCAGGTGCCGCCCATATCGGGATGAGGGGAAAGGGGGGGAAGGCGCCGCGCCTGTCGGCGCACAAAACCCGCATGGAATTTCACGAAGCGCGGTTTCACGGCCCTGCACCCGGTCGGCATGATGGACCCGGTCGGCACGATCCGCGCTGCCACAAGCATAGTTTCATCCGGAATACATCATTTCAGGCTTGCAATTCAGCCTACGCCCCTTAATAGGTATTGTAAATACCAATTCATGCGGAGGCATCGGCAGCCATGCGCCCTACCTCTTTCACCGATTGCGGATTGCGCCTGCCGGTGCGGCCCGCGGGTGGCCCCGGCATCTGCCGCCCCGACGGGAGGGTTGCGGCATGGCCATGACCGCGACCCTCACATCCTCGGAACGCAGGATCGGCATCGGCCTTGCCATCGCCCTTGCGCTGCTCGGCTTCGTCATGGCCGCCGCCGCCCGGCAGGGCGTGATGGCGGTGCACGGGGCAATGGCCCTTGTGCTGGGTCTTGCGCTGGTCTTCGTCATCGGCGGCGCGCTTTACGACCAGCCCGAACCGGGGCCGGAGCGGCTGAGCCGCTACTACGACGCGCCCACCCGCTTCGGCATCGTGATGACGCTGATCTGGGCGGTGATCGGCATGGGCGTAGGCGTCTGGGTCGCCGCGCTGATGTACTGGCCCGAGGCGACGCCGCTGTGGCCCGCCACCAGCTACGGCCGGTTGCGGCCGATCCACACCACCGGCGTGATCTTCGGCTTCGGCGGCAATGCGCTGATCGCGACCTCGTTCCACGTGCTGCAACGCACCTCGCGCGCGCGGCTGGCGGATTCGGTCAGCCCGTGGTTCGTGCTGATCGGCTACAACCTGTTCTGCCTCTGGGCCGTGACCGGCTACCTGATGGGCAGCACCCAGTCCAAGGAATACGCCGAGCCGGAATGGTATGCCGACATCTGGCTGGTGGTGGTCTGGCTGACCTATTTCGCGCTTTACATCCGCACGCTCGCCCGCCGGGTCGAGCCGCATATCTACGTCGCCAACTGGTATTACATGGCCTTCATCCTCGTGGTGGCGATGCTGCATATCGCCAACAACATCGCCCTGCCGGTCGAGTGGACCGCGGCACGGAGCTTTCCGGTCTGGGCCGGGGTGCAGGATGCGATGATCCAGTGGTGGTACGGCCACAACGCCGTGGCGTTCTTTCTGACCGCCGGGTTCCTCGGGATGCTCTACTACTTCCTGCCGGTGCGGGCGCAGCGGCCGATCTGGTCCTACCGGCTGTCGATCCTCAGCTTCTGGGGCATCGTGTTCTTCTACATGTGGGCGGGGTCGCACCACCTGCATTACACCGCCCTGCCCTATTGGGTGCAGACGCTGGGCATGACCTTTTCGGTGATGCTGCTGGTACCGTCATGGGCCTCGGCCGGGAATGCCATCGCCACGCTGAACGGCGCATGGCACAAGGTGCGCAACGACGCCACCCTGCGCTTCATGTTCGTGGCGGCGGTGTTCTACGGGCTTTCCACCTTCGAGGGCTCGTTCCTTGCCATCCGCCCGGTGAACTCGCTTTCGCATTACACCGACTGGACGGTGGGGCATGTCCATTCCGGCACGCTGGGCTGGGTGGCGATGATCGTGTTCGGCGCGATCTATACGCTGGTGCCCAGGCTCTACGGGCGTGAGGCCATGGCCTGGCCCGCGGCGGTCGAATGGCACTTCTGGCTGGCTGTCGCGGGGACACTGGTCTATGTCGTCTCGCTCTGGAACGCGGGCATCACCCAGGGGCTGATGTGGCGCGCCTATGACGAGCACGGCGCCCTGTCCTACAGTTTCATCGAATCGGTCGAGGCGATGCTGCCCTATTACGCCGCGCGCACGCTGGGCGGCGGGCTGTTCCTTGCGGGCGCGGTGCTTTGCGCGCTGAACTGCCGCGCGACGATGCGGGCGCAGGGGCAGGCGGCGGGCAGCCTGTCGGACGAGACCGACCGGCCGCTGGCCGCGCAACCGGCGGAGTAGGCCCATGCTGAAGCTGCACTACAATCTGGAAAAACTCTCGATGGGGCTGGTGGGGGCGATCATCGCCGTGGCCTCGGTCGGCGGTATCGTCGAGATCGCCCCCCTGTTCACCATCGAGGAGACGGTCGAGATCCCCGACGACCTGCGCCCGCACACGCCGCTGGAACTGGCCGGGCGCGAGATCTACATCCGCGAAGGCTGCTATGCCTGCCACAGCCAGATGATCCGCAGCCTTGCGGATGAGATCGACCGTTACGGCCCCTATTCGCTGGCCGCCGAAAGCGCGTGGGACCGGCCCATGCTGTGGGGGTCGAAGCGGACCGGGCCGGACCTCGCCCGTCTCGGGGAGAAGTATTCCGACGACTGGCACGTGGCGCATCTGATCGACCCGCGCAGCGTCGTTCCGGTGTCGATCATGCCGTCTTATCCATGGCTGATGCGCCCGCTCGACACCGGCCTGTTGCAGGGCGGCATTGCCACGCTGGCCCGGCTGGGCGTGCCCTATGACGACGACATGATCGCCAATTCCGTGGCCGATGCGCGGGCGCAAAGCCAGCCCGACTCGGACGGGGCCGCCGATGTCCGGGCGCGCTACGGCGAGGGCGTGGCGGTGCGCGCTTTCGACGGCGACCCGGCCCGGCTGACCGAGATGGATGCGATGGTCGCCTATCTCCAGTCGCTCGGCACGCTGACCCGCGCCGCCTACGGCCTGCCGGCGGAGGGTGCGGAATGAGCCACGAAACGCTGGTCCTGATCGCCAAGATATTCGGCCCGATCTGGATGGGGGGCTTCATGCTGATCGTGCTGATCCGCGCCTACAACCCCCGCCGCCGTGCCGAACAGGAACGGATTGCCCGGTCGATCCTTGACCCGGCAACACCGGAGGATCGCCCATGAGCACCGATCCCAAGACCCTGCCCGGGGCCGATCCCCATACCGGCCAGCGCGAGATCGACCCGGTGACCGGCTATGACACCACCGGCCACGACTGGGGCGGCATCACCGAGTTGAACACCCCCTTCCCGAGGATCGCGCTGATCGCGCTGATACTCACATTCATCTATTCCGTCATCGCCTGGGTGCTGCTGCCCGCCTGGCCGATCGGGCGCGACTATACGCGCGGGCTGCTGCAACTGGATCAGGGCGAGATGGCGGTCGAGCGGCTGCGCGGGCTGACCGACCGGCGCGACGGCTGGCTCTCGCGCTTCGAGGAGGCCGATTTCGCCGCGCTGGCGGCGGACGAGGCGCTGATGACCGCTGCCATGCCCGCCGCGAACCGGCTTTATCTGGACAACTGCGCGCTCTGCCATGGCCGGACCGGCGAAGGCGGGCCGGGGTTCCCGGCGCTGAACGATACCGACTGGCTCTGGGGCGGCGAACCCGAGGTGATCGCCGAAACCCTGCAAGTGGGCATCAATTCCGAACATCCCGACACCCGCTGGGTCGAGATGCCCGCTTTCGACTGGATGGAACGCGCCGACCGTCTGGCGCTGGCGGATTACGTCGCGGCCCTGCCCGGGGGCGAAGCCGACCACGACAGCCCCGCCGCCGTGCTGTTCGATGAAAACTGCTTTGCCTGCCATGGCGAACGCGGCGAGGGCGGGTTGCTGAGCGGCGCGCCGTCGCTGACCGACGCGACGGTGATCTACGGGCAGGACGCCGAGACCGTGGCCGACATCCTGCGCCACGGGCGGCAAGGTGTCATGCCCGCGTGGTCCGACCGCCTGACCGGGGCCGAGATCAACCTGCTTTCGCTTCATGTCCTGCGGCTGTCGGACGGGGCGGAAGGGGGCGACGGATGAGCACCGCCTTGCAGAAGCGCCTTGCCCTGCTCGGGGCGCTGGCGGCGCTGGGGCTCGTCCTCGCCGCGAATGCGCATCTGCTGGCGGTGGCGCTGGAGTCCCGGCCCGCCTGCGTCGCCACCGACGCCGCCGCCGCGCCCGCGAAACGCGCCTGCTGAAAGGTCCGATGATGCTGGAACCGCTTCCCACCCTCCGCCCGCCGCAGCGCCCGGCCTCGACGCTGGCGCGGGGCCTGCCCGCGCGCACCGCGCTCGGCTGGCTTGCCGCCGGGTGGCGCGACCTGCGCAGGGCGCCGGGGCAAAGCCTTGCCTATGGGATCTTCCTCGTGCTGCTGTCCTATGCGGTGCTGTGGGGGTTGCGGGCGATGGGGCTGCTTTACCTCGCCCTGCCCGCGATCGCGGGTTTCCTGATCATCGGCCCGTTCCTGGCGCTGGGGCTATATGAACAGGCCCGGAGTCTGGGCGAAGGCAGGCCGACGGGCCTGCACCGGATGCTGGCGGTGCGGCCGGAATCGGGCGGGCAGCTTGCCTATGCGGGGCTGATGCTGGCGCTGCTGGTGCTGTTCTGGCTGCGGGCGGCCGATCTGCTTTATGCGCTGTTCTTCGGCCTTGCGCCGTTTCCGGGCGCGGAGGATGCGGTGATCAACCTGTTCACCACGCCGCGCGGCTGGGCGCTTCTGGTCACCGGGACGCTGGTGGGCGGGCTGTTCGCCGCCTTCGCCTTCGCGCTCAGCCTGTTTTCCGTGCCGATGCTGCTGGCCGGACAGAACGACGCTTTGACGGCGATGGGGCTGAGTTTTGCCATGACCACCGCCAACCTTGCCCCCTGCCTTGCCTGGGGCGCGATCGTCGCCGCCGGAATGGCGCTGTCGGCGGCAACCGGCCTGCTGGCGCTGGCGGTGGTGTTCCCGGTGCTGGGATACGGGACGTGGCACGCCTGGCGGGCAATCGGCGGGGCGGGGGCATGACGGCGCTGCTGGTGCTTGTCCCGCTGTCGCTCGGCATGGGGCTGATCGGCCTCGGCGCCTTCTTCTGGGCGATGCGCCGGGGCCAGTTCGAAGACCCGGAAGGCAACGCATGGCGGGTGATCGCGCCGGAACGGCCGCCCGTGATGGAGGACAACCACAAGACGGCCCGCGCCCGGACAGGCGGTTCCGACCCCGGAAAGCGGCGGCAAGGCCCGGAGGACGGCGGATGATTTCCGAAACCCTGCTTGCGACCGCGCGGCGGCGTCTCGTCACCATCGGCGACGGGGCACGTCTGACCACCGCCGCGGGATTGTTCGGCAACCACGAGACGCGGCTGATCGTCGTCTGCGACGCGGCGGGGTGCATGACGGGGGTCGTCAGCCGCACCGATATCGTGACGCGCATCAGCCGCTGCACCGGCTGCACCTGCGCCGAAACCATCGGAACCGCGATGACCGCCCCGGTGACCGCCTGCCGCCCGACGGAAGCGGCGGACGAGATCTGGGACCGGATGAAGCGGACCGGCTTCACCCATCTGCCGGTCATGGACGCCGGCGGCCGTCCGGTCGGCGTGCTGGGCGCGCACGATGTTCTCGAAACCCTTCTCGCGGAACGGGAGCAGGAGGAAAGCCTGCTGATGGATTACGTGACCGGCATCGGATACCGCTAGGACGCCCGCCGATGGGTCGGGGGCAGGGGGCGGGAAACCCTGCCGCGTCCCGGCGCCTGCCCGTTCCGGGTTCAGCCGCCCGGCGTATCCGCCCTGGCGCGCGCGGCGGCAAGCATCGCCTCGCCGATCGCCCCGTCGCCCTGTTCGCGCAGGGCGTGGCCCGCCCCTTCCATGTCCCGGATTTCCTTGTTCTGGCTGAGCTTGGCCTTGCCGACAAGGCGGGTGATCCCGATCTCAAGGCCGACAACCGCCTTCAGCATCATGTCGGTGAAATCGCGCGGGGCATCGCCCATCTTCCACGGCACCGGCTGCGACGCCTCATGGGTTCTGGTCAGCAGGGCGACGTTCCGGCGCACGAAGGGTTCCTCGTCGCGGACGGTCACCCGGCCATGGGCATGAGCGACAATGTAGTTCCAGCTTGGCACCTGCCTGTGGAACTCCTGCTTGCTGGGATACCATTGCGGCGAGATATAAGCGTGCGCCGCCCGGAAGACGACCAGCACCTCGTCCCCGTCGCCCAGCTCCTGCCACAGCGGGTTGCTGCGCGCGACATGGCAGCTCAGGGTGCCGTGCGGCCCCTGACCGCGGGTCAGGTGGAACGGGATATGGTTGGCGTCGAGACCGCCGGGACCGTTCGAGACCAGGATGCCGAGCGGGTTCCGCTCGATCAGGTCGAACAGAACCTCGGGGCGGGATTCGTCGAAATGGGGCGGGACATACATGACGTTACCTCGCTGGCGGATATGGTGCGGCCTGCCGCATGGCTTCAGCCGCCCTCCTCGATCCTCGGCAGGAACCATGTGAGCAGACCGGCCAGCGGCAGGAAGGCGCAAAGCCGGTAGATCGCTTCCACCCCGTAGCTGTCGGCCAGCCCGCCGAGGATCGCCGCCGCGATGCCGCCCAGGCCGAAATTCAGCCCGTAGAACAGCCCGCCGATCAGCCCGATCCGGTTCGGCAGAAGTTCGATCGCGTAGATCAGGATCGAGGCGAAGGCGCTGGCCATGATCAGGTTGATCGCCACCGTCAGCACCCCGGTCCAGAACAGATCGACATGCGGCAGCAGCAGCGTCAGCGGCAGGGGCCCCAGCACCGAGATCCAGATCACGCGGTAGCGCCCGATCCGGTCGCCGACGATGCCACCGATCAGCACCCCCACCGCGGCGGCCAGCAGGAAGACGAACAGCATCATCTGCGCCGAGGGGATCGACAGGCCGAACCGCTCCATCAGGTAGAAGGTGTAGAACGACCGGAAGCTTTCGTTATAGGCGTTCTTGGAGAACATCAGCAGCGTGAGCACCACCAGCCCGATGCCGATGGTCAGCGGCGCATGATGCACCACGGCCCCGGCCTTCCTGCCATTGGCCCGCATCGCCGCGAATTCGGCGCTGATCTGGCGTTGCTTGCTGCCGATCCAGCCCAGCAGCAGCATCGCAAGCAGCGCGGCGACGGCGAACCACGCAAGGCTCGGCTGGCCCCATGGCACGATGATCAGCGCGGCGAACACCGGCCCCAGCGCCCCGCCCGCCTGACCGCCCACCTGAAAGATGCCCTGCGCCAGCCCCTGCCGCCCGCCGGCGGCATAGCGCGCCATCCGCGTCGCCTCGGGGTGGAAGATCGACGAACCGATGCCGATCAGCGCGACCGACAGAAGGATCCCCGCATAGCTCTGGGCAAAGGCGAGGCTGACCAGACCCGAAAAGGTAAACATCATGCCCACCACCGGCGAATAGGGCGCGGGGTGGCGGTCGGTCACCATCCCGATGACCGGCTGCAACAGCGACCCGGCGACCTGAAAGGTCAGGGTGATCAGGCCGATCTGCACGAAATCCAGCGCATGGGTTTCGCGCAGGATCGGATAGACCGCCGGGATCAGCGATTGCATCAGGTCGTTCAGAAGATGGGTCGCCCCCAGAATGACCAGCACGGCCATATGGGTTCTGGGGCGGTCCATGGCGATGTTCGCGGTCGTCATGTCTGCTGCTTTCGGCTTTGTCTGGGGCCGGACCATGGGGGTCGGACCCGCGCGTTCAAGGCACAGCAGTAGCCGCGAAGGATGCCGGGGTAAACAGACCCCGGGGCGGTCACGGGATCGCCGCCGGTAACCACAATAACAGAATTCATCCAGACAGGGGCGGTCGGCCGCTGCCCGGCGGCGCTGAAGCGGCTGTTCCGGGCGGGGCGCTCCGGGCAAAATTGCACGCCTCACTGCCCGCGAACATCCCGCCCCGGCCAAGGCGGCAGGATGCAACGGATTTCCCTGCACGGGGATCAGGGCAGGTCCATCCCGGCAAGTTCGCGCGGGACGTATTCCTCGTCGTGGCGGGCGAGCACCTCGGTCGCCTGCACCGTGCCGCCGATCAGCTTGCCGGTGGCGATGACTCCCTCGCCCTCGCGGAACAGGTCGGGGGTGATGCCGGTGAAGGCGACGGGGATCGCCGCCTCGCCGTCGGTGACGCGGAACTCCACCCGGCTGCCGCTGCGCAGGACGCTGCCGGGTTCGACCATGCCGCCGATGCGGAAGGTCTCGTCCGGGCCGGGCGGGGCCACGGCGACCTGCGAGGGGGTGCGGAAGAACTGGATCCCGTCGCGAAAGGCATAGCCGAACAGCGCCGCCGATACCGCCAGCAGCACCGCCGCCGCGATGACCAGCCGGATGCGGCGGCGTCTGGTCAGCCGCCCCCTCATGGCCGCGCCCTCGGCAGTTGCAGGGCCTGCCGGCAGCCGTCCGGCCTGGCGACCGGCGCCTCCATCATCGCGGCATCATGCATCCGGCGGGTTCCGGCCGTGCAACCTGTGTCCATCCTGCGCCCTCCGTGCTTTCCATCAGTCGCGTGGCATGGCCCCGCCCGCCGCAGCCGCCAGTTCCGCGAGCAGCGCGGCCACCGCCTGCCCGGCCGGGCTGCCGGGCGGCAGATGCGGGGTCATCCACATCAGTTCGGTGCGGGCCTCGTCGCTGCGGCCCGCGCGCACCAGCAGCAGGCTGCGATACCAGCGCGCCTCCAGAAGATCGGGGAGCGCGGCGACCAACCGTTCGGCCACCGGCAGCGCGTCCGGCAGCGCCTCGCCCGAAAGCTGGCCATCGGGCGCGTCGATCACCGCGCGCAGATAGCCAAGCTGGAAGTCGGTATCGTCGGGGAACCGCAGCAGCGCCGCGCCAAGCACCGCGCGGGCATCGTCCATCCGGCCCAGCGTGTCGTAGCTGCGCAGGAGCATCTTGATCTCGTCCGCCCCGGCGCCGCCCGCATCCACCCGAGCCTCCAGCCCCGCGACCATGGCGGAGATATCGGCGGCGGTCACATCGGGGGCCGCACCGTCCCCTGCGGAGACCGGCGGCATGGTCAGGGCCTCCGGCGCCCCGGCGATGTCCAGCGGGATGCGCCCGTCGGCATGGGGGCTGCCGGTCAGGTCGATATCCTGCCAGCGCGCCACCTGCATCGCCGCCAGCGTCGCCAGCACGACCAGACCCAGCCCCGCCGCAGTCGCCGCCGGATGCGGGCGCGGGCGGGGCTGCATCCCGTCGCCCGCCAGTTCCGCCCGGGCCGAACGCAGCGCGGCCACCGCCGCCTCGGCCTCGGCCCCCAGCCGGGTGGCATTGAGCCGGTGGGTTTCCGCGCCGATCCGCCCCTCGGCCAGCGCAAGGTCGTTGTCGCGCAACTGGCCGATCAGCCGCCCGCGCTCGGCCTGCCAGCGGTGAACCGGGGTCTCGTCCTCAAGCCCGCGGCCCATGGGCGCCGCCCGGCCGCGCAGCAGCGGCATGGCCACCGCGCCCAGAGCGGCCAGCATCACCAGACTTGCGGCAAGCGCGAAACTCATGGCCCCATCTCCCGCAGCCGGGCCTCGTCCAGCGGGGCCTGCGACGGTGCGGCCCCGGGCCTGCGGCGGATCGCCCGCAGCCAGACCAGCGCCCCGGCCGCCAGCAGCAGCCCCGGCACCGCCCATATCAGCCGCCCGGCCGCCGTGGGCGGCGGGGCGAGCGTGACGAAGTTCCCGTAGCGGGCGCGGAAGAACCCGACGATCTCGGCATCGCTGCGGCCTTCGGCCACCTGCTCGCGCAGGAGAACCATCATCTCGCGCGCGGTGGTGGCCTGCGATTCCAGCAGGCTCTCGCTCTGGCAGACCGGGCAGCGCAGGGTGGCGGCCAGTGCCCGCACCCGCGCCTCGTCGGGCGCCTCGGCAACGATCTGCGCCGCCACCGGCAGCGCCAGAACAAGCCACGCGAGAAGCGCCAGCCGGATCATGGCGCCACCCCGATCAGCGGCAGGTAGCGTTCCAGCACCCGGGGTGTCAGCGGCCCCGGATGGCGGGCGCGGACGATGCCCCCGGCATCGACAAAGAAGGTCTCGGGCATCCCGTAGACGCCGAAGTCGATCCCGGTGCGCCCGCGCGGGTCCATCCCCGAGGCATAGGGGAAATGCCCCTCGCGGTCGAGAAAGACCCGCGCATTCGCGGGCGTGTCGCGGGAATTGACCCCGGCGATGGCGAACTCTCCGCCCATGCGGGCACGCAGGCCCAGGTCGATCAGCACCGGATGTTCGTCCCGGCACGAAGGGCACCACGAAGCCCAGAAGTTCACGATCAGCGGCCGACCCTCGGCCTCGGCCGACACCAGCGCCCCCTCGCCCCCCAGCACCGGCAGATCGAAGGCGGGCATGGCGCGGCCGACCAGCGCCGAGGGCACATGCGAAGGATCGCGGGTTAGGCCGACGCCCAGCAACACCAAAAGCAGCGCAAGCCCCAGCGCCAGCGGCAGGCGCCAGCGGCGGCGGGGCGGGGTGAGGGGGGCGGCCTCGGTCATTCGGCGGGCACCTCCTGCGCGGCCGGTGCGGCGCGGCGGCGGCGCATTGCGTGCGGCTCGGTCAGCGACAGGGCCGAACCCGCGATCAGCACCAGCCAGCCGACCCAGACCCAGCCCACCAGCGGGTTCCAGTAGACCTGCGCGACGATGGCGCCATCCTGCTCGCCACCGAAGAAGATATACAGATCGCCCGCAAGCTCCGACCGGATGGCGACCTCGGTCGTGGTCATCTCGCGCACCGGGTAGAAGCGCACCTCGGGGGAAAGAACCCCCACCACCTCGCCCCCGCGCGAGACCGAGAACCGGGCGACCCGGCCGATCCAGTTCGACTCCTCGACCGTCTCCAGCCCGCGCAGGGTCAGCGTCAGATCATGGACCCGCGTGGCCTGCCCGGGTGCCAGATGCAGCGTCCGCGCCTGCTGGAACAGGCCCGAGCCGATCATCCCCGCCGCCATGATCACGATCCCCAGATGCACGATCAGCCCGCCGGTGCGCCGCCGCCCCTGCACCAGCGCCGCAAGCACCGCCGCAGCCCAGCCGCCGCCCGCCACCTTGCGCCGGGCGGCGATCGAACGGCCGAGATCGGCCAGCACCGCCGCCGCGGCGAAGGCGGTCACGATCACCGCCACCAGCGTCAGCGCATCGCGCTGCCCCAGCACCAGCACAGCCGCCCCCGTGGCCAGCGCCACACCCAGCGGCAGCCGGAACTGGCGCGGAAAGCGCGCCACCGGCATCCCGCGCCACGGCACCGCCGGGCCCAGCGCCATCAGCACCACGATCACCAGAAACAGCGGCACCATCACCCGGTTGAAATAGGGCGCGGCGACGCTGATCCGGTCGCCGGTCAGCACCTCGACCCCCAGCGGGAACAGCGTGCCGATCATCACGATCAGCGCGGCGATCAGCAGAAGCACGTTGTTCGCCAGCAGCCCCGCCTCGCGCGAGAGCGGGTTTTCCACCTCGGCCTCGGACCCGATCGCGTCGGCCCGCCAGATGACAAGGCCGAAGCCCGCCACCATGGCCAGCGCCATGAAGACCAGGATATAGGCCCCCCGCGCCGGATCGACGGCGAAGGAATGAACCGAGGTCAGCACGCCCGAACGCACCAGAAACGCGCCCAGCAGCGTCAGCATGAAGGTCGCCACCACCAGGAACACGTTCCACAGCCGGAACATGCGGCGCTTTTCCTGCGCCATCATCGAATGCAGCAGCGCCGTCCCCGTGAGCCACGGCATGAGCGAGGCGTTCTCGACCGGATCCCAGGCCCACCAGCCGCCCCAGCCCAGTTCGTAATAGGCCCAGTAGCCGCCGAAGACGATGCCGGTGGTCAGCGCGGTCCAGGAAAACAGCGTCCAGCGGCGGACCGCGGTGACCCACTCCACCCCCACATGCAGCCGGACCAGCGCCGCGACGGCGAAGGCGAAGGGAATGGTGAAGCCGACATAGCCCAGATAGAGCATGGGCGGATGGAAGGCGAGCGCGAGATCCTGAAGCAGCGGGTTCAGGTCGCGCCCGTCGGCCGGAACCGGCGCGAGCGTGGCGAAGGGGTTCGACAGCAGAACGACCAGCGCCAGGAAGCCTGCCTGCACCAGCGCGAGCGTGGCGATCACCCAGGGCATCGACAGCGGATGGTCGCGCCAGTGCAGCGCCACCGCCGCCGCCGTCAGCACCGCCAGGAACCATGCCCACATCAGCAGCGACCCCTCATGCGCGCCCCAGGCAGCGGACAGCTTGAAGATCAGCGGCAGGTCGAGGTTCGAGTTCTGCGCGACATAGGCCAGCGAGAAATCCGAGATCACGAAGGCGCGGATCAGCACCGCGAAGGCGAAGGTGACCAGCGCCGCCACCGCGAAGACGGCATTGCGCGCCGCCACCAGCCGCAGCGCATCATGCCTGCGGCCCGCCTGCACCGCCAGAACGGCGGCCAGCAGGCAAAGCGCAAGCGCAAGCGCCAGTGCAAAGTCGGCGATGCGGGCGACGGGCAGTTCCATGTTCACCCCCTTCCGTCGAGTTCGGCCAGCGCGGCGATGGCGGCACGGATGGCCGCCTCGTCGATCGCCGCATAGCCCAGCATGATCAGGTCACGATGCCGGTGGTTCCCGGGGGAAAGGCAGGCGCCGCCGTCCTCGGCGGTGTAGATGCCGATACCGCGCATCAGCGCGCGTCGGCACAGGTTGCGGGCGCAGCCGCGATCCGGCAGTTGCCAGGCCAGATGCATCCCGCCGCGCCTGCCGATGATCCCGGAGCCGGGGAAATGCGTCTCGATGGCCTCGATCAGCGCATCGCGGCGCTGGCGGTAGGTGGTGCGGATGCGGCGCAGGTGGCGCTGGAAGGCGCCGCTTTCCATGAACTCGGCCAGAACCGCCTGCATGTGCCACGGCGGGCCGTTCGACAGCAGGTGCTTCCACCGCGTCAGTGCCGCCGCCGCGGGGGCGCTGCCCAGCACGAACCCCAGCCGCAGCGCCGGGCTGAGCGATTTCGAGAAGGTGCCGAGGTAGAGCACCCGCCCCGTGCGGTCGATCCCGCGCAGCGCGGTCAGCGGTGCGCCGTCATGGCGGAAATCGCCGTCGTAATCGTCTTCGATGATCAGGCTGTCGGTGCGCTCGGCCCATTCCAGAAGCTGAAGCCGCCGGGGCAGCGACAGCGTGGCCCCGGTGGGGAACTGGTGCGAGGGCGTGACGTAGAGCACCGCGGCCCGCTCCTCGGGCAGGGCCTCGACCACCAGCCCGTCGCGGTCCACCGGCACCGGGCGGCAGGCCAGTCCGAAGCGGCCGAACAGGTGGATCGCGCCGGAATAGCCGGGGTCTTCGTGCAGAAAGCTGCGGCAATGCCCGGCCAGCGCGCGGGCGATCAGCATCAGCCCGTCCTGGGAACCGGCGGTGACGACGATCTGTTCGGGCTGGCAGGCGATGCCGCGCGCCGGACCAAGATGATCGGCGATGGCGCGGCGCAGCGGGGCCAGCCCGGCGGGTTCGGAATATTGCGAGATCGGCACCCGCCCGTGGCGCAGCTTGACATCGAGAAGGCGGCGCCATTCGGCCACCGGAAACAGGCGCGGATCAATCCGCCCCAGCCAGAAGTCGGTCTGCAACCGCGCCGCCGCCGGATTGCGCACCGCCTGCACCGGAAATTCATCCGCGCCCAGCCGGTCGAGGATGGTCGAGCGCGCCCGGCGCAGCGGCAGGTCGATACGCTGCGGGGCGGGCAGGCCGGGGCCCAGCGCCATGTCCGGCAGATCCGGGGCGACGAAGGTGCCGACATTGGGGCGGATCTCCAGGTAGCCCTCGGCCAGCAGCTTGTCGTAGGCGATGGTGACGGTATTGCGCGACACCCCCAGCTGCCCGGCCAGCATCCGCGAGCCGGGCACCGGATCGCCGACATTCAGTCGGCCCGAAAGGATCATCTCGCGGATCTGGTCGAACACCTGCTCCTGAAGGGTTCGCGGGCTTCGGGAATCGATGGTGAGGGCGACTTGCATTGGCTGGCCTCCTCCGGCACCAAAAGATTAGCATGAAATGCCTGTTTGGTGGTGCCGGAGAATGCGATTCCGATGGTGCCGGGCTGTTGCGGCCATCCGGTCAGGGGAAACACGGTGGCAATGTTTGCTGGCCGTGTCGATCGGCAGGCGAATATATCGCGAAACAGAGGGCAGCGGCCGACCGTGAGGGGGCCGCTGCAACGGTGGTGGTCTGGCAGTTTATGGTGCCGGATACCCCTCGCTCAGAACGTGCCGCAACGTCGTGATAGCGGCCGCCGTCGTGCCGAAGGCACGCCTCCGGCGTGACGTGCCGAAGGCACGCCTTCGGCGTGACACGAGCGGGCGGCCGCCCCGGCGGCGCGTGACGCGCCTTGAGTCCGGGCGAAGATTGCGCCCCTCGCAGCCGTGCCTCCCGACACGCAAGTCAGACATCGCCAATGCGGTAAAGCCAGTAGCCGCCCGACTGCCAGACCAGCCGCAGCCCCGGCACCGCATCCAGCCTGCTGGTATTGAAGGGCAGAAGCTGCGCGATCAGGGTCGCGGTCTCGGCGCTGTCGGCCAGATACTGGCCGCGCAACCGCCCGTCGCCGCTGCGGTCGATGGCCCAGGCAGCATGATCGTTCGCCGCCCCCCAGGCCCGCGCCTCGCGCGCGAGGTCGTGCGAAAAGGTGCTGGCGGCGAAGGTCCGGCGCGCCATGTCCATGCGTCCCTCGCGCAGCAGGCCAAGCTGGAAGGCATCCTCCAGATGCACCAGCACATAGGCTTCGCCCGCCCCGGCCAGCACCCGCAGCCGCGCCGCGCCGTGGACATCCTCGGCCAGCAGCGCATCGATGAAGGCGGGCAGGCGTTCGCCGGTGATGCCGGGCGCGGCGGGGCCGCCCCATTGCGCGACCTCGACCGCCGCCGCCGCATCGCCGCGCCGCTGCCATGGCGCGGGAATGGCCAGCGGTTCGGCCCCGGGCGCAAGCGGCCATGCCGCCGGGGCGAGAGCGGCCAGCCTGCGCGAAAGCTCCGGCATGGCCAGGATCGTGCTGCCCTCGGGCAGGTAGCGGGCCAGCGCCTCGACCAGCCGCAACTCCTCTTCCGGGCGGATGTCGCGGCGCAGGACCGGCTGCGGCCCCTGCGACTGCCAGCCCAGAAGATACGCGGTGCCGTCCGGGGCGAAGGCGGCCTCGGCGCGGGCGGGCACCGCCACCTCGCCGGACCCATCACCCGGGGCGTGCAGTTCCAGCGCGCGGGCCTCGAACTGCTCCCCCAGCATCCCGGCCAGCGTCACCGCCGCGGCCGAGGGCGGGGCATCCAGCAGCCGGTATTCATGGGTCGGCGCGGGCGGCGGCGCCGGGCGCACCCCGGGCCAGAGCGTCAGCCCGACCGCCGCCAGCGTGGCAAGCAAGACCGCAGCCAGCCCCGGACGCAACAGCCCGCGCCGCGCCAGCCAGGACCGTTGCGGCCTGAAACTGTCCTGGTCCTGAACCGCCATGGCACCGTTCCTTTCCGGCTTTCGGTTGTGGCCCCGGCGCCGGGGAGCGGGCGGCGCCGGGGCGGGGGCTGGTGCATTGCGCCCTGGCCCTTTGTTTCCAGCCGTCAGTCGGCCGAGGCGGCTTCCAGCGCGCGCACCCGTTCCTCCAGCGCGCGACGTTCGCGCAGGCGGGTGTTCTCGTCCTGGATCCTGGCCAGCGATCCGACCAGTTCGGCCCAGCCGTGGGTATAGGTGAACCCGCCCGGGTTGGCATGGGCCAGCCCCTTGAAGTGCCGCATGAGCTGCTGGAACCGCATCTGCGAATACTGGTAGTCGGCGGCCGTCGGGTTGTTGCCCTCGGTCCAGAACACGTTGAAGAAGGCGCCGGGCTCATCGACATCGGGGGCGGGCGGCGCGGGCCGGTTGGTCGCCTGACCGATCAGCAGCCCGTCGTCATGCAGCCCCTGCATCACCGCGCCCGCCCGTTCGACCAGTTCCAGCCCCTGGATGGTGCCGCGATCCATCATGTCGAGGTAGGATTCGGCAAAGCTGGGCGTGTGGCACTGCGTGCAGGTGGCGACCCAGAGAACCCGCCGCTCGGTGAACCACGGGTGGTCGAGGTTGTCGGCAATCTCGCGCATCGGCGCAAAGCCCCAGCGCACCGCCTGCACCATGTTGTGGCTGTATTCACCGTTCACACCCATGTGGCAGGTCTGGCAGGTGGGCGCGTTGTAACCGGCCGAGGCGAAGGCTTCGGACAGCGGCGCCTCCCAGTCCCACTGGTCGCCGTTGGTCTGGTAGATCAGCCCGTGGCGCGACATCATGTAGTTCTCGAACTCGTTGTGATCGACGCCGTTGTGGCAGTTGGCGCACATCTCGGGCTTGCGGGCCTGCGCGGCCGAGAACTCGTGCCGGGTGTGGCACTGGTTGCAGGTGGTCTGGGTGGTGTGGCACATGGTGCAGCCCTCGGCCACCTCGCGCTCGGCCATTCCGGCCCAGATCGCGGTCTCGTAATTGGCGATCATCGCAAGCGCGTGGCTGGGCCGGCCGGCGGGCCACTGGTCCTGCGGCCATGTGATGGTGTCGCGTTCGGATTCGCGCTCGGCGAACTGGCGCACGTGGCACTGGCCGCAGGCGGCGCCGTCGGGCAGGTAAAGATCGGTCATGTGGTTGCCCGATTCCACGCCCACGCCCATGTGGCAGTCAACGCAGCCGACCTGGGTCAGCGCCTCGCCCTCGGCCAGAAGGCCCATGCTGCGCAGGTTCGTCTCGATCTCGTCCAGATGTTCCTGCTTGTAGGCGCGGGAATCATCGGCCGGAAACGCGCGGATCGCATCGATATCGGCGTGCAGGCTGCGTTCCCACGCATGGACCCAGCCGGGGGTGACGCCTTCGTGGCAGGTCACGCAATCCTCGGCCGTGGTCTCGAAATCCAGATGTTCGCGCCCTTCGTAAAGCGAGGGGTCCATATAGACCGAGAAGGCGATCGGCTCCCACAATTCGGCGAACTGGCCCCGGCCGTAGCCCTGCGCCTCGTCGTAATAGCGGGCCACCACGGCGTCGTAGAGCACATTCGCGGGGGCGTCGGGCGCGACCTCCAGCGCCTCGAACAACTCGTCCGGCACCGTGGGCCAGGACTGGGCCAAGGCCGGGCCGCCCAGAAGGCCGAGTGCGGCCGCCGCAACCGCAAGGGTGCTGCGAAACCTGTATGCGCGCGTCGTCCCTTCCATGTCTCCGATCCTCCCTTCGCCCGCTTTCGCGGAGTCCTCCGCCGCCAGTATGGGTCGAAGGGGAGGCCGGACGTAGGACCGGAGCGCGCACAAGTCATGGGGCCGGTCCTCGGGGGCCGGTCCTCGGGGGCCGGTCAGAGGACAGGTGCGCGGACGGGCCCCGGTCAGCTTCGCGGCTTGAGGTTCTCGGGATCGTAAAGCGGGCGGTATCCGACCGCCGCGACCTCGACCGGATAGGTCTCGCCGAAATACTCGACCGCGAGCTTCCGGCCCTCCCGGCACCAGTCGCGGGGCAGATAGGCCAGCGCGATGTTGCGGCCGATGGTCGGGCCATAGACGATCGAGGTGGTCCACGAGCGGCGGCCAAGCGCATCGACCAGCGTTTCGCCCGTATCGGGGTCGAGCACCGGCAGGATGCCGACCGGATAGCGGGCGACCCCGGCGCTGTCGATGTTGTCGGTCATCACCAGCGTGCAGAGCATCGCCGGTTGATGGTCGCGCGCGCGGTATTCCAGATGTTTCGCCTTGCCGCGGAAATCGGCCTCCTTGACCTTCGGGCGGGCAAGGTCGGCCTCCAGCAGGTTGTAATGGGTCAGCAGATCGGCATTCTGAAGCCGCAGGCTTTTTTCCAGACGGCGCGAGTTGGCGTAGGTCTCGACCCCGACGGCGATCACCCCCGCCCCGCGGAGCGTGTCCCAGACGGCGAGGCCGTCCTCATAAGCCATGTGCAGTTCCCAGCCCTGTTCGCCGACATAGGAGATGCGGAAGGCCGTGACCTCGCGCCCGGCGATGCGGACCGGCCGGATCGCGGCGAAGGGGAAGGCGTCACGCTCCAGCCCGGCCGGATCCTCGACCACTTTTTGCAGGTTCACCCGGGCATTGGGACCCCAGATGCCGATGGTCACATATGCTTCGGTCACGTCGGTGACGGTGACGTCGAGCCCGCGATCCTGCGCCACGCGGCGCATATAGTGCAGATCGCGCGGCCCGGCGTCGGCGCCGTTGACCAGCCGGCAGCGGTCGGCAAGGCGGAACACGGTGAGATCGGCCCGCACCATGCCCTCGTCATCGAGGAAATGGGTGTAGATGCCCTTGCCGATATTGCCGTCCCCGCCGATCTTCGCCGCGCAGAGCCATTCGAGCAGCGCGACATGATCCGGCCCCTCGATATCGGTGATGTGGAAATGCGACAGGTTGATGATGCCGCAATCCTCGGTCATCTCCAGATGTTCGGCATTCGAGACCCGCCAGAAATGCCGGTTGTCCCATTCGTTCGCGCGCAGCGGCACGCGATCGGCATATTTCTCAAGCAGGTGTTCGTTCGCGGCATAGCCGTGGGCGCGCTCCCATCCGCCCAGTTCCATGAAATACCCGCCCAGTTCCACCTCGCGCGCGTGGAAGGGCGAACGGCGGATGCCCCGGCCCCCGGCAAAGGGTTCCCGCGGGTGGACCGGCGGGTTGTAGATCTTCATCGCCGTTTCGGTGCAGCGCGCCCGAATGAACCCTTCTTCCAGCGCATAGGGATTGAAACGGGCGTAGTCGATGCCGGCATGGTCGATGGCGGTGCGCCCGTCGGTGATCCAGTCGGCGACCAGTTTCGCCATGCCCGGCGCGTCCTTCACCCAGATCGCCACCGCATACCACAGCCCGCGCACTTTCTGGCTTTCACCGATGGATGGCCCGCCGTCGGTGGTGGCCTGCAACAGCCCGTTGAAGGAATGGCTTTCGTTATAGCCCAGCTCTCCGAGGACCGGGGTCAGTTCGATCGCACGCTCCAGCGGCGTCAGCACGTCGTCGAGTTCCAGATCGCGCTGCGAGGGCGACAGCCGGGCGTATTCCTTTTCGAGGATGTCGCGCGGGTGGCACAGGCGCGGATCGGTCTCGTAGTAATAGCCCCATTCGATCTGCCCGCCCTCGGTGGTCGCCGGGTCGCCCGTATCGCGCAGATAGGCCGAATTGCCCTGATCGCGCAGCAGGGGATAACCGATTTCCTTGCCGGTGTTCTCGAATTCGGGGTAGGGGCCGAAGAAGGTCAGCGGGTGATCGACCGGATAGACCGGCAGGTCCTCGCCCGCCATCTCCGCGATCAGCCGCCCCCACAGCCCGGCGCAGA
The DNA here is from genome assembly GCA_041675885.1 of Gemmobacter sp. Lineage (GTDB taxonomy): Bacteria > Pseudomonadota > Alphaproteobacteria > Rhodobacterales > Rhodobacteraceae > JBAYSY01. The sequence continues at coordinate 8,142 of JBAYSY010000038.1, read as the reverse complement.
CCACCACCAGATCGGCCATGACGGTGCCGCGCGGGGTGACGACGCCACGGATGCGCCCGCCCTCGATCACCAGATCGGTTGCCGGACAGTTGGCGAAGGCGCGCAGCTTGCCCGAGGCGGTGCCCCGATCGACCAGTTTGCCCGCGACGGTCTGCGAGCGCGGCACGACAAGGCCCGCATCCGGATCCCACAGCGCGCCCTGAATCTGGCCCTCCTCGATCAGCGGGAATTTCTCCTTGACCTCGGCCGGGCCGATCATCCGCGCCCGCGTGCCGAACGCCTTGCCCGATCCCACCTTGCGCTTCAGTTCCGCCATGCGGGCGTCGTCACCCGCCCGCGCGACCTCAAGCCCGCCGACCCGGGCGTAATGACCCAGCCTTTCGTAGAAATCTATGGAATATAGCGTGGTCCAGGTGCTCAGATAGTCATGGGCGGTCGTATAGCAGAAGTCCGAGGCATGCGCGGTCGAGCCAATATCTGTCGGGATGCCGGACTTGTCGATGCCGACGATATCGTCCCAGCCGCGCTCGATCAGATGATGGGCGACCGACGCGCCCACGATGCCGCCGAGACCGACGATCACCACCCTCGCCCTGTCGGGAAACGCTGACATTGTTGTTCACTCCTGTTGGTTGGCCCGAAGGTCCGGGGGCCCAAAGGTCGGGGCCGGAGAAGTCGCGACTGAAACCGGCATGGACAGCCCGGCGGGAGTATCGCGACATCCGCACCGGAAGAATAGAACGTTTGCGTCAAGTCGGGATTATCGCTACGACAGGCGCCGGATGCAGGGGCCAGATGCAGGGGGAAGGAAAGCGCCATGCCGACGCCGGTCAGAAGCCAGCGGATCGCGCCGCGCCCGGGTCCGGCAAGGGCGATGCGGCAGCGGCCGGACGGGCCGCGCCTGTCGGTGGGCTTCATCCTCGCACGCCGGTTCACACTTTGCGCCTTTGCGAATTTCGTCGATGTGCTGCGGCTGGCCGCCGACGAGGGCGACCGGAGTCGCCCGATCCTGTGCGACTGGACGGTGCTTTCCGACACGATGGACGCGGTGCCGTCAAGCTGCGGCATCTCGGTGCAGCCCAAGGAGCGGCTGGGCGACCCCGCGCGCTTCGACTATATCGTGGTGATCGGCGGGCTGATCGACGAAACCCCCGGCCTCGGCGCCGCCTACGACCGCTACCTGCGGCAGGCCGCCGCCGCGGGGGTGCCGCTGGTCGGGGTCTGCACCGGGGCCTTCATGCTGCATCAGGCCGGGCTGCTCGACGGTTACCGCTGCTGCGTAAGCTGGTTCCACCGGGTCGATTTCCTCGAACAGTTCGAGGGGCTGAACCCGGTTTCGGACCAGATCTTCGTGGTGGACCGCGACCGGCTGACCTGTTCGGGCGGTGCGAGTTCGGCCCATCTCGCCGCCTATCTGGTCGAGAAGCACGTGGGCCGCGCCGAGGCGAGCAAGAGCCTGCATATCATGATCATCGACGACGCGCTGCGCCCGGAGAACCCGCAGCCGGGGATTCCGCTCGACCTGCGGACGCAGGATCCGCTGGTGCGGCGGGCGCTGCTCATCATGCAGCAGAGCATCGACAGCCCCCTGCCGGTGACCGAGATCGCCCGGCGGATGGGGCTTGGCAAGCGCCGGGTCGAGCGGCATTTCCGCGCCGCGCTCGATACCTCGCCGCAGGCGGCGTTTCTGGGAATCCGGCTGGCCGTCGCGCGGCACCTGCTGGAGACGACGGACAAATCCGTCGCGCAGATCGCGGCGGAATGCGGGTTCTGCGATTCCTCGCATCTCAACCGGATGTTCCGCAAACGCTTCGACACGACGCCGCAGGGGCTGCGCAGGACGGTCGCGGAAACGGGGGCGGAGTCGGCCGATTCCGGCGCATCTGTCGCAAACCTACCGTGAATCCGTCTTTCGCCTTCTGCCGCCCGCCGGGTCCGGCCGCGATAATCCGGCGCCGGGGCGCCCTTGGCGTAAGGAGGCGGGGATGACGCTGCTTGACAGGCTCGATCGCGACACGGCGGCGGCGGTGGCCAGCCCGCGTCACGCCCCGGGGGCCGCACCGCCCGAAGACCCGCCTTCCAGGGATAGGGACCGGCAGCGGTTCGTCAGCCAGGGGGCGGCCTTCCTGCCGCTGGCGGTTTCGGGGCCGCCGCGGGATTTCTACTTCCTGCTGTTGCCGCGCATGACCATGCTGGCCTTCGCCTCGGCGGTCGAACCCCTGCGCATCGCCAACCAGTTGACCGGAAGCTGCCTCTACCGCTGGTTCCTGCTGTCCGAGGACGGCGCGCCGGTGCGCTGCTCGAACGGGGTGTCGATCGGGGTCGATGGCGCGCTGCGGCCCATTGGCCGGGCCGATACCGGATTCGTCTGTTCGGGGGTGGACGGCTATCTCGCGGCCTCATCGCAGACGCTGGGCTGGCTGCGCGACCACGCCCGGCACGGCGGCATGGTCGGCGGGCTCTGCACCGGGGCCTTCAGCCTTGCCCGGGCCGGGCTGCTGTCCGGGCGGCGCTTCACCCTGCATTGGGAGAACCAGCCCGCCTTCACCGAACGCTTTCCCGACCTGCCGGTGTCGGACGCGCTGTTCCTGCGCGACAACCGCATCCTGACCTGCGGCGGCGGCAACGCGCCCGTGGACATGATGATTGCGCTGATCGAGGAACACCACGGCCCCGATCTGGCGATGATGGTGGCCGACATGTGCCTGCACGGCGGCCACCGGATGCCGGTGCAGCGCCAGCGGGTCTCGGTGGCGGCGGCGGTCGGTTCGCGCAATCCGGTCCTGCTGCGCATCCTGCGACGGATGCGGGCGGGACTGACCGACGAGGTGATGCTGACCGACATCCTGCGCGACGAGCTGCTGTCGCGGCGGCAGGTGGAGCGCCTGTTCCGCCACCATCTCGACACCACCCCGGCGCGGTTCCTGCGCGACCTGCGGCTTGACCGCGCGCACAGCCTGATGATGGACACCGACATGACCACGACCGAAATCGCCTTCGCCTCGGGGTTCCATTCGCTCGGCAGTTTCCGCAAGGCCTACCGGGCGCGGTTCGGCCTGTCGCCGGTCGACAGATGCAAGCGCAAACGCGCGGAGGCCCGGCCCTGAACCACCCGCCCTGGCACGTCCCAGAGTGGCGGCATGGAAAGGGCGCCACAGGCCGCACCGGGAAGAAAGCCTATGCCGAAGGAAGACCGCCTCGGCCATGGCAGGTCGGCCGGAAGGGACGCGGGTTCGGGTTTCGGCGGGCGGGGGCGCCACCATCGCCAGAGCTTCGCGAGACCGGCGATCGCGCCCCGGAACAGGAGTTCGAGCAGAAAGAACGGCAGGGCGATCAGGAGAATCAGCCACAGGCCGGAGTAGAACACCATCACCGGCAACCAACGGCCATCCCCATGAGGCCGCCGACCACCAGCCCGAAGGCGGTCCCGCCCCAGTCGCCGGGTGTCATGCCGCGAAAGTCCCGACTGTGCCCCCTCACGCCTCCGGCACCAGAATCTCCCGCTTCCCGACGTGGTTCGCGGGCGTCACCACGCCCTGATCCTCCATCTGTTCCACCAGCCTTGCGGCCTTGTTGTAGCCGATGCCGAGCTTGCGCTGGATGTAGGAGGTCGAGCATTTGCGGTCCTTGGCGACGATCGCCACCGCCTGATCGTAAAGCGCGTCCTCGCCGCCGTCACCGCCGCCGAGGCCCAGCACGAGGTCGATGTCGTCGGCCTTGCTTTCGTCCACGCCCTCGACCACGCCCGACATGTATTCCGGCGGGCCGAAGCTCTTGAGGTGGTTGACGATCTCCTCGACCTCCTCATCGGACACGAACGGTCCGTGGATACGGGTGATCCGGGCGCCGCCGGCCATGTAGAGCATGTCGCCCATGCCCAGCAACTGCTCGGCCCCCTGTTCGCCGAGGATGGTGCGGCTGTCGATCTTGGACGTGACCTGGAAGCTGATCCGGGTCGGGAAGTTCGCCTTGATCGTGCCGGTGATCACATCGACCGAAGGCCGCTGGGTCGCCATGATCAGGTGGATGCCCGAGGCCCGCGCCATCTGCGCCAGCCGCTGGATGCAGGCTTCGATCTCCTTGCCCGCGACCATCATCAGGTCGGCCATCTCATCGACGATCACCACGATATAGGGCAGCGCGACGGGGGCGAATTCCTCGGTCTCGAACACCGGATCGCCGGTCTCGTCGTCGAAGCCGGTCTGGATGGTGCGGCGGAACATCTCCCCGCGGGCGAGGGTCTCCTTCACCCGGCCGTTGTAGCCCTCGATGTTGCGCACGCCCATGCGCGACATCTTGCGGTAGCGTTCCTCCATCTCGCCCACGACCCATTTCAGCGCGACCACCGCCTTCTTGGGGTCGGTGACGACAGGCGAAAGCAGGTGCGGAATACCGTCATAGACCGACAGTTCCAGCATCTTCGGGTCAATCATGATCAGGCGGCATTCCTCGGGCGTGAGCTTGTAGAGCAGCGACAGGATCATGGTGTTGATCGCCACCGACTTGCCCGAACCCGTGGTCCCGGCGATCAGCAGGTGGGGCATCTTGGCAAGGTTCGCCACCACCGGATCGCCGCCGATATCCTTGCCCAGCGCGAGCGGCAGGCGCATGTTCGAGTCGCCGAAGTCGCGGGCGGCAAGGATTTCGCGCAGCACCACCTTTTCGCGGTGGGCGTTGGGCAGTTCGATGCCGATCACGCTGCGCCCCGGCACGGTCGAGACGCGGGCGGAAAGCGCCGACATGCTGCGGGCGATGTCATCGGCAAGGCCGATGACGCGCGACGCCTTCAGCCCCGGCGCCGGTTCCAGTTCATACATGGTCACGACCGGCCCGGGGCGGACCGAGACGATCTCGCCCTTCACGCCGTAGTCGTCCAGCACGTTTTCCAGCATCCGGGCGTTTTCCTCCAGCGCCTCGTCGGAAAGCTGTAGGCGGGTGATGCCCGCCGGGTTGGTCAGAAGGTTCAGCGGCGGGTGTTCGTATTCCGCCGCGCGTTCCTCGAAGCGCAGGCTGGGCTGGGCCTCGGCCATCGCCTGCCGCGAGGGGGCGGCTGGGCGTTTGGCCACATGCTGCACCCGGCGGCTGTCGGCGGCGGCGGGGACGGCGGGCATACGGGCGGCCTCGGCCTCCCATTCCGCCATGGCGTCGTCGTCTTCGTCCCGGTCGGGGCCGTTCTGGTCGGAATCGTCCCAGTCGGGTTCCGCAAGCAAGGGTTCGTGTTCAACCAGCGGCGCGGCGGGCCGGGGCATCGCGCTCAGCGGCGGTTCGGCGGCGCGCCGGGCGGCGGGGTCGAACAGCAGCGGCTGCGGGCTTCTCACGCGCACCACCGGGGGCTCGGGCCGCAGCGGAGAGGCAGGGGCGATCACCGCCGCCGGGCGCAGACGTGCGCGGATCACATCGCTGATCCGGGCCTTGACCCGATCCTCGGTCGAAAGCGCGGCATAACGGGCCTCGGGGCGGAGTTCCGGTTCGGGTTCGGGTTCCGGCGCGCGCTTGCCCATCAGCCCCTCCATCCGGGCAAGGAAACCACGCGGCGAGGGGGTATCGTCCGCAGCGGGCGCGGCTTGCGGTTCCGCAGCCGGGCGGCGGGCGGTCATGGGCCGGGGCGGCTGGAATTCCTCGTCCGTCGTGTAATCGCCGGGGCGGGTCACGCGGACCGCAGCCGGGCCGGTGCGATAGACCGGAGGGTCTTCGGTGGCCATTTCCTGCGCCATGCGGGCGTGTTCCTGCGCCGCTTCCGCGGCTTCGGCCCTTGCGGCGCGGCGGGCGGCCAGCCCGTCCCGGGTTCGCGCGTGCAGCGCCAGCACACCGCGTGCCGTCCCGGCGCCCGCACCGCGCACAAGCGCCGCCGCCCCGGCATAGGTCACGACAAGACCGACATAGAGGAAACGGCCGATCGCCTTCAACTCCTCGCGGTCGAAGCCAAGCACGTAAAGCCCCATCGCCACCAGCGCCAGCGCGAAGACCAGCGACAGGAACTTGAGCCCGGTCACCGCCTGCACCGGCGCGACCCCCAACACCGCGCCCAGCACGGTGTCGCCGAACAGCCCGCCAAGGCCGAAGGCGTGGCCCCAGTCCGGCCCCGGAACATGGGTGGCGGCATAGACCGAGGCCAGCGCGATGGCAATCAGCGCGAAGATCACCCGGCCGAAGGCGCGTTCTTCGCCGAGATGCAGCAGGAACCGGATGCCCCAGGCCGCCAGCACCAAGGGCAGCCCCCAGGCGCCGATGCCGCCGATCACGATCAGCGTGGCGGCGATGCCCGCGCCGATGCGCCCGAGCGCGTTGCGCGCCGGTTCGTCGGTCGCCACCATCCAGCCCGGATCCTGCGGCGAATAGGTGCCGAGCATGAGCGCGAAGGCGGCGGCCAGCACCAGAAGCCCGACGCCCAGCAATTCCTTGCCGCGCCGTTCCACCATCGCCTGCATGTTCTGGTCAAGAAGCGGGTCGCGCTGCCGCGTCTGATAGGATGCCATGCTTGCCTTACCTCACCCATACAGGCAGTCGCGAAGCCGTGTAAGCCCGCGCTGCGTTTCCTCGGCCGGGGCCACAAGGGCGACCCGGATATATCCCTTGCCGGGGTTTTCCATCCCGGCCACGTCCCGCGCGAGATAGGCGCCGGGCAGAACCCGCACCCCGGTCTCGCGCCAGAGTTTCAGCGCCGCCGTCTCGCCATCGGGCACGGGCAGCCACAGGAAGAACCCGCCCTCGGGCGGCGCATAGCCCTGCATCCCGGCAAAGACCCGGTCGGCAAGGCCGAATTTCGCCTGGTAAAGCGCGCGGTTGGTGCTGACATGCGTCTCATCCGCCCAGGCGCGTTCGGCGACGCGCTGCAAGGGCAGCGGCAGCGGCGCCCCCGCATAGGCACGCAACCGGCGGATATGGGTGATGGACCGCGGCCCGGCCGCGACGAAGCCCGAGCGCAGCCCCGGCAGGTTCGAGCGTTTGGAAAGCGAGTTGAACGCCACCACCCGTTCCGGGTCGCCGCCCACGGCGGCGGCCACCTGAAGGATGCCGGGCGGCGGGGTGGAACGCCAGATCTCGGAATAGCATTCGTCGGAAAACACGGTGAAATCGTGCTTTTCCGCCAGTGCGAGCAGTCGGGCCAGATAGTCGCGCGACGCCACCGCCCCCTGCGGGTTCGCGGGCGAACAGATATAAGCGACGGCCACCCGGTCGAGCAGATCGGCGGGCAGCGATGCGTAATCCGGCAGGTGGCCCGTGGCCGCCGTCGCGGGCACATGGACGGGTTCCGCCCCCACGGCGAGCGCGGCGACCGCATAGACCTGATAGAACGGGTTCGGCACCAGCACCACCGGCCGCTGGCCGCGTTTCGTCTCGGGGCACAGCGCCAGCAGCGCGTTGAACAGCCCCTCGCGGGTGCCGTTCAGCACCATCAGCCGCTCGGGCGGGCAATCGGTGCCGTAGCGCCGTTTGATCCAGCCCGAGATGGCGGCCAGCAGTTCCGGCGTGCCCTCGTTCGGCGGATAGACGCCGAAGCCCGCAAGGTTTTCCGCGATCACCCCGCCCACGAAACCGGGGAAGTCGTGCTTCGGCTCGCCGATGGTCATGGCCAGCGGCTCACCCCCCGGAGGGTGCGGATCGAGCAGCGCCCGCAGGCGCGGAAACGCGTATTCTGGCAGGTTCGAGAACCGCTCAGGAAATGCCATGTCTGCCTCGTGCCGGGGTCATTGGCGCCCCGTTTGCCCGGCACGATACCGGCATTTTCCGCCCCGGTCCAGAAAAACGCCGCATGGCCCGGAGGTTGTCGGGCCAAGCTGTGGCTTTTCCGCCGTTGCGCGGTGGGGGTGGCACTTCCTTGCCCGGAACAGATGCGCCAGCGGGCCGGGTGCCTGTTGCGTGGGGTGCCTCTTGGTGGATGCCGGGCAGATCGCCCACCCTTCGCCCGGCTGGCCACCAGTTGCAACAGAGGGCAGCGGGTGGCCGCTGCAACGCCTGTGGTCTGGCAGTTTATGGTGCCGAATACCTTGGCGTATGCGCATGTTGGAACGTTGCAGGAGCGGCCGCCCGGGCAACTGTGGAGATCATGCGGGCCTGAAGGGCTGGCCATCGCGCAGGATGGCATTGGCGATGGTAAGGATCTTCCGGGCGATGGCGATCACGATGACCTTGCCCGGCTTG
>JBAYSY010000037.1:0-28822 GCA_041675885.1 Gemmobacter sp. | reverse complement strand
GCGCGTTCCATGCTGCCGGTGATGCGGTCGGCATACATGATCACCCTTCCCTCGGCGTTCCTCGCCGCGCGGCCGATGGTCTGGATCAGCGAGGTTTCGGAGCGCAGGAAGCCCTCCTTGTCGGCGTCGAGGATCGCCACCAGCCCGCATTCGGGGATATCCAGCCCCTCGCGCAGCAGGTTGATCCCCACCAGAACGTCGAAGGCGCCCAGCCGCAGGTCGCGCAGGATCTCGATCCGCTCGATGGTGTCGATGTCGGAATGCATGTAGCGCACCCGCACGCCCTGTTCGTGCAGGTATTCGGTCAGGTCTTCGGCCATGCGCTTGGTCAGCGTGGTGACCAGCACCCGCAGCCCCTGCGCCGCGACCTTGCGCACCTCGTCCAGGAGGTCATCGACCTGCATCGCCACCGGGCGGATCTCCACCTCGGGGTCCAGCAGGCCGGTCGGGCGGATCACCTGTTCGGCGAACACGCCGCCCGCCTGTTCCAGTTCCCAGGCCGCCGGGGTGGCCGAAACGAAGACCGACTGCGGCCGCATCGCGTCCCATTCCTCGAACTTCAAGGGCCGGTTGTCCATGCAGGACGGCAGGCGGAAGCCGTGTTCCGCCAGCGTGAACTTGCGCCGGTAGTCGCCGCGATACATGCCGCCGATCTGCGGCACCGAGACGTGGGATTCGTCGGCGAAGACGATGGCATGGTCGGGGATGAACTCGAACAGCGTCGGCGGCGGTTCGCCGGGCGCGCGGCCGGTGAGGTAGCGCGAATAGTTCTCGATCCCGGCGCAGACGCCGGTGGCCTCCAGCATCTCCAGGTCGAAGTTGCAGCGCTGCTCCAGCCGCTGTGCCTCCAGGAGCTTGCCTTCCTCGGTGAACTGCCTGACCCTGCGGTGCAGTTCCTCGCGGATGCCCTTGATCGCCTGTTGCAGGGTGGGGCGCGGGGTGACGTAATGCGAGTTGGCGTAGATGCGGATCTGCTCGAACCGGTCGGTCTTCTCGCCGGTCAGCGGGTCGAATTCGGTGATCGCCTCAAGCTCCTCGCCGAAAAAGCTGAACCGCCAGGCCCGGTCTTCGAGGTGGGCGGGCCAGACCTCCACCACGTCGCCGCGCACGCGGAAGCTGCCGCGCTGGAATGCCGCGTCGTTGCGCTTGTATTGCTGGGCGACCAGTTCGGTGATGAACCTGCGCTGGTCGTAGAGCATGCCCACCTGCATGTCCTGGGTCATGGCCGAATAGGTCTCGACCGAGCCGATACCGTAGATGCAGGACACCGAGGCGACGATGATCAAGTCGTCGCGTTCCAGCAGGGCGCGGGTGGCCGAATGGCGCATCCGGTCGATCTGTTCGTTGATCTGCGATTCCTTCTCGATGAAGGTATCGGTGCGGGCGACGTAAGCCTCGGGCTGGTAGTAGTCGTAGTAGGAGACGAAATATTCCACCGCGTTTTCGGGAAAGAACGCCTTGAACTCGCCGTAGAGCTGGGCGGCCAGCGTCTTGTTGTGGGCAAGGATGATCGCCGGGCGCTGGGTGGCCTCGATCACCTTGGCCATGGTGAAGGTCTTGCCGGTGCCGGTCGCGCCCAGGAGCACCTGGTTGCGCTCCCCCGCCCCGATCCCCTCGACCAGTTCGGCGATGGCGGTGGGCTGGTCGCCCGCGGGCGCGAAGGGGGCGTGCATGATGAACGCCCGCCCGCCTTCCAGCTTGGGGCGGGTCAGCACGTCGGGCCGTTCGACGGGGGCGTTGGTGTTGTTGTGGGGCATGGTGATTCCTTCCGCCCCCTGAAGGATGGACACTTTTTGTTCCGGTTCAAGGGGCGGGGCAGGCGTATATGTTCCCCCCTTCCTGCATTTCGCCTTGTGGAAATATCCCGGGGGTCCGGGGGCAGCGCCCCCGGCGCTCTCCGTCCCGCAGGCTGTCCGGGCTTCAGCCCCCGGCCCGCTGCCGCGCCCGCCACAGCGTGAACAGCCCGGCCCCGGACACCACCGCCGCTCCGATGGCGACATTCGCGGTCACCACCTCGCCGAACAGGGTGACGCCCAGCGCCGCGGCCCAGATCAGTTGCAGATAGGCGATAGGCTGCACCGCGCTTGCCTCGGCGACAGCATAGGCCTTGATCAGCAGGAAATGCCCAAGCACCGCCGTGCAGCACAGCACCGCCATCCAGCCCCAGTCCGGGCCGCTCATCGGCTCCCAGAACCACACCCCGGCCAGCGTCATCGCCACCGCGCCGGTGGTGCCGGTCCAGAAGAAGCTGACCCCGGCACTGTCGCCCCGCGCCACATAGCGCGTCAGCAGCCCGTAAACCGCGAACATGAGGGCCGCCAGCAGCGGGATCAGCGCATAGGGCGAGAACACCGCCACCCCCGGTCGCAGCACGATCAGGATACCGATGAACCCGACCCCGATCGCCGCCCAGCGCCGCCAGCCCACATGCTCGCCCAGCACCGGGCCGGAGAGCGCCGCGACCAGCAGCGGGTAGCAGATGAACACCGCATGGGTCTCGACCAGCCCGAGCAGCACGAAGGCGACCACGGTGACGCAGATTTCCGCCGCCAGGAGCAGCCCGCGGGTGATCTGCAACACCGGGTAGCGGGTGCGCACCGCCGCCCGCAGCCCGCCGCGCTGGCGTGCCGCGATGGCGATCACGAAGGCGGCGAAGAACCAGTAGCGGACCATCACCACCATCATCACGTTGTATTCCCCGCCGAGATGGCGCGAGATGCCGTCCTGCAACGCAAAGACGATGGTGGCGGCGATCATCAGCCAGATGCCGAGGCGGGGATTCTGTTCGGTCATGTCGGGTCCGGGGGCGGAGAGTCGATCCGGGCGCGGGTCATGTGGCGTTTCGTCCCGAAGCCCGCCGTCCGCTCTACCCGGAACCCGGCCGCCTGCAAGGCCCTGCGGACATGGCCCGCCGCGGTATAGGTCGCGGCGCTGCCGCCGGGCGCGGTGCGGCGGGCGACCCCGGCCATGAGTTCGGGCGACCAGAGTTCCGGGTTCTTCGCCGGGGAGAAGCCGTCGAGGAACCACGCGTCGGCGCGGCCCGGCCAGTCGGGCAGGGTGGCGCGGGCGTCGCCGGGGATGATTTCGGCGCTCAGGTCGGGCAATTCGATCCGCCGTCGGCCCTCGGCCCATTGCGCAAGGAACGGCCCGGCCGCCGCACTGGCCTCGGGGAAGGATGCAAGCGCCCGGGCGATCTCGTCCGCGCTCAGCGGGAATGCCTCGAAACTGGTGAAGCGGAGCGGGCCTTGGGTGCCGCTTGCGCGCCATGCGATCAGCGCCGCCAGCATGTTCAGCCCGGTGCCGAAGCCCAGTTCCGCGATATGGAAGCCGGGGCGGAACCGCTCCGGCAGCCCGTTGCCCCCAAGGAACACGTGGCGGGTTTCGGCCAGCCCGTCCGTCACGCTGAAATAGGGGTCGTCGAAACGGCGCGAGACCGGCGTCACGCCGTCGCGCCAGTCGATCCCGCTCTGGTCGGCTGCCTGCATTTCGCCTATCCCCCGGGTGAAACGGTCCCGCCGAACAGGGGTGGAGCATGGGGAAGGGCGCGGCAAATGGCAATGCGCGATCTGACGGTGATGGGGGCGGGCGTGTTCGGCCTCGCTGCCGCATGGGAGGCCGCCCGGCGCGGCGCCTGCGTCCGGGTGATCGACCCCGGTGGGGTGGGCGCGGGGGCCTCGGGCGGGCTTGTCGGCGCGCTTTCCCCCCATGCGCCCGAAGGGTGGAACGATATCAAGGCGTTCCAGCTTGATGCGCTGCTGATGGCCGAAGGCTGGTGGGCGGAAGTGGCCGAGGCCGCGGGCCTGCCCACGGGCTATGCAAGGCTGGGCCGGGTGCAGCCGCTCATGGACGAAAAGGCGGTCGAGACCGCCCGCCGCCGGGTGGCGGGAGCGGCGGACCTCTGGCACGGCGCGGCGGAATGGCGGGTGGTGCCCGCGAGCGGCCCCTTTGCGCCGCTTTCGCCCACCGGGCTGGTGGTCGAGGACACGCTTTCGGCCCGGCTGCACCCGCGCATGGCCTGCGCGGCGCTGGCGGCGGCGATCCGCGCCGCCGGGGGGACCATCGAGACCGAAGGCGAGGCGGAAGGCCCGGTGCTCTGGGCCACCGGCGCGGCCGGGCTTGCCGACCTCGGCGCGGCACTGGGGCGCGGGATGGGCGGTGGCGTCAAGGGTCAGGCGCTGTCGCTGCGCCTCGACGCGGGGGATGCGCCGCAGATCTATGCGCCCGGCCTGCATGTGGTGCCCCATGCCGGTGGCACGGTGGCGGTGGGCTCGACCTCGGAACGCGACTACGACCGGCCCGACACCACCGACGCGCAGCTTGATGTGCCGCATGCGCGGGCGGTGGCGCTGTGTCCGTGGCTCGAAGGTGCCCCGGTGGTGGCGCGCTGGGCAGGGCTGCGGCCGCGCGCCGCGACGCCGCATCCGCTGATGGGTGCATGGCCGGGGCGGGACGGACATTACGTTGCCAACGGCGGCTTCCGCATCGGCTTCGCGCTGGCGCCGAAGGTGGCGGGGATCATGGCCGACCTGATCCTTGACGGCCGGGACGGTATCCCCGGCGCCTTCCGGCTGGTGTGAGCGTCAGAACACCATTGCTTTTTCGCAGTTTCGAAGACGGTATCTGTCTTGCGTGTTTGCAGGGCCATCTGGAACGCTACCCTTGCCCGGAATCAAGGTGCGCAAGCACCGCCGGGCAGCGGCCGACCGCCCCCCGGGCGGCCGCTATTGCAACGTTTCGACATGCATATACGTCGGGGTATTCGGCACCATAAATTGCCAGACCACCACCGTAGCAGCGGCCACCCGCGGTCGGCCGCTGCCCTCTGTTGCAATGGATTGGCCTTGGGCAGCGATGCCGACCAATACCGCCTGCGGACACCACCACGTCAGAACGCCCGCCGCGCCCGCAGTGCCGCGCCGATGGTGCCATCGTCGAGATAGTCCAACTCGCCCCCCACCGGCACCCCCTGCGCCAGCGAGGTGACCCGGACGCCCGTCGGTTCCAGCGCCTCGGCCAGATAATGCGCGGTGGTCTGGCCGTCCACCGTGACGTTGAGCGCAAGGATCACCTCGGTCACGCCCTCATCGGCGATCCGTGTCACCAGCCGGGGGATGCCGAGGTCTTCGGGCCCGACCGCATCCAGCGCCGACAGCGTGCCGCCCAGCACGTGATAGCGCCCCTTGAACGCCCCGGCGCGTTCCAGCGCCCAGAGGTCGGCCACGTCCTCGACCACACAGACCTCGCCGGTGGCTCGGGCCGGATCGGCGCAGATGTCGCACAGGTCCGAGGTGCCGATATTGCCGCAGACCCGGCAGTCGCGCGCGGTCTCGGCCACCTGCCGCAGCGCCTCGGCCAGGGGCGCCATCACCAGCGCCCGCTTGCGCAAGAGGTGCAGCACCGCCCGGCGGGCCGAGCGCGGGCCGAGCCCCGGCAGCCGCGCCATCAGCGCGATCAGCGCCTCGATCTCCCTGGTGCCCGCCATTGTGCCCGCTCAGAACGGCAGTTTCATGCCCGGGGGCAGGCCGAGCCCCTCGGTCAGCTTCGCCATTTCCTGCTGGCTGCGTTCGGCGGCCTTGGCCTGCGCGTCCTTGATCGCGGCAAGGATCAGGTCCTCGACCACCTCCTTGTCGTCGGCGTTGAAGATCGACGGGTCGATGTCGAGCGCCGTCAACTCTCCCTGCGCCGTGGCGGTGGCCTTCACCAGCCCCGCGCCGGATTCGCCGGTGACGGTGATCGCGGCCATGTCCTCCTGCATTCTGGCCATGCGGGTCTGCATCTCCTGCGCGGCCTTCATCATCTTGCCCATGTCGCCGAGCCCGCCCAGTCCTTTGAGCATCCTGCGTTCCTTTCAGCTGTCCTCGAAGGGGTCCCAGTCGTCGCCCCCGTCGCTGTCGTCCTCGTCCTCGACCTCCGGCAGCGCCTCGGCGGCGGCTGCGGCGGCGATCGCCTCGGGGCTGCGGATATCGGTGATCCGCGCGCCGGGAAAGGCCGAAAGCACCGCCTGCACCACCGGGTTGTTCTGCATCGCTTCCTGCTTGGCGGCGTCGAAGTCGGCGGCGTGCTCCTCGGCCACCGTTTTCCCGCCGCCCTCGCTGACGACCGAGACCCCCCAGCGTGCGCCGGTCCAGCCCTGAAGCCGGTTGCCGAGCCTTGCGGCAAGGTCCGGGGGCGCGTCCGGGGTGGGCTGGAACTCGATCCGGCCGGGGGCAAAGCGCACCAGCCGCAGGCAGGTCTCGACCTCGTAGAGCAGCTTCATGTCGCGCTGCTCGCGGATCAGCTCCAGCACCTGCGGGAAGCTGGCGTAGCGCGCCAGCGCATCGGGCGCCAGCGCGCGGGCGGTGGCCGCGCTGCCCGGCACGGCGGCGGCGGTCACGCTCGCGCCGGAGGCGGCCCGCACCGTGCTGCCACCACCACTACCACCACCGCCCCCGGCCGGCGCCCCGGTCGTGGGCGGGGGCAGGTTCTGCCATTGGCGGATCAGCCGTTCCGGGTCGGGCAGGTCGGCCACATGGGTAAGGCGGATGATCGCCATCTCGGCGGCCATCATCGCATTGGGCGCCTGCCCGACCTCCTCCAGTGCCTTGAGCAGCATCTGCCACATCCGGGCCAGCACCCGCATCGGCAGCCGCCCGGCCATGTCGAGGCCCCGCGCGCGCTCATCCGGCGGCACGGTCGGATCCTCGGCGGCCTCGGGGGTGATCTTGATGACGCTGATCCAGTGGGTGATCTCGGCCAGATCGCGCAGCACCGCCACCGGGTCGGCCCCGTCGGCATATTGCGCCGACAACTCCGCCAGCGCCGCCGCCGCCTCGCCCTTCATCACCATGTCGAACAGGTCGAGCACCCGGCCCCTGTCGGCAAGCCCCAGCATGGCGCGGACCTGTTCCGCCCCGGTCTCGCCCGCGCCGTGGCTGATCGCCTGGTCCAGCAGGCTGGTGGCATCGCGGGCCGAACCCTCGGCCGCGCGGGTGATCAGCGCCAGCGCCGCGTCGGAAATCTGCGCCCCTTCGGCATCGGCGATCCGGCGCAGGAGCGCGATCATTTCTTCGGGTTCGATCCGGCGCAGGTCGAACCGCTGGCAGCGCGACAGCACCGTGACCGGCACCTTGCGGATTTCCGTGGTGGCGAAGATGAATTTCACATGCGCGGGCGGTTCCTCCAGCGTCTTGAGCAGCGCGTTGAACGCGCTGGTCGAAAGCATGTGCACCTCGTCGATGATGTAGATCTTGTAGCGTGCCGAGGCCGCCCGGTAATGCACCGATTCGATGATCTCGCGGATGTCTCCCACGCCGGTGCGGCTTGCGGCGTCCATCTCCAGCACATCGACATGGCTGCCGTTCGCGATCGCCACGCAGTGTTCGCACCGGCCGCAGGGTTCGGTCGTCGGCCCGCCGGTGCCGTCCGGCCCGATGCAGTTCAGCCCCTTGGCGATGATCCGCGCCGTGGTGGTCTTGCCGGTGCCGCGGATGCCGGTCATCACGAAAGCCTGCGCGATCCGCCCGGCGGCGAAGGCGTTCTTCAGCGTGCGCACCATGGGTTCCTGCCCGACCAGATCGGCGAAGGTCTCGGGCCGGTATTTGCGGGCAAGCACCTGATAGGCGGGGGAGTCGGTCTCGGTCATGGGCCTTTTCCGTGGGACTCGGCGGGGGGATTCGGCTGCGGCGTCAGGTTAGGGCGCGGGTTGCCCGGCGTCCACCCGGCGGTTAGGGTGTCGCAAGCGGCCTCGGAGGGAACAACAACAATGACGCGGCGCGGATGGATCGGAGCGGGGATCGCGCTCTGGGCTGTGGTGTTCTTCGGCTCGCTGGCGCTGCGCTGGGCGGTGCCTGTCGCCGGCGACGGGTTCCGGCACGTGATGGAACGGACGTTGTGGATGACCGCCGGGCAGATGCTGGCGGCGGGTCTGGCGGTGGGGCTGTGGTACGCGGCGCGCGATCTGGGCGAGTTCGACGGCCTGCGCCGGGCGGCGCGGCTGCCGCTCATGGTCGCGCTGGTGGCGGCGGTGGGGATCGCCGGGGGCGCGGTGCTGGTGGTGGCGACGGGCGACGGCTGGCGGTGAGCGGTTTCGGCCCCTTCGCGCTTGCCGCGGGCGGCGGCACGCTGGCGCTGTCGCCGCTGCCCGGGCGGGGCGGCGATTTCACGGGCGATCTGGCACGGCTTTGCGACTGGCGGCCCGATCTGGTCATCAGCCTGACCGGCGGGGCCGAGATGGCGGCGCGCGGGGCGGATGGTCTTGGCGCGGCGCTGGCGGCCCGGGGGATCGGCTGGCGGCACCTGCCGGTCACCGATTTCGGCGTGCCGGGGCCTGATTCCGCCGCCGCATGGCCCGCGCTTGCGGTCGAGGCGCTGGCGGTGCTTGCCGCTGGCGGGCGGGTGCTGGTCCATTGCCACGGCGGTTGCGGGCGCTCGGGGATGGTGGCGCTGCGGCTGATGATCGGGACGGGCGAGGGGGCGGAGGCCGCGCTGGCCCGGCTTCGCGCGGTGCGGCCCTGCGCGGTCGAGACCGGGGCACAGATGGAATGGGCGATGGAAACGACCGGGGATACGGGCAGGATGGGCGGATGAGCGGCGACGCGCTATACGAGGCGAGACTCCGGGCGGCGATGGCGGAACTGATGCGCGCGGGGCTTGCGCGGTCGGGGGCGGCGCCGCTGATGCTGCGGCTTTTGCGCGCGGCCGGGGTCCGGGCGCGGCCGCCGCATTACAACAGTTTCGCCGTCAATGCGCTGGTCATGGGCGGGCTCTTCGCGCTGCTCTGGGGCGGGGTGATGTGGTTCGCCGATCCGCGCCTGCGAGAGGTTCCGGCGGATTTGCAGATCATGCTGGCCTTCTCGGCCGGGGTTGTGTTCGGCTTTCTGATGGCGGGATATTACCTTTACGGCCAGCGTCGCCACCGGCTGACCCCGTGGGAAAAGCTGGCAATGCCTGCTGACTGAGCCGGTGGGCCACTTGCCCGGCGGCGCGTGCCGCGCCTCGATTCCGGGCAAGGGGGCCGGATATTCCGGTTCAGATGCCCTCGCCGTCCCCCTCGCGGCTCTGCGGCCCGTCGAGGGCGAATGATTCCGCCTGTGTGCGCACCTTGACCGGCGCGCCGGGTCGCACCCGGTCGTAAAGGTCGAGGATGTCCTGATTGTAAAGCCGGATACAGCCCGCCGAGGTCGCATTCCCGACCGAGGTATAATCCCCCGTCCCGTGGATGCGATACATCGTGTCGCGACCGCCGCGATAGAGATACAGCGCCCGCGCCCCCAGCGGGTTCCTCACCCCGGGCGGCATCCCGGCGGCAAGATGGGCGTAAAACTCGGGCTGGGTGCGGATCATGTTGGCGGTGGGCGCCCAATAGGGCCAATGCGCCTTGCGCCCGACGGTGGCGGTGCCGCGAAAGTCGCGGCCCTGTTCGCCCACCGCGATCCGGTAGCGCAGGGCGGTGCCCTCCGGCTCGACCAGATAGAGGTATTTCGAGAAGGGATCGACAACGACGGTGCCCGGCCGCTCCGCGCCGTGATAGGCGACGCGGGTGCGGCGGTTTTCCTCGGGGACGTAACGGGGCGGCACGGCGGGGATGGTGAAACCGCCGTCTTCGATCGCGCCGTAGCCCGGGACGGTGGCCGGTTCGACCGGCTGCTGCTGGAGGCCGGCGCAGGCGGCCAGAAAAAGGACGGCTGCAAGGGCGGAAAATCGTGCCATCAGGCGGGGAGCAGACATCTTTCGCGCGGTTCCTTCCTGTCGGGCCTGTCGGGCCTGTCGGGTCCGCCCTGTTCGTCCGGCGGTCCGGTCAGTGCGCCAGATTCCCGCCGGGGCGTCAAGCGCCCGGCCCGGTATTCACCTGCGGCGGTGCGGCGGCGCAACTGGTGCAGGTCAATGCCGATCAGTGCGGGTGGGGCAGGGGTGGCGGTGGCGGCGGGGCTTTCGCTGTCCGCGCCGCGCGCCGTGCCAGCGCGCGTTCGCGCGTAAGGGTGAACACGCCAGACCCGATCACCAGCGCCGCGCCGAACAGCGTCCAGCCATCGGGGAAATCGCCGAACACCAGCCAGCCGAGGAAGATCGCCCAGATCAGCGCGGTATAGCGGAAGGGCGAGATGAAGCCGATGTCGCCGATCCGCATCACGATCACCGCGAACAGGTAGCCGACGACGAGAAAGCCCGAGGCCCCGGCCAGCAGCAGCGCCGCCTCCGGGTCGATGGGCTGCCAGGGCGTGGTGGCCGACATGGCAAAGGCAAAGACCGTCACCGCCACGGCGGCATAAAGCGCGACCGTGACCGAGGGCACCGCCGCGGGCAGCCTGCGGATCGACAGGTCGCGCAGCACCACGGCGGCGACTGCGGCAAGGCCCACCAGCGCCCAGATGTCGAACCCCTCGGGGCCGGGGCGGATCACGATCAGCACTCCGGCGAAACCCACCCCGATCGCGGTGAGCCGCCGCCAGCCCACCGCCTCGCGGAACACCAGCGCGGCGGCGAGCGTAAGCGCCAGCGGCAGCGACTGCATGATCGCCGACAGGTTCGCCAGCGGCATGTGCATCAGCGCGGTGAGGAAGGCCACGGTCGAGGCCACCTCGCCCAGGGTGCGCAGCCCGACCATGAGCCCGGCGCCCGCGGGCAGGCGCAGCCGGAGGCCGCCGTTGAGATGCGCGATCAGCACCAGCGCCGCGACCGTGACCGCCCCGCGCAGCGCGATGGCCTGATAAAGTGGAATGGTCTGCGTGACCGCCTTCATGCAGGCGTCGTTGATGGTGAAACCGGCCATGGCCAGCATCATGTAGAACGCGCCGCGGAGATTGTCGGAACCAAGCATCGGGGGCCTCGGAAAACGGCGCGGAACATGCGCCCCGCGCCCCGCCTGCTCCGGGCGCACCGGCCCAGCGATAGCACGGCGGCGATGGCGCTTCCAGAGGGTGCTGCGGGGGTATGGGGCGGTTTGGGCTCCGACCTGCCCGGCGGCGCGTGACGCGCCTTGATTCCGGGCAAAAACGTGCGCGTCCGGCGTTCCGCTGCCCGGGCCATGTGCCGGACGGAAAGGCGGTTACTGCCCGGCCTTCCGTGATGCCTCCGGTGCCTGTATTCCCGGCTCTTCCCCGGCCGCCTGCCGCACCGCTTCGGCGATCTGTTCCAGCTGCCCGGCCAGCGGGTTGGACTTGCGCCAGATCATGCCGATGGTGCGGGCCGGTTGCGGGTCGCGGAACCGCGCCACCGAGACCGGGGCCGAGCGGGTCTCGACCGGCACCGCCATCTCGGGGATCAGCGTCACGCCGATCCCGGCGCCGACCATCTGCACCAGCGTCGCCAACGAGCTGCCGTCCAGCAATTCGCGCGGCCGTGCCGGGGTCATGTCGCAAAACGACAGCGCCTGATCGCGGAAGCAATGCCCCTCCTCCAGCAGCAAGAGCCGCATCTCGCGCAGCATTTCGGGGCCGGGCACCGGCTTGCCCGCGTCCTCGCCGGGCCGCACCAGCACGAAGTTCTCGGTGAACAGCGCCACCTCGGTCAGCGCCGGTTCCGAGACCGGCAGCGCCACGATGGCGGTGTCCAGCCGCCCCTCGGTCAGGTCGCGCAGCAGGCGCGGCGTCACCGTTTCGCGCAGGTTCACCTCGACCTCCGGATAAAGCCGGGTCAGCCGGGTCATGATCCGCGGCAGCAGATAGGGCGCCACGGTGGGAATCACCCCGATCCGCAGCCGCCCCGTCAGCCGGTCGCCCGCCGCCCGCGCCAGATCGCCCAGTTCATCGACCGACCGCAGGATCTCGCGCACCCGGGGCGCGAAGACCTCGCCGAAGCCGGTCAGCCGCACCTGCCTCGGCCCGCGCTCGAACAGCGGCGTGCCCAGCGATTCCTCAAGCTCCCTGATCTGCATCGACAGCGCGGGCTGGGTCACGGCGCAATCGTCGGCGGCCCGTCCGAAATGGCCGAGCCGGGCTAGGGCCTCGAAATAGCGCAACTGTTTGAGAGTAACGGTTTTCATAATTTAAACTTATCACAATAATCAGAAATTTCAAGTTTTCCTGATGAATTGAATCTGCTACGAGACGGCAGCGCGAATGATAAGACGCATGGCGACGGGCCGCATTCTGCGGGGATCGCATGTGGCAACGAACGACACGCCGAACGCAGCCTGAGCGGAGAACTCACATGGACGGGAACGATATCAAGACGGCCGGGAAATGCCCGGTGATGCATGGCGGCAATACCGCCAGCGGCACTTCGGTGATGGACTGGTGGCCCAATGCGCTGAACCTCGACATCCTGCACCAGCACGACAGCAAGACCGATCCGATGGGCCCGGACTTCGACTACCGCGAGGAAGTGAAGTCGCTGGACTTCGAGGCGGTGAAGGCCGACGTCAAGGCGTTGATGACCGACAGCCAGGACTGGTGGCCGGCCGACTGGGGTCATTACGGCGGGCTGATGATCCGCATGTCCTGGCATCAGGCGGGCACCTACCGCACCGCCGACGGCCGGGGCGGCGCCAACACCGGCAACCAGCGGTTCGCGCCGCTCAACTCCTGGCCCGACAACGCTAACCTCGACAAGGCCCGCCGCCTGCTGTGGCCGGTCAAGAAGAAATACGGCAACAAGCTCAGCTGGGCCGACCTTCTGGTGCTCGCGGGTACGGTGGCCTATGAATCCATGGGTCTGAAGACCTACGGCTTCGCCTTCGGCCGCCCCGATATCTGGCACCCGGAAAAGGACACCTATTGGGGCGCGGAGAAGGAATGGCTTGCCGCCAGCGATGGCCGCTATGAAAGCCTCGACAACCCGCAGACGCTGGAAAACCCGCTTGCCGCGGTGCAGATGGGCCTGATCTACGTCAACCCCGAAGGGGTGAACAGCCAGCCCGACCCGATCAAGACCGCCGCGCAGGTGCGCATGACCTTCGCCCGCATGGGCATGGACGACGAGGAAACCGTGGCGCTGACCGCGGGCGGCCATACCGTCGGCAAGACCCACGGCAACGGCAATGCCGCCGATCTCGGGGCCGAACCGGAAGCGGCCGGGGTCGAGGAGCAGGGCCTCGGCTGGAACAACAAGGTCGGGCGCGGTGTGGGCCGCGACACCGTGAGCTCGGGTATCGAGGGCGCCTGGACCACCCATCCGACCAAATGGGACAACGGCTTTTTCGACCTGCTGTTCAAATACGACTGGTGGTTGCAGAAGTCGCCCGCCGGCGCCTGGCAGTGGGAGCCGGTCGGCATCACCGAGGAAGACAAGCCGGTCGATGTGGAAGATCCGTCGATCCGTCGGATGCCGATCATGACCGATGCCGACATGGCCATGCGCTTCGACCCGGCATACCGCAAGATCGCCGAACGGTTCCGCGACGATCACGAGTATTTCTCGCGCACCTTCGCGAGGGCGTGGTTCAAGCTCTTGCACCGCGACATGGGGCCGAAGGCCCGCTACATCGGCCCGGACGCGCCGACCGAAGACCTGATCTGGCAGGATCCGGTCCCGGCGGGCAGCACCGGCTATGACGTGGCGGTGGTGAAGGCGAAGATCGCCGCCTCGGGGCTTTCGGTCTCCGACATGGTGGCGACCGCCTGGGATTCCGCCCGGACCTTCCGGGGCTCGGACTTCCGCGGCGGCGCGAACGGGGCGCGTATCCGGCTGGCGCCGCAGAAGGACTGGGAAGGCAACGAGCCCGCCCGCCTGGCCCGCGTGCTTTCGGTGCTGGAGCCGATCGCGGCCGCGACCGGCGCGAGCGTGGCCGACGTGATCGTTCTGGCCGGGAACCTCGGGGTCGAACAGGCGGCGAAGGCCGCGGGCGTCGATATCGCGGTGCCCTTCGCGCCGGGCCGGGGCGACGCCACGCAGGAGCAGACCGATGCCGACTCCTTCGCGGTGCTGGAGCCGCTGACCGATGGTTACCGCAACTGGCTCAAGCAGGACTATGTGGTCTCGCCCGAGGAACTGCTGCTGGACCGGACCCAGCTGATGGGGCTGACCGCGCCCGAGATGACCGCGCTGGTCGGCGGGATGCGGGTGATCGGCACCAACCACGGCAACACGAAACACGGCGTGTTCACCAGCCGCGAAGGGGCGCTGACCACAGATTTCTTCGTCAACCTGACCGACATGGGCAACACCTGGAACCCGGTGGGCGGCAACCTCTATGAAATCCGCGACCGCAAGACCGGCGCGGTGAAGTGGACGGCGACGCGGGTCGATCTGGTGTTCGGGTCGAACTCGATCCTGCGCGCCTATGCCGAGGTCTACGCCCAGGACGACAACCGCGAAAAGTTCGTGCGCGACTTCGTGGCGGCCTGGGTCAAGGTGATGAACGCCGACCGTTTCGATCTGGCCTGATCGCAGGGCCCCGGCGCTGCGGTGCCGGGGCCTGTCAGGGTTGTGATGTGATGAGTATCAGGGCGGCGCCCCGGTCAGGAGACGCCGCCCTTTTCCCTGCCCCGCTCAGCGGCTCTTGCCGCCCCCGCCGGGGGCAGGGCGCGCGCCGTCGCCAGCCATATCGCCAGCGCGGTCGCGACCAGCAGCAGGGCCGCCAGCGCTACCACGCCGGTAAAGGCCCGGTCGAAGGCGGCGCGGGCAAGATCGGCAAGGGTCCGGGCCGCGGCCGGGTCCAGTTCCGCCGCCAGGATCAGCGCCTCGTCCAGGCTGTCGCGCGCCGCCGGGGCCACATCCAGCCCGGCGGGCAGCACCAGCGCCCTTGTGTAGAGTGCCGACATCAGGCTGCCCAGCACCGCGATCCCCAGCGCACCGCCGAGTTCGTAGGACACTTCCTCGACCGAGGCCGCCATGCCGGCCCGGTCCTCGGGCGCGCTCAGCATGATGGCGCTCGATGCTCCGGTCATGGCCGCGCCGGTCCCGAAACCCATCGCTGCCAGCGCCGAAAGCCACAGCATCGCAGACCCGCCATGGCTGAACAGGAACACCCACAGCGCCAGCCCCGACAGCAGCAGCGATACCCAAAGCACCCGTTCGGCGCCCCAGCGCGGCAGCACAAGTCCGGCCAGCGGCCCGGCGACGAAAGCCGCAAGCGGGATCGGCAGGATCAGCAGCCCGGCCTCAAGCGGTGAAAACCCCTGCACCAGTTGCAGCCGCTGGCTGAACACCAGTTCGAACCCGACCAGCGCCGCCGAGGCAATCAGCGCCGTCGCCACCCCGGCCGAGAACCGCCGGTTGCGGAACAGCGAAAAGTCGATCAGCGGCGCGGCGCTGGCCCGCTGGCGCCGGACGAACAGCACAAGCGCCACCGCGCCGATCCCGAGCGCCAGCGCCGCCGCGCCCCAGTCGGGCGCACGCCTGGCCGATTCCTTGATCGCATAGACCACGCCGACCAGCCCGACCATGATCTGCGCCGATCCGGTCAGATCCCAGGGCCGCGCCGCCGATCCCGGCCGATGCGCCAGCAGGACCGCCGCCGCGCCGAAGGCCGCCAGCACCACCGGCACGTTTATCAGGAACACCGACCCCCACCAGAACCATTCCAGCAGCAGCCCGCCGATCACCGGCCCCAGCGCCGCGCCGCCCGAGGCCACCGCCGCCCAGATGCCGATGGCGAAGGCGCGCTCAGCCTCGTCGGTGAAGGTCAGCCGGATGATCGACAGCGTGGCGGGCATCATCATCGCCGCGCCCACCGCCAGCGCCACCCGCGCCGCGATCAGCGCCGCGGGCGAGGGCGAGAAGGCGGCGGCAAGCGAGGCCGCGCCGAAGACCACGAGTCCGGCCATGAACAGCCGCTTGTGCCCCAGCCGGTCCCCCAGCGTGCCCAGCCCCGGCAACAGCCCGGCCACCACCAGCGGATAGGCGTTGACGATCCACAGTTTTTCCGAGGCCGTCGCGTCCAGATCAAGGGTCAGCCGGGGCAGCGCCGTGTAAAGCACCGTCATGTCGATGACGATCAGGAACAGCGCGCTGGAGACGATGGCCAGAACAAGCCAGCGATTGCGGGGTGGAATGGGGCTGTCCTTTCCGGGTATGTGGCGGCTTTCCTGCCGGGTCGAACAGATATGAATCATGCCCGTGGAAAGTAAAAGGGGCATGACCGGAAACCGTGTCGGCCGGCGGGGGTGCCGAGGCGCCGGGCCGGGGGACGAAACGCCGGATGCGGGCCACCTTCTTCGCCCGGAATCAAGGTGCGTCACGCGCCGTTGCCCTCTGCCGTGCGGGTTGTCCGCCCCGCCCGGTAAGGCGGCCCGGCACGGCTTTCGGACCTGCCCGAAACGACAGGCTCAGCCCTGCCGGATCAGATCGGCGGCCTTCTCGGCGATCATCACCGTGGGTGCGTTGGTGTTGCCCGAGGTGATCCGGGGCATCACGCTTGCATCTGCGATCCGCAGCCCGGCGATCCCGCTCACCCGCAGGTCGGCCCCCACCACCGCGCCCGGGTCGGTGCCCATCCGCGCCGTGCCCACGGGATGGAAGATCGTGGTGCCGATCCGGCCCGCCGCCTCGGCCAGCGCGGCGTCGCTGTCGTCGCCAGGACCGGGGCGAATCTCCTCGGGCGCATATTTCGCCAGCGGCGCCTGTGCCATGATCCCGCGCGTCAGCCGGATCGCCCGCGCCGCCACCGCCCGGTCGCCGGGGGTGGAAAGGTAGCAAGGTGCGATCACCGGCGCCGCCATCGGGTCGGGTGCCGAAAGCCGGACCGTGCCACGGCTTTCCGGCCGCAGGTTGCATACGCTCGCCGTGATCGCCGGGAACGGGTCCAGCCCGCCGCCGAACGCCTCAAGGCTGAGCGGCTGGACATGGTATTCGAGGTCCGGCGTCGCCACGTCGGGCGAAGACCGGGTGAACGCCCCCAGTTGCGACGGCGCCATCGACATCGGCCCCGAGCGGCGCAACGCATATTCCAGCCCGATCTTCGCCTTGCCCCAGAGCGTCGCCGACAGGGTGTTGAGCGTGTGCGCCCCCTCCATCCGGAAGGCGCAGCGCAGTTGCAGGTGGTCCTGAAGGTTGCCGCCGAGATCGGGCATGTCGCGGATCACCCCGATGCCCATGTCGCGCAGGTGCCCGGCCGGGCCGAGCCCCGACAGCATCATCAGTTGCGGCGTGCCGATCGCGCCCGCACAGAGGATCACCTCGCCTGCGGCCCGCGCCTCTTCCGCCACGCCACCCCGCCGGTAGCGCAGGCCCACGGCGCGGCCCTCCTCGATCAGCAGGCGTTCGGCATGGGCATGGGTGACGACCCGCAGGTTCGGCCGCCCCGTCGCGGGCCGCAGGAAGGCCCGGGCAAGCGAACGGCGGAAGCCGTGCTTCTGGTTGACCTTGAAATAGCCCACGCCTTCGTTGTCGCCGGTGTTGAAATCGGCGCTTTCGGGGATGCCCGCCGCCACGCAGGCGGCCATGAAATCGTCGAGCACCTGCCAGCGCAGCCGCTGGTTCTCGACCCGCCACGGCCCGCCCGCGCCATGCAGGTCCGAGGGGCCATCGACGTAATCCTCGGACCGGCGGAAATAGGGCAGCACGTCCTCCCACCCCCAGCCCGCAAGGCCCGTCTGCCGCCAGCCGTCGTAATCGGCGGCCTGCCCGCGCAGGTAGAGCATCCCGTTGATCGACGAGCAGCCGCCCAGCACCTTGCCGCGCGGGTAAAGCAGGCTGCGCCCGCCCAGCCCCGGCTCCTCCGCCGTGCGCAGGCACCAGTCGGTGCGCGGGTTGCCGATACAGTAGAGATAGCCCACCGGGATGTGGATCCAGTGGTAGTTGTCGCGCCCGCCGGCCTCGATCAGCAGCACGCGGGTGCGCGGGTTCTCGGTCAGCCGGGCGGCAAGCACGCAACCGGCCGAGCCCGCGCCGACGATGATGTAATCCCAATCGGACATGATCCGGCCTCCCCCTGATCCGGTCCTGCTTGAGGCGACTTTCCTCCGGGCGGCGGCCGGGCGCAAGGGGCGTGTCGGTCGCAGCCCGGACCAACCTTCCCCCTTGCCCCTGTTGCACCCCTGCTGCGGTTGGCGGGCTCGGCCACCGCTACCCCCAGCGCCGGACCGCGAGCAGCACGAGCGCCAGCACCGCGACCGAGACCGCGACGGAGACGAGAACATAGCCCGCCGCCCACAGCGGACGTCCGCGCTCCCACAGGGTCAGCGCATCGAGGGAAAAGGCCGAGAAGGTGGTGAAACCGCCAAGCAGCCCGGTGGTCAGGAACAGCCGCAGCTCCGGGCCGCCGAGGTTCGAGGTCGCGAACAGCCCGGCGACCAGCCCCAGCAGGCCCGCGCCGTGGCGCAGCATCCCGCCGAGGCCCGACCCGACAAAGACCAGAACGAATCCCATGACGCCCCTCCCGCTGCGGCGAGGCTGGCCCGGCCGGGGGGCGGGATCAAGGGGCCGGGGCCGCATCCGAATCGCGCCGACGCCGGGACAGATGACCGCAGGGCAAGGCGGCGGGGTACTCCTTGACGGCCTGACGCGGGGCGGACTAGTCTGCGTCCGTCCCGGACCACGCGCCTGCCGTTCGGCCCGAAACGAACCCGAAGCGAAAACAACCGACAAAGAACACCGCAAAAGAGAACACGATAGGGGAGACCGCCCATGACCATGAAATCCAGCCTGTCGCTGATGGCGATGGGGGCCGCGCTGGCGCTGACCGGCCCCGCCTGGGGGCAGGAGCGCATTCCCCCGGTCGAGATTCTCACCACCACCGAATCCTATGACCCGATCCGTTACGAGGGCGCCTTCATCATCGCCGAGGCCTGGCGCGAGCTCGGCCTTGAGGTCACGGTAAGCCCGACCGAGTTCAGCACGCTGCTTGACCGTTTCTATACGCAGCAGAATTTCGACACGGTGATCATGGGCTGGTCGGGCCGGGTGGACCGGCTCGACCCGCAGTTCTTCCTTGGCACGCTGGACAGCCGCCAGACCGAACCGGGCGCCAACAACCCCGGCGGTTACGTGAACCCGGATTACGACGCGCTGTTCGATGCCCAGTCGCGCGAGTTCGACATCGAGGCCCGGCAGGCCATCGTCCACGAGATGCAGGATCTCTACATGGGCGATGTGCCGGTGGTGGTGCTGTTCCAGCGCGACGAGGTGGTGGCCTACAACCACAACACGTTCGGGAACATGAACGCCATGGCGGGCGAAGGGCTTTATTCCGAATGGGTGCCGATGGAGGCGCAGCCGCTGACCGACCGCAAGGTGCTGCGGATCGGCGGCCCGCAGGAGCCGGACAACGTGAACCCGCTGGCCTCGACCTCGGTCTGGGGCTGGAAGTGGATGCGGCTTTACTATGACCGGCTGGTGCGGCTGTCGCCCGAGGTCGAGCCGCTGCCCTGGGCCGCCGCCTCGGTCGAGGCGACCGACGAGGTGACCATCGACGTCACCCTGCGCGAGGGGATGACCTTCCACGACGGCGTGCCGGTGACGGCCGAGGACGTGGCCTTCACCTTCGGCTACTACATGGATGCCGAATACAGCTACTTCAACGCCTACCTGGCGCCGCTCGACAATGTGGAGGTGACGGGCGACCTGACGGTGCGCTTCAACCTGAAGGAACCCTCGGCCCCCTTCGCCACCATCTCGCTGAGCCAGATCCCGATCCTGCCCAAACATATCTGGGAAGGGATCGAAGACCCCAGCGAGTTGACGCCCGAGCAGATCCCGACCGTGGGTTCCGGCCCGTTCACGTTCGGCCAGTTCAGCCGTGGCGAGATCATGACGCTGGAGACCAACCGCGACCACTTCCACGCCGACGAGATCGCCATCGACGGGGTGGAGTTCATGATCTACGCCGATTCCGAAGGCGTGTTCACGGGGATGCAGACCGGCCAGATCGACATGACCGCCTGGCGGATGGAATCCGGGCAGATCCCGCTGGCCGAGGCCAACGAGAACCTGACCGTGATTTCGGTGCCGGACTTCGGCTATTACCACATGACCTTCAACCTGCGGCATCCGGCCTTCGAGGACCGGGAGGCACGCCGGGCGCTGACCTGGGCGATGGACCGCGAGCGGATGGTGAACGTGCTGCTCGACGGCCGGGGCGAAGTGGGAACAACGGTGATTGCCCCGGTCAACGCTTTTTGGCACAATCCCTTCATCGAACGGTTCGAATTCGACATGGATGCCGCCCGCGCCGGGCTTGAGGACGCGGGCTACAGTTGGGACGCCGAGGGGCGCCTGCAAAGGTAACTTCGGTAAGCCCGCGCCCCCCGCCCACCATAGCGTCCGGCGGGGGGCCCCTTTTCCCTTTTCAGTTCCCCGGGGGTGGCCGATGAGTCGGCGGACCTATCTGCTCAAACGCGTGTTGCAGGCGATGTTCTCGCTGTTCATCATCGCGACGATCCTGTTCTTCCTGTTCCGCCTCGGTCTGCCCGACCCCACGGCGGCGCTGATCACCGAGGGGCTGAACGCCGAACAGCGCGAGGCGGTGCGGGTGCAGTTCGGCATCGACAAGCCGCTGTGGCACCAATACGCGCTGTTCCTGTGGAACGCGGTGCAGGGGGATTTCGGCGTCTCCTTCGCCTATCGCGCCCCGGTCGCGGAGATCGTCTGGGAACGGCTGGGCAACACGATGGTGCTGATGCTGACGGCGATCGTGGTGGCCTATGCGATCGGCGTGCCGCTGGGCGCCTGGCTGTCGTGGCGCCGTGGTTCGCGCATCGACACGGTGGGGATATTCTTCGGGCTGATGTTCCGCTCGGCGCCGATGTTCTGGACCGGGATGATCGCCATTCTGGTGTTCGGCGTCTGGCTGACGCTGATGCCCACCTCGGGGATGCGGACGCTGCCCTATGAGGCGGACGGCTTTTTCGACAAGATATTCACCCTTGATTTCCTGTGGCACCTGATCCTGCCCGCGACGGTCGTGGCGCTCTACTACCTTGGTTCGCCCTTGCTGATCATGCGCAACACGATGCTGGAGGTCTACGGCGAGGATTTCATCGAGATGGCCCGCGCCAAGGGCCTGCCCGAACGCCGCATCCTCTACAACCACGCCGCGCGCAATGCGCTTTTGCCGGTGGTGACGCAGCTTGCGGTGACGATCGGGCTGGCGGCGGGCGGCCAGGTGGTGGTCGAGGTGGTGTTCTCGTGGCCCGGTCTGGGGCGCGAGATCCTGAACGCAGTGCGCACATCGGATTTCCCGCTGGCACAGGCAAGTTTTCTGGTGATGGCGGCCTTCGTCATCACGCTCAACCTGCTGGTTGATGTGCTTTACACCACCCTCGATCCGCGAGTGAGCTTCAAATGATCCTGTCCCCTTCGCTGCGCGAAGCCTTCAAGCCCCTGCGGCTGATGTTGCAGGACCGGCTGGCGGTGATCGGCCTCATGGTGCTGTTGTTCATCATCGCCATGGCGCTGTTCGCGCCGGTGATCGCCACCCACCCGCCGCGCCAGATCAACGAGGTCGAGGACGGTTCCGTCCTCGCCCGCGGGCCCGCGGGCTGGATGCTGCAACCCTCGCTGGGGCCGGTGGCGCTGAACGGCGCGGCGGTGGCCGGGGGGCAGGCGCTGATCGTCGGCCGCGACGGCACGGTCTATGAACGGGCCGGGCAGGACTGGGCGCCGGTCGATGCGGGGACCGGGGCCGACCTCAACGCCGTGGCCCTGCGCGATGACGGCACGGTGGTGGTGGTGGGCGCGGGCGGCACGGTACTGCTGCGTTCCGGCGGCACGTGGTCGGAAGTGCCCGCCCCGGCCCCGGCCGACCTGCGCGGGGTGGACTGGCTTGACGGCGCAGCCGCGATCATGGTCGGCGCGGGCGAGGAAATCTGGCAGCTCGACGCCGATACCGGCGAGATCACCGAACTGGAAAGCCCGGTGGGCCGCGGCTTCTCGCTGCGCGGCGTGGCGCGGGATGCCGACGGCACCGCGCTGATGGTGGGCGAACGCGGACTGGCGATCCGCTACGATCCGGCCAGCGGCGATCTGGAGCTGGAACGGCTGGGTTCGAGCCGCGATTTCAACCATATCCATATTTCGCCCGCAGGCGCCGCGCTGGTGACGGGCGAGCGCGGCACGCTGGTGCGTCGCGATGCCCCCGGCGCGAGGTGGGAGACCGAGCCCGCCCCCGACACCCGTGCCCTGCGCGCGGGCTGGATCGGCGACGACGGCCACGCCTTCGCCGTCGGCCGCAACGGCATCGTCATGGAGCGTGACACCGAGGGCACGTGGCGCCTTGCCACGACCGAAAGCGAACGCCACCTGCGGGCGCTGCTGGTCGAGGGCGACTCTGCGCTCGCGCTCGGCTCCGACCGTTTCGTGGTCCGCCTCGCGGCCCCTTCGCGCGATTACTGGTTCGGCACCGACCATCTCGGCCGCGACCTCTACAGCCAGAACGTCCACGGCTCGCGTATCGCCCTGCTGGTCGGCTTCCTCGGCGCGGCGCTGGTGGTGCTGATCGGCACCAACGTGGGCCTTGTCGCGGGCTACTACCGGGGCCGGACCGAAACCATCCTGATGCGCACCGTCGATGTGATGTACGGCATTCCGTTCGAACCCTTCGCGCTGATCCTCGTGCTGCTGTTCCAGCCCAGCCTGCTGATCGTGATCCTCGCCGTCAGCCTGCTGACATGGCGCACGGTGGCGCGGCTGATCCGCTCGCAGGTGCTGTCCCTGCGCGAACGCCCCTTCGTCAAGGCGGCGCGGGTGGCGGGGGCCTCGGACCTGCGCATCATGTATCTGCACATCTTCCCCAACGTGATGCCGCTGGTGTTCCTCGAACTCGCCATCATCGTCGGCGTCAGCATCATCGCCGAGGCGACGCTCTCGTTCCTCGGCCTCGGCCCGCCGCATTCGGTAAGCTGGGGCGGCATCCTGCATGACGCGCGGCTTTCGGGCGCATGGCGCACCGCATGGTGGTGGAACCTGCCGCCCGGCATCCTGATCATGACCACGGTGCTGTCGGTCTTCTTCATCTCGCGGTCGCTTGAAGTGGTCGCCAATCCGAGGCTGCGGGCACGGCAATGAGCGACCTTCTGACTGTCACCGATCTGGCGATCCACTATCGCACCGGCGCGGGGCCGGTGCGGGCGGTGGACGGCATCGACTTTTCCATCGCGCCGGGCGAGGCGCTGGGCCTTGTGGGCGAATCCGGCTGCGGCAAGACCACCGCGGCCAAGGCCATGCTCAAGCTCCTGCCGCCCAATGGCGAGATCCCGCGCGGACGGATCGACTTCAACGGCCGCGATCTGGTGCCGCTGGTGGGCGAGGACATGCGCCGGGTCCGCTGGAAGGACATCGCCTGGGTCAGCCAGGCGGCGATGAACGCGCTCGATCCGGTCTACCGGGTCGGCGACCAGATCGTCGAGGCGATGCAGGCGCATGTCAGCATCGACCACAAGACCGCATGGACCCATGCCGAAGGGCTGTTCCGCGATGTCGGCATCGACCCTTCGCGGCTTGCCGCCTATCCGCACGAGATGTCGGGCGGCATGAAGCAGCGCGCGGTGATCGCCATGGCGATGGCGCTGGAACCCAGGCTGGTGATTGCCGACGAACCCACGACCGCGCTCGACGTGGTGACGCAGGCGCAGATCCTCGCCCGGCTGGCCCGGCTGCGGCGGGAACGCGGTATGAGCCTGCTGTTCATCACCCATGACATTTCCGTCGTGGTCCAGACCTGCGACCGGGTGGCGGTGATGTATGGCGGCAAGATCATGGAGGCCGGGCCGGTGCGCGCGGTGTTCGGCACGCCCTTTCACCCCTATACCATGGGCCTGACCAACGCCTTTCCGACGCTCGAAGGCGCGCAGCGCGAGCTGATCTCGATCCCCGGCACCCCGCCCGACCTGCTGAACCCGCCGCCCGGCTGCCGTTTCGCCGAACGCTGCCCCTTCGCCACCGACCGTTGCCGGGCCGAGGCCCCGGCGCTCGCGCCGGTGGGCGAGGCCCGCACCGCCGCCTGCCACTACCCGGACCGGGTGGAGGAGTTCCGCCGCGTCGCCGCGCTGAACGAGACATGGGCCGAGGTCGGCCGCCGTCTGGGCGATGAGGTCACCACCGCCGCCCCCCGCAGCGGCCGGAAGGGCGGGGCCGAGGTGGTCAAGGTCGAGGGGCTGGTCAAGCACTACCCCATCCCCACCGGGTTCTTCGGCCGCGAGGAAAAGAAGGTCCATGCCGTCGATGGCATCGACCTTACCCTGCGCGACGGCGAGATCCTCGGGCTGGCGGGCGAATCCGGCTCCGGCAAGACCACCACCGGCGAGATGCTGGTGAAATTGCAGGAGGTGACCGCCGGGCGGATCGTGTCGGAGGGTGAGGATATCGCCGGTCTCAGGGGCCGGGCGCTCAAGGCGTTCCGGCGCCGGGCGCAGATGGTGTTCCAGGATCCGTATCAGACGCTGAACCCGCGCTTCACCATCTTCGGCATCGTGGCCGAGCCCTTGAAGATCCACGGGCTGGCGAAGGGTGACGAATTGCGCGCCCGCGTCGTGCAGGCGCTGGAGCGCGCCGGGCTGAAACCGGCGGAAATCTACGCCGAACGCTTCCCGCACGAACTGTCCGGCGGCCAGCGCCAGCGGGTCGCCATCGCCCGCGCGCTGGTGCTGGAACCCCGTTTCATCGTCGCGGACGAGCCGGTGTCGATGCTCGACGTGTCGATCCGGGCCGGGGTGCTCAACCTGATGCGGCGGTTCCGCGACGAGATGGGCATTTCCTTCATCTACGTCAGCCACGACCTGCCGACGATCCGCTACGTGGCCGACCGCACCGCGATCATGTATCTGGGCGAGATCGTCGAGATCGGCCCGACCGAGACCGTGATCCACGAGCGCAAGCACCCCTATACCCGGCTGTTGCTGGATGCCTCGCCCGAACCCGACCCCGCGGTGATCAAGCCGCCGCTGGAATCGGCGGGGGAAATCCCTTCGGCCATCGACATTCCGAACGGTTGCCGGTTCCACGCCCGTTGCCCGCTCGCCACCCGCGATTGCGGCTGGGAGGGGCGCGACGTGCTGACCGCGCTTTCGGAATGGGAGATCGCCGGGAAGTCGCGCCCGGCACTGGGTGCGGTGCGGATCGAGGGTCTCTCGGCGGTGATCGCCGCGCCGCAGGGCGGGCCAGCGGCGCGGGCGGCGCTGGCCGAGATCATGGCGGCGCGGTATCCGGGGCTGGCGGCCGCTGCGGAACTGTCCGAAGGCGACGGCCATATCACCGCAAGCTTCGGCCCCCGCCCCTCGCCCCGCCGCCGCCGGGTGGCCGAGGGGCATGAGGTGGCCTGTATCCTCTATCCCGAAGGGTAGGGGGTGGGGGCTGCTTGCGTTGCGGGTGGTGGGCAATATTGCCCACCCTACGGGGAAAGGGCGTCGGGCCGTGACACCCTTACCCCGCTGCCCTCTGTCGCGTGCCGATCAGGGCTGGAAGCCCCGCCTTCCCGCTCCTATCTTCCCCCGGTAACGTGCGAACACAGGAGGCCCCGATGTTCGGTTTCGGCCACGACAAGACCCGGATGGTCACCCCCGAGGCGGCGCTGCCCGGCCGTCCCGACCCGATCCCCACCGCCGACCGGCATTTCCTGTCCGGCCGCCCGCTGGCCGCGCCGGTCCCCGGGGGCATGGAGCAGGCCGTCTTCGGCATGGGCTGCTTCTGGGGGGCGGAACGGCTGTTCTGGCAACAACCCGGCGTCTGGCTGACCATGGTGGGTTACGCCGGGGGCCACAGCCCGAACCCGACCTATGAGGAGGTCTGCTCGGGCCGGACCGGCCATGCCGAGGTGGTGCGGGTGATCTTCGACCCGGCGCAGATCGGCTATGAAGACCTGCTGCGGCTGTTCTGGGAGAACCACGACCCCACGCAGGGGATGCGGCAGGGGAACGATACCGGCACCCAGTATCGCTCGGTCATCCAGACCTTTTCCGATGCGCAGGCCCGTGCGGCCGAGGCCAGCCGTGCCGCCTACGAGGAACGCCTGGCTGCCGCCGGGCATGGGGCCATCACCACCGGGATCGCCGCCTCCACGCCGTTTTACCATGCCGAGGGTCCGCATCAGCAATACCTGGCGAAGAACCCGGCCGGATATTGCGGCATCGGCGGCACCGGGGTGACCTGTCCGATGGGCGCCGGCGCCTGAGCCTGAGCCCCGACTTGACGCCCGGGGGTGGCGGGTCTATGCGCCACGGGTTCCCCCAGCGAAAGACCCGCCATGTCCAGCCATTCCGCCCTGACCACCCTGACCGGACAGGCCGCCGCCGAGGCGCTGGCCGAGGCGATGGAGCGGATGGAGCCCGAACCCAACGGCGTCGGCGTGTTCGAGATCGAGGACGGTTCCGGCCGCTGGGAAGTGGGCGGCTATTTCGACGAGGCCCCCGACGCGGCGTCGCTGGCGCTGCTTGCCGCCGCCTTCGGCGCCGAGCCCTTCGCGGTCTCGGAACTGCCCGAGATCGACTGGGTGGCGCGGGTGAAACGGGAACTCAGCCCGGTCGAGGCCGGGCGGTTCTTCGTCTACGGCAGCCATGACGCCGACAAGCTGCCCGAAGGCCGGATCGGCCTGCTGATCGAGGCTACCGTGGCCTTCGGCACCGGCCACCACGGCACCACGCTGGGTTGCCTGCGGGCCATCGACCGGCTGGTCACGGCGGGCGAGGCGCCGGGCAGGGTGGCCGACGTGGGCTGCGGCACCGCGGTTCTGGCCATGGCCGCGGCCTCGGCCTGGCCGGGGGTGGTGCTGGCGTCGGACATCGACACGGTGGCGGTCGAGGTGGCGGCGGCCAATGTCGCCGCGAACGGGCTGGCGGGCCGGGTGCGCTGTCTGGAGGCCGAGGGCTTCGACCACCCCGAGCTTGCCGGGGCCGGGCCCTTCGACCTCGTGCTGGCAAACATCCTGATGGGCCCGCTGATCGCGCTTGCGCCGGACATGGCCCGCAACATCGCCCCGGGCGGGCGGGCGATCCTGTCGGGGCTGCTGGTGGAACAGGCTGCGACGGTGCTTGCCGCCTATGAGGCCGAGGGATTCGCCTGTGAGTCGCGCGAAGATATCGGCGACTGGGCAACACTGGTGCTGCGCCGGGCCTGATCCCGCAGAAACATGCGCTTTCCACGGATTAACCAAGTCAAATTCAGGGCATTTTTAGCCGAATGCCTTATTTGCGCCACATTCCGGACGTATCAAAGCCTTCCAAAGCCGGTGGGGGCCGTGGTTTGGGAGTAACGATCATGGCCGATCCGGTTATGCAGGATTTTTACGGTCGCCTTTCGCGTGTTGAATATGCGAACCAGCGCGGCGCGGGATTTGCCGCCGCGGGAACCTTGGGGCGCATCCCCTATGATCCATCCACCGCTCCGGCCATGCTTCTGCGCCGCCGCCGCCGCAAGGGGCTGCGCATCCCGGTGCTCGGGCCGGTGCTGGTGCTGGTGCTGGGCGTGACGGGGATCAAGGCGGGCATCCATCACAGCATCGGCGCCACGGTCTATGAAGAAAAGGTCGAGCGGCTCTGGCAGTCTGACGGGATCGAGCGGTTCGGCGCGGTGCTGATGCAGCCCGACCCGCTGACACTTTACCTTTCGGGGCAGATCGCGGAACTGCGGCGCTGATTGCATTGACGAAGGGGGGCGCCCCTTGCGGGGCCTCCTGTTACGACACCTGTCCGGGCGCGGGTGGACAGAGGCGGGCAGAAATGCTCAAGGCCGCTCCGGGTGTCCCCGTGGCGGCCTTTTTGCATGTCCATGCCGACCGGGGGCTTGCCCCGGCTTTCCGGTGCGGATCAGCGCAGCAGGCTGCGCGCCGTGATCTCGTCGATATCGCCACGGCACAGGCCGATGTCGTCAAGTTCGCGATCCGACAGACGCGCAAGTGCGCGGCGCGTCAGGCGGGCGTCGTTCCAGGCGGCGGTACTGGCAAACAGAGATTGGACGAAATGGCTCAGCCGGCCCCCGATCTGGGTGCCCGCATGAGCTGTGCGGACGGTCTCGAAAGCGGCCATGTCGTGTTTCCTCACATACGGCGTCAAGGACGGGCCCCTTGCCCGTCATCTGGCCAGTTAGGCCCGCTGCGGGTGCAAAGCAAGCGGGGTAAAACGCATGACGGACCTGCGGTTTTCGCATGGCTCGGAAAGGGGCGTCATCCTCTTGTATATTTGGGTTTTCCGCCCCCGAATGGTAGCCTTTCGCGGTCTCATGCTGCGGTGCGGCATCGGGTCTGCGTCAAGCCGCCGCAGTCTGGTTGCGGGCGGCGGGATTCGACCCCGTCGCGTGGCTCTGTCATGTGCCCGATCCGGTTTCTCTCTGGCGGATGTTCGCTTTTCGTGCTAGTTCGGGGGCGAACGCGGCGAAAAGGCGCGGGCAAGGGCGGTGGCAGTGGGCAGGGCAGGATGCGCGTGATCGGAATCGACCCGGGGTTGCGCAACCTCGGATGGGGGGTGATCGACGTCGCGGGCGCCCGCATCCGCCATGTGGCGAACGGCATCTGCCATTCCGCGGGTGAAGACCTTGCGGTGCGGCTGCTGTCGCTCCATGCCCAGCTTTCCGAGGTGCTGGCAGGCCACGCCCCGGACGCGGCGGCGGTCGAACATACTTTTGTCAACAAGGACGCGGTGGCGACGCTGAAACTGGGGCAGGCGCGGGGGATCGCGCTGCTTGTGCCCGCGCAGGCGGGGCTGAAGGTCGGTGAATACGCCCCCAATGCGGTCAAGAAGGCGGTGGTGGGCGTGGGGCACGCGGCCAAGGCGCAGATCGACCACATGGTGCGGCTGCATCTGCCGGGGGTCCGGATCGCCGGACCGGATGCCGCCGACGCGCTGGCGGTGGCGATCTGCCATGCGCATCACCTGCAATCCTCGGGGCGGCTCGACGCGGCGCTGGCGCTCGCTCAGGCGGGAGCGGCGCGATGATCGGCCGTATCGCCGGACGGATCGACTGGAAGGGCAGCGATCAGGTGCTGATCGACGTGGGCGGCGTGGGTTACGTGGTGCATGTCTCGGACCGCACCCTGGCCGCG
>JBAYSY010000036.1:0-29630 GCA_041675885.1 Gemmobacter sp. | reverse complement strand
CCCTCCTGGCCTGCGGCCAATTCACCCCCGAGGATATTTCCGTCACGGTGAAATAATATTGAGAACACCTTTCATCTTCGCCTTGATGAAAATATCCCCGGCGGAGCGCGAGCGGCGTCTCGGAAACGGTGAGGCGGATCAGGAAAGGCGCCAGTGGCGCGTTTCCCCGCCGAACGGGGCACGTTTCAGCCGCGAACGGGCGGCCCGTGGCCACCCCGGGGCCGGGAGAAGCGATTCTTCCAGTGGATGAACCGCCCCGGCGGAGGCGGCGTCGGGGGGCGTCCCGCGCGGGCGAATTTCGGCGGGTGCATTTGTCTGCGTACTGTGCGACGCTGCATTGCAGCAAGAAGGATTCGCCCGCGATGTCCGGGCGGGGAGGGGGCGCGATGACCGGGATCGTTCTTACGGTGGCCCAGCAGAAGGGCGGCAGCGGCAAGACCACGCTTGCGGCCAACCTGGCGGTGGCGCTTGCGCGCGCCGGGCGGCGGGTGGCGCTGATCGACACCGATCCGCAGGGCAGCCTCGGCCGCTGGTTCATGGCCCGGCGCGACCGGCCCGGCGATGCGGGGATCGAGTTCTCGACCGCCTCGGCCTGGGGCGTGTCCTACGAGTGCGAGAAGCTGCGGCGCGATGCCGATGTGGTGATCGTCGATACGCCGCCCAAGGTCGATGCCGACCTGCGCCCGGCGCTGCGCGCGGCCGATCTGGTGCTGGTGCCGGTCTCGGCCTCGCATGTCGATCTCTGGGCGACCGAAGGGGTGCTCGACCTCTGCGCGCGGGAACGGCGGCGGGTGCTGGTGGTGCTCAACCGTGCCGGGCGGGGCACGCGACTGGCGGCCGAGGTGGCGGAAGCGGCCGCGGAGCTGACCGCCGGGGTGGCGGCGGCGCGGCTGGCCAACCGGGTGGCCTATGCCGAGGCGATGGGGCACGGGCTCGGCGTGGCGGAAGGTCCGAAAGGCCCGGCGGCGGCCGAGATCGCCGCGCTGCTCGACGAGATCCTTGCCGCCCTGCCCGGGGATGGCGCCTCCGGCTGAGAGACCGTTTGAGAATTCTGCGTCCTTCGGGCATCTGGCGCGGTTTTCCGCGCTTGCCCAGGCTCATGTGCATTGAGCACACTCCGCTCGTCGCTTGCGGCGACCCCGAAAACCACGCCACCCGCCGCGCCGGAGCGAAGGCTCGAACGGTCTTCGGGCCCCCTTTGCTTTCACGGGATGAATCCGGGCTGGTCAGGGCGCGGAAATTCCGGTCTAGTGATCCAGATCAAGGTGCGCGGGGCAGGTCCGCGCCATTTCTCGACATGCACACACAGGACACCACCCAAGGAGGCGATGCGATGTATTCGAAGATTCTGGTCCCCGTGGCCCCGGACCACGGCAGCGAGGGCCGCCGTTCGATGGAAGTGGCGCGCAAGCTGCTGCAAGCGGGCGGGCGGATCACGGTGCTGACGGTGATCGAGGCCGTGCCGTCCTACGTGGCGCAATACCTGCCCGAGGACCGGCAGGAGACCAACCGGACCGAGATCGAGGCCGAACTGGCCAGCAGGTTCGGTGCCGCCGATGTGGCGGTCGCGGCGCGGATCGGGCATCCGTCACGCATGATCCTCGATATGGCCGAAGCCGACGGTTACGACTGCATCATCATCGACTCGCACCGGCCGGGGTTGCAGGATTATTTCCTCGGCTCGACCGCGGCGCGGGTGGTGCGCCACGCCCAGTGCGGGGTGCATGTGCTGCGCTGAACGGCGGATTTCCCGGACATGTCAGGGGCGCGGCGGTCGGCTGCGCCCTTTTGCTTGCGCCCGGAACGGGCTGGACAAGCTGGGGTGGCACGGGGAAACCTCGGGCTTCGGCATGTCGCGAAGGCGGGCGGGGTGAAGGATGCGGGCAGGGCTGCCGCTGGCGCGGCCGGGGATGAGCGTGGGGCTGCTGGGCGGATCGTTCGATCCGCCGCATGACGGCCACCTGCATGCGACGCGCGAGGCGCTGCGCCGTTTCGGGCTCGACCGGGTCTGGTGGCTGGTCTCGCCCGGCAATCCCCTGAAACCGCAGGGGCCCGCGCCGCTGGCGGTGCGTCTGGCCGCCGCGCGGGCGCTGGCCGCGCATCCGCGCATCCACGTGACCGATATCGAGGCGCGGATCGGCACCCGTTACACCGCCGCCACCCTGCGGCGGCTCATGGCGCTTTATCCCGGGGTGCGTTTCGTCTGGCTGATGGGGGCCGACAACCTCGCCCAGTTCCACCTGTGGGACAACTGGCGCTGGATCCTGCGCAATGTGCCGGTGGGGGTGCTGGCGCGGCCCGGAAGCGAAGGCGCCCGGCTTGCCCCGGCGGCGCGGGCCTTCGCCCGGGCACGGCTGCGGCCCGGGGCGGCGCGGCTGCTGCCCCGCGCCAGCCCCCCGGCCTGGTGCATGGTGGATATCCCGCTCAACCCCGCCTCCTCGACCGCGATCCGGGCGGCGGGCGGCTGGGACGCGGAACGCTTGCCCGGCCCCCGGGGCATCGGCTAGCATCGGGGGCATGAGCGCGCCGCACGAATTTTCCCGCCGATGGCTGCTGGGCGCCCTGCTTGCCGGGGCCGCCCTTCCCGCCTGCGCCAATGCGCCCGAACGGTCGAAACGGCCGATGGCCCGGACCTCGCCCGCCTCGGTGGCGGCGGCGCCGCGCGCGGCCGCGTCCTCGCCCGGCGCGGCGGCGCTGATCGAGGCGGCGCGGCTGGGCGGACGGGTGAGTTGCGCGGTGGTCGATATGCGCTCGGGCGTGCTTCTGGAAGCCGTCGCGCCGCATGAGCCGCAGCCCCCCGCCAGCGTTGCCAAGGCGGTGACGGCGCTCTACGCGCTCGACCGGCTGGGCGAGGGGCATCGCTTTGCCACCCGGCTGATCGCCACCGGCCCGGTCTCGGGCGGGCGGATCGCGGGCGATCTGGTGCTGAGCGGCACCGGCGACCCGACGCTGACCACCGACGCGCTCGGCGACCTCGCGGCGGCACTGAAGGCGCGCGGGGTGCAGGGGATCACCGGGCGGTTCCTGGTGCATGGGGCGGCGCTGCCGCAACTGCCGCTGATCGACCCCGAGCAGCCCGAGCACGTGGGTTACAACCCGGCGATCTCGGGGCTGAACCTGAACTACAACCGGGTGCATTTCCAGTGGAGCCGG
This sequence comes from Gemmobacter sp., assembly GCA_041675885.1. Taxonomy (GTDB): domain Bacteria; phylum Pseudomonadota; class Alphaproteobacteria; order Rhodobacterales; family Rhodobacteraceae; genus JBAYSY01. The sequence continues at coordinate 26,477 of JBAYSY010000036.1, read as the reverse complement.
GCGCAGGGCGGCTGGGCGGTGCGGATGGATGCCCGCGCCGATCGCTTCGTGCCCGATGTGCGCATGGCGCGGATGCGGGTGGTGGACCGCGACCGGCCGGTCTACACCTACAGCACCTCGGGCACGGTCGAGGACTGGACGGTCGCGTCGCGTGCGCTCGGCAACGGCGGCAGCCGCTGGCTGCCGGTGCGGCGCCCCGATCTTTACGCGGGCGAGGTGTTCCAGACGCTGGCCCGGGCGCAGGGGATCGCGCTGCCCGACGCGCAGGCGGTGGGGCGGATATCCGGCGGCGCGGTGTTGGCCGAAGTGACCAGCCCGCCCCTGCGCACCGTCGCGCGCGACATGCTGCGCTGGTCCACCAACCTTACCGCCGAGGTGCTGGGGCTTTCGGCCTCGGGCGAAAGCGGGCTGACGGTCTCGGGCGCGCGGATGGCGGAATGGGCGGCGGGACATTACGGGATGCAGGCCGCCTTCGTCAATCACTCGGGTCTCGGCGTTGGCTCGCGCGCGACGGCGGCGGGGATGGCGCGGGCCTTGGCGCAGGCCGGTGCGGGGCCCCTGCGGCCGATCCTGCGCGACTTCACCATGCGCGATGCGCAGGGGCGCGAGATGCGCAACCACCCGCTGAAGGTCGCGGCCAAGACCGGAACGCTGAACTTCGTCTCGGGGCTCGGCGGCTATGTCACCACGCCGGGCGGCCGCGACCTCGCCTTCGCGATCTTCGCCGCCGACCTGCCGCGCCGCGCCGGGCTTGCCGCCACCGAGCGCGAACGCCCGGCGGGCGGGCGGGAATGGACCGGCCGCGCCCGTGGCATGCAGAGCCGGTTGCTCGAACGCTGGGCGGCGGTGTTCTGACGCCTTTTCCGCCTGCGGCGGAAGCCTCCGGCGGGAGTATTTATGGAAAGATGAAGTTGGGGACGGCCTGTTCCGCGGCTGCCGGTCCCGGGGCGGGGAACCCGGTCGGCCCGCGGTCGCAGGATGTCGGCGATGTCGGTTTCCTTTCGGAAGCGACGTAATCCGGTTATGCCCGGCGGCGGAAGCGGGTAAAACAACCCCACATGACAGATCGGAGGGCATGACATGGCCGATGTGGCGGCATCCGGGCGGCGCGCGCGCGGTGGCGGTGGCGCGGCCCGCCGGGCGGAACGGACGGCGGTCAGCTTCGACGCCGCCCGCTTCATCGAGCGCAACATCCCGAACTTCGAGGTGCTGAACGAGGAAGCGCTGTCGATCATCGAGGCGAACGCCGAGACGGTGCTGGAAGAGATCGGCGTCAACTTCGTCGAGAACCCCGCCGCGCTGGAGCGCTGGCGTGCCGCCGGGGCCGATGTGCGCGGCGAGCGGGTGCATATCCCGCGCGGCCTCGCCCGCAGGCTTTGCGCCACCGCGCCCTCGCGTTTCACCCAGCACGCGCGCAACCCGGAACGCAACGTCGAGATCGGCGGCCGCTCGCTGGTGCTGGCCCCGGTCTACGGTCCCCCGTTCGTGCGCGATGCCGAGGGCGGGCGGCGCTATGCGACGATGGAGGATTTCCGCAATTTCGTGAAGCTCGGCTACATGTCGAAATGGCTGCACCACTCGGGCGGGACGGTCTGCGAGCCCACCGACATCGCGGTGAACAAGCGCCACCTCGACATGCTGCACGCCCATATGACGCTGAGCGACAAGCCCTTCATGAGCTCGGTCACCGAGCCGGTCCGGGCCGCCGATTCGGTCGAGATGGCGAAGCTGCTGTTCGGGGCGGATTTCGTCAACGCGAATACGGTGATGACCTCGCTGATCAACATTAACAGCCCGCTCACCTTCGATTCGGTGATGATGGGCGCGCTGGAGGTCTATGCGGCGGCGGGTCAGGCGGCGATCATCAGCCCGTTCATCGTCGGCGGCGCCATGGCGCCCGTCACGGTGGCGGGGACGCTGACCCAGGTGCTGGCCGAGGTGCTGGCGGGCGTGGCCTATTCGCAACTGGTGCGTCCCGGTGCGCCGGCGATCTTCGGCGCCTTCGTCACCTCGATCGACATGAACTCGGGCGCGCCGACGTTCGGAACGCCCGAGGCCGCGCATATCACCTGGGGCGCGGGGCAACTGGCGCGCAGGCTGGGGCTGCCCTACCGCTCGGGCGGGGCCTTCACCGGCTCGAAACTGCCCGATGCGCAGGGGGCATATGAAAGCGCGAACAGCCTGAACGTGGCGCTGCTGGCCGGGGTCAACTTCATGCTGCACGCCTGCGGCTGGCTGGAGGGGGGGCTGGTGTCCTCCTACGAGAAATTCGTGATGGACGCCGACCAGCTCGGCGCGCTGCATCATCTGGCAGGCGGGGTGGACCTGTCCGAGAACGGCCAGGGCATGTCGGCGATCCGCGAGGTCGGGCCGGGCGGGCATTACCTTGGCTGCGACCATACGCGGGCCAATTTCAAGGACGCCTTCTGGCGGTCGGGTCTGCTCGACTACAAGCCGTTCGAGACCTGGGACGAGGAAGGCGCGCGCGACACCCAGGCGCTGGCCTCGGCGCGGGTGAAACGCCTGCTGGGCGACTACCGCCCGCCCGCGCTCGACGAGGGCGTGGCCGAGGCGCTGGCCGATTACGTCGCCCGCAAGAAGGCGTCGATGCCCGATGCCTTCGTATGAGGTCCGCGGTCTGATCCCCGCCTGACCCCTCCGGGGGCGGCTTAGGCCGCCGGGGCCTTCCGGGCCCCTACCTCTTGGGCCCCCACCTCTTGGGCCCCCACCTCTTGGGCCAGCGTCTCGGCCATCAGCGCGATCAGCAGTTCCACATGCCGGGCGACGGTGTAATCCGCCGCGCCCGCCATGCGTTTCTCCTCCTGCCGCCGCTCGGCCTCGGCCAGCGCGGCCAGCGCCGCCGCGGGTACGGGCAGCGGCCCGACCCCGATCAGCCGTTTCAGATCGCGCCCGCGCCGGTAGTCGGCAAGCCCGAACCGGGCCGCCCGGATCAGGAGGCGCGGGCGGCGCAGGGTGGCAAGCGTCGGACAGGTATCGGTCATCGGAAACTCCCCCGGTCAACTGCGGTGCCGATCCTGCCACGACTCAACCCCCTGTTGCGCAAGCCGGGATCCGTGCGCGCGCTGGTTTCAGAAAAATTTAGGTTTTGGAAACCATTGTGACCAAATCCGACTGCGCCGGGGCGGTGTTAACCTTTGGGTAACCACGACAATCAATGGTTGATCCGCCTGCGGCCGGGCCGGAGCGGCATCTGGGGCTGAGAGGGCGGCTTGGACGGGTCCATGAATAAGGTGGATGGGCTTCCGGCCTGGTTGCCGGACGCCGTGAGGCTCTATCTCGACCATACCGAGGACGGGCTTTCCCTGCGTGCGCTGGCGCGGCGCAGCGGCTGCCATGCCTCGACCGTCCTGCGCCAGGTGCGGCGATTCGAGAACCGGCGCGACGATCCGCTTGTGGACGAGGCGCTGATCCAGCTCGGCCGGGCGCGCCTCGCCCGGACCGGAACGACCTGTCAGGAGGACAACCACCCGATGAGCGCCCCCATCCGCCACGATATCCGCCTTGCCGACGAAGCGACCGTGATCCGCGAGGCCCGCCGCATCCTGCGCCGCCTGGCCGAACCGGGCGCGCTGCTGGCGATTGCCCCCGACATGGACAAGGCGGCGGTGCTGCGCGAGTTTCCCGGCGGCAAGACCGCGCGCACCGCGGTGGTGGACCGCGCGGTGGCACAGGCTTTCGCGCTGAAGGAATGGATCGGCTGCCGCCGCCCGGGCCGGGTCGCGGCCTATGAGATCACGCCCCTTGGCCGCGCCGCGCTGCGCCGCCTGCTGGCCGAGGGGGCGGGGGCCGAGGCCGGTTTCGCCGAACAGCACCGGATCTGGGCCGAACGCGAGGTCGCCCTCCCCGACGGGGGCACCAGCCGCAAGCTGCGCTACAATCTGGCCGAAAGCCCGGTGGCGGCGCTGGCGCGGCGGCGCGACCGCGACGGTGCGCCGTTCCTGACGCCGGAACTGGTCGCGGCGGCGGAACGGCTGCGCGAGGATTTCGAACTGGCGCAGATGGGGCCGCGGGTGGCGCAGAACTGGGACCGCTTCCTGACCGGCGGCGATCGGGGCGGTTTCGGCGGCGGAAGCGGCCCGGCCGAAGGCCCGCGCGCTGCGCGCGACCGGGTGGCGCTGGCGCTGCGCGACCTCGGGCCGGGGCTGGGCGACATGGCGCTGCGCTGCTGCTGTTTCCTCGAAGGGCTGGAAGTGGCCGAGAAACGGCTGGGCTGGTCGGCGCGCTCGGGCAAGATCGTGCTGCGGATCGCGCTGCAACGGCTGCGGCGCTACTACGAGGAGACCGGCGCGGGGCAGGGGCCGATGATTGGCTGACGGCGGGGCGCGGGGCGCGCGCGGGTTTTCCCCGCCGTCCCGCTTGACGCCGCCGATGGGGACGCTTATTACCCCTCACACGCCCGGGCAGCACCGGGGCGCGATGCGCGGTTGTAGCTCAGTCGGTTAGAGTACCGGCCTGTCACGCCGGGGGTCGCGGGTTCGAGTCCCGTCAACCGCGCCATCGCCCCGTCTGCCCGTGTCGTCATGCGCGGTTGTAGCTCAGTCGGTTAGAGTACCGGCCTGTCACGCCGGGGGTCGCGGGTTCGAGTCCCGTCAACCGCGCCATTTCCCAAGCGAAATCAGGAATATGAGCAGACGGTCGCCGGATACGCCTGCGCCCCTGCACCTTCATCTTTCCAGAAATACTCCGGGGTGAGCCGCGCCCGGAAAACCGTCCGGTGGACGGTTTTCAGCGGCGAACGCCCCGCCTGTGGCGGGGCTGGGGGGCAGAGCCCCCGGCGCTCTCCGCCTCTCACCCCCGCAGCCGGTCCAGCACCCGCGCCCAGCTGCGGATTCCCTTGTGGAAACACTCCAGATCGTATTTTTCGTTCGGCGAATGCAGCGCGTCGTCGTCGCGGCCGAAGCCGATCAGCATCGAATCCATTCCCAGCATGGTCTTGAAATACCCCGCGACGGGGATCGATCCGCCACAGCCCGCATAGGCCGCTTCCACCCCCCATTCCTCGCCCAGGGCGCCACGGGCGGCCTCGAAGGCCGGATGGCCGATTTCCATGATCGAGGCCGGGCTGGCGCCGTGGTCGAGGAATTCGGCGGTGCAGTCGGGCGGAAGCTGGGCGCGGACATGGGCGCGGAACGCCTCGCGCAGCACATGCGGATCCTGCCCGGCGACCAGGCGGAAGCTGATCTTGGCATGGGCCTCGGCGGGCAGCACGGTCTTGAAACCCTCGCCGGTGTAGCCGCCCCATATGCCGTTCACCTCGCAGGTCGGGCGCGACCAGATCATCTCCAGGGGCGTCCGGTCCTGCTCGCCCGCCGGATGCGACAGCCCGACCTCGCCGAGGAAGGCGGCGTGGTCGAACCCCAGCGCCTGCCACTGGGCACGGATCGCCTCGGGCAGTTCCTCCACCCCGTCGTAGAAGCCGGGCACGGTGATTCGCCCCGTCTCGTCATGCAGCCCGGCGATGATCCGCGCCAGCACCCGCGCCGGGTTCACCGCGACCCCGCCATACATGCCGGAATGCAGATCCTTCGAGGGGCCGCGAATCACCACCTCCTCGCCCAGCAGCCCGCGCAGCATGGTGACGATGGCCGGGGTGCGGCTCTGGAACAGGCCGGTGTCGCAGATGAGCGCGATATCGGCGCGCAGCTCGCCCGCGTTCTCGCGCAGGAACGGCACCAGCGAGGGCGAGCCGGATTCCTCCTCGCCCTCGAGGAAGATGGTGATGTTGCCGGGCAGGCTGCCATGCACCGCCTTCCAGGCGCGGCAGGCTTCAAGGAAGGTCATGAGCTGGCCCTTGTCGTCCGACGAACCCCGGCCGCGGATCACCTTGCCCGCGGGTGTGTCCTCGATGGCGGGTTCGAACGGCGGGCGGTCCCACAGGTCGAGCGGATCGACCGGCTGCACGTCGTAATGGCCGTAGAACAGCAGGCGCGGCCCCCCGGCGGTGCCGCCCGAGTGCGCCACCACCATCGGATGGCCGGGGGTCGGGCGTTTCGAGGCGTCGAACCCCATGGCGGCAAGGTCGGCCACCAGCCAGTCGGCCGCCCGGTCGCAATCGGCGGCCCAGGCCGGGTCGGTCGAGATCGAGGGGATGCGCAACAGCTCCATCAGCCGCGCCAGCGCCTCGGGCAGGGTTTCGTCGATACGGTTCAGAACGGCGTCGGCTGACATGGCGGATCCTCGTATGGCAGGGATGTGGTGCGGCTGGTGGCGGAGACTGGCAGCCGGGGCCGCCGGTGTCCAGAGTGCGGGGAGGGCACAACGGACGGCAGCGTTCGGCCGCTTGCCGGTGATCGTCACGCACCTTGATTCCGGGCCGGGGGGAAGGGTATCATCGTCCGGGACTGCCCCGACCCGCAGGATACCGACCCGCAAGACAGGCGTCAAAATGACCACTATTCGACATATCATTTGACGGGTATCAAAGAACGGCACCCTGCCACGTGTAGAGTCGACACCATCAGACCACCCAAGCTGAAGTGGGCCAGGGAGACGAAGATGAACTATAACAAGGCGCTCGACACCGCGTTGAACCGGCTGCATGATGAAGGCCGCTACCGCACCTTCATCGACATCGAACGCCGCAAGGGCCACTTTCCCCATGCGGTCTGGCGCAAGCCGGACGGCACCGAAAAGCCGATCACCGTCTGGTGCGGCAACGACTATCTCGGCATGGGCCAGCACCCCGAGGTGCTCGCCGCCATGCACGAGGCGCTCGACGCCACCGGCGCCGGGTCGGGCGGTACGCGCAACATCTCAGGCACGACCGTTTATCACAAACGGCTGGAGGCCGAACTCGCCGACCTGCACGGGAAAGAGGCCGCGCTGGTCTTCTCCTCGGCCTATATCGCCAATGACGCGACGCTTTCTACCCTGCCGAAGCTGTTCCCCGGCCTGATCATCTATTCCGACGAACTCAACCACGCGAGCATGATCGAAGGCGTGCGTCGCAACGGCGGCGCCAAGCGCATCTTCCGCCACAACGACGTCGCGCATCTGCGCGAGCTTCTGGCCGCCGACGACCCGGCCGCGCCCAAGCTGATCGCCTTCGAGTCGATCTACTCGATGGACGGCGACTTCGGCCTGATCGAGGCGATCTGCGACCTCGCGGACGAGTTCGGCGCGCTGACCTATATCGACGAGGTGCACGCCGTGGGCATGTATGGTCCGCGCGGCGCGGGCGTGGCGGAACGCGACGGGCTGATGCACCGGCTCGACATCATCAACGGCACATTGGGCAAGGCGTTCGGCGTGTTCGGCGGCTATATCGCCGCCAGCGCAAAGATGGTGGATGCGGTCCGCTCCTACGCGCCGGGGTTCATCTTCACCACCTCGCTGCCGCCGACGATTGCGGCGGGGGCGGCGGCTTCGGTCCGGCATGTGAAGACCGCGCAGCACCTGCGCGACAAGCAGCAGGAACATGCGCGCATCCTGAAGATGCGGCTCAAGGGCCTTGGCCTGCCGATCATCGACCACGGTTCGCATATCGTGCCGGTCCATGTCGGCGACCCGGTGCATTGCAAGCTGCTGTCCGACATGCTGCTGGAAGAATTCGGGATTTACGTCCAGCCGATCAACTACCCCACCGTGCCCCGCGGCACGGAACGGCTGCGGTTCACCCCCTCTCCGGTTCACACCCCGGGCGAGATCGATACGCTGGTGCGGGCGATGGACCGCCTCTGGTCGCATTGCGCGCTGAATCGCGCCGAACTCACGGGTTGATCACTTCTGCGGGTGCACAAACCCGGAAGCATGTGCTAGAATCACCTGTAACGACCGGGCTGCCGACTCGCCCGGCGATTCAGTGCATAAACAATTCGGATGGGGCAGGGGTGCATGATTTGGCGGAGGGCTGAACCTTCGGCAGAGCTTGAGGAGAAGCCGAAAGGCTTCGACGACTACGATTTGCGTCTCGGCGACCTGATGCGGGGCGAGCGGGCGACGCTGGGCAAGTCACTGCTCGACGTCCAGCGCGAACTCAAGATCAAGGCCACCTATATCGCGGCGATCGAGAATGCCGATGTCTCGGCCTTCGAGACGCAGGGATTCGTCGCGGGCTATGTGCGCTCCTACGCCCGTTACCTCGGGATGGATCCGGAATGGGCCTATGCCAAGTTCTGCGCCGAGGCCGGGTTCTCGACCGCGCATGGCATGTCGCCTGCCGCTTCGGCACCGAAAGCGGCCCCGGCCAGGGCGGCGCGGCGGGTCCATACCGGCGATCCGCTGGGCGATCCCAACGCCACTTTCGTGCCGCGCTCGCAAAGCGTGTTCAGCCGGATCGAACCGGCGGCCATCGGTTCGGTCCTGGTGCTGGTGGCGCTGATCGGCGGGCTTGGCTATGGCGGCTGGTCGATCCTGCGCGAGGTGCAGCGGGTGCAACTGGCCCCCGTCGATCAGGCCCCGGTCGTGGTGGCCGAAATCGACCCGCTGGGCAATGTCGGCGGCAATACCCCCAACCTGCGCGTGACCGAAACGGCCGGGCGTGAGCCCGCGCCGGTCCCCACCGCCGAGGCGCTGGGCCGCCTCTACCGGCCGCAGGCGCTCGAAGTGCCGGTGATGGTCGCCCGCGACGGCCCCATCGCCGCCATCGACCCGCGCCGCGACGAAGACCGGCCGGGAGAGGCGCTGCTGGCCGAGGCCGGGGTCGAAGAGACCGTGCCGCAGGTGGTGGCCGAACCCGCCCCGGCGGTCGAGATTTTCGCGGTGCGGCCGTCCTGGGTGCGGGTGCAGGCCGCCGACGGCACGGTGCTGTTCGAAAAGATCCTCGACGCGGGCGAACGCTACGAGGTGCCGCAGGCCGAGGAACCGGCCCGGCTGCGGGCGGGCAACTCCGGCTCGCTCTATTTCGCGGTGAACGGCCAGACCCACGGCCCCGCCGCCCCCGGCGCCCAGGTCGTGAGCAACATCGCCCTGTCGCCCGATGCGCTGGCCGAAAGCTACGCGCTGGCCGATCTCGCGGCCGATCCCGACCTTGCGCGGATTGTCGCCCTTGCCGAAGCCGCGCCCGAGGCGATGCCCCCCGAGGTGATCGACGGCGACTGATCCGCCGCCGCGCCTTGCCCTGCGGCCCCCGGGGCGCTATCTGGACGGCAGAACCGCGCAGCGATGAGGGCCCCCAGCCATGAGCCTCAATCACGTCCGCCCATGGCGCAACGTCTATCGCCGCCGCTCGCGTCAGGTCATGGTCGGGCCGGTGGCGGTGGGGGGCGATGCGCCGATCTCGGTGCAGACCATGACCAATACCGACAGCGCGGACGTGGCCGCGACCGTGGCGCAGGTGCAGGCCTGCGCCGAGGCCGGGGCGGATATCGTCCGGATCTCGACCCCCGACGAGGCCAGCACAAGGGCACTGCGCGAGATCGTGCGCGAAAGCCCGGTGCCGATCGTCGCCGACATCCATTTCCACTACAAGCGCGCCATCGAGGCCGCCGAGGCGGGCGCGGCCTGCCTGCGGATCAACCCCGGCAACATCGGGTCCGCCGAACGGGTGCGCGAGGTGGTCCGCGCCGCCAGGGATCACGGCTGTTCGATCCGCATCGGCGTGAACGCCGGTTCGCTCGAACGCCACCTCTTGGAAAAATACGCCGAACCCTGCCCGGAGGCGATGGTCGAATCCGGCCTCGACCATATCAAGCTGTTGCAGGACAACGATTTCCACGAATTCAAGATCTCGGTGAAGGCATCGGACGTATTCCTTGCCGCCGCCGCCTATCAGGCGCTGGCCGAGGCGACCGACGCGCCGATCCATCTCGGGATCACCGAGGCGGGCGGGCTGGTCAGCGGCACGGTCAAGTCGGCGATCGGGCTCGGCAACCTGCTGTGGATGGGGATCGGCGACACGATCCGGGTGTCGCTTTCCGCCGATCCGGTCGAGGAGGTGAAGATCGGCTTCGAGATCCTCAAATCGCTCGGGCTGCGGCACCGGGGGGTGACGATCATCTCCTGCCCGTCCTGCGCCCGGCAGGGGTTCGATGTCATCAAGACGGTGGCAATTCTGGAAGAACGGCTCGCCCATGTCACCACACCGATGAGCCTGTCGATCATCGGCTGCGTGGTGAACGGCCCGGGCGAGGCGCTGATGACCGACATCGGCTTCACCGGCGGCGGGGCCGGGTCGGGCATGGTCTATCTGGCGGGCAAGCAAAGCCACAAGCTGGGCAACGCCGGGATGATCGACCATATCGTCGAACAGGTCGAGGCCCGCGCCGCCCGGATCGAGGCCGCGAAGAAAGCCGCCGAATAGGCGGAAACACGCGCCGTCGGCGCGTTTCCGAGACGCCGCTCACCTTTCGCCTTGATGAAAGTATCCTCGGGGGTGAATTGCGCCGTCAGGCGCAAGAGGGGGCGGAAAGCCTCCTTTTTCCGGCGGGGCCAAAGCGCGGCGACCTGTCCCGCTTGATATGTTTCATGCGGCCCGCCATCCATCCGGCCCCCGCCGGGGGCGGGCGGATTTCCGCTGTTCGCGTCCCGGAAGGCAGCCCGAATGCCCGGCGATGCCTGCACGAATCGCCCGCTTGGCCCGGGCGGAAGGCCCGTTCGCCCGGGCCCGTCCCGCGGGTTTCGGGCCTTTTCCGGAAGGTGCAATTTTTCGCGACGTTTGACATTGCGCAAGTACGCCCGCGCCGGGAAGGTGCAGCCTGCGGCGATATGCCCCCGCCTGTGCGGCGGGACAGGAGAGCCCCGGATGCCGATCGCCGCGCTGTCGCGCTGGACCATGACCTTCTTTGCCGCCGCGCTGCTGCTGCTGCTGCTGGCCGAGGCGCTGATGGCGCTGGGCTGGGGCTATCCGCATCAGGGGCTGCGCGCGCCGGGGACGCTGATCGTCGTGCATCTGGTGGCGGTGGGCTGGCTCAGCCTTGCCATGGCCGGGGCGCTGATGCAGTTCGTGCCGGTGCTGACCACGCGGCCGCTGGCGTTCGAGCGGCTGGCGCTTCCGGCGCTTGCCCTGCTGCTTTGCGGGCTGGCGGGGCTGGTGCTCGGTTTCGGGGCTCTGGCGGGATGGCCGCTGCCTTCGGTCGCGCTGCCGCTCGGGGGGGCGGCGCTGGTGGCGGGATTCGCGCTGGTGATCGCCATGACCGGCCGCACCTTGTGGCTGGCCCGGCCGCTTGCGCTTCATGCGCGGTTCGTGGCGGCGGGGCTGGTGGCGCTGGGTGCGGCGGTGTCGGCGGGGCTGGTGTTCACCGGGCTGCTTGCAGGCGTGCCGGGCCTGCCGCTGCTGCTGCCCGAGGGCACGGCCTTCCACGCCCTGCTCGGGCTTGGCGGCTGGCTGAGCCTGATCGCCTTCGGTGTCAGCTACCGGCTGTTCGCCATGTTCATGCTGGCGCCCGAGCGGCCGGGCCGCGGCGGGCGGGCGATCCTCGGCTTCGGCGGGGCCGGGCTTGCCGCCGCGGCGGCGGGGCTGGTGGCGCTGGGGGCGGGCTGGCCGGGCAGCCGGACCCTTCTCGTGCTTGCCGTCGCCGGGTTCGTGCTTGCCGCGCTTGCCTATCTTGCCGATATCGCCGGGCTGTTCCGCAGCCGGATGCGTCGCGGGCTGGAGATCAACATGCGCGGCAGCATCGCCGCGCTTTCGGTGCTTTCCGCGTCGCTGCCGCTCGCGCTGGTCGCGCTGCTGCCCGGTTCGGGCGATCGCTGGGCGGCGGCCACGCTCTGGCTGTTCGGTTTCGGCTGGCTGTCGCTGCTGACGCTGGCCCAGTTGCTGAAGATCACCGCCTTTCTCACCTGGTTGCAGGTCTATGCCCCGGTGATGGGCCGCGCCCCCACGCCGCAGGTGCAGGAACTGCTGCTCGACCGCCGGGCCGAGGGCTGGCTGGCGCTGTTCCTTTCGGGCGCGGTGCTGGGCACGCTGGCGATCCTGTTCGGCGCGGGCCTGCCGGTGCGGTTTGCAGCACTTCTGATGCTGGCGGGCACGCTGGGGGTCGTGGCCGAACTGGTCCGCATCCGCCGCCTTGCCGGGGTCGCCCCCGCCCGCCGTCTGCCGCCCGGCACCCGCCGCCCGCCCTTGTTCCTTCCCCCCGCCCAGATCAGGAGCCCGCTCCGATGACCGATGCCGACCCGTCCACCATCCGCGAATACGACGCCCGCCCGCTGCTGCGCGAGGGGCGCGAGCCCTTCGGCGAGATCATGGCCGCCGTCGATACGCTGCTGCCCGGCCAGCCGCTGCGTGTTCTTGCAAGTTTCCGGCCGGTGCCGCTGCTGACGGTGATGTCGAACCGCGGTTTTTCCTGGCGCGACCGGGCGTTGCCCGGCGGCGACTGGGAGGTGATCTTCACCCCGCCGGACAACAAGGCCGCGGCCCCCGAACCGGGCATTGCCCCCGGGTCAAGCTCCGATGCCGCGCTCTGGCCCGATCCGGTGCGCGAATTCGACCTGACCGATCTTGCGCCGCCCGAACCGATGGTGCGCATTCTCGCCGCGCTCGAAGACATGGCGCCCGGCGAGGTGCTGTTCGCGCTGCTGGTGCGCGAGCCGGTCTTTCTCTACCCGGAGCTTGCCTTGCGCGGCCATGAATGGGCGGGAAATTACGATACGCAGGGCACGACCTTCCGCATCATGGTGCGCCGGGGGCCCGAGACATGAGCCTGCCGGACACCGTATGGAAGGCGCTGGGCGGCGTGATCGACCCGGAAATGGGGCGCAGCATCGTCGATCTGGGCCTGGTCTACCGGGTCGGGGCCGATGCCTCGGGTCGGGTGGATATCGTGATGACCACGACGACTCCGGGCTGTCCGCTGGCCGGGGTGCTGGCGGCGGCGGCCGAGGCGGCGGCGCTTTCGGTGCCCGGGGTGCAGGCGGCCCGGGCGCGGCTCAGCTATGATCCGCCCTGGGATCCGGGGCGTGCAATCGGGCGGAGTCCGGGCGCGGGGGGGCCGGGGCCTTCCTGACTTTCCGAAAGCCCGGCTGTCTGAAAGCCCGACTGTCTGAAAGGTTGAATCTCCGGAACATGAATTTTCGCGCGATTGTGATCGGTCAAGGCGGTTCCCTCCGGGGTGCCATAGCGTCCGGGTCAAAAGGAGACCCGCGATGAACCGATTCGAAAGGCATATGCCGGAAACCGGCCCGCCACGGGCGGGCGCCCGACCCCGTTCCGGCTTGCGGCCGTGCCGCGCCCTCCGGCGTCGGCGGTGTGGGGCGGCATGACGCGGCGTCCCGCCCGCCCGCCCGGCTCCGGCGGGGCCGCCGCCCCGCCGAAGAGCTTTGCCTTTTCCCGTCATATGGGGAAAAATCAGGCTTCTGCGGGAAACGGCAAAGGGGAACCGCCGGTGGCGATCGACATCCGCCGCGTTCGGGCGCTGACGTTGTTTGAAAGGATGAACGACGCCGAGCTTGAGCGGTTCCTGACCCATGCCGTCAGTCGGCGCGTCCAGGCCGGCGAGGCGGTCTTTGCCCAGGGCGCGACGGCGACCACCTTCTACCTGTTGATCGACGGCCGTCTCAAGGTCACCCAGGTCACGCCCGACGGCCAGCAGGTCATGGTGCGGGTGGTGCATCCGGGCGATCTGTTCGGCTTTGCCCGGGCGCTCAGGCGCGAGGACTATCCCGGCACGGCGCGGGCGGCGGTCGATTCGTCGATGCTGGGCTGGCCGATGTCCCATTGGGACCGGGTGGTCGAGGGCAACCCCCGCCTTGCCACCAAGGCGATGCAGACGCTGGGCGAGCGGCTTGACGAAGCGCATACCCGGATCCGCGAAATGTCCACCGAAGAGGTCGAGCGCCGCGTGGCCCATGCGGTGCTGCGGCTGATCGACAAGGCTGGGCGGCGCGAGACGGCGGGGACGCGGATCGACTTTCCGATCTCGCGCCAGGATATCGCCGAGATGACCGGCACGACGCTGCACACCGTCTCGCGCATCCTTTCGGCCTGGGAGGGCAAGGGGCTGATCGGCGGCGGCCGCCAGCGGCTGGTGGTGCGCGATATCGCGGGCGTCGCCCGGCTGGCCGAATCGCAGCGGGACTGAGCGGGGAAGGGGACGGCCGGGCCGGTGCCGTGGCGTGGAGGCCCGATGACATCGGCCGCCTCCCCCCCTTTGGTCGCCGTGCGGTTGCGGCTTCCGCGTCCGGTGCGGGTCTGCTAGGGTCGCGCCGACCGCCCGGCCCGTGCCCCTCTCATGCCCCGCGCCCTGTGCCTTGGAACCCGGGGGCCGTCGCCATGGCTGCCAGAACCCGAAGGGAACGTCCATGACCCCCGAGTTTCGCCGAATCGCTCTCGGCTCGCGCCTGCTTGTCGCCATGCCGCAGGAGGTGGCCGACACGCTGCTTGCCGCCTCGCGGCAGCGCCGCTACCCGCGCGGCGGCACGATCTTCCTTCAGGGCGAAGAGGCCCGGGCGATCTATATCGTCGCCGAGGGCTGGGTGAAACTGTCGCGGATCGCGCCGAACGGGACCGAGGCGGTGGTGGGCGTCTTCACCAAGGGCCAGAGTTTCGGCGAGGCGGTCGCCTTCCGCCACGACCGCTATCCGGTCAATGCCGAGGCGGTCACCGACTGCACCCTGATCCGGATCGAGGCCGACAGTTTCCTGTCGATGATCCGCGCCCGGCCCGAGATCGCGATCTCGATCCTGTCGGCGACCTTCCTGCACCTGCACGGGCTTGTCGAACAGATCGAGCAGTTGAAGGCCCGCAACGGTGCGCAGCGGGTGGCGGAATTCCTGCTCGACCTCTGCCCGGTCGAACAGGGAGCCTGCACGGTCACGCTGCCCTATGACAAGGTGCTGATCGCCGGGCGGCTGGGGATGAAACCGGAAAGCCTCTCGCGCGCCTTCGCCCGGCTGCGCGAACATGGGGTGAGCGTGCGCAACAGCGTCGCCGCCATTTCCAGCGTCGAGACCCTGCGCGACTACGTGGCCGAAGACCCGGGCGCGGCCTGGAGCCGGAGCCTGTAGGGTGCGCTTCGGCGCACCGTCGGCACCGCCCCGCAACGTAGGGTGCACTTCAGCGCACCATCCCACCTCCGCGCCAGGTCCCCGCCACCCCGCCTATCCCGCCACGTAAAGCCCCAGCAGCGCCAGCGCATAAAGCGCCAGTACGATGCCGAACCCCCGCCGCCAGAACGGTGCCGCGTCCAGCCCGAGATAGGTGCCAAGGATGATCCGCGCCTTGGCCCAGCCCAGCCCGAGGATCACCGCCCCGGCCACCGTCACCCCCAGCGCCCCGAGCGCCGTATCGGGAAGGACCGCCAGCCCGGTCGAGCACAGGCTGAACAGGATCAGCCAGCCCCAGGCGCGCAGGATCGGATCGCGTGTCATTCGCCTCACCTCAGCAGGTAGATGACGGGGAACAGCAGAACCCAGACCAGATCGACCATGTGCCAGAAGGCCGCCCCGGCCTCGATCCCGCGCAGGGTGCCGCGCCACGACAGCAAAAGCAGGATCGCTACCCCGGCGATCACATGCGCGGCATGGAACCCGGTCAGCAGGTAGTAGAAGGTGAAGAACGGATGGGTATCGACGTTGATCCCGTCCCGCGCCTTGCCCGCATACTCCACGCCCTTCACGATCAGGAACACCACCCCCAGCGCCGACGCGGCCCAAAGCCACAGCCGGACCCGCAGCCAGTCGTCCGCCGCGCGCGCCCGCACCGCCAGCGCCGCCATGGCCCCCGAAGTGACCAGCACCACCGTATTCAGCCCCGCCCCGGTGCGGTAAAGCTGGCCCTGCGCCTCGGCGAATCCGGCCGGGTCGGTGATCCGCACCGCCAGGAACGCGGCCAGCCCCGCCCCGAACACCAGCAGTTCCGAGACGATCAGCACCCAGATCATCAGGTCGCCGGGCAGTTCGTCGAACGGCCCGGCCGGCTCCGGGCCGGTTTCGGGCGGGGTGCTCATCCCCCGACCCTCTGTCCCCCGATCCTCCATGTCCAGACCCTCATGCCCCGACCAGGGTGCGCCAGATGCCCGGCAGCGCGGCGGTCAGCTTGTCGGGATGCGGGATCAGCGCATAGCCGCCCTGCCCGAAGATGCGGGGGAACCAGCTTTTGCCGTCGCGATCCACGGTGATGCCGAACACCGCCTGACCCATCCGCCGCGCCTCGCGCACCGCCATGGCGCTGTCTTCGATACCGTGGCGGCCCTCGTAATGGTCGAGGTCGTTCGGCTTGCCGTCGGTGATGACCAGCAGAAGCCGCCGCCCGCGCCCCTGTTTCGCCAACCCGGCCGAGCCGTGCCGGATCGCCGCGCCCAGCCTTGTGTAGAACCCGGGCCGCAGCCCCATGATCCGCGATTCGACCGTGGAACTCATCGGTTCGCCGAATTCCTTGCAGTTCAGCAGATACACCCGGTCGCGTTTCAGGGATGAAAAGGCGTTGATCGCGAAATCGTCGCCGCAGGCGTTCAGGCCCCATGCCAGCGCGGTCAGCGCCTCGCGCTCGATGTCGATCACCTGCCGCCCGCCGTGGCCATGCCCCGGCACCGCGCTTTCGGTCGAGCGCGAGACATCGAGCAGGATCGACACCGCCAGGTCGCGCGCCACCGGCAGGTGCCGCCGCCAGACCCGGTCGTTGCCCGCGCCGGTGGCGCGAAGGTCGGCCGCCGCCCGCAGCGCGGCGTCGAGGTCAAGCTCCTCGCCGTCGATCTGGCCGGGGACGCTGACCCGGCCGGGGCGCAGCGCCTCGAACTGGCGGCGCACGGCACGGATGCGGCGCTGGGCAGCGGGGTCGTCGTGGAACGGGGCGGGCGCGTCGGCCAGCGGCGCGCGGCTTTCCAGCACCCGGACGTGATCCGGCAGCCAGACGCCGCCGCGGGCCTCCCATTCGGGATAGGTGAACTCGCCCGACAGCCGTTCGCGCGCCACATCCTCGGGCGCAAGGTCCAGATGCAGCTTCAGCCGCGCCGCCGGGGCCTTGGAGATCTGCCCCAGCCCGATCTCGTCCTGATCTTCGGCCGCCTTCTTCGCCGCGTCGGTGTCGTCGTCCTCGACCCGGCGGTTGAGGTTGAGAAACTCGGTCCAGCTCAGGATCGCCTCGAACTTGTGCAGGATCAGGCTGTCGCGCCGCTCGGCAAGGTCCGACTGGCGGCGGCGGGCGCGGCGGGCCACCCCCTCGCCTTCCTCGGGCGGGCCTTCGGTGTCGCGGCTTTCGACCGCGCCGGGCGCCGAAAAGGCAAGCCCCCGCAACTCGGGCCAGACTACCACGGGCCGGAACGGGCGATAGCCGCGCGGGGCGCGGAAATCCGAAAGGTCGCCCTCCAGCGCCGCAAGCATCGCCCCGGCGGCGGGCGGCAGCGGATCGGGCGCGCCCAGAAGATGCCGGACCAGCGCCTCGACCGCGGCTTCCACCGGCGGCAGGGCATGGCCGGGGCGCAGTGCCAGCGCGGCGCGCGACAGGTCGCGGCAAAGCCCGGCCAGCCCCGGCGCCTCGGCCAGCGTGCGCGCCACCATGGCCTGCGCCGCCGCCAGCGCCGCGAGATCGGCGCGCAGCGGGTCGGCCTCGGCCCGGTAGCCGCCCGCATGGGCCGCCGCCGCCGCCAGCCAGAGATAAAGCGCGGCATTGGCCTCGCGCGCGGGGAACACCGCAAGCGAGGCCGGAAGCCGCAGCGCCTCGCCGTCGAAACTGGCGCGCGGCAGCCGCTCCGAGGCGGCGCCCAGGCGGCGGCGGAAGGAAAGCCGGTGCCCGCTGTTCTCG
This sequence comes from Gemmobacter sp., assembly GCA_041675885.1. Classification (GTDB taxonomy): domain Bacteria; phylum Pseudomonadota; class Alphaproteobacteria; order Rhodobacterales; family Rhodobacteraceae; genus JBAYSY01. The sequence continues at coordinate 8,845 of JBAYSY010000036.1, read as the reverse complement.
TCGGCGGCGGCGCGCAACTCGACCGAGGCCGCACCCCCAAGCCCCCGGAACAGCACCGCAAGCCGCCCGGTCACTTCGGCCAGATCGACCCGCGCGGGCTCATGCACCTCGGCGGCGCCCCAGTCTCCGACCAGTGCGTGCCAGATCTTGCCGACGGTCTCTTCCGGCTCCCATGGTTCGAATTCGATCCGGCCCATCAGAACAGTACCCTTGTCATCGCGCGCGCTTCCTTGTTCTTCACCGTGATGAAAATATCCCGGGGGGTGCGGGGGGCTGGCCCCCCGCTCCCGTCCTATCCGATCACCGCGACGACCAGATCGTTCAGCCCCCGCTTCACGTCCTCGTCGTCGGTCAAGGGCTCGATCATCGCGGTCAGGATCGCCCGTTCCATCGCCATGCCGCCCGCGATCAGCGTGGCCGCATAGACGATGAGCCGGGTCGAGACGCCTTCCTCCAGATCCTGCCCCTTCAGCCCGCGCAGCTTGTTCGCCAGCCGCACCAGCGGTTGCACCCGCCCGGCCTCCAGCCCGCTTTCCTGCGCCACCACGGCGATCTCGTGCTCGGGCGGCGGAAAGCCGAAGTCGAGCCCGAGGAACCGCTGACGGGTCGAGGGTTTCAGGGTCTTGAGGATGTTCTGGTAGCCGGGGTTGTAGGAGGCCACCAGCATGAAGCCCGGCGCGGCCTGCAATTCCTCGCCGGTGCGGTCGATGGGCAGGATGCGCCGGTCGTCGGTCAGCGGGTGCAGCACGACGGCCACGTCCTTGCGCGCCTCCACCACCTCGTCGAGATAGCAGATCGCCCCCTCGCGCACCGCGCGGGTCAGCGGCCCGTCGATCCAGACCGTCTCGCCGCCCTTCAGCAGGTAGCGCCCGATCAGGTCGGCCGCCGACAGGTCGTCATGGCAGGCGACCGTATACAAAGGCCGGCCGAGCCGCGCGGCCATATGCGCCACGAAGCGGGTCTTGCCGCAGCCCGTGGGGCCTTTCAGCAGCAAGGGCAGGCGGTTCTCGCAGGCGGCGGCGAAGAGCTCGCATTCGTCGCCCTGGGGCAGGTAGAAGGGGGCCGAGGCCCCCTCCGTCTTCATGGGTGTCATGTCCATGCCGTTCACTCCGCAGGAACCCGGGGCCCGGGCTCGATGATTTCGCGCCGGGGGACGAGGATCGCATAGAGGAACAGCGCCGTCCCCAGCACCACGGCCACGCCGGAGCCCAGCCGCATCCAGAAGAAGATGACGATCTGGTCCTGCACCGCCATGAAGTGCTCGCCCAGCACCCGCTGAAGGTGGGTCTGAACCGTGCCGGCGAAGGTCAGCACGAAGGTCATGAACACCATGCCGCCCGACATCAGCCAGAACGAGGCCATGTTGAGCACCTGGTTGTAGGGGTCGCGCCCTTTCAGGATCGGCATCGCATAGGTGAAGATCGCCAGGTTGAGGCAGACATAGGCGCCGAAGAACGCCAGGTGCCCGTGCGCCGCGGTGATCTGCGTGCCGTGGGTGTAGTAGTTGACCCCGTGGAACGTGTGCAGGAAGCCCCAGACCCCGGCGCCGAAGAACGCCAGCGTGGCACAGCCGAGCGACCACAGCAGCGCGGCCTTGTTCGGGTGGTCGCGGCGGCCCTTCCAGACCATGACGAAGGCAAAGGCCATCATCGCGAAGAAGGGAACGACCTCAAGCGCCGAGAAGATCGAGCCGATCCACTGCCAATAGGCCGGGGCGCCGATCCAGTAGTAGTGGTGCCCGGTGCCGAGGATGCCGGAAAACAGCGCGGTGGCGACGATGACGTAAAGCCATTTCTCGACCACCTCGCGATCGACGCCGGTCAGCTTCAGCATCAGGTAGGCAAGGATCGACGCCATGATCAGTTCCCAGACGCCTTCGACCCACAGGTGGACCACATACCACCAGTACTGCTTGTCCAGCGCCAGGTTGTCGGGGTTGTAGAAGGCGAACAGGAACAGAAGCGCCAGACCCCAGAGCCCGATCAGCAGCACGTTCGAGATCGCGGTCTTGCGGCCCTGAAGCACCGTCATGGTGACGTTGTAAAGGAAGATCAGCGCCGCGACGACGATCCCCGCCTTGACCCATCTCGGCTGTTCCAGGAACTCGCGCCCCTCCCTGCCCAGCAGCCAGTTGCCGTGGAACAGGTCGAACAGATAGGTCACGACCACGCCCAGCGTGCCGATCACCAGAATCGCCAGCTGGAGATAGGCGAGCTTTTCCGAATGGATTTCCCGTTCCGCCTCTTCGGGAATCAGGAAATAGGCCGCGCCGAAGAAGCCCAGCAGCAGCCAGACGATCAGGCTGTTGGTGTGCAGCATCCGCGCGATGTTGAAAGGCACCAGTTCCGAAAGGAAGTTGGGCGAAACATAGATGTAGCCCAGCAGCAGGCCCATGGTGACCTGTACCAGGAACAACGCCATCGCCGCGATGAAATAGGCGAGCGCGATTTTCTGGGATTGATATTTCACTGTCGTGTCTCCTCAGCCCGCGTCATTGGGCGGCCAGCCCTGGGTGTCGATCCTGCCGGTCCAGAGCAGGAAGTCGGCCAGGGCGCGGACCTCCTCGTCGGTCAGGTTGTATTGCGGCATCTGGCGGCGGCCGGGGATGCCGGTGGGCTGGGCGTCCATCCAGCCCCGCAGCACGTCGAAGGCCAGTTCCGGTTCGTCCTGCACCCCCCAGCGCGCCATGACGTTGCCGACCTCGGGGGCGAAATAGGCGCCTTCGCCCAGGATCGAATGGCAGTTGACGCAGGCGTGCCGCTCCCACAGGTGTTTGCCGGAGGCGACGCTTTCGGTCAGCCCCTCGCGGTCGGTCGAGGTGTTGACGATGTAGTAATGGCTGTGCGCTGACAGGCCGACGAATATCAGGGTGAAGAACAGGGAACCGCCGTAGAAGATATTGCGGGCCATGCCCTTGGTCATGACTTCGCGCATGCGATGCCCTTTCCAAAGCAGTTGCAGATGCTGCGAGACCTGACGGTTAAGGGGTTTTGATTCCTTAACGAAAGTCAAAACGCGCTGGAACGTCGCGGCGCCGGATGCACGGAATGGTTGACGGCGGTGCGGGGGCTGACGAAAGTCAAGGCGCGCGCGCGCGGGGTGCGCCAGTCTGGCCGGTGCGGAAACCGGCGAAAGGGGTGCGGCATGGCAAACGGGGCAGGGGACGAAGGGCGCTGGCCGCTGTGGAAGCTCGGCGTGATGTTCTATCCCTTCGCCGCGCCCGCGGTGGCGATCAACCTGTTCATGCTGATGCTGCTGGCGCAGGTGCTGGGCCTGCCCGCGATCTCGCCCTATACGGCGCTGACGGCCTCGGTCCTGCTCGGGATGCCGGCGGCCTGGGCGGCGGCGCGCTGGGCCCGCTCGCTGCTGGACGAGGCGGCGGAGTAGCGCGGGGGCTTGCCCGTTTCCGCTCCGGTTTGCCCGGGCAGCGACCACCCGCCCGCCGTAGGGTGCGCTTCAGCGCACCGTCTCTTATACCACAGAGGGCAGCGGCAAGAGGTTAACAGACGGTAAATCCCGTCCCGCAACCCGTTGATTTCAAACGGGACGGAATCCGTCCCGTGCATGGGACACCCGCCCCCTCCCGGTTCAGGCCATCGCGCTGTCGGGGCGGCGGATCAGCGGGGCGGCCTCGACCACCAGGGGGCGCAGCCCTTCGCCCCCGGCATCGAGAATCGCAAGCAGCTTGACCCGCATCCGTGGTTCCCAGAAGTCGTTGATATGCGTGGCGACGCCCGCCGCCCCTTCGTCACGGGGCTTCGATTCCATGAACCTCGCAATCTGGTTGGCCATGTAGATCGTCTTTTCCGGGGTCATTTGCGGCGGTCCTGTCGGGGCTGTCGGCGATGCGGCCGGGGTGGGTGAAGACCTCGAACCCGCCGGGACGGGCGAGGGCGGCAAGGGTGATTCCGGCCGCGTCGGCGGCACTCACGGCGGCGTCGGTGGGGGCCGAGACGGCGATCAGCACCGGCGCGCCGAGGGCGGCGCATTTCTGCACCATATCGACCGAGACCCGGCAGGTCAGCACCACCGCGCCCTCCGGCCCGTCGCGGCCCGCGCGCATCAGCGCGCCGATCAGCTTGTCCAGCGCATTGTGCCGCCCCACGTCCTCGCGCGCGGCGACGATGCCTTCGGCGGGGGTCCAGAAGGCGGCGGCATGGGCGGCCCGGGTGGCGTCGTGCAGCGGCTGATGCGCGACCATCGCGGCGGCGGCGGCCGAGACCTGCGCGGGCGTCAGCCGCAGGGCCGAGGGCGGCACCGGCCGGGGCGGGCGCATCGCCTCTTCCAGGCTTTCAAGCCCGCAAAGCCCGCAGCCCACCGGCCCGGCCATCGACCGGCGCCGCTGCGCCTGCCGCTGGCCTGCCTTTGGGGTCAGCCAGATTTGCAGGTCGATGCCCAGGGCTGTCCCGACCGGCACGATGCTTTCGATTTCCCCGGGCCGGGCGATGCCCTCGGTCAGCGAGAAACCATGCGCGAAGTCGTCCAGATCGGCCGGACTCATCATCATCACCGCCTGCGCGGTGCCGTTGTAGCTGATCGCCACCGCGACTTCGGCGGGCAGCACCCGCCCGCCCGCGACCGCGCCTTCCGGCCGCCAGGCCAGCCGGGGCCGCTCGCGCCGCGTGGCGCCGGGGGGCAGGCGGCGGCTCATTCCGCCGCCGGAAGGATGCGCCGCGACAGGGCGGCATGGGCGGAATAGTCCTCCTGCCACTCGGACGGGCCGTTGGTGGGGGCGACCTGCACCGCCGTCACCTTGTATTCCGGGCAGTTGGTCGCCCAGTCGGAAAAGTCGGTGGTGACCACATTGGCCTGGGTGTCGGGGTGGTGGAAGGTGGTATAGACCACGCCCGGCGACACCCGGTCGGTGATCTGCGCCCGCAGCGTCGTCTCGCCCGAGCGCGAGGCGAGCCGCACCAGGTCGCCCTCGCGCACCCCGCGCACCTCGGCGTCGTGGGGATGGATCTCCAGCACGTCCTGATCGTGCCAGACGGTGTTCGCCGTCCGCCTTGTCTGGGCGCCGACGTTATACTGCGACAGGATGCGCCCGGTGGTGAGCAGCAGCGGGAAGCGCGGCCCGGTGCGCTCGTCCGTCGCGATATATTCGGTGCGGATGAACTTGCCCCGGCCCCGGACAAAACCGCCGACATGCACGATCGGCGTGCCCTCGGGCGTGCTCTCGTTGCAGGGCCATTGCACCGAGCCGAGTTCCTCCAGCCGCTCATAGGTTACCCCGGCGAAACTGGGCGTGGTCGCCGCGATCTCCTCCATGATCTGGCTCGGGTGGGTGTAGCCCCAGCCCGCTCCCCCCGTCTCTTTCAGAATCGTGTTGGCCAGCATCTGGGTGACCTCCCAGTCCGCATAGCCGTTCTTCGGCGCCATCACCTTGCGCACCCGGTTGATGCGGCGCTCCGAGTTGGTGAAGGTGCCGTCCTTTTCAAGGAAGGTCGAGCCGGGCAGGAACACATGGGCGTAATTCGCGGTCTCGTTCAGGAACAGGTCGTGGACGATGACGCATTCCATCGCCGCAAGCCCGGCCGCCACGTGTTTCGTGTCGGGGTCGGATTGCAGGATGTCCTCGCCTTGGCAGTAGAGGCCCTTGAAGGTGCCCTCGACCGCCGCATCCAGCATGTTGTTGATGCGCAGGCCGGGTTCGGGGTCGATCTCCCCCCCCCATGCGGTCTCGTAGATCTCGCGCACCTCGGGGTGTTTGACATGGCGGTAGCCCGGCAGCTCATGCGGGAAACTGCCCATGTCGCAGGAGCCCTGCACGTTGTTCTGGCCCCGCAGCGGGTTCACCCCCACGCCGGGACGGCCGATATTGCCGGTCATCATCGCCAGGTTGGCGATGCCGATCACGGTGGTCGATCCCTGCGAGTGTTCCGTCACCCCCAGCCCGTAGTAGATCGCCGCCGCGCCGCCCTTCGCGTAAAGCCGCGCCGCGCCGCGCAGTTCTTCCGCCGGGACGCCGGTCAGCATCTCGGTCGCCTCGGGCGAATGGCGCGGGTCGGTGACGAACTCGACATAATCCTGGAATTCGTCCCAGTCGCAGCGGTTGCGGATGAAGTCCTCGTCGTAGAGCCCTTCGGTGACGATCACATGCGCCAGCGCGGTGACCACGGCGACGTTGGTGCCGGGCCGCAGCGCCAGATGATGCGCGGCGGCGATATGCGGCGATTTCACCAGTTCGGTCCGGCGCGGGTCGATCACGATCAGCTTCGCCCCGGCGCGCAGGCGTTTCTTGAGGCGGCTGGCAAAGACCGGATGCGCGTCGGTCGGGTTGGCGCCGATGATCACGGCCACGTCGCAATGCTCGACCGAATCGAAATCCTGTGTGCCCGCCGAGGTGCCGAAGGTCTGGCCCAGCCCGTAGCCGGTGGGCGAATGGCAGACCCGCGCGCAGGTGTCGGTGTTGTTGTTGCGGAACACCGCGCGGGCCATCTTCTGCACCAGATAGGTTTCCTCGTTGGTGCAGCGCGAGGAGGTGATGACCCCGATCGACCGGCGGCCGTGCTTTTCCTGAAGCGCGCGCAGCCGACCGGCGGCGAAGCCGAGCGCCTCGTCCCATGACACTTCCCGCCACGGGTCGGTGATCGCCTCGCGGATCATCGGTTTCAGGATGCGGTCGGAATGGTTGGCGTAGCCATAGGCAAAACGGCCCTTGACGCAGCTGTGGCCCCGGTTCGCCTTGCCGTGCTTGTAAGGCACCATGCGCACCAGTTCGTCGCCGCGCATCTCGGCCTTGAAGCTGCATCCGACGCCGCAATAGGCGCAGGTGGTGATGACCGCGCGTTCGGGCGTGCCGATCTCGATCACCGATTTTTCCATCAGCGTCGCGGTCGGGCAAGCCTGCACGCAGGCCCCGCAGGAGACGCATTCCGACGACAGGAAATCGTCGCCCGCCATGCCCGCCGAGACCCGGCTGTCCCAGCCGCGCCCTTCGATGGTCAGGGCGAAGGTGCCCTGCACCTCCTCGCAGGCGCGGACGCAGCGCGAACAGACGATGCATTTCGACGGGTCGTAGCTGAAATAGGGGTTGGAATCGTCCCTGGGCAGGTATTGCGGGTTGGCCTCGCCGCCGGTGCGGGGCTGGAAATGGGTGGTCATGGCGCCGTTTTCCGGCGCCTCGTAGCGCACTTCGCGCAGGCCCACGGCGCCTGCCATGTCCTGCAACTCGCAATCGCCGTTCGCCGCACAGGTCAGGCAGTCGAGCGGGTGGTCCGAGATGTAAAGCTCCATCACCCCCCGGCGCAGGGTCTTCAGCCGACCGGTCTGGGTGCGGACCTGCATCCCCGGCGCGACCGGGGTGGTGCAGGAAGCAGGGGTGCCCGGCCGCCCCTCGATCTCGACAAGGCACAGGCGGCAGGAGCCGAAAGCCTCCATATTGTCGCTGGCGCAGAGCTTGGGGACCGAGATCCCCGCCTCGGCGGCGGCGCGCATGATGTTGGTGCCTTCGGGGACGGTCACCTCGAAGCCGTCCACCGTCAGGGTCACGGTGGTGTCGGACCGCACGGCGGGGGTGCCCATGTCGCGGTCGTCGCGGGGGATGATGAAGTCTTTCATGTCAGGCTCCCTTGTTCGCCTTGGCGCGCGCGAAAGCCACCAGCGCGTTGGCGTGGCCATGGCCGAGCCCATGGGTGTCCTTGAGCCATGCGACGACCTGCATATGCGGATCGTCCAGCCGGGATTCGATCAGGCCCAGCCAATGCGCGACGGGCTGGCCGTATTTCGCCTCGATGGCCGGGAAGTAGGAGGCGGGGCCTTTGGGTTTGTCGCTCATTCCGCCGCCTCCCTTGCCCGGGCGAAGTCGTCCGGGAAATGCGTCAGGGCCGACATCACCGGATAGGGGGTAAAGCCCCCCAGCGCGCAAAGCGACCCGGCCTTCATCGTGTCGCACAACTCGGTCAGCAGGGTCAGCGCGGCAGGGTCGCCCTGTGCGATGCGGTCGATGGTCTCCACCCCCCGGACCGAGCCGATCCGGCAGGGGGTGCATTTGCCGCAACTTTCGATGGCGCAGAACTCCATGGCGAAGCGCGCCTGTTTCAGCATGTCGGCGGAGTCGTCGAACACCGTCAGCCCGGCATGGCCGATCAGCCCGTCCTTCCCGGCGAATTCCTCATACCCGAACGGCGTGTCGAACAGGTCGCGCGGGAAATAGGCGCCCAAGGGGCCGCCCACCTGCACCGCCTTGACCGGCCGCCCCGAGGCGGTGCCGCCCGCGATCCCGTCCACGATCTCGCCCAGCGTCAGGCCGAACGCCACCTCGTAAAGCCCACCGTGTTTCACGTTCCCGGCGATCTGCAACGGGATGGTGCCGCGCGACCGGCCCAAGCCGAAGTCGCGGTAGAACGCCGCGCCGCGGGCGAGGATCACCGGCACGCTGGCGAGCGAAATGACGTTGTTCACCACGGTCGGGCGGCCCATGAAGCCTTCGAGCGCCGGAAGCGGCGGTTTCGCCCGCACCACGCCGCGCTTGCCCTCCATGCTGTTCAGCAGGCTGGTTTCCTCGCCGCAGACATAAGCCCCGGCGCCAAGCCGGACCTCGATGTCGAAGGCGGGGCCGGTGCCCAGCACCGAGGGGCCGAGCAGCCCGGAGGCGCGCGCCACGCCGAGCGCGCGGGTCAGCACCTGATGCGCGTCGGGGTATTCCGAGCGCAGGTAGATATATCCCCTGGTCGCGCCCACCGCGATTCCGGCGATCGCCATGCCTTCGATCAGGGTGAACGGGTCGCCCTCCATCAGCATCCGGTCGGCGAAGGTGGCGGAATCGCCCTCGTCGGCGTTGCAGACGATGTATTTCTGCGGTGCCTGTGCGCCCGCGACCGTGCGCCACTTGATGCCGGTCGGG
>JBAYSY010000035.1:0-30239 GCA_041675885.1 Gemmobacter sp. | reverse complement strand
GTCCCGGTCACGTCCGTCGTGCGGAAGTAGAACTGCGGGCGGTAGTTGGCGAAGAACGGCGTGTGGCGCCCGCCTTCCTCCTTGGTCAGGATATAGGCCTCGGCCTCGAACTTGGTGTGCGGCTTGACCGAGCCGGGCTTGCACAGCACCTGCCCGCGCTCCACCCCGTCGCGGTCCACGCCGCGCAAGAGCGCGCCGATGTTGTCGCCCGCCTCGCCGCGGTCCAGGAGCTTGCGGAACATCTCGACCCCGGTGCAGACCGACTTGCGGGTGTCGCGGATGCCGACGATCTCCACCTCGTCGCCGACGTTGATCGCGCCACGCTCGACCCGGCCGGTCACCACCGTGCCCCGGCCCGAGATCGAGAACACGTCCTCGATCGGCATCAGGAACGGCAGGTCGACCGCGCGTTCCGGCGTCGGGATGTATTCGTCAACCGCCGCGAGCAGCGCCTTGATCGAGTTCTCGCCGATCTCCGGATCGCGGCCTTCCAGCGCGGCAAGGGCCGAGCCCTTGATGATCGGAATGTCGTCGCCCGGATAGTCGTAGGAGGACAGCAGCTCGCGCACTTCCATCTCGACCAGTTCCAGCAGTTCCTCGTCGTCCACCTGGTCGACCTTGTTCATGAAGACGACCATGTAGGGGATGCCGACCTGGCGGCCCAGCAGGATGTGCTCGCGCGTTTGCGGCATCGGGCCGTCGGCGGCGTTCACCACCAGGATGGCGCCGTCCATCTGCGCCGCACCCGTGATCATGTTCTTCACGTAGTCGGCGTGGCCCGGGCAATCGACATGGGCGTAGTGCCGCGCGTCGGTTTCGTATTCCACATGGCTGGTCGAGATCGTGATCCCGCGCGCCTTTTCCTCGGGCGCCCCGTCGATCTGGTCATAGCCCTTGAAGTCGCCGAAATACTTGGTGATCGCCGCCGTCAGCGTCGTCTTGCCGTGGTCAACATGGCCGATCGTGCCGATGTTCACGTGCGGTTTGTTGCGTTCAAACTTTGCCTTTGCCATGTCGCGGGCGTCCCGAGATTAGGGGGCCCCGCCGGATGGTGGCCGGGCCCGTTTCAACACCGGGGGCCATCTATCGCCCGAAGCGGGAGAAATCAAGCGTCAGTTGGCTTTCGCCACCCCGGCCGCTTCTTCGGCACCCCCGTCCTCCCCGCCGTCCTGCGGGGCGAACCAGTCGGGGTTCTCGACCAGCCAGTTTTCGACCGCCCGCGCGGCATTGCGCGAGAGCGTCCGCATCTGCGCCGCCTTGCCGCGGGTAAGCCCCGAACCGATCACCGTCTCGCCGGAGATGCCCTCGAAGATCGTCAGTTGCCGCGCCTCGGGGTTGAGCCGTTCGTCGCCCCTCGCGTCCTCCCAGACATTGGCCGAGATCACCAGCACCGACTTCGGTGCCGCCACCACCGGAATCCCCGGCGGCGCAAGCGCATAGCCGTCGATATTGACCCCGAGATGGTAAAGCCGCGTGCCCTCGGTCCGGCCGAACCGTTCCCTGAGCGCGGCGGTCATCGCCTCCTTCCACTCATCGGGCGTGGCATCGCGCGAAATCGGCACCTTCTGGGCGTTCTCCGCCACCACCACGACATGGCCGAGCCGCATGTCCGACAGCAGCTCCGGCGGGTCTTCGCGCAGGGTCGCATCGGTGCAGGCGGCCAGCGCAAGCACCCCCGCAAGCAGGGCGGCGCGGCGGGCGGGGGTCGGGATCATCGCGGGGCTCCGTGGCAGCATCCGCCCTGCATAGCCCGGCCGCGCGGGCCGTGCAACGTCAGGGCGGGGGGTGGGCGGCGGCCGCGTCCCGGCCTATATCCGTTGCGAAAGGGGAGGGACGGATGGCGCAGGCGATTCCCGTCCGGGTGCCGCTGGCCACGCGGCCGCTCGGGGTGTTCGGCACGTTGCGGGCGGCGCGGCGCAACGTGCTTGAACTGATCCCCGAGATGGCGACGCGGGCCTGGATGGTCTCGGGCGTTACCGGGCTGCGCTGGCACATGGTGATGGAGCCGGGCGCGCTCAGGCGCGTGTTGCGCGACCGGGTGCAGGACTACCCGAAGTCCGAGGTGACGAGGCTGATCCTCGGCCCGGCGATCGGGCAGAGCCTGTTCATCGCCGAGGGTGACGAATGGTTGTGGCAACGGCGGACCGCGGCGCCGGTGTTCTCGCAGCGCAACGTGGCGGCGCTGGGGCCGGTGATGACCGCGGCGGCGGAGCGGGCGGCGGACCGGATCGGCGCGACGGCGGGCCGGCCGGTGGATGCGTTCCACGAGATGGTGACCGCGACCTTCGAGGTGATCTCGGACGTGACCTTTTCGGGCGGCGAGGGGTTCGACCGCGCGGCGGTGCATCGGGCGATCGAGGGCTATATCGCCCAGACTGCCAAGGTCTCGCTGCTCGATATCCTCGGCCTGCCGGGATGGGTGCCGCGCCCGGCGCGGCTGCGGGCCGGCCCCGCGCTGCGCGAGATGAAGGGGGTGGCGGACGCGGCCATCGAGCGGCGCCGGCGCGAGGGGGCGCCGGGGGTGCCCGACCTGCTCGACCTGCTGATCGCGGGCGAGGATCCGAAGTCGGGCCGCCGCATGACCACGGCGGAGTTGCGCGACAACCTGCTGACCTTCATCGTCGCCGGGCACGAGACGACGGCGCTGACGCTGGGCTGGGCGCTCTATCTCTGCGCCTTCGATCCGGGCGTGCAGGCGGCGGCGCGGGACGAGGCGCGCGCGGTGCTGGGCGGCCGCGCGGCCGAGGCCGGGGACGTGGCCCGCCTGCCGCTGATCCGCCGGATCGTCGATGAGACGCTGCGGCTCTACCCGCCCGCGGCCTTCCTGTCGCGCACCGCCCGGGCGGACGATGAGCTTTGCGGCCGCGAGATCCGCCGTGGCGATACCGTCATCCTGCCGATCTATGCGGTCCACCGGCATCATGCGCTGTGGCGGGAACCCGACCGCTTCGACCCCGCCCGGTTCGAATCGCCCCCGGCCGACCGCTACGCGCATATCCCCTTCGGCGACGGGCCGCGCATCTGCATCGGCGCAAGCTTCGCCATGCAGGAGGCGGTGGTGATCCTCGCCACCCTGCTCGCCCGGTTCCGCTTTGCCCCGGTCGCGGGGCGGGGCCCGAAGCCGGTGATGATCCTGACCCTGCGCCCCGAGGGCGGAGTCTGGCTGACGGCGGAGCCGGTGCAGGGAAGGGAAGGGCGCGGTGCTGAAGGCCGGGGATGAAGGAAGTCCGCCGACGTTCCGCAAGCGGAGGGTTGGCCTCCGGGGTGCCCACGGGGCGCCCGGTCGCGGCTGGAACTTTCCACCGGAAGGTTCCCGAGACGCCGCCTCCGCCGGGGCAATTCATCCACTGGAAGAATTGCGTCTCCCGGCGAAGCCTCCGGCGGGGATGTTTTCAGACAGAAGAAGGAGAGAATCGCGCTTCTGCCCCTTCACCGTGATCGAAATATCCCGCGGGGGTCCGGGGGCGCGAAGCCCCCGGCGCTTTCCGGCCCGCGTGCGGCTTCAGGTGAAGCGGTTGTCGCGGGGGAAGCCGCGTGGCGCCATCCGCCCGGCCGAGGCGCGTTTCGCAAGCCATTCCGACAGGTCGGTCTCGGTCCGGGTCCGCCCGGCCGGGTCTTTCCACGACAGGCCCTCGGCCAGCGTGATCGTCGCCGCGTCGGACAGCCCGCCGTCCTTGTATTTCTGCAACCTGACCCCCTTGCCGCGTGCCATTTCCGGCAGTTCATCGAGCGGAAAAACCAGAAGTTTGCGATTTTCCCCTACCACCGCGACATGATCGCCGCGCACCACGCGGCAGAGTGCGGCCTTCGTGCCGTCGCGCAGGCTCAGCACGCCTTTCCCGGCCCGGGTCTGGGCCACCACCTCGTCGGCGGACACGATGAAACCGTCGCCCGCCTCGGAGGCCACCAGAAAGCGTTCCCCGGTGCGGTGGATCATCAGGTCGGTGATCCCGGTCTCGTTCGGCAGATCGACCATCAGCCGCACCGGCTCGCCCATGCCGCGGCCGCCGGGCAGGTTCGCACCCAGCAGCGTGTAGAACCGGCCATTGGCGCCGAACAGCAGGATGCGGTCGGTGGTCTCGGCGTGGAAGATGAAGCGCGGCCCGTCGCCGTCCTTGAATTTCATCTCCTGATCCAGCGCGATATGCCCCTTCATCGCCCGGATCCAGCCCATGCGAGAACAGACCACGGTGATCGGCTCGCGGTCGATCATCGCCTCGATCGGCACCTCCTCGACCTCGCCCGCCTCGGCAAAGCCGGTGCGCCGGGCGCCGCCGGGGCTGTCGGGGCCGAACTGCGCCCGGGTTTCGCGCAACTGTTCGGCAATGCGCTTCCATTGCAGCCGGGGCGAGGCCAGCAGATCCTCCAGCCCGGCCCGCTCCTCCAGCAGCGCATCGTGCTCCCGGCGCAGCTCGATCTCTTCCAGCCGCCGCAGGGACCGCAGCCGCATGTTCAGGATCGCCTCGGCCTGCACATGGGTCAGGCTGTGCTCCTCCGACGGTGCGGGCGGCGCATAGTCGCGTTCCGAGGTGGCGCGGACATGGGCGCGGCCCCAGTCCTCGCGCATCAGCGCGGCGCGGGGGTCGTTGTCGTAACGGATGATGTCGATCACCCGGTCGAGGTTGAGGAAGGCGACGATCAGCCCTTCCAGCACCTCAAGCCGGTGGTCGATCTTCTCCATCCGGTGCTGCGACCGGCGGATCAGCACCTCGCGCCGGTGGTCGAGGAAGGCCCGCAGCACCTCCTTCATCGAGCAGACCCTGGGCGTGCGCCCGTCGATCAGCACGTTCATGTTGAGCGAGAACCGGATTTCCAGTTCCGAGTTGCGGAACAGCTGCGCCATCAGCACTTCGGGCGCCACGGTCCGCGAGCGGGGTTCCAGCACGATGCGCACGTCGTCGGCGGATTCGTCGCGCACATCGGCAAGGATCGGCACCTTGCGGGTCTGGATCAGTTCCGCGAGCTTCTCGATCAGCTTCGACTTCTGCACCTGATAGGGAATTTCGGTGACCACGATCTGCCAGGTGCCCCGGCCCAGATCCTCGACCTGCCAGCGGGCGCGCAGGCGGAAGCTGCCGCGGCCCGTCCGGTACGCCTCGACGATGTTTTCGCGCGGCTCCACCACCACGCCGCCGGTGGGGAAGTCGGGGCCGGGCACCAGCGCGACCAGCGCCTCGTCGGAGGTGTCCGGCTCGGCGATCAGCGCGAGGCAGGCCCCGACCAGTTCACCGATGTTGTGGGGCGGGATGTTGGTCGCCATGCCGACCGCGATCCCGGATGAGCCGTTGGCGAGCAGGTTGGGGAAGGCCGCGGGCAGCACGACGGGTTCTTCCAGCGTGCCGTCGTAATTGGCGCGGAAATCGACGGCGTTCTCGGCCAGCCCCTCCATCAGCGCCTCGGCTGCTGCGGTCAGCCTTGCCTCGGTGTAGCGGCTGGCGGCCGGGTTGTCGCCGTCGATATTGCCGAAGTTCCCCTGCCCGTCGACCAGCGGGTAGCGGACGTTGAAATCCTGTGCCAGCCGCGCCATGGCATCGTAGATCGCCGTGTCGCCATGCGGGTGGTAGTTGCCCATCACGTCGCCCGAGATCTTGGCCGACTTGCGGAACCCCCCGTCCGAGGTCAGCCGCAATTCACGCATCGCGTAGAGGATGCGGCGATGCACCGGCTTCAGCCCGTCGCGCGCGTCGGGAAGCGCCCGGTGCATGATCGTCGAAAGCGCGTATTGCAGGTAGCGCGTCCCGATCGCGCGGGCGAGCGGTTCGGACAGAAGCGCCTCTTCCGGGGGGGACGGGGTGTCGGGGGTGTCGGTCATGGTCCCGGATGTAAGCCGCGTCCGCGCGCCGGTCCAGCCGGAAATCGCCGGGCAAGGGGGGATTTACCGTTTTCCCCCGGCGCGATTCGGGTGATATGATGGAAAACGCGATGGGATGCGAAGGGATGAGTGATGCGTTTGACGTTGTATCTGGCCGCGTTGGTGCTGGTGATCTGGGGGACCATGGAGGGAGCCGACGACGACGCCCGCCGCGCCGGGCTTCTGCCGGAGTCTGATGTGGTGCCTGCGGCTGTGGCCGAGGCCCCGGCGCCCGCACAGTCCGCGCCCGTGCAAGCCGTGGCGATATCCGCCGCCGAACCCGTGCCTGCCCCGGAACCTGTCGCCGTGGCCGGGGCGGTGCCGGTCAGCGCCCCGGCCCCCGAGGCGGTGGCAGAGGTCGTGCCGACCGAAATGCCCGCCGCCGTGCCCGCCGAAACGCCCGCGCCCGAAGTCGCCGCCGTGCCGGAGCCGGACCCCATCGACATCCGCACCGTCGCCACCGAGGCGCTGAATGTCCGTGACGGGCCCTCGACCGGGTTCGGGGTGATCGGACGGCTGAGCGAGGGTGAGCAGGTGCGGGTCGTCGCCGAAGACCCGTCCGGCTGGGTCCGGATCGTCATCGAGGGCGACGGGGTGGAAGGCTGGGTCGCCGCCCGGCTGTTGCGCCCGGCGGACTGATCTTTCGCGATGACCTTGGCGGTGTCTGCCTTGCGTGTTGGTCGGCTTTGCCGAACGGCGCAAATATACTGCGCAACAGAGGGCAGCGGCCGACCGCGGGGGGCCGCTGCAACAGTGGTGGTCTGGCAGTTTATGGTGCCGAATACCCCTCGCCTTGAGCATGCCGCAACATTGCAGGAGCGGCCGCCCATAGGGGCGGTCGGCCGCTGCCCGGCGGCGCTTACGCGCCTTGATACCGGGCGAAAATTGCGCTCCAGACACGCTGTCCCCTACCGATCCATAGGCAACACAGACTCCACCATGACCTTTCGCAATGACTGAATCCGATCCCGCCGGGGGCGCCCCGCGCACGGTGCTGATGACCGGCTGTTCCTCGGGCATCGGCCATGACGCCGCGAAGGGGCTTGCCGCCCGCGGCTGGCGGGTCTTCGCCACCTGTCGCAAGCCCGAGGATTGCGCGCGGCTGCGGGCCGAGGGGCTGGAAAGCTTTCCGCTCGACTATTCCGACCCGGAAAGCATCCGTGCGGCCGTGGCCGAGGCGCAGGCCCGCGCGCCCCGGCTCGACGCGCTTTACAACAACGGCGCCTATGCGATTCCCGGCGCGGCCGAGGATCTGCCCGCCGATGCGCTGCGGGCGCTGTTCGAGGTCAACCTGTTCGGCTGGCATGACCTGACCCGGCAGGTGATCCCGATCATGCGGGCGCAGGGCGGCGGGCGGATCGTCAATTGCTCCTCGGTGCTGGGGCTGGTGCCGATGCGCTGGCGCGGTGCCTATGTCGCCAGCAAATACGCGCTGGAAGGGCTGACCGACGTGCTGCGGATCGAGATGCGCGACACGCCGATCAAGGTGATCCTGATCGAGCCGGGGCCCATCACCTCGCGTATCCGCGCGAATTCGGTGCCGCATTTCGAACGCTGGATCGACTGGGAGAACTCGCCCCGGGCGGAACAGTATCGCACGGTCCTGCTGAAACGGCTTTACGGAAGCCGGGGGCCGGACAGGTTCGAACTGCCGCCCTCGGCGGTGACGCGCAGCCTGGTCCATGCGCTGGAAAGCCCGCGGCCCCGGGTGCGCTACCACGTCACCACGCCGTCGCGGGTGATGGGGGTGGCGCGCAGGCTTCTGCCCGCGCGCGCGCTTGACTGGCTGATTGCCCGCGCCTGAGCGGGTCCGCCCCCGCCCCCGCCTTGAGACCGTTTTCAGACCGCCTTCAGCCTGCCCCGTTTGCCGCCCCGGCGGGTGCTGCCGGAATTGGCGTCGATGAAGTCGAGCACCAGCGGGCGGATGTTGTTGCGCCAGCTTCGCCCGGCGAAGATGCCGTAATGCCCGGCGCCGGGCTCGATATGGGTGGCCTTCATGCTGTCGGGCACCCCGGTGCAAAGCCCCAGCGCCGCGCTGCACTGGCCGGGGGCGGATATGTCGTCGTTCGCGCCCTCGACCGTCATGACCGCGACCCGGGTGATGGCGCCCATATCGACCTGCTTGCCCGCCACGACGAAATCGTTGCGCGCGATCTCGCGCTCCTTGAAGATACGTTCGACCGTCGAAAGGTAGAACTCGGCCGTCATGTCCATCACCGAGAGATATTCGTCATAGAACCGGTTGTGCGAGTCGCGCTCGCGGTCCTCGCCCTTGGCGGCGGCGGTGATCTTGTCGGCGAATGCCTTGCTGTGACGCTCGGCGTTCATGGACATGAAAGAGGCCAGTTGCAGAAGACCCGGATAGACCATCCGCCCGGCGCCCGCATATTTGAACCCGACCCGCTGAATCGCCAGGTGTTCCAGCTGGCCCATCGTCACCCGGCGGCCGAAGTCGGTCACCTCGGTGGGCGTGGCGTCCGGATCGACCGGCCCGCCGATCAGCGTCAGGCTGCGCGGCTGGGCGGCGGGTTCCTCATCCGCAAGATAGGCGGTGGCGGCCAGCGCCAGCGGCACCGGCTGGCAGACCGCGACCACATGGGTATCCGGCCCCAGCGCACGCATGAAATCGACGAGGTAGAGCGTATAGTCCTCGACGTCGAACTTGCCCGCCGAAACCGGAATGTCACGGGCATTGTGCCAGTCGGTCACAAAGACTTCGCAATCCGGCAGCAGGCTGGCGGCGGTGGAACGCAGAAGCGTGGCATAATGCCCCGACATCGGCGCGACCAGCAGAACCCGGCGCGGCTTGGGCGGGCGGTTCGCGACGCTGAACTGGACAAGATCGCCGAAGGGGCGGGACACGATGGTTTCCATGCTGACCAGATGATCGCGCCCGTCGTCGCCCACCACGGTGCGCACGCCCCAGTCGGGCTTGATGACCATGCGCGCGAAACTGCGCTCGGTCACCCGGCCCCAGGCGGACATCACCTTGAACATCGGATGCGGCACCAGCCCGAATATCGGGTAGGAGGCAAGCGCCCGTGCCGATGCGCCCAGCCACTCGTTGGTGTTGCGCGCACTTTCCATCAGGTCGTAGGTCACCATATACTTCATCGCGTCTCCATAACCCGGGAGGGACCCCGGCGCTTGCGTCGCTTCCCCCCCAAGTCAGGCGACGTTATGCTGCGAAAGCAAACTAGGGGGGAAAAATCATCATGGCAACAAGTGATCGCGAAGAAGGTGCGTCCTCCGACCGTCTGGCGGCCAATCTGGCCCGGATCGAGGAACTGACCCAGCGGATGGTCGCGGCCCTGTCGCAGCGCGGGGTGGCCGACCCGGCGCTGTCCGCACCCGGCCCCGATGTCTTCGCCAAGGCCGCCGCCGCCTATATGTCCGAAATGATGACGAACCCCGCAAAGCTGGTGGAACAGCAGGTCGCCTACTGGGGCAAGACGTTGCAGCATTATGCCGAGGTGCAACAGGCGCTGGCGCAGGGCAAGCTGTCCGTCCCGGCCGGAAACGGGCCGAAGGACCGGCGCTTTGCAAACCCGCTGTGGGACAGCCACCCCTATTTCAGCCTGCTCAAACAGCAATACCTGCGCAATGCCGAGGCGATCGGCCAGGCGGTGGCGGGGCTTGACGGGCTTGACCCGAAGGACCGTCAGCGGATCGAATATTTCTCGCGGCAGATCGTGGACATGATGGCGCCGACCAATTTCTTCGGCACCAACCCCGATGCGCTGGAACGCGCGGTCGAGACCGAGGGCGAATCGCTGGTCAGGGGGCTGGAAAACCTCGTGCGCGATATCGAGGCCAATGACGGCGAATTGCTGGTGACGCTTTCCGACCCCGGCGCCTTCCGCGTGGGCGGCAACATCGGCGCGACCGAGGGTTCGGTGGTGTTCCGCAACCGGATGCTGGAACTGATCCAGTATGCGCCGACCACCGAAAAGGTGCACCGCACCCCGCTGCTGATCTTTCCGCCATGGATCAACAAGTTCTATATCCTCGACCTCAAGCCGCAGAACAGCCTGATCAAGTGGATCGTCGATCAGGGCTTCACCCTGTTCGTGGTAAGCTGGGTGAACCCCGACGCCAGCTACCGCGACACCGGCATCGACGACTATATCCAGGAAGGCTACCTCGCCGCCATCGACGAGGTGCGCCGCATCACCGGCGAAGACAAGGTGAACGCGGTGGGCTATTGCATCGCGGGCACCACGCTGGCGCTCACGCTGGCCATGATGCAGAAGCGCGGCGACAGCTCGGTCAAGTCCGCCACCTTCTTCACTACGCTGACCGATTTTTCCGATCAGGGCGAGTTCGCGCCCTTCCTGACCGACGATTTCGTGGACGGGATCGAACGCGAGGTCGAGGCGCGCGGCTATCTGCCCAGCCGGATCATGGCGCGGACCTTCTCGTTCCTGCGTTCGAACGACCTGAT
Source organism: Gemmobacter sp. (assembly GCA_041675885.1). GTDB lineage: Bacteria > Pseudomonadota > Alphaproteobacteria > Rhodobacterales > Rhodobacteraceae > JBAYSY01. Next base: position 19,944 of record JBAYSY010000035.1, on the reverse strand, counting down.
CTATCAGCCCGCGATCCGCAGCTACATGATGGGCGAGGCCCCGCCCGCCTTCGATCTGCTCTACTGGAACGGCGACGGCACCAACCTGCCCGCGAAGATGGCGATGGAATATCTGCGCGGCCTGTGTCAGGAGGACCGCTTTGCCCGGGACGGTTTTGCCGTGGATGGCGAGCCGGTGAGCATCGGCGATGTCAGGCTGCCGGTCTGCGCCGTTGCCTGCGAGACCGACCATATCGCCGCGTGGAAGGCGTCGTTCAACGGCATCCGCCAGTTCGGATCGAAGGACAAGACCTTCATCCTGTCGGAATCGGGCCATATCGCCGGGATCGTCAACCCGCCCTCCAAGGGCAAATACGGCCATTACACCAGCGATGCCCCGCTGACGACGCCCGAGGAGTGGCAGGCGGCGGCGGCCTACGAGAAGGCGTCGTGGTGGCCGGTCTGGGGCAAATGGCTGGCGAAACGCTCGGGCGCGAAGGTCGCGGCGCGGGTTCCGGGTGATTCGACCAACCCGGTGCTGTGTCCGGCGCCCGGCACCTATGTGGTGGCGGTTCCCGAGGTCTGAATTTCCGGCGGCTTTCCGGCCCTTGGCATTTTTTTGCTGCGCTGCGGCATTGCCCCCTTGAAATGCTGCGCTGCGGCGTGTATCTGTGTTGCAGACGCAGAAACGCGCCCGCACCAGATCACAGGAGACACATGTCATGGCCAAGACCAACGAATTCACCAAATCGGTTCAGGACTTCTTCGCCGCGTTCCCGGTTGACACCGCCGGTGCGCAGGAAGCCTTCAAGACCCAGGCCGCGCTTGCCGAGAAAATGAGCAAGGTCGCCATCGAAGCCGCCGAGAAATCGACCGAGATCACCTCGAAGTGGACCCGGGACACCCTGTCCCGCCTGGGCGATGCCTCCAAGGCCAAGACCGACCCGGCCGACTACTCGAAAGCCGCGACCGACTTCGCTTCGGCCGCTGCCGAAATGGCCGCCGAGAACATGGCCGCCTTCGCCGAAGTCGCGAAGAAAGTGCAGATCGAAACCGTCGAACTGATGCTTGCCGCCGGCAAGGACATCTCGGAAGACGCGACCGCCGCGGTGAAGAAAGCCACTGCCGACGTGACCACGGCCGCGAAGAAAGCCGCGACCGCCGCGAAATAAGCGGCAAGGAACGGCCGCGGGGGTTCCCGCTCCTCCCTCCTCCCATGGGAACCCCACGCGGACGGGGCGGGCTTCATGCCCGCCCTTTCTTTTTGGCGGCGCCTGTCGATCGGCAGGGGGCAGGGCGTCCGGAGCGGAACTTTCGCCCTCTGTCGCAAAGCCGCCCGCACGATCAACAGACATTGCTTTCTTTTTTTTCTGCGCTCGCCTAGGCTTTTCGGCAGGTGCAACATGATCCGGGAGGAAGGCCGATGGCCGATACCGACAAGCCGCTGTTGGTCAAGCGATACGCCAGTCGGCGCCTCTACAACACCGAGACCAGCGATTACGTCACGCTTGAGGATATCGCGGGTTTCATCCGCGAGGGGCGCGAGGTGCAGATCATCGACCTCAAGTCGGGCGACGACCTGACCCGGCAATACCTGCTCCAGATCATCGCCGAACATGAATCCAAGGGCGAATCGGTGCTGCCGATCAACGTGCTTACCGACCTGGTGCGCAGCTACACGACCGAGGTCAACAGCGTGGTGCCGCAGTTCCTTGCCATGTCCTTCGAGATGCTGCGCGACGGCCAGTCGAAGATGATGGAGAACCTTGGCACCCTTCCGAACCCCATGGTCGGAATGCCCGGGTTCGAGGCGATGAAACGCCAGCAGGAGACGTTCCTCAAGACCATGATGGGCGGCAACTGGCCCGGCACCACCGCCCCGGACGAGAAGGGGGAGTCCGGGGAAGGCGGCGACAAGGACGAACTGGCGCAGATCAAGAAGCAACTGGCCGAGTTGCAGGCGAAACTGTCGAAACTCTGAACCTGTCCCCGGCGGCCCCGCGCTGCCGGGATCAGATGCCCGTCGGAGTAGAATTATCGGACGGTCTCTCAGACGCCCAGCCGGTCGCGCAGGGAATACCAGGTCATCGCCAGCACCAGAAGCGGCCAGCGCAGCGCACCGCCGCCCGGAAACCGCGCTGCCGGCAGCCCTGCCATCAGGTCGAACCGCCCGGCCCGGCCCGCGACGGCCTCGGCCAGCACCTTGCCCGCCATGGTGGCCATCGCCACCCCGTGCCCGGAATAGCCCGAGGCCGAAAGCACGTTGGGATGCGGCCGGGCGAAACAGGGCAGCCGGTTCATGGTGATCGCCAGCGTGCCGCCCCATGCATGGTCGATCCGCGCATCGGCAAGCTGCGGATAGACCTGCAACATCGGCCTGCGCACGGTCCTGACGATGTCGGGAAAGCGATAGCCGTAGCTTTCGCCGCCGCCGAACAGCAGCCGCCCGTCCTCCGACAGCCGCCAGTAATTGACCACGAACCTCGTATCCGCGACCGCCACCGGCTCGGACAGGATTTCGGTCGCCCGCCCGCCCAGGGGTTCGGTGGCGATGATGAAATTGTTGATCGGCATCACCCGGGCCGCCACCTGCGGCTCCAGCCCGCCCAGGTAGCCGTTGCAGGCAAGGACGACATGCCCGGCGCTGACGCTGCCCTTCTCGGTATGGACGGTGGCGCGTGGCCCGTGGTCGATCCGGGTGACGTGGCTGTGCTCGTGGATCACCGCGCCCGCCCCGGCGGCGGCCCGCGCCAGCCCCTTGGCGAAGTTCAGCGGGTGGACATGCCTGGCGCCCCGGTCGATCGCGCCGCCCTTGTAAGCGTCCGAGCCGATCAGCGCCCTTATGCCGTCGCGGTCGAGCGGCTCGATCAGGTCGTAGCCGTAGTCGCGGGAAAGTTTCTCGGCATAGGCATGGGCCGTGCGCACCTCGGAATCGTGCCGGCAGGCATGGGCCACGCCGGGGCGGAGCGGGCAGGGCATGGCGTGGTCCGCGATCAGCGTCTTTACCAGCGCCTTCGCCTCCTCGGCCAGTGCCCAGAGCCTGCGGGCATCGTCGATCCCGGCGATCCGTTCCAACTCGTCCTGATCCAGCCGCTGGCCCGACCCCACCTGCCCGCCGTTCCGCCCCGAAGCGCCGAAGCCCACCCGATGTGCTTCCAGCAGCACCACCGACAGCCCGGCCTGCGCCAGATGCAGCGCCGCCGACAGCCCGGTATAGCCCGCGCCGATGACGCAGACATCCGCCTGCACCGCCCCCGCAAGCGGCGCAAACGGACCAAGCGGCATGGCGGTCGCTGCGTAATACGAGGCCGGATATTCCCCCGCGCGGTCGTTCGCGAACAACAGGTTCATACGTTCAGCAGCAGATGTTCGCGCTCCCACGGGCTGATGACCTGAAGGAACTCGGTATATTCGTTGCGCTTGACCGCTTCGTAAACACCACAGAACGAGGTGCCCAACGCCTCGCGCAGCGCGGTATCCTCGGCCAGCAGGTCCAGCGCATCGCCCAGGTTCAGCGGCAGTTCGTCATCTCCCATATAGGCGTCGCCCAGGAATTCGGCGCGGGGCATCCGCGCCTCCTTGAGGCCGAGATAGCCGCAGGCAAGGCTGGCGGCGAAGCCCAGATAGGGGTTGCAATCCATCCCGGCCAGCCGGTTCTCGACCCGGCGGGAACGGGTGTCCGAGATCGGCACCCGCAGCCCTGTCGTGCGGTTGTCGCGTCCCCATTCGAGGTTGATCGGCGCGGCGAAGTCGGGGACGTAGCGGCGGTAGCTGTTCACATAGGGCGCAAGCAGCGCGATGGCGGCGGGCAGGTGGTTCTGAAGCCCGGCGATGAAATGCATGAAGGCCGGGGTCTCGGACCCGTCCGGGGCGGAAAAGATGTTCTGCCCGGTCGCCATGTCCACCACCGAATGGTGGATGTGCATGGCGCTGCCCGGCTCGCCCTCGATCGGCTTGGCCATGAAGGTGGCGAAACAGTCGTGCCGCAGCGCCGCCTCGCGGATCAGCCGCTTGAAATAGAAGATCTCGTCGGCCAGCACCACCGGGTCGCCGTGCTGGAGGTTGATTTCCAGCTGCCCGGCGCCGCCCTCTTGCAGGATGCCGTCGATCTCGAACCCCTGCGCCTCGGCGAAGTCGTAGATGTCGTCCACCACCTTGCCGTATTCATCGACCGCGCTCATGGAATAGGCCTGTTTCGCGGCGGCACGGCGGCCGGTGCGGCCGATCGGCGGCTCGACCGGCATGTTCGGGTCGGTGTTGCGGGCGACGAGGTAGAATTCCATCTCGGGGGCGATGATGGGGCGCCAGCCCTCGGCGGCGTAAAGCTCCACCATACGGCGCAGCACGTTGCGCGGGCTGACCGGCACCGGCACGCCCTGCTGATCGACCGCATCGTGGATCACCTGAAGCGTGATGTCGGCGGTCCAGGGGGCGGCGGTGGCGGTGGTGAAGTCCGGCACCAGGATCATGTCGGGTTCGGTGAAGGCGGCCTCGGGGTTGTCCGCCCATTCGCCGGTGATGGTTTGCAGGAAGATCGAGTTGGGCAGGTAGAACTTGGCCTGACGGCCGAACTTGGAGGCGGGCATGGCCTTGCCCCGCGCCACCCCGGCGAGGTCGGGGACGATGCATTCCACCTCGTCCAGTCTGCGCCCGGCGATATAATCCTGCGCGGCGGCGGGAAGCTGCGCGGTCCAGTCGCGGTCAGTCATGGTCTGCCTCGCCCGTGGTCGCGGCCTGATCCCCGGCCGGGTGCCGCAACTGGCGGAAGAAACCGGCGATGCGTTCGGCCACCTTGCCGTGGTCAAGCCGCGTGCCCAGCCGTGCCGCCGCGCCCGCCATCAGATCGTCGGGCACCACGCCCTTGCCCCGGGTCCGCATCAGCCCGGCGATGAAATCGTCGCTGAACTCGGGATGGGCCTGCACGCTCAGCGCCCGGTCGCCATAGGCAAGGGCCGCGTTGATGCAGAAGGGGTTGGTGCCGATCACCTCGGCCCCGGGCGGGGTGGCCACCACCTGATCGCGGTGCCATGCGTTCAGCACCAGCTTCTCGCCGCCGAAATCGTATTCCGTGGGGCCGACCGCCCAGCCGCCCGCATGTCGTTCGACCCGCCCGCCCAGAGCCTGGGCGATGATCTGGTGGCCGAAGCAGATGCCGACCAGCGGCACCCGGTCGTCATGGGCACGGCGGATGAAATCCTCCAGGGGCGGGATGAAGGGGTGGTCCTCATAGGTGCCGTGGCGCGAGCCGGTGATAAGCCAGCCGTCGGCATCGCGGGTGGTGGCGGGAAAGTCCATGTCCACCACCGCCCAGTCGCGGAACACGAAGCCGTGCCCGTCGAGCAGGCGCGAGAACATCGCCGGATAGTCGCCACTCTCACCCGCGAGTTCCGCGGGCGCGTGGCCGGTCTGAAGGATGCCGATCAGCATGAAGCACCGTTTTCAAAGGATGGGGGCACAGTAACCCCGGCGCGGCGCGGCGGGCAAGGGGGGACCACGGGTATTCCCGATGCGCCCGGCCTTGCCGCAAAGGAAGGGGGCGGCGGACCTGCGCGGAACCGCAACACCCTTTCCCCTTGCCCGGAATCACGGCGCGGCCTGCGCCGCCGGACAGCGGCCACCCGTCACGCCGGAGGCGTGTCTTTGGCACGACGGTCGGCCGCTGGCCTCTGTTGCAAGGGGGCCGGAACACAGGCGGCCCCCGGGGTGCGGGGGCCGCGAGGCGGACCGGGCGGGAGCCCGCCCGGCCGGGTGGCTATTCCTCGACCGAGAGCGCGACGAACAGCGGGTCGCCGCCCCGGCGGATCAAGAGCAGGATCGAGCGCCGCCCGGCGTCGCGGGCCTCTTCGATCCGGTCGGAAAGGTCCGAGGGTTGCGTCACCTTCTGCTGGCCCGCCTCGGTGATGACGTCGCCCGCGCGCATCCCCTTGGACCAGGCTTCGGACACCTCGTCCACCTCGGTCACCAGCAGCCCCTCGGTTCCGGAGGGCAGGCCCATCTGGTCGCGCTGGTCGGGCGAAAGCGTGGTGATCGTCATGCCGAGAAGCTCGCGCGTGGCGGGTTCCTGCGGGTCGGCCCCGGCGGGACGACGGGCGTCGGAGTCGGCGGTCTCGCGCCGGCCCAGCACCACGTCGATCACCTGTTCGTCCCCCTCGCGCAGCACCACCAGCGGCACCGAACGGCCGACCTCGGCATCGCCCACCCGGCGGACCAGATCGCGGGTATCGGCGACGTCGGAGCCGTCGAAGGACAGGATCACGTCGCCCGACAGAAGCCCCGCGTCCTTGGCCGGACCGTCGGGAACGTCGGTGACCAGCGCCCCGGCGGCGCGCGGCAGGCTCATGGCCTCGGCCACGTCCGGGGTCACGTCCTGGATCCGCACCCCGAGCCAGCCGCGCCGGGTCTCGCCGAAGTCGCGCAGCTGATCGACCACCCTGGTCACCACGTTCGAGGCCATGGCGAAGCCGATCCCGATCGAGCCGCCGGTGGGCGACAGGATCGCGGTATTCACCCCGATCACCTCGCCCGTCATGTTGAACAGCGGCCCGCCGGAGTTGCCGCGGTTGATCGCCGCGTCGGTTTGCAGGTAGTTGTCGTAGGAACCGGCCAGCGTCCGGCCCCGGGCCGAGACGATCCCGGCCGAGACGGAAAAGCCCTGACCCAGCGGGTTGCCCATCGCCACCACCCAGTCGCCCACGCGCATCACGTCGCTGTCGCCAAAGACGACGAAGGGCAGGGGGTCTTCGCTTTCGACCTTCAAAAGCGCGATATCGGTGTCCGGGTCGGTGCCCACCACCTCGGCCTTGAGCCGTTCGCCCGAGAAGAACTCCACCTCGATCTCGTCGGCCCCCTCGATCACGTGGTTGTTGGTGACGATGAAACCGTCTTCCGAGATCACGAAGCCCGAACCCAGCGCCTGACCGCGCCGGGGGGCGGGGTCGCCGCGCTCGCCCCGGTCCATGAAGTCGCGGAAGAAGTCTTCGAAGGGTGAGCCCTCGGGCACCAGCGGCGAGGGGCCGGAGCGTGCGGCGACCGTGGTCGATGTGGTGATGTTGACGACCGACGGGCTGATGCGCTCGGCCAGATCGGCGAATGTGTCGGGCATCCGGGCGCCCGCCGCCATGACCTGCGCGAGCACCAGCAATAGCCCCAGCGCCAGTGTCAGGACCATCTGCCGGTAGGGCATGGTCTGTGCGGGGCGGGAAAGGGTGACAGCCCTGCTGCTTGTCATGCGAAATCCTCTCATCAGGCGGGGCGCAAACCGGGTCGCGGCCCCGCGCGTCTCTCCGGGGGTAGAGTTAACGCCGGACCGGCGCATTGCAATCGTCTGGATGCCGCCTCAAAGCGATGTGAACCGTTTTCCCCCCGTTCCGGGGGGCCGGGGCGGCTTCAGCCCAGCGCGCCGCGGCCGATCCAGACCAGCCCCACCCCGGCGGCAAGCATCCCCAGCCCGATCATCCGCCGCGTGTCCCGCGGCATCCGGGCGATCATGGCCACGATGTCTTCGAGACGCGAAGGGGCCAGCGCGAACGCCAGCCCCTCCACCACCAGAACCAGCCCGAGGGCCAGGATCACGACCGTCATTGCGCGGCCGGAGCCGCGCCTTGCGCCGGGGCCCGCGCCGGGGTCGAGGTGCCGCTGTCCGAACGCAGATAGTCGAAGAACTCGCTGTCGGGCTGCATCACGATCGACGAGTTGCCGCCCTGAAGCGCCCGCTCGTAAGAGGTCAGCGAGCGGGTGAAGGCGAAGAACTCCGGGTCGCGGCCGAAGGCTTCGGCGTAGATCGCGTTGCGTTCCGCATCGGCCTCACCACGGATGACCTCGGCCTGACGCCGCGCGCCCGAGGTCAGTTCGACCACGGTCCGGTCGGCGCTGGCGCGCACGCGCTGGGCGGCCTCGTTACCACGGGCGATCTCGTCCGCCGCCTCGCGCTCGCGCTCGGCCCGCATCCTTGCATAGGTGGCGGCAAGGTTCTGTTCGGGCAGGTCGGTGCGGGTCAGCCGCACGTCGATCACATCGACGCCCAGCGCCAGCGCCTCGCGCCGGGCCAGATCGCGGATCCGGTTCATCAGCGAAGTCCGGTCCTCGGACAGCACCGCGTTCGACGGCACCGAACCCAGGACTTCGCGGATCGCGGCGTTCAGGATGCGTTCCAGCCGGACCTGCGCGGCCCGGACGCCTTCGGTGCCCACGGCCTCGCGGAACTCGACCAGTTCGACGATGCGCCAGCGCGCGAAGGCATCGACCACCAGTCGGCGGTCGTCGAGCGGCGTCACCTCAAGCGGCTGCGTCGGCAGGCCGAGGATACGGCCGTCGTAGCGCACCACCTCCTGGATCAGCGGGATCTTGAAGCCAAGACCCGGCTCTTCGCGCACCTGCTTGACCTGGCCGAATTGCAGCACCAGCACCTTTTCGCGTTCATCGACGATGAACAGCGTCGAAAGCCCAAGCGCCACCAGTGCGACGAGAATGGGAAGGATCATTGCTCCGCGTGTCATCAGTTGATCCCTCCGCTTGCCTGGGTGGCCTGGGGACGCGGGCTCAGCTCATTGAGCGGCAGATAGGGCACCACGCCCTGACCGCCGCCGACCTCGCCGCCGGCCACGCCGTCGAGAATGACCTTGTTCATGCCGCCAAGGACGACTTCCATGGTTTCCAGATACATCCGCTTGCGGGTGACATCGGGCGCCTTCACGTATTCCTCGTGGACCGAGACGAAACGGCTTGCCTCACCCTGCGCGTTGTTCACCACCTCGGCCCGGTAGGCTTCGGCCTGTTCCAGAAGCCGCGCGGTTTCCCCGCGGGCGGCGGCCAGAACGCGGTTGGCGTAGGCGTCGGCCTCTTTCTCCAGCCGGTCGCGTTCCTGTTGGGCGGCCTGCACCTCGCGGAAGCTGTCGATCACCTCGCGCGGGGGGTCGGCGCGGTCGAAGTTGACCCGCACCACGTTGATGCCCGATTCGTAGCTGTCGAGCGTGTCCTGAACCGCCTGTCGCAGGTCGGCGGCGATGGCGCCCCGGTCGCGGTTGAGGATCGGCGACAGTTTCGACCGCGCGATGATGTCGCGCATCGCGGATTCCGACACCGCCCGGATCGTGTCGGTGGGATCGGCCAGGTTGAACAGGAACTGCGCCGGGTCGGAGACGTTCCACACCACCTGGAATTCGATATCGACGATGTTCTGGTCGCGCGTCAGCATCAGCCCGCTGTCCATCGGCCCGGAACGGCCGGTGCCGATGTCGGTCGTGCGCTCGCCCGTCACCTGCACGATTTCGGCCCGGACCAGCGGCCAGGGCGCGATGTTGAGGCCCGGCTGGCCGATTGTCGAGAACTCGCCCAGGAATAGTTCGACCGAACGTTCCTCGGGTCTGACCGAATAGACCGAAGCGATGCCCCAAAGCACGACCGCCGCCACCGCGCCCAGCAAAAGCCCCTGCCTGGTGAAGATCGGCCCGAGCCCGCCGGAGCCACGGCCACCGCCGCCACCGCCGCCGCGACCGCCCTCATCGCCGCCGCGCCCGCCCATCAGCACACGCAGTTGCTCTTGCCCCTTTTTCATCAGTTCGTCGATCTCGGGGATCTGGGTTCCTTCGCCGGGCTTGCGGCCGTCGCCGTTGCCGCCGCTGCCGCGATTGCCCCTATCTCCGCCACCAGAGCCTCCGCCCCAGGGTCCTCCGCTTCCTGCCATCGAGTTTCCCCTTGCTGTTGACCTGCTAACTGGTCACTTTTTCGCGAAAATCAACCGTTTTCATCCCGTCACGCGGGTCGGTGACTTCATCGTGACCAGTTCCTCGGCGATGGTCGGATGAACCGCCACCGTCCGGTCGAAATCTTCCTTGGTCGCCCCCATCTTCACCGCGATCGCGGCAAGCTGGATCATCTCGCCCGCGTCGGGGCCGACGATGTGACAGCCCAGCACCCTGCGCGTGTCGCGGCAGACCACCAGCTTCATCAGCACCCGGTCGTCGCGCCCCGCGAACAGCGACTGCATCGGCCGGAAGCTGGTCGAATATACCTCGACGGGCCCCGCCGCGGCGGCGCTTTCCTCGGTCAGGCCCACGGTGCCCAGTTCCGGCTGGGTGAAGACCGCCGAGGCGACGGTTTCATGGTCGGCCTGCACCGGGCGGCCGCCGAACACGGTCTCGGCGAATGCCTGCCCCTCGCGGATCGCCACCGGGGTCAGGTTGATCCGGTCGGTCACGTCGCCCACCGCATAGACCGAGGGCACCGAGGTCTGGCTGTAGCCATCGACCACCACTTCGCCGCGCTCTCCAAGGTGCAGGCCCAGGGCCTCCAGCCCCAGCCCTTCGGTATTCGGCATCCGCCCGGTGGCGAACAGCGCCAGCCCGAAGTCGCGGGCCTGCCCGTGGTTGTCATGCGCCCGCACGCCTGCCCCGGCGCGTTCCATCGCGGTCACGTCGGTATTCAGGCAGATCTCCACCCCGCCCGCGCGCATGGCATCGGCGACATGGCCGCGGGCCTCGTCGTCGAAGCCGCGCAGGATCTGTGGGCCGCGATAGTATTGCGTGACCCGAACCCCCAGCCCGTTGAGGATGCAGGCGAATTCCGAGGCGATGAACCCCCCTCCCACCACAAGCGCGGTCTCGGGCAGCGCGTCCAGCCCGAAGATGTCGTTCGAGGTGAGCGCCAGTTCCGCCCCCGGCAGGTCGGGCACGAAGGGCCGCCCCCCGGTTGCCACAAGGATATGTTTCGCGCCGATCCGCGTGCCGTCGGCCAGCCGCACGGTATGCGCGTCCTCGATCACCGCGCGGCTGTCGTGCACCGTCACGCCCGCATTGGCCAGCGTGCCCCGGTAGGCGGCTTCCAGCCGCGCCAGCTCCGCCTCCAGCGCCGTGCGGAACCGGGGCCAGTCGAAATCCCCGCGTTCGGCGCCCCAGCCATAGGCCCGGGCATCCTGAACCGCGCGGCCGTAAGTCGAGGCGAAGACCATCAGTTTTTTCGGCACGCAGCCACGGATGACGCAGGTGCCGCCCATGCGGTATTCCTCGGCCAGCGCGACCCGCGCGCCCTCTGTCGCCGCGATCCGCGCCGCCCGCACCCCGCCCGAGCCGCCGCCGATCACGAAAAGGTCAAGGTCGAAGGCCATCCGTTCAGTCCCCGAGATCGGCGAAGATATTGTCGGTCGGCGCGAACTCCACCTGCCCGGTCTCGGCCGTGCCCTCGTTGATGTCGCGCACCTCGACCTTGCCGTCGCCATGGCCGATCACCACGACGTCGCAGATGTCAATGAACAGCCCGTTCTCGACCACGCCGGGGATCTGGTTGATCACCAGCGAAAGCTGGCGCGCATTGCCGATCCGGCCCAGGTGCAGGTCGAGGATGTGGTTGCCCTCGTCGGTGACGAAGGCGCGGTCGCCGTTCATGCGCAGCGTCACGTCGCGGCCCATGACGTCAAGACCCACCAGCGTCTCCTCGACCAGCGCCTTGGTGGTCTGCCAGCCGAAGGGGATCACCTCGACCGGCAGCGGGAAGGCGCCGAGCTGCGCCACCTCCTTCGCCGCATCGGCGATCACGATCATCCGGTCCGAGGCGGTGGCGACGATCTTTTCCTGGAGCAGCGCCCCGCCACCGCCCTTGATCAGCGCAAGGTCGGCGTCGAATTCGTCGGCCCCGTCGATGGTCAGGTCGAGCCAGCGCGCCTCGTCCAGGCTGGTGACGGGGATGCCCAGTTGCCGCGCCAGCTCCGCGGTGCGCGACGAGGTGGGGACGCCGGTCACCCGCAGCCCTTCCTCGCGCATCCGTTCGGCGATGCAGCGCACCATCCAGGCGGCGGTCGAGCCGGTGCCCATGCCCAGTTTCATCCCGTCCTCGACCATCTCCACCGCGCGTCTGGCGGCGACGAACTTGGCCTTGTCGATGGGCGAAAGCTCTGCGGGCATGGCGGTCTCCGGTATCATGGCCCCCCGCTTATAGGCAAAGCACGCCCGGGGTGCGAGGGGCAATTCCGCGCGGGACGGACGGGGCGGGGCAGTGTCGGCACACCCTTGCCCCCTTGCCCGGACTCAGGGCGCGTCACGCGTCGCCGGGCAGCGGGGGGCCGCTGTCCTCCGTTGCGCCCTGTGGCACCTGCCGGGGGATTCGCGGTGAAACCCGAGCCGCCACCCGTCCGACGACAGGACACTTGCCCCCCGGGGCCCGAACGGCTTAGAACGGCGGCCGGGGGTGATTAGCTCAGCTGGTAGAGCGCCTCGCTTACACCGAGGATGTCGGCGGTTCGAGTCCGTCATCACCCACCATCGGAACCCGCCACCGAGCCTGGAGGCTTTCGTGTTTTGATTGAACAAAGCGCGGGCTTCAAGCCATTGTTTTTCCGCAATTCTGAAGGTGGACACCGCCATTCCGATCCGGAAAACCTGTCAACCTTTTCTGAAACTGCTTCAAGGTCAGAGGAAATCCTCCTCGGCGCGGGTCACGTCGATTCCCATCGCCTCAAGGCCGGCCTCCAGGTTCTCGGCCAGATGCGGCATCCCCATGAGATACTGTTCGGTGGGCGTGCTGGCCTCGGACAGGGCGGTGTCCACCGCCTCGGCATAATCCTCGGGCTCGAAGGCGCCGCGGCCGATCCAGGCCAGCGCGACCAGATGCGCCTTCTCGTCGTCGTTGAGCGTGGCGATGAACGCCTCCAACGCGCGACCGGCGCCGCCCTCGCGGGTCTGGAAGATCACATGCACGACCTTCTGGGGGCTGATCTCGATCATCGCGGCCTCCTTGTGTCCCGGCGGTTGCCTTGCCGGGCCTCCTGCGGGAAGTGTCGCGCCCGCGGGCCGATCATGCAAGCGATTCCGCCGCGGTTGCGACGATCCGTTCAGGGGGGTCAGAACAGGTTGCCCTGTTCACCCTCGTCACCAACCGGCTTGCGCGGGCGGGGGCGGGGGCCCGCGCCTACCGGCAACCGGCCGTCGTGGAACTCCAACTCCAGCGCCGCCGCCGCCGCCGCCCCCGCGCGTGAGGTCACCACCGCGCCGTCGCCGCGCACCACCGCGTAGCCGCGCCGCAGGGTCTCGGCATGGCCCAGCGTCTGGCGCAGCCGGTCGCGGGCCTCCAGCCGGTCGCGCAATACGGCAAGCCGCCGGGGGGGGGCGGTGTCCAGCCGGGCCGCGAGCCCCGCCAGCCGCGCCCGCGCCGCCGCCTGATCGCGCCCGGCATGTGCGGCCAGCCGCGCCAGCGCCGGGGCGAGCCGCGCGCCCCGATCGTCCAGCCGCTCGCGGGTGCGGGCCGTATGGCGCGCAAGCCCGGCCCCCAGCCGCAAGCCGCGATCGTCGAGCCGCTGCCGCAGCGCCGCCACCAGCCGCATCAGCACCGTGGGCCGCATCAGCGCGGCCGCCTGCCCGAACCGCGCCCGTTTGCCCCCGGCGGCCTGCCGCAGCGCGCCCGGCAGGCGCTCGCCCCAGAGGTCGAGTCGCTGGCGTACCTGCTCGACCAGCGTTTCCGGCCGGGGCAGGGCCCGCGCCAGATCGGTGCTGCGCTGCCGCCGCAGCGCCAGCGTCTGCGCCAGCGCCCGGCTGAGCCGCGCCCCGGCCTGATCGACCCGCGCCACCAGATCAAGCCGCACCGGCACCGCCATTTCGGCCGCCGCCGTGGGTGTGGGCGCACGCCGGTCGGCGGCGTGGTCTATCAGCGTGGTGTCGGTCTCGTGCCCCACGGCGGAAATGAGCGGGATCGCGGACTCCGCCGCCGCCCGCACCACCACTTCCTCGTTGAAGCCCCAGAGATCCTCGATACTGCCGCCGCCACGGGCGACGATGATCACGTCCGGGCGCGGCACCGGCCCGCCCGGCGCCAGCGCGTTGAAACCACGGATCGCCGCCGCCACCTCGGGCGCGCATTTCTCGCCCTGCACCGCCACCGGCCAGATCAGCACCCGGCGCGGGAAGCGGTCGCGCAGCCGGTGCAGGATGTCGCGGATCACCGCGCCCGAGGGCGAGGTCACGACGCCGATCACTTCGGGCAGGAACGGCAAGGGCTTCTTGCGCGCCGCGTCGAACAGCCCTTCCGCCGCCAGCGCGGCGCGACGCTTTTCCAGCATCGCCATCAGCGCGCCGAGCCCGGCGGGCGCCACGTCATCGACGATCAGCTGATACCGGGACTGCCCGGGAAAGGTGGTGAGGCGGCCGGTGGCGATCACCTCCATCCCCTCTTCGGGGCGGACTTGCATCTTCGCCACCGCCCCCTTCCAACTCACCGCCGCCAGCACCGCGCGGTCGTCCTTGAGGTCGAAGTAAAGATGCCCCGAGGACGGCCGCGACACCCGCCCGACCTCGCCCCGCACCCTCACCCGGCCGAATTCGCCCTCGATCACCCGTTTCACCGCGCCCGAGATCTCGGCCACGGTGAACTCGGGCGCGTTGCCGCGCGGGCCTTCGGGGCCGGGGTCTTCGAACAGGTCGGACATGCGGGCTCTCGCTTGTGATCCGGTGGCGGGCACCTTAGAGCATGTTGCAGAAAAGTGGGAACCGGTTTTCTGCTTCCCGAACATGCGTCAGCAACAGTTCAGAGCATGCCGCGCGAATGCGGATGAGCGCGGCGGGCTCTGAAACGCGGGGCGGGCGAGGCCAAGAGAGGGCAGGGCGATGAACATCCTGGTGCTGGGCGGCGGCGGGCGCGAACATGCGCTGGCCTGGGCGATCCGGCAGAACCCGAAATGCGACCGGCTGATCGTCGCCCCCGGCAATGCGGGCATGGCGGGGATCGCGCGGCTCGCCGATATCGACATCCTCGACGGCGCGGCGGTGGTCGCGTTCTGCGAGGCCGAGGCGGTGGATTTCGTGATCGTCGGCCCCGAGACGCCCTTGGCGGCGGGGGTCGCGGATGCAGTGCGCGCGGCCGGGATCCTGACCTTCGGGCCTTCGGCGGCGGCGGCGCGGCTTGAGGCGTCGAAGGCGTTCACCAAGGAGGTCTGCGACGCCTGCGGCGCGCCGCAGGCGGCCTGGGCGCGGTTTGTCGATGCCGGGGCGGCGAAGGCATATGTCCGGGCGCAGGGCGTGCCGATCGTGGTCAAGGCCGACGGGCTCGCCGCCGGCAAGGGCGTGGTGGTGGCGATGGACGAGGCCACCGCGCTTGCCGCCATCGACGACATGTTCGGCGGCCAGTTCGGCGAGGCGGGCGCCGAGGTGGTGATCGAGGAGTTCATGCAGGGTGAGGAAGCCAGTTTCTTCGTGCTGACCGACGGCGAAAACGTGCTGCCTGTCGGCACCGCGCAGGACCACAAGCGCGCCTTCGACGGCGACGAGGGGCCGAACACCGGCGGCATGGGCGCCTATTCCCCGGCCCCGGTGCTGACCGAGGCACTGGCCGCGCAGGCGCTGGAGCAGATCGTCCGCCCCACCGTGGCCGAGATGGCCCGGCGCGGCACGCCCTATCAGGGGGTGCTCTATGCCGGGCTGATGATCGACGGTGGCCGGGTGCGGCTGGTGGAATACAACGCCCGCTTCGGCGACCCGGAATGCCAGGTGCTGATGATGCGGCTCGGGGCGCAGGCGCTCGACCTGATGCTGGCCTGTGCCGAGGGACGGCTGGCCGGGGCGGCGGTGAACTGGGCCGACGACCATGCGCTCACGGTGGTGATGGCGGCGAAGGGCTATCCGGGCAGCTACGCGAAGGGCTCGGTGATCCGGGGGCTTGGCAACCTGCGCGAGGACAGCGCGCATATGGTGTTCCACGCGGGCACCGCCCGGGAAGCCGGGCAGGTGATCGCCACCGGCGGGCGGGTGCTGAACGTCACCGCCCGAGGCGCGACGCTGGCCGAGGCACAACGCCGCGCCTATGGGATGATCGACCGGATCGACTGGCCCGAAGGCTTCTGCCGCCGCGATATCGGCTGGCGCGCGCTCTGACCCCTGCGGAGGTGCGGAACCGGCCGGGGGGTGCGCTGAAGCGCACCCTACGGGGCCGGGGCCGGGACTTGCCCTCTGTGGCGACAGGGCATGAAGGGCGGAGGCCCCGAAGGCCCCCTTGCCCTCTGTTGTGCCCCTGTGGCATCTGCCGGGGGTTTCGGCCAACCCGCCATCCGCCCGCGCCTTCGGGGTTGCGGCGCGGCGCACTTGGGCCTAGACAGGCGCGAACTAGCGAAGGCCATCGGTATATGGAAAACGTCGTCCTCACGATCCATCTTCTTCTGTCGCTCGCGCTTGTCGGCGTGGTGCTGCTGCAACGTTCGGAAGGCGGCGGTCTGGGGATCGGCGGCGGTGGCGGCGCGATGTCGGGGCGCTCGGGCGTCACCGCGCTGGGCAAGGTCACCTGGCTGCTTGCCATCGCCTTCATCTGCACCTCGCTGGCGCTGACGATCCTTGCCGCGCGGGGCATCTCGACCGGCTCGGTGATCGACCAGTTCGGCGGCGAGGCCCCGGTCACGCGCGAGGCGCCGCAAGTGCCGTCGGGCACCGACCTGCTGCCGCCCCCGGTGGGTGGCGAGGCGCTGACCCCGCCGCGGGCCGACTGACGGCCCGCCCGGAACGGGCTGCCCCGCCACGGGCGGGGAGCCTCCGCATCACCACAATCCATTGGGTTCCGGCCGGAAGGCCACGGCATCATGTTGCGGTCCGTTGCATGAACGGCCGGGAGCGGCTATAGCTTTACTCCCGTGATGGCATGATTCCCGAAGGCCCGGAATCGGCACAAGAGACAGAACAGATCACGGGGGCAGTCAGGGCATGGCGCGTTACATCTTCATCACCGGCGGCGTGGTGTCGTCGCTCGGCAAGGGGCTTGCCTCGGCCGCGCTGGGGGCGCTGTTGCAGGCGCGCGGCTATTCGGTGCGGCTGCGCAAGCTGGACCCCTATCTGAACGTCGATCCCGGCACGATGAGCCCGTTCGAGCATGGCGAGGTCTTCGTCACCGACGACGGGGCGGAAACCGATCTCGACCTTGGCCATTACGAACGTTTCACCGGGGTGTCGGCGCGGCGGACCGATTCCGTCTCCTCCGGGCGCATTTATTCGAACGTGCTGGAGAAGGAGCGCCGGGGCGATTACCTCGGCAAGACCATTCAGGTGATTCCCCATGTCACCAACGAGATCAAGGATTTCCTGCGAAACGGCGAAGAGGGCGCAGATTTCATGCTGTGCGAGATCGGCGGCACGGTGGGCGACATCGAGGGGCTGCCGTTCTTCGAGGCGATCCGCCAGTTCGCGCAGGAACGCCCGCGCGGCCAGTGCATCTTCATGCACCTGACCTTGCTGCCCTATCTCGCGGCCTCGGGCGAGCTGAAGACCAAGCCCACCCAGCACTCGGTCAAGGAACTGCGCTCGATCGGGATCGCCCCCGATGTGCTGGTCTGCCGTTCGGAACAGCCGATTCCGGAAAAGGAACGTGCCAAGATCGCGCTCTTCTGCAACGTCCGCACCGAGGCGGTGATCCCCGCCTATGACCTGAAGTCGATCTACGAGGCGCCGCTGGCCTATCACCGCGCGGGCCTCGATCAGGCGGTTCTGGACGCCTTCGGAATTTCGCCCGCACCCCGGCCCAACCTTGAACGCTGGGAAGACGTGATGGACCGGCTGGACCACGCCGAAGGCCAGGTGCGGGTGGCGATCGTCGGCAAATACACCCAGCTTGAAGATGCCTACAAATCCATCGCCGAGGCGCTGACCCATGGCGGCATGGCCAACCGGGTGCGGGTCAAGGCCGAGTGGCTGGACTCCGAGATCTTCGAGCGCGAGGACGCGGGCGCCCGGCTGGAAGGGTTCCACGCGATCCTCGTCCCCGGCGGCTTCGGCGAGCGCGGCACCGAGGGCAAGATCAAGGCGGCGCAATTCGCGCGGGAAAAGAACATCCCCTATCTGGGCATCTGTCTGGGCATGCAGATGGCGGTGATCGAGGCGGCGCGCAACCTTGCCGGGCTGACCGACGCGGGCAGCGAGGAATTCGACCAGGAAACCGTGCGGGACACCGGCAAGCGCCGCTTCACCCCGGTGGTCTATCACCTCAAGGAATGGGTGCAGGGCAACCACGTGGTCGAGCGCAGGCCCGGCGACGACAAGGGCGGCACCATGCGGCTGGGGGCCTATACCGCGCATCTGGCCGAGGGCTCGAAAGTGGCGCAGGTCTATGGCGCGACCGAGATCGAGGAACGCCACCGCCACCGCTACGAGGTGGACATCACGTATCGCGACCGGCTGGAAGGCTGCGGGCTGATGTTCTCGGGGCTGTCACCCGATGGCAGCCTGCCCGAGATCGTCGAACACCGCGACCACCCCTGGTTCATCGGCGTGCAGTTCCACCCGGAACTGAAGTCGAAACCCTTCGCGCCGCACCCGCTGTTCGCCGACTTCATCCGCGCGGCGGTCGAGGTGAGCCGTCTGGTCTGACCCCTGCCGCCGACCCCGTCCCATACCGGGGCAGGGGCCGGGCAGGGCGGACAAGGCAATTTCAGAAAAAGCTGACAGGTTCTTTCGGTTTGAAATGGCGGTGTCTGCCTTGTGTGTTGGCATGGCCGTCCGGAGCGCCACCTTTGCCCGGAATCAAGGCGCGCCAGCGCCGCCGGGCAGCGGCCGACCGCCCCTATGGGCGGCCGCTCCTGCAACGTTGCGGCATGCGCATACGTCGGGGTATTCGGCACCATAAACTGCCAGACCACCACTGTTGCAGCGGCCCCCCGCGGTCGGCCGCTGCCCTCTGTTGCGCAGTATATTTGCGCCGTTCGGCAAAACCGACCAGCACGGCCCGCAGACACCGCCTTCGAAGCGCTTCAGGCCGGGGGATCAGCCCCGCAGCACGCCGCCGGTGGCCTTCGCCACCTTCTCGACGATCCGGGCGCTGACCGCCTCGATGTCCTTTTCGGTCAGGGTCCGATCGACGGGTTGCAGCCGCACGGTGATCGCCAGCGACTTTTTCCCCGGCCCCATCTGCGCCTCGGCCCGCTCGCCCGCGAACTGGTCGAATACCCGCACGCTTTCGATCAGCGCCTTGTCGGCCCCCTGCGCGGCATTGACCAGCGTCAGCGCCTCGACGCCCGCATCCACGACGAAGGCGAAGTCGCGTTCGACCGCCTGAAGGCCCGAGATCGCCAGCGCCGGGCGGCTTGCCGACCTCGCCTTCGGCTGCGGCACATTGCCGATCCACACGGTGAAGGCGACCGCCGGGCCCTTCACGTCCAGCGCGCGCAGCACCCTTGGGTGCAACTCGCCGAACACCGCAAGCCGGTTCGGCCCCAGCGCCACCGCGCCCGAGCGGCCGGGGTGCCACCAGCCCGGCACGTCGCGGCCGATCTGCACCCTTGCGGGCGCCCCGAGCGCTGCCAGCACCGCCTCGGCATCCGCCTTGGCGTCGTAAAGGTCGGCCATGCGGCGCGAGCCGTGCGGGTCGCGCGGCGCCACCGCACCCACCAGCAGCCCGGCGGCCTGCAACGCCTCGTCGCCCGGCTCGCCGCCCGAGAAGGCGGGGCCGACCTCGAACAGCGCCATGTCCATGGAGCCGCGGGCCTGATTGCGGGCAGCGGCCTGCAACAGCCCGGGCAGCAGGTCGGGGCGCATATGTGTCATCTCGGACGAGATCGGGTTCTCCACCCGCACCGCATCGCCGCCGCCGCCGAACAGTTCCGCCGTGGCCGAACCGATAAAGCTGTAGCTGACGCATTCGTTGTAACCCAGCGCCGCCAGCGTCCGACGCGCCATCCGTTCGCGCTGCTGCAAGGGGGTGAGCACCGGCGCGGGCACCCCGGCGGTCTCGCGCGCCAGCGGCTGGCCCTCCAGCCCGGTGAGCGAGGCGATCCGCGCCACCTCCTCGACCAGATCGGCCTCGCCCAGCACGTCGGGCCGCCATGTGGGCGGCACCGCCATGTCGCCCTCGAAGGTAAAGCCCAGCGCCTCCAGTGTCGCGCGCTGCCCGGCCTCGGGGATATCCATGCCGACGATCCGCCGCATCGCCCCGCCATCGAAGCGATAGCTGCGGCGGGTGTCGGGCACCGCGCCGTCCACCGCCAGTTCCGACGCCTCGCCGCCGCAAAGCTCCAGC
>JBAYSY010000034.1:0-30246 GCA_041675885.1 Gemmobacter sp. | reverse complement strand
GTTGGCTGTCTGCGCACGGCGGCAGTGCATTTCTGCGAAGGGTCCGGCCAACAGGGCGGGGCGCCGGGATGGCCGTCGGCCGCTGCCGGGGCCGCTGAAGCGGCCGGTCCGGGCCGGGCGCCCCGGGCGAAAGCCGTAACTCCTGACGCGCCCGCCCCTTGCCGGCCAGCACCGGCCGACAGAACCGCAAGGTCCGGCGGGCGCCTTACCCCCGCGCCCGCCGGATCCAGCCGCCGCCCAGCACCCGGCCCCCTTCGGGCGCGTAGAACACGCAGGCCTGTCCCGGGCTGATGCCTTCCTCGGGGGCGATCAGTTCGACCTCGGCCTCGGTCGCCGATACGGGCCGGATCACCGCCTCGCGCGGCGGCCGGGTCGAGCGCACCCGGACCGCGACCGGCCATTCCGCCCGCGACGTCAAGGGCGCGTCGCCCAGCCAGTTGACCTCGGCCACCGGCACCCGCCGGGTCGCCAGCGCCGCCTTCGGCCCCACCACCACCTGCCGCGCTTCGGGGTCGAGCCGCACCACGTAAAGCGGCTCGTCCAGCCCGCCGATCCCGAGGCCGCGCCGCTGGCCGATCGTGTAATGGATCACGCCGCGATGCGTGCCCAGCACATTGCCGCCCATATCGACGATCTCGCCCGGATCGGCCGCGCCGGGGCGCAGCTTCTCGATCACCGCGGCGTAATCGCCGTTCGGCACGAAGCAGATATCCTGGCTGTCGGGCTTGTCCGCGACCGCAAGCCCGTAGCGCGCCGCCAGTGCCCGGGTCTCGGCCTTCGACACCAGGTGCCCCAGCGGAAAGCGCAGATAGGCAAGCTGTTCCGGCGTGGTCGAGAACAGGAAATAGCTCTGGTCGCGGGCGGGGTCGGCGGCCATGTGCAGTTCCGGCCCGCGCGGCCCCATCTTGCGCTGGATGTAATGCCCGGTCGCCATGCAATCGGCGTCGAGGTCTTTCGCGGTCTCCAGCAGGTCGCGGAACTTCACCCGCTCGTTGCAGCGGATGCAGGGGACCGGCGTCGCCCCGGCCAGATAGGCGTCGGCGAATTCGTCGATCACCGCCTCGCGGAAGGCGTTCTCGTAATCCAGCACGTAATGCGGGAACCCCAGCGACTCGGCCACCCGGCGCGCGTCGTGGATGTCGCGGCCCGCGCAGCAGGCGCCCTTTTTCGCCAGCGCGGCCCCATGGTCGTAAAGTTGCAGCGTCACCCCCACCACGTCATAGCCTTCGCGGGCAAGTTCGGCGGCCACCACCGAACTGTCCACGCCGCCCGACATGGCGACGACGACCCGCGTCTGCGAGGGGGGCTTGGCAAAGCCGAGCGAATTCAGGGGTTGGTCGAGGGCCATCGGCTGTCCTTTCCGGGGAACGGTGAAAATATAGGAAAATGCAAGGCACTCTCAACCCCTGCCTTCACCCGCCGTTAAGCGTGTCGGGTCAGGATGGCCACCGTGGGCAGTGGAAGAAGGGGACGATCATGTATCTCAAGCGTATAGACGGGCCGCGGCAGGTGACGCTTCCCGACGGCAGCACCCTGTCGCGGGCCGACCTGCCGCCCGCCGACACAAGGCGCTGGGTCGCCAGCCGCAAGGCGGTGGTGGTGCGGGCGGTGATTCACGGCCTGCTGACCGAGGCGGAGGCGATGGACCGCTACGCCCTGTCGGAGGAGGAGTTCGCCGGCTGGCGCGGCGCGGTGGAACGCCATGGCGATGCCGCGCTCAAGGTCACCATGTTGCGGAAATACAGACAACTTTAGATTGTATTTCATTCCCGCTCTGGCAGAGTAACCTGAGGTTAACCATTGGCGGGGCAGTCTCCGGAATGAAGGGACAGCCGGAGCGGAGATTGACGATATGCGTATATTACTGGTCGAGGACGATCCCACCACCTCGCGCAGCATCGAGTTGATGCTGACCCATGCCAACCTCAATGTCTATTGCACGGACCTGGGGGAGGAGGGGATCGACCTTGCGAAACTCTACGATTACGACCTGATCCTGCTGGATCTCGACCTGCCGGACATGAACGGCCACGAGGTCTTGCGTCAGCTCCGCCTTGCGCGGATCGAAACGCCGATCCTGATCCTGTCGGGCGCCGACGATACGGAAAACAAGATCCGCGGCTTCGGCTTCGGCGCCGACGACTACCTGACCAAACCCTTCCACCGTGAAGAACTGGTGGCGCGTATCCATGCGATCGTGCGCCGCTCCAAGGGCCATGCGCAATCGGTGATTCGCACCGGGCGGATCAGCGTGAACCTCGACGCGAAAACGGTCGAGGTGGAGGGGGCGACGGTGCATCTGACCGGCAAGGAATACCAGATGCTGGAGCTGCTCTCGCTCAGGAAGGGCACGACGCTGACCAAGGAGATGTTCCTCAACCACCTCTACGGCGGCATGGATGAGCCCGAGTTGAAGATCATCGACGTGTTCATCTGCAAGCTGCGCAAGAAACTGTCGGTGGCGACCGGCGGCGACAGCCATATCGAAACCGTCTGGGGCCGGGGCTATGTGCTGCGCGATCCGGCCCCGGCGGTCGAGGATGAGCCCCGCCTCGCGCTTCGCGCGTGAGGCTGGACGCCGCTGCCGCCACCCCATAAACCATGCGGTAAGCATCGGGGAGGGCGGGGATGAGCCGGAAGACCGCAGTCGGGGAACTGACCGAGGCCGGGGCGCGCACGGAACTCGCCCGCCTCGCCGCCGCGATATCCGCCGCCGACCGCGCCTATCACGCCGAGGACGCGCCCGAGATATCGGATGCGGATTACGACGCGCTCAAACGCCGCAACGCCGCGATCGAGGCCCGCTTCCCGGCGCTGAAACGCGCCGATTCGCCCTCGGGCCGGGTGGGGGCCGCCCCCGCCGAGGGCTTCGCCAAGGTCCGCCATGCCCAGCGGATGCTCAGCCTGTCGAACGCCTTTTCGGCCGACGACCTGGCCGAGTTCGACGAATCGGTCCGCAAGTTCCTCGGTCTGGGGGCCGCGCGGCTGGCCTATACGGCGGAACCGAAGATCGACGGGCTGTCGCTCTCGCTGCGGTATGAGGGCGGGGCGCTGGTGCAGGCGGCGACAAGGGGCGACGGCGAGGTGGGCGAGAACGTCACGGCGAACGCCCGCACCATCGCCGATATCCCCGACCGGCTGGCGGGGGCGCCCGATCTGCTGGAGGTGCGGGGCGAGGTCTATATGTCCCACGCCGATTTCGCCGCATTGAACGCCGCGCAGGCGGAAGCGGGCGGCAGGACCTTCGCCAACCCGCGCAACGCCGCCGCCGGATCGCTGCGCCAGCTCGACGCCACGATCACCGCGGCGCGGCCGCTCAGGTTCTTCGCCTACGGCTGGGGTGCGCTCGCCGCACCGCTCGCCGCCACCCAGTCCGCCGCCATCGCCCGGCTTGCCGATATGGGCTTCGCCACCAACCCGCTGACCCGGCTGTGCGACGGCCCCGAGGCGGTGATGGCGCATTACCGGCAGATCGAGGCGCAGCGCGCCACGCTCGGCTACGATATCGACGGCGTGGTCTGCAAGGTGGACGACCTCGCGCTGCAAGCCCGGCTCGGCTTCCGCTCCACCACCCCGCGCTGGGCGATCGCGGTCAAGTTCCCGGCGGAAACCGCCTGGACCGAACTCCTCGGCATCGACATCCAGGTCGGCCGCACCGGCGCGCTCTCGCCCGTCGCACGGCTGCGGCCGGTGACGGTGGGCGGCGTCGTGGTCTCGAATGCAACCCTGCACAACGAGGATTACATCGCCGGCCGCTCCGCCACCGGGGGCGAGATCCGCGGCGGCAAGGATATCCGCGAAGGCGACCGGGTGCAGGTCTATCGCGCGGGCGACGTGATCCCCAAGGTGGCCGATGTGGATATCTCGCACCGCAAGGGCGGCGCGCAACCATATGTTTTTCCTGAAAAATGCCCGATCTGCGGCTCCGACGCGATCCGCGAGGAAGGCGACGCGGTGCGCCGCTGCACCGGCGGCATGATCTGCGCGGCCCAGGCGGTCGAACGCCTCAAGCATTTCGTCTCCCGCGCCGCCTTCGATATCGAGGGGCTGGGCGCGAAACAGGTCGAAGCCTTCTGGCGCGACGGCTGGATCGCCACGCCCGCCGACATCTTCACGCTCGAAGCCCGCTACGGTGAGGGGCTGCAACAGTTGAAGAACCGCGAGGGCTGGGGCGAGAAATCCGCCGAAAACCTGTTCCGCGCCATCGAGGACAAGCGGAAAATCCCGCTCCACCGGCTGATCTTCGCGCTCGGCATCCGCCATGTCGGCGAATCCTCGGCCGCGCTGCTCGCCCGCCACTACGGCACGTGGGAGGCGTTCGAGGCCGCGATCACCGGCGCCACCGTGGGCGAGGGGGCGGAATGGGCCGACCTTCTCAGCATCGACGGGGTGGGCGCGACCATGGCCGCTTCGCTGGTCACCGCCTTTCACCAACCGGCCGAACGTGCGGCGATCGACGCGCTTGCCGCGCATCTGACGGTCGAACCCGCCGCCCGCGCCGCCACCGATACGCCGGTCGCGGGCAAGACCGTGGTGTTCACCGGCACGCTGGAGCGGATGACAAGGGCCGAGGCCAAGGCGCGGGCCGAGGCGCTGGGGGCAAGGGTCGCGGGCTCGGTCTCGGCGAAGACCGACATTCTGGTCGCGGGCCCCGGCGCGGGGTCCAAGGCGAAGAAGGCCGCCGAACTGGGCGTCGAGGTGATCGACGAGGACGCCTGGCTCCGGCTGACCGGCGCGGGATGAGCCGCCCCGAATCCCTCTTTCCGCTGTTCGCGGGGCTGGAAACCCTGCCGGGGATCGGCGCCAAGACCGCCCGCGCCTTTGCCGGGCTGGGGGTCGAACGCCCGCGCGACCTCCTGTTCCTGCTGCCCCATTCCGGCATCGACCGCACAAGGCGCGCGACGATCCGCGGGGTGGTGCCGCCCGCCGTGGTCACGGTCGAGGTCGAGATCGGCGGCCATTTCCCGCCCCGCCGCGCGGGCGGCCCGACGCGGGTGCTGGTGCGCGACGCCGAGACCGAGTTTCCCGTGGTCTTCTTCCGCGCCCGCGGCGACTATCTCGGGCGGCTGATGCCCACCGGCCAGCGGCGGCTGATCTCCGGCAAGGCGGAACTGTTCGACGGTATCCTGCAAATGGTCCACCCCGACCACGTGCTGCACCCTGATGAGGCCGCGGGCCTGCCGCGCTATGAACCCGTCTATCCGCTGAGTGCGGGGGTGACGCAGAAGCAGGTGCGCCTTGCGGTGGCCGGGGCGCTGGCCCGCGCGCCGGAACCGGAGGAATGGATCGACCCGCATCTGCTGGCGCGCGAGGGCTGGCCCGGCTGGGGCGAGGCGCTGGCGGCGGTCCATGCGCCCGAGGGGGCGGCGGGCCTTGCGCCCACCGATCCGGCGCGGGCGCGGCTGGCCTATGACGAGATGTTCGCGCATCAGATCACGTTGTCGCTGGCGCGCAGCGCCTTTCGCCGCGCCCGGGGTCGGGTGAGCAAAGGCGATGGGCATCTGCGCGACAAGGTATTGAAATCGCTTCCATATGCGCCGACCGGGGCGCAGGGTCGCGCGATTGCCGAAATCGCCGCCGACATGGGCGCGGCCGAGCGGATGAACCGGCTGTTGCAGGGCGATGTGGGCTCGGGCAAGACGCTGGTGGCGCTGATGGCGCTCTTGATCGCGGTCGAGGCGGGCGGGCAGGGGGTGCTGATGGCGCCCACCGAAATCCTCGCCCGCCAGCATTGGGGCGGGCTGCGGCCGCTGGCCGAGGCCGCCGGGGTGCGGCTCGACCTGCTGACCGGGCGCGACAAGGGGGCGGAACGCGCGGCCAAGCTTGCCGCGCTGGCCTCGGGCGAGACCGGCATCCTTGTCGGCACCCATGCGGTCTTCCAGAAGGACGTGGCTTTCGCCGACCTGCGCCTTGCGGTGGTCGATGAGCAGCACCGTTTCGGCGTTGCCCAGCGGATGGAACTTGGCGCCAAGGGGCAGGCGGCCGACGTGCTGGTGATGACCGCGACACCGATCCCGCGCAGCCTCGCGCTGGTGCAATACGGCGATATGGACGTCTCGGTGCTGGACGAGAAGCCGCCCGGGCGCAAGCCGGTGCGCACCGCGCTGATCAGCACCGGGCGGATGGCCGAGGTGGTTGAGCATCTTTCCCGCGCGCTGGCCGAGGGGCGGCGAGCCTATTGGGTCTGCCCGCTGGTCGAGGAATCCGAAGCCGTGGACATGACCGCCGCCGAGGACCGTTTCCGCCACCTCAAGACGGAACTGGGTGAGGGGGTGGTGGGCCTTGTCCATGGCCAGATGCCGCCGGCCGAGAAGGACGCGGCCATGGCACGCTTCATCGCGGGCGAGACCCGGGTTCTGGTCGCCACCACGGTGATCGAAGTGGGCGTCGATGTGCCCGAAGCCTCGATCATGGTGATCGAGCGTGCGGAAACCTTCGGTCTGGCCCAGCTTCACCAGTTGCGCGGCCGGGTCGGGCGGGGCGCGGCCGAATCCACCTGCCTGCTGATGTATCAGGCGCCGCTGGGCGAGACCGGGCGGCGGCGGCTCGAGACCCTGCGCCAGACCGAGGACGGTTTCCGCATCGCCGAGGAAGACCTTGCCATGCGCGGCGCGGGCGATCTGATCGGCACCGCCCAGTCGGGCCTGCCGCGCTTTCGCACCGCCGACCCCGAACGCCAGGCCGGGCTGATGGCGGTGGCGCAGACGGATGCGCGCAGGCTGCTGGCCGACGACCCCGACCTGACCGGCCCGCGCGGGCAGGCGGTGCGGTTCCTGCTGTGGCTTCTGGATCAGGACCGGGCGATCCGGCTGATCTCGGTCGGTTAAGGCGATTTCAGAAAAAGCTGACAGGCCTTTTCGGTTCGAAACTGCGAAAAATACGGTTCCAGGGTGGTATCCGGCGCATGGCGCAAACCTCCGATTCGCCTCGTGTTCTCTCTTTATCCCGTTATGTTCCTGAAAAGTTCTTTACAGCCCCGGCCGGATATGAGAACAAAGCAGCAACCAAACGGAGGAATCGCCATGTTCGCCGAGATGAAAGCCATCGTCCGCCGCGCCCGCCCCAGCCTGATCGAGGATATGCTGGGCGTTGCCGCGCTGTTCGGAATGCTCGTTTTTGCGCTGCACCTGCCGGTGTTCGCCTGATCTGCCTGCGATCTGTCCGGCGCGGCCCCTGTCCCGGGCCCGCCTCTGCCTGTCTCTGACAGATACGCCACTTCCGCCGCCTCCGGTCCCGGAGCGCGGCGGTTTTTTTACGAAGAGACCAGGATCAGGCGCAGGCCGACTTGCGGGCTTCGGTCGCTGCCTCATGCGCGGCCTCGATCGCAAGCAGGATCGAGGCGTGGCGGTTGCGGAACTCCCGCGCGGGCAGCAGCACCTCGAACGCCTCGAAGGGGGCGTCGGGCACCGGCCCCGCCTCCTTCAGCATGGCGCGGAGCTGGTCGCGCGCCGCCTCGATCTCGGCGGGCGTGCGGCCGATCACCGCGCCGCCCACCACCGCCGCCGCCGCCTGACCCAGGGCGCAGGCTTTCACATCCTGTGCGAACCCGGCTACGCGGCCCGCGTCAAGCACCAGATCGACGGTCACGGACGAACCGCACAGCGGAGAGCGTTTGTGCACGCTCGCCTGTGGCGCCGGAAGTCGGCCGAGATGCGGGATATCCGCCGCCAGCGCCAGGATGCGCCCGGAATAGAGCTTGATGAGGTCGCTGTCGCTCATGGCTTTCCCCGCCTGCCGATCCGTCATAGATAGGCCGGAGGGGCAAGGATGGAAAGAGCGATGGATTTCGACCCGGCAACACTGCGCTACAACTCCGACGGGCTGATCCCCGCCATTGCCCAGGACAGTGCTTCGGGCGAGGTGCTCATGCTCGCCTGGATGAGTGCCGAGGCGGTGGCGCGGACGCTGGCCACCGGGCGCGTCACCTACTGGTCGCGCTCGCGCAAGGCGTTCTGGGTCAAGGGCGAAAGCTCGGGTCATGTGCAACGGCTGGTCGAACTGCGTTTCGACTGCGACCGCGACAGTCTGCTGCTGGTGGTCGAACAGACCGGCCCGGCCTGCCACACCAACCGGCGATCCTGCTTCTACACCGCGATACGCGGCGGGCAGGAGGTCGAGATCATCGCGCCGTCACAACCCGACTGAGCGGCGGATGTCCCCGGGCGTGGCCCCGGCATCGCGGAAGGTCGCCAGCGCCCGCGCGTTGTCGCGCTTGGCAAGGCGCTTGCCTTCTTCGTCGCGTATAAGATCGTGATGCCAGTAGCTTGGCGTGTCATGTTCAAGCAATACATGAAGCAGTGCATGGATCGCCGTGGCCGCGAACAGATCGGCGCCGCGCACCACCTCGGTCACGCGCTGCGCCGCGTCATCTACCACCACCGCAAGGTGATAGGAGCTGCCGAAACCGCGCCGGGCCAGCACCACGTCGCCCACGCCCGTGCACATCGTGGTCGCATCGAACACATGAACTCCGCGATGCAACGGTCCGTTTTCACGGAAGGAAACGGTTCCCACCGCCGCCACCGCCCGCGCCATGTCGAGCCGGATCGCATCCTCCGGCCCGGCCTCGGCCATCGGCCGCCCGCGGCAGGCGCCGGGGTAGACCGGCCCGTCGGGGCCATGTGCAACGCCCTCCTGCGGCGCCGAAAGCGCGGCGCGGATATCGCCCCGCGTGCAGCGGCAAGGGTAGCAGAAGGGGGCAAGCTGGTCGAGCGCGGCGCGGTAGGCTCCCATCCGCTCCGACTGGCGCATCACCGGCTCGGGCCAGTCGAGGCCGAGCCAGCGCAGGTCATCGAAGATCGCCGCCTCCCATTCCGGGCGCGACCGGGCGCGGTCGATATCCTCGATCCGCAGCAGCGCCACCCCGCCATTGGCGCGTGCGCGTTCCCACACCGTCAGCGCGGAATAGGCGTGGCCCAGGTGCAGCGGCCCGGTGGGCGAAGGCGCGAAACGGGTGATGTAGTCAGCCATCCAGCCAGCCCGCGAAGGCGGCCTTGGCGCGTTCGGTATAGGCGAGGTAGCGGTCCTTGCGGCCACGCCGCCCGCCCTTGGCCTCGACCGGCGGGAACAGGCCGAAGTTCACGTTCATCGGCTGAAAGGTCTTCGCCTCGGCGCCGCCGGTGATATGCGTTACCAGCGCGCCCATCGCGGTCTCGGGCGGCGGCGGCGCGAGGTCGCGGCCGAGGATTTCCGCCGCCGCCATCCGCCCGGCGAGCAGCCCCATGGCGGCGCTTTCCACATAGCCCTCGACCCCGGTGATCTGGCCGGCGAAGCGGATGTTCGGCTGTGCCCTCAGCCGCATCCGCCCGTCGAGCAGCGTCGGCGAGTTGATGAACGTGTTGCGGTGGATGCCGCCGAGCCGGGCGAAACGTGCCTCCTCCAGCCCGGGAATCATCCGGAAAACAGCGGTTTGCGCGCCGTATTTCATCTTGGTCTGGAAGCCGACGATGTTATAGAGCGTCCCCAGCGCATTGTCGCGGCGCAGTTGCACCACCGCGTAGGGCTTGCGTTCGGGCGCGTGGGGGTTGGTCAGCCCGACCGGCTTCATCGGCCCGAAGCGCAGGGTCTCGCGCCCGCGTTCGGCCATGACCTCGATGGGCAGGCAGCCGTCGAAATAAGGGGTGGGGTCGGGGGAAGAAGCGGCTTCGCCCTCGCGGAACCCGGTCTTGTCGGCGGCAAGCAGCGCGTCGATGAACGCCTCGTATTGGTCGCGGTCCATCGGGCAGTTGACATAGGCGGTGCGCTCGGCCTCGGTCTCGCCCTTGTCGTAGCGCGACTGCCGCCACGCCCTGGTCATGTCGATGGTCTCGGCATAGACGATCGGCGCGATCGCGTCGAAAAAGGCCAGCGCCTCGGCCCCGGTGGCGGCGCGGATGCTCCGGGCCAGCGCCGGAGAGGTCAGCGGCCCGGTGGAAAATATCCAATGCCCGGATGAAGGAAGCTCTGTAACCTCCTCATCCGTCACGGAAACCAGCGGATGCGCCCGCAACCGCTCCGTCACCATTCCGGCAAAGGGCTCACGGTCCACGGCCAGCGCGCCACCCGCGGGCAGCCGGTGCGCGGTCGCGGCCTCCATGATCAGCCCCCCGGCCGCGCGCATCTCCCAATGCAGCAGGCCCACCGCATTGCGTTCATGGTCGTCCGAACGGAACGAGTTGGAACAGACCATCTCCGCCAGATTGCCGGTGCGATGCGCGAAGGTCGCCACCTTCGGGCGCATCTCGTGGATCACCACCCGCACCCCCATGCGCGCGGCCTGCCATGCGGCCTCCGATCCGGCCATGCCGCCGCCGACGATATGCAGCACCTCAGCCATGGAAACCGCCTATCTCCTTCTTCTGTCCGGAAATATCCTCGGGGGGTCCGGGGGGCAGACAGCCCCCCGGCGCTCTCCACCTATGCGAACCGTCTCAGCCCTCGCCGTCCTCATCCGCCGTATCGGCGATCCGCGCGACCGAGACCACCTCCTCGCCGCTGCCGTTGGTGTCGAACACCTTGACCCCGCCCGCCGAGCGCGACCTGAACGAAATCCCCGAGACCGGGCAGCGGATCGACTGGCCCGAGGAGGTCGCCAGCATGATCTGATCGGACAGATCGACCGGGAAGGAGGCGACCAGGAGGCCGCCGCGCATCGCCTTGTCCATCGCCATCACGCCCTGGCCGCCGCGGCCGCGCACCGGATAGTCGTGGCTCGACGACAGTTTCCCGGCCCCGCGCGCGGTCACGGTAAGGATCAGATCCTCGGCCGCCGACATCTCGGCATAGCGGTCGAGCGACAGCGCCCCGGCCTCGACCGCTTCCTCGTCCTCGTCGGCCTCGGCCGCATCCTCGGTCGCGCCCATCGCGGCGCGGCGCATCTTGAGGTAGGCGGCGCGTTCCTCGGGGCTGGCCTCGAAGTGGCGGATCACCGCCATCGACACCACGCTGTCGCCTTCCGCCAGCCGGATCCCCCGCACGCCGGTCGAGTCGCGGCCCTTGAAGATGCGCACCTCGGTCGTGGGGAAGCGGATCGCCCGGCCCATGGCGGTGACCAGCATGATGTCGTCGTTTTCGTCGCAGATCCGGGCGTTCACCAGCGACACCCCTTCGGGCAGCTTCATGGCGATCTTGCCGTTGCGCCGAACGTTGGCGAAGTCGGAAAGCTGGTTGCGCCGCACCTCGCCCCCGGAGGTGGCGAAGAAGATCTGCAAGCCGTCCCAATCCTCTTCCGGCACATCCACGGGCATCAGCGCGGCGATCGACACGCCGTTCGGGATCGGCAGGATATTGACGATCGCCTTGCCGCGCGCCGTCCGCCCGCCCAGGGGCAGGCGCCAGCATTTCATCGTATAGACCATGCCGTCGGTGGTGAAGAACAAGAGCCGCGAATGGGTGTTGGCGACGAACAGCGTGGTGACCAGATCGTCTTCCTTGGTCTGCATCGAGGACAGGCCCTTGCCGCCCCGGCGCTGCGCGCGGAAATCGACCAGCGGCGTGCGCTTGATATAGCCGCCCGAGGTGATGGTCACGACCATGTCCTCGCGCTCGATCAGGTCTTCGTCGTCCAGGTCACCGGCCCAGTCCACGATCTCGGTGCGGCGCGGCACGGCGAAAGCAGTGCGCACTTCGGCCAGCTCGTCGCGGATGATCGCCATCACCCGGTCGCGCGAGCCGAGGATGTCGAGGTAGTCGCGGATCTTCGCGGCCAGTTCCTGCAACTCGTCGGTGACCTCGCGCACCCCCATGGCGGTCAGGCGCTGGAGCCGCAGTTCCAGAATGGCGCGGGCCTGCACTTCGGAGAGGTTGTAGGTGCCGTCCTCGTTCACCGTATGGCTGGGGTCGTCGATCAGCCTTATGTAACCGGCGATATCGGCGGCGGGCCAGCGGCGGGTCATCAGCTTCTCGCGCGCTTCCGCCGCATCGGCCGAGGCGCGGATGGTGCGCACCACCTCATCGACGTTCGAGACCGCGACGGCCAGACCGCAGAGCACATGCGCCCGCTCGCGCGCCTTGCGCAGCTCATAGGCGGTGCGCCGTGCCACGACTTCGCCGCGGAAGGTGATGAAATGCGTAAGGAAATCGCGAAGCGTGAGTTGCTCGGGCCGCCCGCCGTTCAGCGCCAGCATGTTGCAGCCGAACGAGGTCTGCATCGGCGTGAAGCGGTAAAGCTGGTTCAGCACCACATCGGGGGTGGCGTCACGCTTGAGTTCGATCACCACCCGGACGCCGATCCGGTCGGATTCGTCCTGCACGTGGCTGATGCCCTCGATCTTCTTTTCCCGCACCTGTTCGGCGATGATCTCGATCATGCGGGCCTTGTTCACCTGATAGGGGATTTCGTCGAGGACGATGGCGAACCGGTCCTTGCGAATCTCCTCGATCCGGGATTTCGCCCGGATGATGATGCTGCCCCGGCCTTCGAGATAGGCTTTGC
Organism: Gemmobacter sp.; assembly: GCA_041675885.1. GTDB lineage: Bacteria > Pseudomonadota > Alphaproteobacteria > Rhodobacterales > Rhodobacteraceae > JBAYSY01. Next base: position 17,834 of record JBAYSY010000034.1, on the reverse strand, counting down.
GCGCGCCGGATCGGCCGAGGATCACGCCCCCCGTGGGGAAGTCCGGGGCCGGGATGATCTCCATCAGCGCCTCGGTCGAAAGGTCGGGGTCGTCGATCAGCGCCAGCGTGCCGTCGATCACCTCGCCGAGGTTGTGCGGCGGGATGTTGGTGGCCATGCCCACCGCGATCCCGCCCGCGCCGTTGACCAGCATGTTGGGGAAACGCGCGGGCAGGACGGTGGGTTCGCGGTCCTTGCCGTCGTAATTGTCCTGAAAATCGACCGTATCCTTGTCGATATCCGCCAGCAGGAAATTGGCGGGCTTGTCCATCCGCACTTCGGTGTAGCGCATGGCGGCGGCGCTGTCGCCATCCATCGAGCCGAAGTTTCCCTGCCCGTCCAGGAGCTTGAGCGACATCGAAAAGGGCTGGGCCATCCGCACCAGCGCGTCGTAGATCGCGCTGTCGCCATGCGGGTGGTATTTCCCCATCACGTCGCCCACGGGCCGCGCCGACTTGCGATAGGGCTTGTCATGGGTGTTGCCGGTCTCGTGCATCGCGTAAAGGATGCGCCGGTGCACGGGCTTCAGCCCGTCGCGCAGGTCGGGGATCGCCCGGCTCACGATCACGCTCATCGCGTAGTCGAGATAGGATGTGCGCATCTCGTCCGCGATCGAGACCTGCGGCCCGTGCGGGGTCGGGCGATCCGGCATTTCCTGCGGGTTGTCAGTGTCTTGCGGGGTGTCGTTCACGGTGTCCTGATCTTTCGCAGCGGGCCGGCGGCTGGCCCAAGATATAGTCGGCGGAACTATACCCGATACCGTCCCTTGGGTGCAATGCCGGGTGGGCGCGGGTATGAGCAGCCACCGAAGCAAAGTGACAACACACTGTTTTCGTTGAAAATTAACGTGGCTCTGGCATCATCCTTCACGGGGCAGGAGGAAAGGAGAGCGGGCATGACACAGGATTGCCGCGAAACCGGGTTGATGTTGAAGGGTTACGGGCTGACCACGGCCGAAATGTTCTACCGGATGCCGGATCACCGTTCGGTGCTCAACAGCTTCATCTGGCAGGATTACGACCTGGCGCCGGACCACCCGAGGCTGTTCGGTTTCATCGAATACTGGCAGAAGAACATCGAGGGGCCCTTGCATTCGGTGCGCTTCACCCACCGCAGGCTGATCGGGCCGGGCGAATGGCGCCATGTGACGGGGGAGTTCACGCTGCATTGAGGGGCGGTGTGGTGCGCTGAAGCGCACCCTACATCCGCGCGCCTGCCGTAGGGTGCGCTTCAGCGCACCGCTTGCGCAAGGCTGGGCAATCCAGCCCACCCCCCACTTCGCCGCTTATCCCGCCGCCTTCGCCTGCCGCTTGCGCTCGTGCGGGTCGAGGAACCGCTTGCGCAGCCGGATCGCCTTCGGCGTCACCTCGACCAGCTCGTCATCGCCGATATAGGCGATGGCCTCTTCCAGCGACATCCGCACCGGCGGCGTCAGCCGCACCGCCTCGTCGGTGCCCGAGGCGCGGATATTGGTCAGCTTCTTGCCCTTGAGCGGGTTGACCTCAAGATCGTTGTCGCGCGAATGCTCGCCGATCACCATCCCCTCGTAGACCTGTTCCTGCGCGCCGATGAACATCTTGCCGCGTTCCTCCAGGTTCCACAGCGCATAGGCGACGCTGACCCCGTTCTCCATCGAGATCAGCACCCCCTGCCGCCGCCCCTGGATCGGCCCCTTCCACGGCGCCCATTCGTGGAAGATGCGGTTCAGCACCCCGGTGCCCCGCGTGTCGGTCAGGAACTGGCCGTGATAGCCGATCAGCCCGCGCGAGGGCACATGGGCGACGATGCGGGTCTTGCCCGCGCCCGCCGGTTTCATCTCGACCAGATCGCCCCTGCGCTCGCCGGTCAGCTTGTCGATCACCACGCCGGTGAACTCGTCATCGACGTCGATGGTGACCTCCTCGACGGGTTCCAGCCGCTGGCCGCCCTCCTCGCGGAAGATCACCCGGGGGCGCGAGACCGACAGTTCGAACCCCTCGCGACGCATGTTCTCGATCAGCACGCCCATCTGCAATTCTCCCCGGCCCGAGACCACGAAAGCCTCGCCGCCCGGGGTGTCCTCGACCCTGATCGCGACGTTCGACTCGGCCTCGCGCATCAGCCGTTCGCGGATCACCCGCGACTGCACCTTGCTGCCGTCGCGCCCCGCCAAGGGCGAATCGTTGATGCCGAAGGTGACCGAGATCGTCGGCGGGTCGATCGGCTGCGAGGGCAGGGCGTCCTCCACCTCCGGCGCGCAGAGCGTGTCCGCCACCGTGGCCTTCGACATGCCCGCGAGCGTGACGATATCGCCCGCCACCGCCTCGTCGATGGCGGTCTGCGACAGGCCCCGGAAGGCGAGGATCTTCGACACCCGGAACTGCTCGATCCGCTCGCCGCTGCGCGACAGGGCCTTCAGCGTCTCGCCCGCCTTCAGCCGCCCCGACTCGACCCGGCCGGTCAGGATGCGGCCGATGAACGGATCGGCCCCCAGCGTGGTGGCCAGCATCCGGAACGGCTGGTCCGTGCGTGCGGCCTGCGCGGGCGGCGGCACATGGCGCAGGATCAGGTCGAACAGCGCCGAAAGATCCTTGCGCGGCCCGTCCAGCGCCGCATCCGCCCAGCCGCCGATGCCCGAGGCATAGAGATGCGGGAAATCCAGTTGCTCGTCGCTGGCGCCGAGGTTGGCGAACAGGTCGAACACCTCGTTCAGCGCCCGGTCGGGTTCGGCCGCGGGCTTGTCCACCTTGTTCAGCACCACGATGGGCCGCAGCCCCAGGGCCAGCGCCTTGGAGGTGACGAACTTGGTCTGCGGCATCGGCCCTTCGGCCGCATCGACCAGCAGGCAGACACCATCGACCATGGTCAGGATGCGCTCGACCTCGCCGCCGAAATCGGCGTGGCCGGGGGTATCGACGATATTGACCCGCGTGCCCCCCCACTCGACCGACGTGGCCTTGGCAAGGATGGTGATGCCGCGCTCGCGCTCGATGTCGCCGCTGTCCATCACCCGTTCGGCCACCGCCTGGCCCGCGCGGAACGATCCCGACTGTTTCAGAAGCTGATCGACCATCGTGGTCTTGCCGTGGTCGACATGCGCGATGATCGCGATATTGCGAAGGTCCATGGGTCCGCCTTTGATGCTGCGGTGCCGCGCTTAGACGAAAGCCGCGCGCTTGGCCAGAGAAAGCGTCAGCCGGGCCGGGCCGGATCAGGTGGCGATATAGCGGTCGCGCCGGTGGTTGATCGCGATGGTGAGGTTGAGCACCACCGCCCCCAGGAACGACCATGCCACCAGCGGAAGCGGGATCACCAGCAGCGCCGCCGAGAACAGCACGGCGTCGAACCCCAGCTGCACCCAGCCCGCGCGCCAGCCCAGCCGCTCCTGCGCCAGCAGCGCGACGATGCCGACCCCGCCGAGGCTGGCGCCGTGGCGAAACAGCGCCAGGAGCCCGGCGCCCGAGATCATGCCGAACAGCACCGCGCCCACCCCGGGGTGCAGATGCGCAAAGACAAGCTGCGCGGGCAGCAGCATGGTCAGCCCCGAAAGCAGCGCCACCGCGGCAAAGGTGCGGAAGGTGAAACGCGCCCCGAACCGGCGCCAGCCCAGCCAGTAGAACGGCAGGTTGACGGCGAAGAACACCGGCCCGAAGCCCCAGCCGGTGGCGTAGGAAATGAGCACCGCAAGCCCCGCCGTCTGCCCGGTGACCAACCCGAGATGGGTCAGGATCACGATGCCGAAGGCGGCCATGGTGGCGCCGAAGGCGATGCCCTGGGCGTCCTCGAAGGCGGAATGGTGCTGCGGGTCGGACATGGCTCAGTGCGTCACGCTGCGCGAGAACAGGTTGATGACACCGATCCCGGCGACGATCATCCCGAGCCCGATCATCGCCGGCAGGTCGAGTTTCTGGCCGAACATCACCCAGCCGATCACCGCGATCAGGCAGATGCCGAGCCCCGACCACAGCGCATAGACCACCCCCACCGGCATGGTGCGCAGCACATGCGACAGCAGGTAGAACGACAGCGCATAGGCGGTGACGACCAGAAGCGACGGCCCTTTGCGGGTGAACTGTTCGCTGGCCTGAAGCGCCGTGGTGCCGATGGTCTCGAACACGACCGCGGCGGCAAGAATGACCCAGTGCATCGCCCCCTCCCGAACCGGACACGGGTCGCCGGATGCACCCGCCCGGCGGTGGTATCAGCCGCGGCGGGGCGGGGCAATCGGGGGTGTGCGTCGGGGCGGCAGGGTCCGTGATCCCGGCCGTGTGTCCTGTGCGGAGGGCGGAAGGGGGGCCGTCTGCCCCCTCTTGTGCGCGCTCCGCGCCCAATTGCTCGCCGCTGAAAGCCTTCCGCTGGAAACCTTTCCTGACGCGGCGTTCGCCGCTAAAAACCGTCCCCCGGACGGTTTTCTTGACGCGGCTCACCCCCGAGGATATTTCTCTCAAGGCGAAGAACAAGAGCGCGCCCCTGTCTTCTTCTGTCTGAAAATATCCCCGCCGGAGGCTTCCGAACTATCAGCCCTCGTATCGCCGGGCCGACGCGCATCCTGCTCGTTTTCTGTCCTGCCCAGGGCGCCCACGGGGCGCCGTTCGCGGCTGAAACGGTCCACTGGACCGTTTCCGGGACGCCGCTCACCCCCGCCGGAGGCTTCCCGAATATCCGTCAGTGCAACGCCGGGCAAATACGCCGCTTCCCCGGGCCAAGGTCCGCGCCCGAAGGGCGCGCCGGGCCCAACGCTTTGTCGCGCGCGAAAGCGCGCCACAAAGGGGCGGGAGCCCCCCCTCCCGGTCCCGCGCAAAGGAAAAGCGGCCCCGCGATGGGGGCCGCTTTCCGGTTCGGTCCGGTCGAGGGGGGTCAGCCCGCCAGCGCCTTGTTCAGGTATTCATCGACCTTTTCCAGGTAGCCCATGGTGGTGAGCCATTTCTGTTCCGGGCCGACCAGCAGCGCGAGATCCTTGGTCATGTGGCCGTCCTCGACCGCCTGCACCGTCACCCGCTCCAGCGTCTCGGCGAAGCGCAGCAGCTCGGCGTTTTCGTCCAGCTTGGCGCGGTGCTTCAGCCCGCCGGTCCAGGCGTAGATCGAAGCGATGGAGTTGGTGGAGGTCTCCTTGCCCTTCTGGTGCTCGCGGTAGTGCCGCGTCACCGTGCCGTGCGCCGCCTCGGCCTCGACCGTCCTGCCGTCCGGCGTCATCAGGACGCTCGTCATCAGCCCGAGCGAGCCGAAGCCCTGCGCCACGGTGTCGGACTGCACGTCGCCGTCGTAGTTCTTGCAGGCCCAGACATAGCCGCCCGACCATTTCATCGCGCAGGCCACCATGTCGTCGATCAGCCGGTGTTCGTAGGTGATGCCCGCGGCCTTGAACCTGTCCTCGAACTCCTCCTCGTAGACCTTCTGGAACAGATCCTTGAAGCGGCCGTCATAAGCCTTGAGGATGGTGTTCTTGGTGGACAGATACACCGGCCAGCCCTTCATCAACCCGTAGTTCATCGAGGACCGTGCGAAGTCGATGATCGACTGGTCGAGGTTGTACATCGCCATGGTCACGCCCGCGCCCGGCGCGTCGAAGACCTCGCGCTCGATCGTGGTGCCGTCCTCGCCGACGAACTTGATCGTCAGCTTCCCCTTGCCCGGAAAGCGGAAGTCGGTCGCGCGATACTGGTCGCCGAAGGCGTGGCGGCCCACGACGATCGGCTGGGTCCAGCCCGGCACCAGCCGCGGCACGTTCCGGCAGATGATCGGCTCGCGGAAGATCACGCCGCCGAGGATGTTGCGGATCGTCCCGTTCGGGGAGCGCCACATCTGCTTGAGGCCGAATTCCTCGACCCGGGCCTCGTCGGGGGTGATGGTGGCGCATTTCACGCCGACGCCGTATTGCTTGATCGCATTGGCGGCGTCCACCGTGATCTGGTCGGAGGTGGCGTCGCGTTCCTCGATGCCCAGGTCGTAGTATTTCAGGTCGATGTCGAGATAGGGCAGGATCAGCTTTTTCTTGATGAAATCCCAGATGATCCGGGTCATCTCGTCGCCGTCAAGCTCGACAACGGGGTTTGCTACCTTGATCTTGGTCATCTCGGCCCTTTCCGGTTGGTGACTCGTTCCGGGCGGGGCATAGCCGAAAACCGGGAGGTTGGGAAGACGGTATGCGATTGCATACCAGATATGGCGCAAGCGATGTCTGTCGGCCGGATTCGCCGAACGGGGCCGGTATCAGCGCAACAGAGGGCAGCGGCCGACCGCGGGGGGCCGCTGCCCGGCGGCGCTGACGCGGTTGTTCCGGGCAGGGGGGAGCTTGCGCGGGTCGGCCGGTCGGCCGGTCAGCGGGTGGCTTCGCCCAGACGGCGTTTCACGTATTCGCTTACCGTGGCGATCATCGGCTGCATATGCGCCTCGTCGTCGCGGAAGAAGTGGTCGGCGCCCTCGATCTGGGTATGGGTGATGGTGATGCCCTTCTGCTCGTGCAGCTTGGCGACCAGGTTTTCGGTATCCGCCGGCGGCGCCACCCGGTCGGCGGTGCCGTTGATGATGAGACCCGAGGAAGGGCAGGGGGCGAGGAAGGAAAAGTCATACATGTTCGCAGGCGGCGAAACCGAGATGAAGCCGGTGATCTCGGGGCGGCGCATCAGCAGCTGCATGCCGATCCAGGCGCCGAAGGAAAAGCCCGCGACCCAGCAGTGCTTGGCGTTCTGGTTCATGGATTGCAGGTAGTCGAGCGCCGAGGCCGCATCCGACAGTTCGCCGATACCCTGATCGTATTCCCCCTGCGACCGGCCCACCCCGCGGAAGTTGAACCGCAGCACCGTGAAGCCCAGCTTGTGAAAGGCGTAATGCAGGTTGTAGACCACCCGGTTGTTCATCGTGCCGCCGAACTGCGGATGCGGATGCAGCACGATGGCGATCGGCGCGTCGCGTTCCTTCTGCGGGTGGTAACGACCTTCGAGACGGCCCTCGGGGCCAGGAAAGATAACCTCGGGCATGGGTGCGCTTGTCTTCCTTGCCGGGTCCGGCGGCCCGATCGCTTGACGCGGGCCTCCGAACAATTTAGAAGCATTCTAAAGACGGACGGGGACCGCCCGGTTCGTCACCGAGTTAAGCGCCCGCCCGCCCGCCGTCAATGGCCTGCGTCATTGGCCCGCCGCCAATGGCCGGGGTGGAGATGCGGGTTTGTTTCCGCGCCGCGCCGCGCATATCATCATGCGGTGCCGCATGCCGGGCCGCAGGGGTGAAGGGACTGAAGCGATGAAACTGTCAACCAAGGGGCGTTATGCGATGGTGGCGCTTGCCGATCTGGCGCTGGCCGGTGGCGACGGGCGGGTGTCGCTGGCGGAGATTTCGAGGCGGCAGGATATTTCGCTGCCCTATCTGGAACAGCTTTTCGTCAAGCTGCGCCGGGCCGGGCTGGTGGAATCGGTGCGCGGCCCCGGCGGCGGCTACCGGCTGGCGCGGGGCCCGGACGAGATCCGGGTGTCGGAGGTTCTGGAGGCGGTCGATGAGACGGTCTCGGCCATGCATACCGGCGCGGGGGCTTCGGGCGCGGTTTCCGGCACGCGGGCACAGTCGATGACCAACCGGCTGTGGGAGGGGCTGTCGGCGCATGTCTATGTCTGGCTGCACCAGACCAGTCTGGAAGACGTGGTGAGGAATGCGCTGACGCCGTGCCCGGCCGTGCCCTCGCTGTTCCGGGTGGTGGATGAGGAATGACCGGCGGCTGTCATATCGCGGCGCGTTCCGCGCCACGGCTTTTGTCTCGCCTGCGCGCCTTCGGCGCTCCGGCTCGGGTGATCGAGTATTTCCGGCAAGATGAAGCCGGGGGCGATGACGTGGGGGGGGCGCGATGAACCCGCGGGTCTATCTTGACTGGAACGCCACCGCGCCTTTGCGGCCGGAGGCGCGGGCGGCGATGATCGCGGCGATGGATCTGGTCGGCAACCCGTCCTCGGTCCATGCCGAGGGGCGGGCGGCGCGGGGGCTTCGGGCGCGGTTTCCGGCACGCGGGCGCAGGTGGCGGCGGCGCTGGGGGCGGATCCGGAGGGGGTGGTCTTCACCTCGGGCGCGACCGAGGCGGCGGCGCTGGCGCTGGCCGGGCGGGGGCTTGCCTGTTCCGAGGTCGAGCATGACGCGGTGCTGGCCTGGTGCGATCCGGTGCTGGAGGCCGATGCGGGCGGGCGGGTCAGCGTGCCCGATCCGGCGCGGGCCGCCTTGCAGATGGCCAATTCCGAGACCGGGGTGATGCAGGCCCTGCCCGAGGGGCTGGCGGTCAGCGACCTGACCCAGGCCTTCGGCAAGGTGGCCTTCGGGTTCGACTGGCTGGGTGTCGGCATGGGGCTGGTTTCGGCCCACAAGATCGGCGGGCCCAAGGGGGTGGGAGCGCTGGTGGTGCGGCCGGGCAGCGATCTGGCGGCGATGATCCGCGGCGGCGGGCAGGAGCAGGGCCGCCGCGCCGGGACCGAGAACGTGATCGGCATCGCCGGTTTCGGTGCCGCGGCCGAGGCGGCGGCGCGGGAACTGGCCGACGGGGTCTGGGAAAAGGTGTCTGGAATTAGAAATATTCTAGAGTCAGCATTGTCCGCGGGCACGATCTGGACTATTTTCGTCGGAAATGAGTCGCCCCGGCTGCCGAACACGCTGTGTTTCGCCACGCCGGGCTGGAAGGGCGAAACCCAGGTGATGGCGATGGACCTTGCGGGATTTGCGATTTCCGCCGGATCGGCCTGTTCCTCGGGCAAGCTGCGTGCCAGCAGGGTGCTGCGGGCCATGGGGTTGGGCGATGCGGCCGCCGCGGGTGCGGTGCGGGTCTCGATCGGGCCTTCGGTGGAAGAGGCGGATGTGCTGCGCTTTGCCGAGGCCTGGCTGGCGCAGGAGCGGCGTTTCCGCGCCCGCGCGGCCTGAAGTAACTCGTGCGGCCTGAAGCGGCCGGTGATGGACCGGATGGGGAATGCAGGGGGCAACCCCTTGGATGCGAACAGGAAAGAGATGGATATGGCGGCCCTTGAGACCAGTGTTGACAACACCGTTGACCGGCAGGACCTCGAAGTGCGCGAGGGGGTGGATCGCGAGACGATCGAGACCGTCCAGGCGATGGCCGGCAAATACAAGCACGGCTGGGAAACCGAGATCGAGATGGAGTTCGCCCCCAAGGGGCTGAACGAGGATATCGTCCGGCTGATCTCGGAGAAGAACGGCGAACCGGCGTGGATGCTCGAATGGCGGCTTGCGGCATATCGCCGCTGGGTGCAGATGGAAGAGCCCCGCTGGGCGATGCTGAACTACCCCGAGATCGACTATCAGGACCAGTATTACTATGCCCGGCCCAAAAGCATGGCCGACAAGCCGAAGTCGCTGGACGAGGTCGATCCGAAGCTGCTGGCGACCTACGAAAAACTCGGGATTCCGCTGAAGGAACAGATGATCCTTGCCGGGGTCGAGGGTGCCGGCGAGGTGCCCGCCGAGGGCCGCAAGGTCGCGGTCGATGCGGTGTTCGATTCCGTCTCGCTCGGCACCACCTTCAAGGAGGAACTGGCGAAGGCGGGCGTGATCTTCTGCCCGATCTCCGAGGCGATCCGCGATCACCCGGAGCTGGTGCGGAAATACCTGGGCTCGGTGGTGCCGCAGTCGGACAACTATTTCGCCACGCTCAACTCGGCGGTGTTCTCGGACGGCAGCTTCGTCTATGTGCCCGCGGGCGTGCGCTGCCCGATGGAGCTTTCGACCTATTTCCGCATCAACGCCGAGAACACCGGCCAGTTCGAGCGCACGCTGATCATCGCCGACAAGGGCGCCTATGTGTCCTATCTGGAGGGCTGCACCGCGCCCAAGCGCGACACGCATCAGCTGCACGCGGCGGTGGTGGAAATCGTCGTGCTGGACGATGCCGAGGTGAAATATTCCACGGTGCAGAACTGGTATCCGGGCGATGAGGAAGGCCGGGGCGGCATCTACAACTTCGTCACCAAGCGGGCCGATTGCCGGGGCGACCGGGCCAAGGTGATGTGGACCCAGGTCGAGACCGGATCGGCGATCACCTGGAAATACCCCTCCTGCATCCTGCGCGGCGACGGGGCGCAGGGCGAGTTCTACTCGATCGCCATCACCAACAACCACCAGCAGGCCGATACCGGCACCAAGATGGTCCATCTGGGCAGGAACACGAGGTCGCGGATCGTGTCCAAGGGCATCAGCGCGGGCCGGGCGCAGAACACCTATCGCGGGCTGGTGTCGATGCACCCGCGCGCGAAGGACAGCCGCAACTATACCCAGTGCGACAGCCTGCTGATCGGCGACAAATGCGGGGCGCATACCGTGCCTTACATCGAGGTGAAGAACAATTCCTCGCGGGTGGAGCATGAGGCGACCACCTCCAAGGTGGACGACGACCAGTTGTTCTACTGCCGCTCGCGCGGGATGGACGAGGAAGAGGCGGTGGCGCTGGTGGTCAACGGCTTCTGCCGCGAGGTGCTTCAGGCGCTGCCGATGGAATTCGCCATGGAGGCGCAGTCGCTGGTGGCGATCTCGCTGGAAGGATCGGTGGGGTGACAGGCCGGGCGCCGATCAGGACGGCCGCCGATGTCTGATCCCCGGGTGTCTGACCCGGCGACCGGCCCGGCGACCGGAATACCCGTGCGGCCGGTGCTGACCATGCCCGAGGCCGAGGCGGTGGCGCTTGATGCCGCCTATCGGGGCGCAGGGGTGATCCTGGAATACGGCTCCGGGGGGGCGACCGCGCTGGCGGCCGGGATGCCGGGCAAGACGGTGTTCTCGGTCGAAAGCGACGCCGAATGGCTGGCGGGGATGGAAGCCTGGTTCGCCGCCAACCCGCCCGCGGCCACGGTGCATCTGCACCACGCCGATATCGGCCGCACCGGCGAATGGGGCCATCCGGCGTCGGAGCGCGGCTTCCGCCGCTGGCCGGGCTATCCGCTTTCGGTCTGGGAGCGCGGGGATTTCCGCCACCCCGACGTGGTGCTGATCGACGGAAGGTTCCGGGTGGCCTGCCTGCTGACCGTCGCCTTCCGTATCGACCGCCCGGTGGTGGCGCTGTTCGACGACTACCTGAACCGCAAGCCCTACCACCGGGTTGAAGAGTTCGTGAAACCCGCCGGCATGGTCGGCCGCATGGCGTGGTTCGAGTTGCAACCCACGGCCTTTCCCGTCGAACGGATGGGCCGGATACTGGAATTCTACACGCGCCCCGCGTGAATGGACGAGGACGAAAGATGCTGCAAATCAACAACCTGCATGTGAAGCTTGAGGAAGAGGACAAGGTGATCCTCAAGGGTGTCGATCTGACGGTCGAGGCGGGCAAGGTCCATGCGATCATGGGGCCGAACGGCTCGGGCAAATCGACGCTCAGCTATGTTCTGGCGGGCCGCGACGGCTACGAGGTGACCGAGGGTTCGGCCGCGCTGGACGGCGAGGATCTGCTGGAGATGGAACCCGAACAGCGCGCCGCCGCCGGGCTGTTCCTTGCCTTCCAGTATCCGGTGGAAATCCCCGGCGTCGGCAACATGACCTTCCTGCGCACCGCGCTGAACTCGCAGCGCAAGGCGCGCGGCGAGGGCGAGCTGAGCGCGGGCGAGTTCCTCAAGCTGGTCCGCGCCAGGGCAAAGGATCTGGCGATCGACGCCGAGATGCTGAAGCGGCCCGTGAACATGGGCTTTTCCGGCGGCGAGAAGAAGCGCAACGAGATCCTGCAAATGGCGGTGCTGGAGCCCAGGATGTGCATCCTCGACGAGACCGACTCGGGCCTCGACGTCGATGCGATGAAACTGGTGGCCGATGGTGTCAACGCGCTGCGCGACGCGGGCCGGGGCTTTCTGGTCATCACCCATTATCAGCGGCTGCTGGACCATATCGTGCCCGACGTGGTGCATATCATGGCCGATGGCCGCATCGTGAAGACCGGCGGGCCGGAGCTGGCGCTGGAAGTCGAGAAGAACGGCTATACCGACATTCTGGCGGAGGTGGCGTGATGGTGGCGTTGGCACAGGCGCGGCAGGATGCGCTTGAAACCCGGCTGGCGGCGCTGGCGCTGCCCGAAGGGGGCGGCTGGCTGGGCGCGGCCCGGCGCGAGGCGCTGGCGCGGCTGACCGCCGCCGGTCTGCCGGGGCGGCGGGACGAATACTGGAAATACACCGATCCGGCGGCGCTGAACGCGGCAGAAGCCGCGCCCGCCAAGGTGTTCGTGGCCGACGACGAGGCGCCCGGCTTCGGCGCCATCGACCGGCTGCGGCTGGTGTTCGTCGACGGGGTGTTCGATGCGGAACGCTCGGACGACCCGGCGCTGGCCGGGGTGGAGATCGAACAGCTTGCCCGCGCCGGGCAGGCCGATATCCACTGGGCGCGCGACCTTTACGGCGCGCTGGAGGCGCGCGGGCAAAAGCCGGTGGCGCGGCCGCTTGCCACGCTCAACACCGCCTTCGCGGGGCAGGGCGTGCTGATCCGCGCCACCGGCCGGGCGGCGAAGCCCGTGCATCTGGTCTACGAGCGCGGTTCGGAAGCCGCGGATGCGCTGTTGCATCATTGCATCCGGGTCGAGGAGGGTGCGGAACTCACGCTCCTGGAGACCGGCGCGGGGGCGGCGCGGCTGCAAACGGTGATGGAGGTCGAAGTGGCCGACGGCGCCGCCTTCCACCACATCCGCAGTCAGGGCCGCGACCATGAACGCCGGATGGTGACGCATATCTTTGCCCGGCTGGGCAGGGAAAGCCGGTTCAAGTCCTTCACGCTCAGCGTGAACGGGCGGCTGGCGCGCAACGAGGCGGTGCTGGAACTGCTGGGCGACGACGCGGTGGCGCATCTGGCGGGCGCGGCGGCGGGCGACGGCGACGCATTCCACCATGACGACACGGTGTTCGTGACCCACGCCGCCGAACGCTGCGAAAGCCGCCAGGTGTTCAAGAAGGTGCTGAAGAACGGCGCGGTCGGCGTGTTCCAGGGCAAGATCCTCGTGACACAGGACGCGCAGAAGACCGACGGCTACCAGATCAGCCAGTCGCTTCTGCTCGATGGCGACAGCCAGTTCCTCGCCAAGCCTGAGCTTGAGATCTACGCCGACGACGTGAAATGCTCGCACGGTTCGACCTCGGGCGCGATCGACGAGACCGCGCTTTTTTACCTGCGGGCGCGGGGCGTGCCGCTGGCCGATGCGCAGGCGCTTCTGGTGCTGGCCTTCCTGGCCGAGGCCATCGACGAGATCGAGGACGAGGCCATCGCCGACGAGGTGCGCGGCAAGCTCGAAGGCTGGCTCGCCCGGCGGAAAGGCTGAGGCGATGGGCGTCGCCGCCCGTATCCTGCGGACCTGGCGCGACCCGCGCGGCATGATGCGCGGGCATCTGGCCGTCGGCCCGCGCGAGGACCGGGCGCTGGCGGTGCTGGCCGGGGCCTGCCTGCTTGCGTTCGTCGCGCAATGGCCGGGGCTGGCGCGGGCGGCGCATCTCGACCCCACGGTGCCGCTGGATGCGCGGATCGGCGGGGCGCTGATGGCCAGTATCTTCGTGCTGCCGCTGCTGGTCTATGCGCTGGCGGGCCTCAGCCGGTTGCTGCTGCGCGCCGCCGGGGCGCGGATCGACGGGTATGCGGCACGGATCGCGCTGTTCTGGTCGTTCCTTGCGGTGACGCCCTTGATGTTGCTTGACGGGCTGGTGGCAGGCATGATCGGCCCCGGCGTCGCAAGGACGCTGACGGGGCTGGCGGTCTTCGCCGTTTTCCTGTTTCTGTGGGGCGCGGCCCTGATCGAGGCCGCGCGCGCACCCGCCGCCGACAGGGGCTGACGACAGGCCAGAGGAACTGACGATGGAACCGACACTCGCATCGCTGCGCACGCTTGTGCGTCAGACCGTGACCGATCCGCGCGCGGGCGCCCGGCAGCTGATGACGCTCGGCCTGCCGGTGCAGGCGCGCTGGACCGGGCTGATTCTCGTCGCGGTGATCTCGGCGCTGCTGTTCTACGCCGGGCTGCCGCCCTCCGCCATCGAACGGGCCGCAGAGCAGGAAATCGCCGTGCCGCTGGTGTTCCGCAGCCCCTTCGTCACCGCCGGGGTCCAGACCGCGGTGATGGTGGTGATGGCCTTTGCCGTCTGGTGGGTCGGTATGCGCTTCGGCGGCCGCGGCCGGTTCGAGGACGGGCTGCTGCTGGTCGTCTGGTTGCAGTTCGTTCTGGTCTGCGTCCAGCTTGTGCAACTGCTTGCCGCGGTGCTGGTGCCGCCGCTTGCCGGGCTGATCGGCCTGGCGGCGCTGGTGCTGTTCCTGTGGCTGCTGACGAATTTTGTCGCCGAACTGCACGGCTTCGATTCGCTGGGCAAGGTGTTCTTCGGCATCATGCTGACCGCCTTCGCCATCGCCTTCGGGCTGGCGGTCGTGATGTCCTTCATCGGCGCCCCGGGGGTCTGAACGATGTATGACGTGACCGCGATCCGGCGCGACTTCCCGATCCTCTCGCGCGAGGTGAACGGAAAGCCGCTCGTGTATCTCGACAACGGCGCCTCGGCGCAGAAGCCGCAGGCGGTGATCGAGGCGGTGACGCGGGGCTACGCCGAGGAATACGCCAATGTCCACCGGGGGTTGCATTACCTTTCCAATGTCGCGACCGAGAAATACGAATCCGTGCGCGGCAAGATCGCCCGTTTCCTGAACGCGCCCTCGGAGGAAGAGATCGTCTTCACCTCGGGCGCGACCGAGGCGATCAACCTTGTCTCCTACGCCTGGGCCGCGCCCCGGTTCCGGCCCGGCGACGAGATCGTGCTGTCGATCATGGAGCATCACGCGAATATCGTTCCCTGGCACTTCCTGCGCGAACGGCAGGGCGTGGTGCTGAAATGGGTCGATGTGGATGCGAACGGCGACCTCGACCCGCAGGCGGTGCTCGATGCCATCGGCCCGCGCACGCGGCTGGTGGCGGTCACGCATATGTCGAACGTGCTCGGCACGGTCGTGGATGTGGCGGCGATCTGCGCGGGGGCGCGGGCGCGCGGCGTGCCGGTGCTGGTCGATGGCTCGCAGGCGGCGGTGCACATGCCGGTCGATCTGGGGGCGATCGGCTGCGATTTCTACGCCATCACCGGGCATAAGCTATACGGGCCAAGCGGTTCCGGCGCGATCTTCATCCGGCGCGAGCGCATGGCCGAGATGCGCCCCTTCCTCGGCGGCGGCGACATGATCCGCGAAGTGGGCCGCGAGGCGGTGACCTGGGCCGACCCGCCGATGAAGTTCGAAGCCGGTACGCCGGGCATCGTGCAGCAGATCGGCCTCGGGGTGGCGCTCGACTACCTGACCGGGCTGGGAATGGCGAATGTCGCCGCGCATGAACGCAGCTTGCGCGACTATGCCCGCGACCGGCTTGCGGGGCTCAACTGGCTGAACGTGCAGGGCAATTCGGCGGGGAAGGGGGCGATCTTCTCCTTCACGCTGCAAGGCGCGGCCCATGCCCACGACATCTCGACCGTGCTCGACAAGCGCGGCATCGCGGTGCGGGCGGGCACCCATTGCGCCATGCCGCTGCTGGAGCATCTGGGCGTCACCGCGACCTGCCGGGCGTCGTTCGGGCTATACAACACGCTCGGGGAAGTCGATGCGCTGGTCGATGCGCTGGAACTGTGCCACGACCTGTTCGCCTGATCCCGGGGCAGGGGGCGGCGTGACCGCAAAGGCGCGACTCCGGCGTGACGCGCCTTGCTTCCGGACGAAGGGTGCGAAGCGCCTCCCGACCCGGTATCCGGCCCCGTTCCGCAAGAAGTCCGCCCGTTTTCAAGCCAACCCGTGCCCGACCCCGGAAAACCCGTTGCGGCCCCGGACACTTGCCGCTATACCGCCCCCGAGCCGCACCCGTAGCTCAGCTGGATAGAGTGCTGCCCTCCGAAGGCAGAGGTCACAGGTTCGAATCCTGTCGGGTGCGCCAATTTTCGTTAAAATTCAGTGATCTGAGTCGGCTCAGACTGGCGGGTTAGTGCCAGGTCACCCGCCGCAGCTTCGTCCGGGTCGACAATTTCGAAGCTTGCGCGTTGTCCAGATTCACCTCGGCGCCCGGCACCCTCAGATTGCGTCATTTCGCTACCAGAAAGCGTGAAACCAGCTTTCTATCGTTCTCCGAGGCGAGGCAGTGGTGCGCGTGACCACGAACTCATCGGCGAGACTGCAAGATTCAATCCCTTTCGAACTGGAAGATCGCGAGGCTTCGTTCCCGCTCGTTGATTTTCAGACGCCGGTTGATCGGCGCATGCGCCCGAGCGGCGCAATCATTGCGCTCGCAGAGGTAGCAATTGAGGCCGATTTCCGCCGGCTTCAAACGTTCCAGGTCCATCCCGTCAGCATAGACCAGTCGCGGGGCGTAAGCGACATCGCAGCCCAGCCCGATCGCCAGCCGTTGCGCCGGTGCGCCATGTGTGCCGCCAGCACGGATGACAGTGCGCGCAATCGAGAAATAGCTCGCCCCCTCGGGCATGCGGATGATCTGGGTCTGAACCTGGTCGGGCATCTCGAAAGCGGCATGGATGTTCCACAGCGGGCAGGTGCCGCCGAAGCGGGAGAACGGAAACCGCCCTGCGCTGAACCGTTTGGTCATGTTGCCAGCGCGGTCCACCCGGACGAAGAAGAACGGAATACCGCGCGCGCCCTCGCGTTGCAGGGTGGACATGCGATGTGCGACCTGTTCGAAGCTCGACCCGAAACGGTGGGACAAAAGCTCGATATCATAGCGGGTGGATTCGCAGGCGGCGAGGAAGCGGCCGTAGGGCATCAGCAGCGCCGCGGCGAAGTAATTGGCAAGGCTGACCCGCATCAGCGACACCGCCGCCGGATCGGGTAGCCGCGCCTCCTCCACCAGCCGGGCCATTGCGCGTTCCTGCTCCAGCTTGGCCAGCAGGACGCCGATCTGGAAGCGGCGGCTGAAACATGGCGGCGCCGATCTGCTGTGGATCGAAACCGACACGCCCAATGTCGACGAGATCGCCGGCATGGTCGCCGAGATCCGCAACGAGGTGCCGAACGCCAAGCTGACCTATAACAACTCGCCGTCGTTCAATTGGACGCTGAACCTGCGCAAACAAGTGCGCGAGCAATGGCTGGCCGAGGGCAAGATCGCCGAAGGCGACTACCCGGACAGCAATGAACTGATGAAGCCCGATTACGACGCGACCGATCTGGGCCTTGAGGCCGATGCCCGCCTGCAACGGTTCCAGACCGACATTTCGGCCCGCGCGGGCGTGTTCCACAACCTGATCACGCTGCCGACCTTCCACCTGACCGCGAAATCGGTGGACGAACTGTCGCGCGGCTATTTCGGCGAAGAAAAGATGCTGGCCTATGTCAAAACGGTGCAGCGCGCGGAAATCCGTCGCGGCATCTCGGCGGTCAAGCACCAGCACGAGGTCGGCTCGGATCTGGGCGACACGTTCAAGGAAATGGTTTCGGGCGAACGCGCGCTGAAGGCGGGTGGCACGGCCAATACCATGAACCAGTTCGCCGCAGAGTGATCCCGATCTGCCGGCCACGCCCGCTTCGGGTGGATTCGGTCTAACCGGCCGGCAGTGCCGCCCCTTCCAAACCGGAAGGGGCGGCGTCTTCTTCTGTCGGGCGTTTCAGGCACCAGTCCCGCCCCGCCGGTTTCCGCCTGTCGGTCAGAAATCCCAGTCGTCATCCTCGGTCGCGACGGCCTTGCCGATCACATAGCTGGACCCCGAGCCGCTGAAGAAATCATGGTTCTCACTGTCGGGCGACAGGGCGGCGAGGATCGCGGGGTTCACCTCGGAGACCTGGGGCGGGAACAGCGCCTCATAACCCAGATTCATCAGCGCCTTGTTGGCGTTGTAATGCAGGAACCGCTT
>JBAYSY010000033.1:0-34726 GCA_041675885.1 Gemmobacter sp. | reverse complement strand
GCGCTGGAGGCGGCGGGCGAGGCGCTGGTGGTCAGCCTTCAGGCCGGGTTTTCCTCGGCCGATGTCCACGACATCGGGCCTTCGGTGGCGGTCACGGCGGACGACCCTGACAGGGCGCAGGCGATCGCCGACGAACTGTCGGCGTTCATCTGGGAGAACCGCAAATTTTCCTCGATCCGCTTCACGCCTTTGGACGAGGCGATCCAGCGGGCCAAGGAGGGCGAGGGCAGGCACGACAGGCCGCTGGTGATCTCGGACTATTCCGACAATCCCGGCTCGGGAGCTTACGGCGACGCCACCCGGCTGCTCGAAGCGGCAATCGCCGCCGACCTGAAGAACGTGGGGTTCCACGCGATCCACGACCCCGAGGCGGTGCTGGCGGCGCAGGCGGCCGGGGTGGGCAATACGGTGACCCTGCAACTCGGCGGCAAGACCGACCCGGCCACGGGGGGCGGGCCGCTTGCGCTCACCGCGCATGTGGTGGCGCTGACCGACGGCCGTTTCATCGCCCACGGGCCGATGGGCGGCGGGGCGTGGCGCAACTACGGGCTGTCGGTGCTGTTGCGGGTGGGGGGCGTTGAGATCGTCGTCATTACCCATAACGGGCAGGCGACCGACCTTGGCCAGTTCACCTCGCTCGGGCTCGACCCGACGCGCAAATCGACGATCATCGTCAAGTCGATGCAGCATTTCCGCGCCGCCTTCCAGCCCATCGCCCGCGAGGTGATCGAGGTCGACACCGGCGCGCTTTCCACCCGCAACTTCACCGAACGCCCCTATCGCAAGGTACGCCGACCGATCTGGCCGCTCGACGACATCTGAAACCGGAGCCTGCCCATGACCACGACCCCACCCCTTGTCCAGGCCGATATCGTGTTGCGCGGCGGGCCGGTCTGGTGCGGCCGGGCCGAGGGCGTGGCCGAGGCGCTGGCGATCTGGCAGGGCAGGGTGCTGGCGACCGGCACCACCGCCGAGATCGCGGCGCTGATCGGCCCCGGCACGCGGGTGATCGAGCTCGAGGGCAGGCTGGCCACGCCGGGGCTGAACGATTCGCACCTGCATCTGCTGCCGCTCGGCCTCAACATCGACTGGGTGGATGCGCGCCCCGCCGCGGCGCCGACGCTCGACGCGCTGCTTTCGGCGCTGGCCGCCCGCGCCCGCGCCGTGAAGCCCGGCGACTGGGTGCTGGCGCGGGGCTACGACCAGACCAAGCTGGACGTGGGCCGCCACCCGACGCGGGACGAGATCGACGCCGCGGTGCCCGACAACCCGGTGATGCTGGTGCGCACCTGCGGCCATGTCTCGGTGTGCAACACGCGGGCGCTGGCGCTGGGCGGGATCACCGGGAACTCGCCCACGCCGCCCGGCGGCTTCATCGAGGTGAAGGATGGCCGGTTGACCGGGATGCTCGCGGAAAACGCCCGTGCGCCGGTGGTCGCGGCGATCCCCGAGCCGAGCGACGCCGAACTGGTGGACGCCATCGAGCGCGGCGGCGAGTATCTTTTGTCCTACGGCATCACAAGCTGCATGGAGGCGGCGCTGGGGATGCGCGCGGGCTTCCGCGAACTGGCCGCCTATCAGCGGGCGAAACGCGACGGGCGGTTGCCGGTGCGCACCTACCTTGCGCTGCTGGGCGACCCCGAACGCAGCATCGTGCCCGAGTGCTACAAGGCCGGGATGATCGCCGGGGCGGGCGACGACATGCTGACCGTGGGCGGGGTCAAGATCTTCCTCGACGGCTCGGCCGGGGGGCGGACCGCATGGATGTCCGAGCCCTACGAGGGCGAGAGCCAGAACTACGGCGTGCGCATCCTGCCCGACGAGGAACTGGAACGACTGGTGATGGAGGCCCATGCGCAGGGCTATCAGCTGATCTGCCACGCCATCGGCGATGCCGCCATCGGCCAGCTGATCACCGCATACGAAAAGGCGCTGGCGGCGGACCCCGACCCCGACCGCCGCCACCGGATCGAGCATTGCGGCTTTTCCACCCCGGAGCAGCACGAACGCATGGTCAAGGCGGGCATCTACCCCTGCCCGCAGCAGGTCTTCGTCCACGACTTCGGCGACGCCTATATCGAGGTGCTGGGCGAGCGCCGCGCGCTGCCCGCCTATCCGCTGCGGACATGGTTCGACCTCGGGCTCAAGCCCTCGACCGGCTCGGACGCGCCGGTCTGCGACCCCGACCCGTTCCCCAACCTCCACAACATGCTGACGCGCGAGACATGGCGCGGCACGGTGATGGACGAAGGCCAGCGGGTGGGCATCGGGGAGGCGTTGCAAGCCTATACCGAATACGGCGCGTTTTCGCAGAAGCAGGAGCATATCAAGGGTCGGCTCGTGCCGGGGATGCTGGCCGATGTGGCGGTGTTCTCGCGCGACCTGCTGGGCGCGAGCCCGGCGGAGATCCTGAACGACACGCGCTGCGACCTGACCATTCTGGGCGGTCGGGTGGTGTTCGACCGTCACGATGCAACCGGGGAGGGCTGAGGGATACGCAGACTGAGACGCGCCGCCGCCCGGAAGCTGCCGGAAAAGCAGGGGCGGTGTCTGCCTTGTGTGCCGGTCGGCAAGGGGCGGGGAGTTTGCCGCACCACCTTCGCCCGGAATAAAGGCGCGTCAGCGCCGCCGGGCAGCGGTCGACCGCCCGCGTCACGCCAAAAGCGTGCCTGCGGCACGACGGCGGCCGCTATGGCGATGTTTCGACATGCACTGAGCGAGGAGTCACCTGCACCATGAACTGCCAGGCAGCACCGTTGCAGCGGCCCCCGGCAGTCAACCGCTGCCCTCTGTCCCGCAATGGATTCGGCCCCGGGCAATCAGACCAGCCAGCACGCAAGACAGTTACTGGAAAAACAGGACGTAACGAAACGAATCGGCTAGGCTCGAATAAAATCGACCGACACGGGGGAAATACCCCCGGCAGATCAACAGGAGAGGGATCACATGATCAGAAAGCTGACACTCGCCGCGGCCATGTCGCTCGCGGCCTTCGCCGTGGCGGCGCAGGAGCCGCGCCAGGGCGGCACGCTGCGCTTCACCGCCCCCTACGGGTCGAGCTTTGCCAGTCTCGATGTCCACAGCACGAACCGTATCCAGGACGACATCTGGTCGAAGGCGCTGCACCGCACGCTTTACAACTGGGATTCCGCCGCGAACGAACCCGTGCCCGAACTGATCGAGGAAGTCACCGTCGCGGATGACGGCGTGACCTATACGATGAAACTGCGACAGGACGCATACTTCCACCACGGCCGCCAGATGACCGCCGATGACGTGATCTTCACCTTCACCCGGATCATGGACGGCGCGCAGGCATACCCGCCCGCACGGCATGTGCGGCTGATCGAAGGCGCCGTCGCGGTGGAACGGGGCGAGGCCGAGGAAATCTCCGGCCTGCGCAAGATCGACGACTTCACCATCGAGATGGTGCTGGTTGACCGGCTCGACCCCGGTTTCTCGTTCTATCACGGCAATACCTCGATCTATCCCGCCGACATGGCGGAGATCCCGAATTTCGACACCGCGCCGGTGGGCCTCGGGCCATACAGGTTCGTGGAATACATCCCCGGCTCGCGCCTTGTGGGTGAACGGTGGGAACAGTTCTACAAGGAGGGCAAGCCCTATACCGACCGGATCGAGATCCTGATCATGGGCGAAGCCGCGGCCCGTGACGTGGCCTTCCGCAACGGGGAGATCGACGTCTCGGTGCTGGGTCCGGTGCAGTATGTCGCCTATCAGAACGAGGCGGCGCTGGCCGACAACCTGCTGGAGGTCGCCGAGATCTTCACCCGCAACATGGGCATGAACCCGAATTTCGAGCCCTTCTCGGACCCGCGGGTGCGGCAGGCGATCAACCACGCCATCAATTCCGACCTGATCATCGAACGGCTGGTCCGCAACAAGGCGTTCCGGGCCACAAGCTGGCTGCCGATCGGCTCGCCCGCCTATGACGACGATCTGGAACCCTATGCCTTCGATCAGGACCGGGCGCGGGAACTGCTGGCCGAGGCGGGCTACCCGGACGGGTTCAGCTTCGAATGGACGGCGACCGCGAACGAAAGCTGGGGCATCGCCATCGTCGAGGCCGTGCTGCCGATGCTGGCACAGGTCGGCATCGAGGTGAACATCGTCCCGGTCGAGGGCGCGGTGCTGTCCGAAGTGGTGCGCGCGGGTGACTTCCAGGCCTATATCTGGTCGAACACCAGCGGCCCGGACCCGCTCCAGACGCTGAAATGCTATCACTCCAGCACGCCGCAAAGCGCCTGCAACTACGTGCAGTACAACAACCCCGAGTTCGACGCCCTGCTCGACGCCGCCGGCGCCACCGCCGACACCGACGAGCGGATCGACCTGCTGAAACAGGCCAACCGGATGCTTTACGATGACGCCGTGGTGTGGTTCTTCAACTACAACAAGGCGGTGATGGCCTATCAGCCCTGGGTCCACGGGATTCAGCCCAACGCCACCGAACTGGCGATCCAGTATTACGAGGACATCTGGATCGACGAGACCTCGCCGGCGGCCAACTGACGCCCTGACCGAAACCCTTGACCGATCCCTTCCCGCGCCAGCGCGCGCGGGGAGGGTGCGAGGGGGCCGCCCATGCTTTCCTATATCATCCGCCGTCTGCTTCAGACGATTCCCATCCTGCTTGCGGTCGCGCTGCTCATCTTCGTGATGTTCAGCGTCATTCCCGGCACCTTCGCCTCCAGCATGGGCGACGACGGCCGGGGGCTGCTCGACGCCGAGGTGATCGAGCGGATGAACCGCGAATTCGGCCTCGACGATCCGGTGCATATCCGTTTCGCCAAATATGTCTGGCAACTGGTGCAGTTCGATCTGGGCCATTCCTTCCGTTCGCGCCAGCCGGTGTCGCAGGTGATCTACGAACGCATGTGGCCCAGCCTGCAACTTTCCTTTGCCGCGATGTTGTTTGCCATCGTGGTCGGCGTGCCGCTCGGCTTCGTCGCGGCGATGAAGCCCGGCAGCATCATCGACATGGGTTCGATGGTGCTTGCGGTCTCGGGCCTGTCGCTGCCGAAGTTCTGGCTCGGCCTTCTGCTGATGTATCTTTTTGCGCTGCACCTCGGCTGGCTGCCCAGTTTCGGCTATGGCGACGGGGGCTTGCGGCATTTGATATTGCCCGCAGTCGCGCTCGGGGTCTCGCCGCTGGCGCTCTTGGCGCGGACCACCCGCGCCGCCGTGCTGGATATCATGAATGCCGATTTCGTCCGCACCGCGCGCTCCAAGGGCATGAGCGAGGCCAGGGTGATCCGCTGGCACCTGACCCGCAACGCCATGGTGATCGTGCTGACCACGGTGGGCCTGCAATTCGGTTCGGTGATCGGCCAGGCCGTGGTGGTGGAAAAGCTGTTCGCCTGGCCCGGCCTCGGCTCGCTTCTGGTCGATAGCGT
Organism: Gemmobacter sp.; assembly: GCA_041675885.1. Taxonomy (GTDB): domain Bacteria; phylum Pseudomonadota; class Alphaproteobacteria; order Rhodobacterales; family Rhodobacteraceae; genus JBAYSY01. Next base: position 29,309 of record JBAYSY010000033.1, on the reverse strand, counting down.
CAGCCTGCGCGACATTCCGGTGGTGCAGGGCTGCATCCTGGCGATCGTGCTGTTCTTCCTTGTCGTCAACCTGCTGGTCGATGTGCTTTGCGCCATCATCGACCCGCGGATCAAATATACCTGAAGGGGGCGGGATGGGGCTTCGTGTCAATCTCTGGCTTGGCGGCGTGCTGTTCGTGGCCGTGGTGATCGCCGGGGTGTTCGCGCCCTGGCTCGCGCATACCGACCCGGTGCTGGACGCCAACCTGATGAACGCCGAACTGCCGCCGGGGGAAGAATTCTGGTTCGGCACCGATGCGCAGGGCCGCGACATCTACAGCCGGGTGCTTTACGGCGCGCGCATCTCGCTGACCGTCGGCATCGTCTCGCAGCTCATCAACACGGTGATCGGCGTGGCGCTGGGGGTTTCGGCCGGATACTGGGGCGGCTGGTGGGACGATTTCGTGAACGGCCTGACCAACATGATGCTGGCGATCCCGTCGCTGATCTTCGCGCTGGCGATCATGGCGATCCTCAGCCCCGGCATCACCAGCCTCTTGATCGCGCTGGGCCTTACCAACTGGTCCTATACCTGCCGCCTGTCGCGGGCCTCGACGCTTTCGCTCAAGTCGCAGGGCTATGTGCAGGCCGCGAAGATCCTCGGCTACGGCGATGCGCGGATCATGTTCACCCAGATATTGCCCAACATCCTCGGGCCGATCATCGTCATCGGCACGCTGGGCATGGGCGGCGCGGTTCTGGCCGAGGCCGCGCTGTCGTTCCTCGGTCTCGGCATCCGCCCGCCCTATCCGAGCTGGGGCAGCATGCTCTCGGACGCGCGCGACCAGATCACCACCGCGCCCTGGATCTCGATCTTCCCCGGCCTCGCGATCTTCATCACCGTGCTGGCGCTCAACCTCCTGGGCGACGGGCTGCGCGACATCCTCGACCCGCAGTCGAAGGCGCGCACGGCATGAGCGGCGAGTCCCTTCTGGAGGTCGAGAACCTCGGCATCGACCTCAAGGTCGAGGACCGCCGCTACCCCGCGGTCAAGGAGGTCTCCTTCGCGATCCGCCGGGGCGAGACCTACGGGCTGGTGGGCGAATCCGGCTGCGGCAAGAGCATCACGGCGCTGGCGCTGATCGGGCTGCTGCGCCCGCCGCTCTACATCGGCGGCGGCACGATCCGCTTCAAGGGGCAGGAGATCCAGGCGGCACGGGCCGGGGTGATCCGCAGGCTGCGCGGCAACTCGATCTCGATGATCTTTCAGGAACCGATGACCGCGCTCAACCCGCTGTCGCCGGTGGGCCGCCAGATCGCCGAGATGTTCGTCCTGCACAAGGGCGCGACATGGAAAGAGGCCGAAAAGCACGCCATCGAGGCGCTGGCCAAGGTCCGCGTCCCCGCACCCGACCGCCGGGTGAAGGACTATCCGCACCAGCTTTCGGGCGGCATGCGCCAGCGGGTGATGATTGCCATCGCGCTGGCCTGCGGGCCGGACCTTCTGCTGGCGGACGAGCCCACCACCGCGCTCGACGTGACGGTGCAGGCCGAGATCCTCGAACTGATCCGCGACCTTTCCGCCGACATCGGCACCGCGGTGCTGATGATCAGCCACGACCTCGGTCTGATCGCCAACATGTGCGGCCGGGTGGGGGTGATGTATGCCGGGCGGCTGGTCGAGGAACGCGCGGCGGACGAGATCTTCCGCGCCCCCTCGCATCCCTATACCGCCGGGCTGGTGGCCTCGCTGCCGCTGCTCGGTGCCCGCGCCCGCCACGGCCGCCAGCGGTTGCAGGAGATCGAGGGGGTGGTGCCCGCCGTCACCGATTTCCCCACCGGCTGCCGCTTCAACCCGCGCTGCGCCGCGCGGACCGATATCTGCATCGCCGAAGACCCGCCCGAGACATCCCTGCCGCAGGGCGGCCGCGTGAGGTGCCACCACCATGCTTGATCTTGCCCCCCCCACCGCCGCCGCCACCGCCGAGCCGGTCCTGAAGATCGAAGACCTTGCGGTTCACTTCCCCATCGGCGGCTTCCTGTCCTTCGGGGTCCAGACCGTCCATGCCGTCGATGGCGTCGATATGGAACTGCGCGCGGGCGAGTGCCTCGGACTGGTGGGCGAATCGGGCTGCGGCAAGTCCACGCTGGCGCTCGCGATCCTCGGGCTCCAGGCGCCGACCCGGGGGCGCATCCTGCTCGACGGCCGCGACGTCTCGGCCCGCGGCACCGACCGGCGCGAACGCGCCCGCGCCGCGCAGATGGTGTTCCAGGATCCTTACTCCTCGCTCAACCCGCGCCAGTCGGTGCGCCGCACGCTGGAAGCGCCCTTGAAGCTGCACGGGATCACGGCGAAATCCGAGATCGACGACCGCATCGCCGCGGTGATGCGCCACGTAGGCCTGCGCCCCGAGCAGGCGGCGCGCTACCCGCATGAGTTTTCCGGCGGCCAGCGCCAGCGGATCGGCATCGCCCGCGCGCTGATCCTCGAACCCCGGATCATCGTGCTCGATGAACCCGTCTCGGCGCTGGACGTGTCGATCCGGGCGCAGATCATCAACCTGCTGCTGGAACTCAAGGAAACCATGGGGCTGTCCTACATCATGATCAGCCACGACCTCGGCGTGGTCGAGCACATGTCCGACCGGGTGGCGGTGATGTATCTGGGCCGTATCGTCGAGACCGGCCCGTGGGAGCGCATCTTCACCGCGCCGCGCCACCCCTATACCCGCGCGCTGATCGACGCGATTCCGGACCCGTTCGGCAAGGGGCTGGGAATGCGGATCTCGGGCGAGATCCCCAACCCGCTGTCGCCGCCCCCAGGTTGCCGCTTTCACCCCCGCTGCCCCGAGGCGCGCGACTTCTGCAAGGTGGAGCCGGCGCCGGAACTGGAGCCGGTGGCGGGCGGGCATCTGGTGCGCTGCCTGCGGGCCGGGGAACTGGCCCGGCCTGCGGCGGGGGTGTCTGAAGCGGAGTGAGCCCCAAATGCGCCCTGGAGAAGACCGAAGTGCAACAAACCGCACCTTCCCCCTTCGCCCGGCCCCTATTGCAACGTTCCGACATGCACATACGTCGGGGTATCCGGCACCATAAACTGCCAGACCACAGGCGTTGCAGCGGCCACCCGCGGTCGGCCGCTGCCCTTTGTTGCAAGGCCGATCAACACGGCCCAACCACATCCACGGGAGGCGCCCATGCCGAATGACCCGATACCGGAACATCTCGAAAGCCTGCGTTTCGACGGGCTCATGCCGGGGCCGCGACTTTTGATCCTCGGCGCGGTCCATGGCAACGAGACCTGCGGGCCGCAGGCGATCCACGCGGCGGTGGCGGCGATCCGGTCGGGCGATACCCTGATCGAACGCGGTTCGGTGACCTTCGTTCCCGTCGCCAACCCGCTGGCCTTCAACCGGAACAGCCGCGAGGGGGATCGCAACCTCAACCGCGACCTGCACGAGAAACCCCTGCCGCGCGATTTCGAGGACCGGATCGGCAACCGGCTGATCCCGCTGATCCGGGCCCATGACGCGCTCCTGGACATCCATTCCTTCAAGGGCGAGGGCCCGCCCTTCGCCTTCTTCGGTCCCGAAGACAACGCCGGACCGCTGGAACCCTTCGCCCATGCAGGGGCCGAGGCCGCTTTCGCCGCCTGCCTCGGGGTCGGGGTGCTGATCCATGGCTGGCTCGGGATTCACGCGCAGCTGATCGCGGCGCGCACCCGGCTCGGCCTGCCGCCCCTGTCGCCGACCGAGGGCTTCGGCACCACCGAATTCATGCGTTTCGCGGGCGGCTACGGCGCGACGCTGGAATGCGGCCGCCACGACGACCCGGCGGCGGTGGGCGTCGCATCGCGGGCGATCCGGGCGGTTCTGGCGCATATGGGGATCGCACCCGGCCCCGCCCCCGCCGCCCCGGCGAAACGGGTGATCGAACTCACCCGCCCGGTGATCTGCGAAGCGGCGGGCGACCGGCTGGACGGCGACTGGCGCAACGCCGATCCGGTCCCGCCGGGCGCGGTGGTGGCCCGCCGCGCCGACGGCGCCCCGGTTGCGGTCGCGGAGGGCGGCTTCATCGTCTTTCCGAACCCGGCTGCCGCCCCGGGCGAGGCGATCTGCCACCTCGGCCGCGAAAGCCCGCGCCGGATCGGGGGATGACCGCGCCGCCCGGGCGGGGCCGCGTCGCATCTGAAAATCCGCAGCGCCGTGCCGGACGGGATCCAGACGCTTGACCGGGCGGAACCGATCTGCGACCTAGAACCCGGCCGGGCCCGTAGCTCAACGGTCAGAGCAGGGCGCTCATAACGCCTTGGTTGGGGGTTCGAATCCCTCCGGGCCTACCACTTCCCCCCGCATTCAAGCCCCGCATTCTTCTGTTCGGCATCTGTCATGCCCGGCGGGCGGCCCCGCCGGCGATCCGCAGATGATCCCGGTCAGGCGGGTGCCGTTTTTCCATGGCCGGGCCGGATCGCCCCGGGTCAGGGCGGATGCGCGGCCAGGGGAATCGTATCTGGCGCGCTCTCGTCCAGATGCGTCGCGGATCCTCATCCAAGCAGCCTTGAAGGCGATGAGGGGGGAGAGGTTCTTGCGAGGTTCCGCGTTCCGGTGGCGCGGGTTCCGGATGCGACAGCCCTGTATCCGGGGCCGCGTCATATTGACCGGCGGCATCCCGCGTGGTTGTGCCGTTTGCGGTTCCATACTATCGTCCCGGCCAGTGGAACCTTCCTCCGCGACAGGCGCCGCCCCCCGGCAGGGGGCAGGTCGCCCTCGCTGCGGTGGCCACGGATATAGCCAGCCTCGACGCCAGCCAGATCCCTGACCCGGACGCCCGGGCCAGCCTTGGGCTGAAGCATTACAACCGGTCCCCTCGTGCGGACCGAACGAGGGAAGTGGCGATTATGACCTGTCCGAGATTCCGAAACCGCCTGACCGGCGCGGTGATCGCCGCCGGAACGGCGCTGGGCGGCGCGGCGGCACTTGCGCAGTCCGCCAGCCCCGGTGCGGTGATCGTGCTCGATCCGTACACCGTGCTGGGCGATCCGCTGGCGCAGCGCTTCGCCGAGACGCCGGGCGGTGCCGCCCGGATCGACCGCGGCGAGGCCCCGGTGGCCGGGGCCGCCGCGCCTACGCTGCGCGAGGAACTGTCGGGCACCCCCGGCGTGGTGGTGCAGGAGTTCTTCGGCGGCAATGACCAGCCGCGGGTGCAGATCCGCGGCTCGGGCCTGCAACAGAACCCGTCCGAGCGCGGGCTGCTGGTGTTGCAGGACGGGATGCCGGTGAACCGTGCCGACGGGGCCTATGTGGTCGGCCTCGCGCTGCCCGGACAGGCCGAGTTCATCGAGGTGTTCCGCGGCGCCAGCGCCAACCGGCTGGGGGCAAGCGTGCTGGGCGGCGCGATCAACTTCGCCTCGCCCTCGGGGGCGAGCGCGCCGGGGCTGCGGCTGTCCTTCGGCGCGGGCAGTTCGGGGCGGGCCGATCTGGCCGGCAGCTACGGGATCGACGGCGAGACCATCGACACGCTGCTGCGGTTCGAACATTCGCAGGCGGACGGCTGGCGCGACTACAATTCGTCGCGCCGCAGCTCGGTCGGCGGCAACGTCACGCTGCGCACCGGCCCGGCGACGACGCGGCTGTTCTTCAGCCATACCGACCTGCGCTTCGACGTGGCCGGACCGCTGACCCGGGACGCGCTCCGGACCAACCCGCGCGGCCACCATACCGGGCCGGTGATCGTCGGCGGCATGCCCACCAACCCCGGCCCCAACGTGCTGCGCGACCGGCCGCACCGCGAGACCGTGCAGACGCTGGCCGGGGTGCGCAGCACCTTCGAGGACGGCCGCCACATCTATGACCTCGGCTTCAGCCTGTCGCGCACCGACGACAGTTTCGCCTTCCCGATCTCGGGCGGGTTCCGCGACACCGACAGCACCGACGCCACGGTGATGGCACGCTATTCGCTGACGGGCGAGGGTGAATTGCCGCTGTTCGAGGCGGGGCTGAGCTATTCCTTCGGCCATGCCGACCGCGATCATTTCCACAATACCGGCGGCAGCCGTGGTCCGGCGTTCGGTGCGAACCGGCTGAAGTCGGGCACGCTCTCGCTTTACGCCGGGGCGAATCTGGAACTGGGGCCGGTCACGCTTTCGCCTTCCATCGGTTACGGCCATGCCAAGCGGCGCAATGCCGACCGCTGGGATGCGGCCACGCGCCCGACAGTGGCCTACAACCCGATGAACCCCGACATGCGGCTGCCCGACGGCGCGGTGCCCGCGGTGGCGACGGACTATGACCGCAGCTATTCCGGCGTCACCCCGGCGCTGGCGCTGTCGTGGCGGCCCGCGCCGGATCAGTTCGCCTGGATCTCGCTGTCGCGCGGGTTCGAGCCGCCGACCCATGACGATCTGCTCGGCGCCGTGAACGGCACCCCGAACACCGGCCCCGGTCGGCCGAACCCGGCCGATCCCATGGCCCCGGCGGCGATGTTCTCCACCCCGGCGCTGAAAGCGCAGACGGCGAACACGCTGGAAGTCGGCTGGCGCGGCGAATGGCGCGGCCTCGCCTGGGACGCGACCGCCTATCATTCCCGGCTCCGCAACGAGCTTCTGTCGCTGCGCGATGTGAGCGGGGCCACCATCGCCTCGATGAACGCCGACCGCACGGTGCATTCGGGGCTGGAGCTGGGTCTCTCGGGCGAACTGACCGAGACCCTGGCCGCGCGGCTCGCCTGGACCTGGCAGGAGTTCCGCTTCGACGACGACCCGATCCGCGGCGACAACCGCATCGCGGGCGCGCCGCGCCATGTGGTGACGCTGGCGCTGGACTGGCGGCCCGCCGAGCGGCTGTCGCTGAACGGGGTTCTGCACTGGGTGCCGGGCAAGACCCCGGTCGACAACATGAACACGGTGTTCAACGATCCCTATGCGCTGGTGCATCTGGGCGCGGAATATGCGGTGAACGACCGGGCAGCGGTCTTCGCCCGGGTCACCAACCTGTTCGACAAACGCTACGCGGCCTCGACGCTGGTGGTCGATCAGGGTTCGCCGCAGCAGGCGGCCTTCATCCCCGGCGCGGGGCGGGCCTTCTACCTGGGCGCGCGCATGCGGTTCTGACCGATCCGCCTGTCGAAGCGGCGGCCGCCCGTCACGCCGGAGGCATGGCGGCGGCCGCTGCCGTTTGTTGCGCAGGGGCAACCGGGGGCAGGGCGGTATCGCCCGCCACCCGCCGGGCCGGGGCTTCCCATCGGCGGCGGGCTGTGGCATCCTGCCTGCAATCGGGGCGTTCGAGACCCCGGACCGAAGGCAGCAGAGCACGGAACGCCCATGACCGGACAGTATTTCCGCCCCGGACTCGGCAGTGCGGTCGCGCTTGCGATCGTGCTGATGCTGGGGGGGTATTTCACCTTCGCGGCGGTGCAGGGTGACCACGGGTTGTTCCGCCGGGTGCAGATCGACGCCGAAATCCGCGCGCTGGAGGCCGAGCGCGACCGGCTGGCAGCGGAGCTTGCCCGGCTTGAAAACCTGACCGCGCGGCTTTCGGACCACTGGCTCGACCTCGATCTGCTGGACGAACGCGCCCGCGACGTGCTGGGGGTGATGCGCGCCGACGAGGCGGTGATCCGCTGAGATCGCGGACATTCGCGGCCGGTGTCCACAATCACTTGCCCCAAGGTCTTGCTTCGATTAGTTTAACGCTAAACTATCTTCGGAAGCTGGGAGGAGCAGGCCGTGGCCGCGCGAAGGACAGCCGTGAAACCAAACACGTCCAAAGAAGAACTGCTGCATTTCTACCGCGAGATGCTGCTGATCCGCCGATTCGAGGAAAAGGCGGGCCAGCTTTACGGCATGGGGCTGATCGGCGGCTTCTGTCACCTCTACATCGGGCAGGAGGCCGTGGTGATCGGGCTGGAGGCCGCCGCGAAGGAAGGCGACAAGCGCGTCACCTCCTACCGCGACCACGGCCATATGCTGGCCTGCGGCATGGACCCCAAGGGGGTGATGGCGGAACTGACCGGGCGGGTCGGCGGCTATTCCAAGGGGAAGGGCGGCTCGATGCACATGTTCTCGCGCGAGCGGCATTTCTACGGCGGGCACGGGATCGTCGGCGCGCAGGTGCCGATCGGCGCGGGGCTGGCCTTCGCCGACCGCTATCTGGGCAACGACAACGTGACCTTCACCTATTTCGGTGACGGCGCCGCGAACCAGGGCCAGGTCTACGAGACCTACAACATGGCGCAGCTCTGGAACCTGCCGGTGGTCTTCGTGATCGAGAACAACCAGTATGCCATGGGCACCTCGGTCAAGCGGTCCACCAAATCCCCCAGCCTGTGGGAGCGCGGCGCCGCCTACGGCATCAAGGGCGAGGCGGTGGACGGGATGGACGTGCTTGCCGTCAAGGCCGCCGGGCAGAAGGCCGTCGCCGCCTGCCGCGCGGGCGAAGGCCCGTATATCCTTGAAATGATGACCTACCGTTATCGCGGCCATTCCATGTCGGACCCGGCGAAATACCGCACCCGCGAGGAAGTGCAGAAGATGCGCGAGGAAAAGGATGCCATCGAGCATGTCCGCGAGTTGCTGATCTCGGGCGGCCACGCCTCGGACGACGATCTCAAGGCCATCGACCGCGACATCAAGGCCGTGGTGAACGAGGCCGCCGAATTCTCCAAGGAAAGCCCGGAGCCTCCGCTGGAGGAACTCTGGACCGATATCTACGTATAAGGGAGACAGCACATGGCCACCGAGATTCTGATGCCCGCGCTGTCGCCCACCATGGAGGAAGGCACGCTGGCGAAATGGCTGGTCAAGGAAGGCGATACCGTCGCCTCCGGCCAGATCATCGCCGAGATCGAGACCGACAAGGCCACGATGGAATTCGAGGCGGTCGATGAGGGGATCATGGGGAAAATCCTGATCGCCGAGGGCACTTCGGGGGTCAAGGTGAACACCCCCATCGCCGTGCTGGTCGAGGAGGGCGAGAGCGCGGATAGCCTGCCCGCCGCCGCTGCGCCTGCGGCTCCGGCCGCCGCCGCCGAACCCGAACCCGTACCTGCCGCCGCTGCCGCCCCGGCCCCCGCGCCGGTCGCCAATACCGAGCCCGACTGGCCCGAGGGCACGCCGATGAAGGCGATGACCGTGCGCGAGGCGCTGCGCGAGGCCATGGCCGAGGAAATGCGCGCCGACGAGACCGTGTTCCTGATGGGCGAGGAAGTCGGCGAATACCAGGGCGCCTACAAGATCAGCCAGGGGTTGCTTGACGAATTCGGCGCCCGCCGGGTGATCGACACGCCCATTACCGAGCACGGTTTCACCGGCCTCGCGGTCGGCGCCGCATGGGGCGGGCTGCGGCCGATCGTCGAGTTCATGACCTTCAACTTCGCCATGCAGGCCATCGACCAGATCGTGAACTCCGCCGCCAAGACCAACTACATGTCGGGCGGGCAGCTTGGCTGCTCGATCGTGTTCCGTGGCCCGAACGGTGCGGCGGCACGGGTCGCGGCCCAGCACAGTCAGGACTATGCCGCGTGGTATGCGCATATTCCGGGGCTCAAGGTGGTGATGCCTTGGTCGGCCGCCGACGCCAAGGGGTTGCTCAAGACCGCGATCCGCGATCCGAACCCGGTGATCTTCCTTGAGAACGAAATCCTCTACGGCCGCAGCTTCGAGGTGCCGCAGCTCGACGACTTCACCGTGCCCTTCGGCAAGGCCAAGGTCTGGCGTGAAGGCAAGGACGTGACCATCGTCAGTTTCGGTATCGGCATGGCCCATGCGCTGGAGGCTGCCGACAAGCTGGCCGCCGAGGGGATCGAGGCCGAGGTGATCGACCTGCGCAGCCTGCGGCCTTTGGACTACGACACCGTGCTGGCTTCGGTGCAGAAGACCAACCGCTGTGTCACGGTCGAGGAGGGCTTCCCGGTGGGTTCCATCGGCAACCACCTGTCGGCGGTGATCATGGAGCGCGCCTTCGACCATCTCGACGCGCCGGTGCTGAACCTGACCGGCAAGGATGTGCCGATGCCCTATGCGGCGAACCTTGAAAAGCTCGCGCTCGTCACCTCTGCCGAGGTGGTCGAGGCCGTGAAATCCGTCTGCTACCGCTGAGGAGGGCACCACATGGCCACCGAAATTCTGATGCCCGCGCTGTCGCCGACGATGGAAGAGGGCACGCTGGCGAAATGGCTGGTGAAGGAGGGCGACGAGGTGCGCGCGGGCGATGTGATCGCCGAGATCGAGACCGACAAGGCCACGATGGAATTCGAGGCGGTCGATGAGGGGACGGTGGGGAAAATCCTGATTGCCGAGGGCACTTCGGGGGTCAAGGTGAACACCCCCATCGCCGTGCTGGTCGAGGAAGGCGAAAGCGCGGACACGGCGCCCGCCAGTGCGCCCGCGCCCAAGGCCGAAGCCGCACCGGCACCTGCTCCCGCCGCTGCCGCGCCTTCGACCCCCGCGCCCCCGGCCCCCGCCGCGCCGAAGGCGGACGGGAAACGTATCCTCGCCTCGCCGCTGGCCCGCAGGCTGGCGGCCGCGAAGGGGGTCGATCTGGCCGCGCTCAAGGGTTCCGGCCCCGGCGGGCGGATCGTCAAGGCGGATGTCGAGGGCGCCTCGACCGCGCCCGCCGCTGCCGCGCCTGCGGCAGCCGCTCCGGCCCCGGCAGCCGCCCCGGCTGCTGCCATGGCCTCCGGCCCCTCGCCCGATCAGGTGCTGCGGATGTATGAGGGCCGGGAGTACGAGGAAATCGCGCTGGACGGGATGCGCCGCACCATCGCCGCGCGGCTGACCGAGGCCAAGCAGACCATCCCGCATTTCTACCTGCGCCGCGAGGTGCGGCTCGATCCGCTCCTGACGTTCCGGGCCACGCTGAACAGGCAGGTCGAGGCCCGGGGCGTGAAGCTTTCGGTCAATGATTTCATCATCAAGGCTTGCGCCATGGCGCTTCAGGCGGTGCCCGACGCGAATGCCGTCTGGGCAGGCGACCGGGTGCTGCGTCTGAAACCCTCGGACGTGGCGGTGGCGGTGGCGGTCGAGGGCGGGCTGTTCACGCCGGTGCTCAAGGATGCCGACCGCAAGTCGCTTTCGGCGCTTTCGGCCGAGATGAAGGATCTTGCCGCGCGGGCGCGGGGCAAGAAGCTGGCGCCGCATGAATATGTCGGCGGCTCGATGGCGATCTCGAACCTCGGCATGTTCGGGATCGACAGTTTCGACGCGGTGATCAACCCGCCGCATGGCGCGATCCTCGCCGTGGGCGCGGGGGTGAAGCGGCCGGTCGTGGATGCCGACGGCGCGGTGGCGGTGGCCACCATGATGTCGGTGACGCTCTCGGTGGATCACCGGGTGATCGACGGCGCGCTGGGGGCGGAGTTCCTGAAGGTCGTGGTCGAGTATCTGGAAAACCCGCTGACGATGCTGGCCTGACCGGGGCTGGCCTGACCGGGGCTGGCCTGACCGGGCCAGCACCTCACGACCTGGACCGGACAGAGAAGGGGAAGACCGCATGAGATTCGTATCGGTCGGCGTGGCCGCGCTTTTGCCGCTTGTGCTTGCAGGCTGCATGGCGGCACCCCCCTCCACGCGGGCCTTCGCGCCCGTGACCGCGCCTGTCTCCGGCCCCGCACCCGTGGCCCCGACACCGGCGCAACTGGCCGGGGCCGCCCGGGCGGGCAGCTGCGCCGCTCCGGCCGCGGTCGAGGCCGATGTCTTTGCCCGCACCAACCGGCACCGTGCCGCCGCCGGGCTGGCCCCGCTGCGGCCGGACCCGGCGCTTTCGGCGGCGGCACAGGCCCATGCCTGCGACATGGCCCGCCGGTCGTCGATGACGCATGTGGGCGGCGACGGCTCGACCCTCGGAACCCGGCTGCGCCGTCAGGGCTATGCCTTCGCCACCGGGGCCGAGAACATCGCCCGCGGCTCGCCCGGCCCGGCCGAGGTGGTGGCCATCTGGATGGGCTCAAGCGGGCACCGCTCCAACATTCTCAACACCCGGATGAGCGAGGCCGGCCTCGGCCTTGCGCTTGGCCGCGACGGGCGGCCTTATTGGGCGATGGTCTATGGGGCGCGCAGATAGCACGGCGGCCCTGCGGCATCCGCCGATCGCGGGGCAGGGGGTGTTGCGGATGCTTGCGGCCCTGCCCCCCGGCGGCTATGTCTGCGCCCGGGGACCAGGGCACGAGAGACGATGAGCGACAGGCAGGGCTTCCGGCCCGACCATTGGGTGCAGAACCTGCTGCTGCGTGGGCTGATCGGCGGGCTTCTGCTGTTGCCCTACCGGCTGCGGGTGCCCCTGTGCGGCAAGCTGATGGCCTTCGTGATCGCGCCGGTCGCGGGCTGGCGTCGGCGTATCCGCGACAACCTTGCGCTTGTCCGCCCCGACCTGCCCGCCGCCGAGGTCCGCCGCCTGATGCGCGCCGTGCCCGACAACATGGGCCGTTCGGTGATCGAGGCCTATTCCGGCCCCGAGTTCCTGGCCCGTGCCCGCGGGTGGGAGCCGCGCGGCCCCGGCATTGCCGCGCTGGAGGCCGCCCATGCCGAAAACCGCCCGGTGATCTTCGTCACGGCGCATTTCGGCAATTACGACGCGGCGCGGGCGGTGCTGCGGGCGCGGGGCCACCAGGTCGGCGGGCTCTACAAGCCGATGACCAACCGCTACTTCAACGCCCATTACGTCCGGGCCATGGCCGCGATCGGCGAGCCGGTATTCCCCCGTGGCCGCCGTGGTCTGGCCGGGATGGTGCGCTTTCTGCGCGAGGGCGGCAAGCTGGGGATGCTGATCGACCAGCACCAGTACCGGGGCGCACCGCTGACCTTCTTCGGGCATGAGGCGATGACCGCGCTTTCGGCGGCCGAGATGGCGCTGAAATACGGCGCGCTGCTGATCCCGGCCTACGGGATCCGCCAGCCGGACGGACTCGGTTTCGAGGTGATCTTCGAGGCCCCGATCAAACCGGCCAGCCCCGAAGCCATGACCCAGGCGCTGAACGACAGCCTTGAGGCGCGGGTGCGCGAACATATGGACCAGTGGTTCTGGATCCACCGCCGCTGGCGGGGTCGCGGGCCGCAGCGCGACGGGGCCGCGCCCGCCCCGTAGGGTGCGCTTCAGCGCACCGCCGCCACCGACCCGGACCTCAGACCAGCGCACCCCCGGCGTCGATCCTTGTCCTGCCGCCCAGCCAGGGATGCAGCGCCTCGGGCAACGTCACCGACCCGTCCGCCTCCTGCCCGTTCTCCAGCACCGCGATCAGCGTCCGGCCCACCGCAAGGCCCGAGCCGTTCAGCGTATGCACGAACTCGGGCCGCCCGCCGCCGGGGCGGTAGCGGGCGTTCATCCGCCGGGCCTGGAAATCGCCGCAGACCGAGACCGAACTGATCTCGCGGTAGCGGCCTTGCCCGGGCAGCCAGACCTCGATGTCATGGGTCTTCCGTGCCCCGAAGCCCATGTCGCCGGTGCACAGCACCACCGTCCGGTAGGGCAGGCCGAGCCGCTCCAGCACCGTCTCGGCGCAGCGGGTCATGCGCTCGTGCTCCGTGAGCGAGGTCTCGGGCGTGGTGATCGACACCATCTCGACCTTCTCGAACTGGTGCTGGCGCAGCATCCCGGCGGTGTCCTTGCCCGCCGAACCGGCCTCGGACCGGAAACACTGGCTGTGCGCCACAAGCCGGATCGGCAGCGTGGCCTCGTCAAGGATATCGCCCGCGACACTGTTGGTCAGCGTCACCTCAGACGTCGGGATCAGCCACCAGCCGTTTTCGGTCCGATAGCTGTCTTCGGCGAATTTCGGCAACTGGTTGGTGCCGAACATCGCCTCGTCACGGACCAGGACCGGGGTCCAGGTCTCGGTCAGCCCGTGCTCGGAGGTGTGCAGCTCCAGCATGAACTGCGCGAGCGCCCGCTGCACCCGCGCCACCGCGCCGCGCAGCACCACGAAGCGCGCGCCCGAGAGTTTCGCGGCGGTGGCGAAATCCATCCCCGGCAGGACGCCGGGGATCTGGTAATGCTCCTTCGGGGCGAAGTCGAAGGCGCGCGGCGTGCCCCAGCGGCGGATCTCGACGTTGTCGTCTTCGTCCGCGCCTTCGGGCACGTCGGGCAGAGGGCTGTTCGGCAGGGCGATCAGCAGATCGCGCAGCCGGGCGTCCTCGGCCGTGGCCTCCTCGGTGAGGCGCAACGCCTCGGCCTTCTTCTCGGCCACCAGCGCCCGCAGCCGCGCGAATTCCGCCTCGTCGCCCCGGGCCTTGGCGGCGCCGACCTCCTTCGAGGCGCGGTTCTGCTCGGCCTGCGCGGTTTCGGCGGCGAGGATCTTCGCCCGCCGCGCCGCGTCGATCGCCAGCAGTTCGGGCGAGGCGGGCGGCAGCCCGCGCCGGGCCAGCGCGGCGTCGAAGGCTTCGGGATGCTCGCGGATGGCGCGGATATCGTGCATGGCGGCCTCGGCTGTGAATCGTCCGGGGCCGTTATGCACCGGATCGGCGCCGGACGGAACCGGGGCGTGAAGGCGCAGGTGCCGGGGCCGGTTTCAAGCCGGGCCGATTCGCGTCAGGCCGATTCGATGCGGATCGCCACCGGCTCGCCCACCACCACGCCGGTGGCGGCAAAGCGGGTGATGGCGTCGTCGATATCGGCGCGGCTGGTCTTGTGGGTGACGATCAGCACCGGCGCGGTCTCGGCCTCGTGGCCGCGCTGGCGCATCCGGTCGATCGACACGCCCGCGTCGCCGAGCGCCGTTGCCACCCGGGCCAGCGCGCCGGGCTTGTCCAGCAGAACCATGCGCAGGTAATAGGGCGCCGGGGCCTCGACCGCCGCCGGGACCGCCTCGGCAAGGTCGGCGGCGGGCAGGCCGAAGGTCGGGTAGCGGTTGCCGCGGGCAAGGTCGATCACATCGGCCAGCACCGCGCTTGCGGTCGGCCCCGCGCCCGCGCCCGCGCCGCGCAGCACGATCTGCCCCGCCGCCTCGCCTTCCAGCACCACCATGTTGGTGCCGCCCTGCAACTGCCCCAGCGGGCTTTCGGCGGGCACGAGGCAAGGGCTCATCCGTTGTTCCAGCCCGCGCCCGGTCATCTGCGCCACGCCCAGCAGCTTGATGCGGTAGCCCATGTCGGCGGCGTGGCGGATGTCGTCGATGGCGATGCGGCCGATCCCCTCAAGTTCGACCGCGGCGAAATCCACCCGCGTGCCGAAGGCGAGTGCGGCCAGCAGGCTCAGCTTGTGACCCGCGTCGATCCCGTCCACGTCCAGACGCGGGTCGGCCTCCAGATAGCCCAGCGCCCGGGCCTCCTCGAACACGGTCTCATAGGGCAGGCCCGCGCTTTCCATCCGGGTCAGGATGTAGTTGCAGGTGCCGTTCATCACCCCCATCACCCGCTTGATGCGGTTGGCGGCCAGCCCCTCGGCCAGCGCCTTGATGACCGGGATGCCGCCCGCCACCGCCGCCTCGAAGCGGATCACACGGCCCGCGGCCTCGGCCGCCCCGGCCAGCGCCTGCCCGTGATGCGCGAGCAGCGCCTTGTTCGCGGTGACCACATCCTTGCCGGCGGCCAGCGCCGCCTCGGTCGCGGCCTTGGCGGGGCCGTTCTCGCCGCCCATCAGTTCGACGAACACATCCACGTCGTCGCGGCGGGCCAGCGCGACCGGATCGTCCTCCCAGCCGTAGCCCGAGATATCCACCCCCCGGTCGCGGCCGCGGCTGCGGGCCGAGACCGCCGAGACCGTGACCGGCCGCCCGGCGCGGGCGGCGATCAGCGCGGCCTCGGTCCGCAGGATCGAAACCACCCCGGTCCCCACGGTGCCCAGCCCGGCGATCCCCAGACGCAGGGGGGGGGTGGCGCGCGGGGCGGCAGGGGAAGCGGCGGGCATGGGGAAACTCCGTGAAACTGGCCTTCGCGATCTGTTAGCCGGTAACGCGCGGGCGCGCAACGTGGCGGGGGCAGGGGCCCGCTTCCGCCCCGCCGTTTCCGTCCCGCCGTGTCAGCCGCCCGGTGGGGTGCGGCGCAAGGCGGCGGCGCGGGCGCGCAGCCGCTCGGCCCGGGCCTCGGCCGCCTCGACATCGGCGGGGCTGTGCCGCGCCTGCTCGCCCTGGGCGACGATCTCGTCGATCGGTGCAAGCTGCGGATAGACCCCGGCATCGACCGCCGCCCCCCCGGCGCGGTCGAACACCGTGCAACCGGCAAGCGGAATCAGGATGAGGGGAAGCAGGGCAAGGCGCATGGCACGGGTCCGGGGCTGGGTCGGCGCGACCTTAAAGCAATTTCAGATGAAGTTGACAGGTTTTTCGGTCCGAAATTGCGGAAAAACAATGGCCTGAAGCGTGCCCGCCGTTCCAGCGAAGCCGAAACGCCCTGGCCGCGGCGGGGGGGGGCGTCCAGCGCGCTTGCCGGCAAGGGTCGCGGCGGGGATTGAATTGAACGTCTGTTCAGATACCATGGCCCGCATGGCACGCAAGACCGGCTCACATTCCGAAATCACCGGCCCGCGGGTGCGGGCGGCGGCGCTGCGGCTGTTCGCGCGCGACGGCTATGCCGCGGTGTCGATGCGCCGGATCGCGGCCGAAGTGGGGGTGCAGGCGGGCGCGCTCTACCTCTATACCCCGGACAAGCAAAGCCTGCTTTTCGACCTGATGCGCGAACATCTGGAGGAACTGCACAGGGCGCTCGCCGCCCTGCCGCCCGCCGCCGACCCGGTGACCGCGCTGGAGGATTTCGCGCGTTTCCACATCCGCTTCCACGTTGAGCGGCCCGACGCGGTGTTCATCGCCTATATGGAACTGCGCAGCCTGAGCCCCGGGAACTTCGCCCGGATCGAGGCGCTGCGCCGCGGCTATGAGGACGCGCTCGAAGCGATCCTGCGCGCCGGGCAGGCGGCGGGGGCGTTCCGGCTGCCCGATACGCGGCTGGCGACCCGGGCGCTGATCGCCATGCTGACCGGGGTCAACACCTGGTACCGCCGGGACGGGCCGCTGAGTGCCGACGATCTTGCGGACTTCTATGCCGGGCTGGTGCGGCAGGCGGCGGGGGCGGGTTGAGCCGCCCGGCCGTTGTTTCAGCGGAGAGTGCGGAAGCCTCCGGCGGGGATATTTTCATCACGGTGAAGATGAAGAAGTGCTCATAATATTCTTTCACCGTGAGAGAAATATCCTCGGGGGGGTGAATTGGGCGCGAAGCGCGCAAGAGGGGGGGCAGACAGCCCCCCTTGTCCGGCCAGCCACAGGCACAGCGGTCACAGAAAGCTCTGCGGGTCGATGTCGAGGGCGATGCGCGCGCCTTTGGGCGGGCGAAGCTGCGCCACCCAGGCGGAAAGCGCGGCCTGCAAGGGCGCGGCCTTGTCGGCGCGCACCAGCATCCGCACCCGGTGGCGGCCGCGGATCCGGGCGATGGGGGCGGGGGCGGGGCCCCAGACCTGCGCGCCGATCCGCCGCAGCGGTGCCGACCGCCGGGCCAGTTCCGCGCCGAAGTCGAACAGCGGCTGCACCTCGGGCCCGGTCAGGATCACCGCGGCGAGGCGGGTGAAGGGCGGCATCCCGGCGGCCTCGCGCGCGGCGGCCTCGGCGCGCCAGAACGCCTCCTCCTCGCCGCCGAGGATCGCGCGGATCACCGGATGTTCGGGCTGGTGGGTCTGGATCAGCGCCAGCCCTGGCCGGTCGGCCCGGCCGGCCCGGCCCGCGACCTGGCGCATCAGTTGAAACGTGCGTTCCGCCGCGCGTAGGTCCGACCCTTGCAGCCCGAGGTCGGCGTCGATCACCCCCACCAGCGTCAGCAGCGGAAAGTTGTGCCCCTTGGCCACGATCTGCGTGCCGATGATGATGTCGGCCCCGCCCGCCGCGATCGCCTCGATCCCGGCCTTGAGCGCATCGGCCGAGGCGAACAGGTCCGACGACAGCACCCTGATCCGCGCCCCGGGGAACAGCTCCGCCGCCTCCTCGGCCAGCCGCTCCACCCCCGGGCCGACCGGGGCCAGGCGGTCCTCGGCCCCGCAGGAGGGGCAGGCCGTCGGCACCGGGCGCGAGGCGCCGCACTGGTGGCAGACGAGGCGGCCGAGGAAGCGGTGCTCGACCATGCGCGCGTCGCAATCGGCGCAGGCGATCTGCTGGCCGCAGGCGCGGCACAGCGTGACCGGCGCGAAGCCGCGCCGGTTGAGGAACAAAAGCGCCTGTTCGCCGCCTGCGATCCGCGCCGCCACCGCCGCGCGCAGGGGCTCCGACAGCCAGCGGGTCGCGGGCAGCTTCTCGGCCCGCATGTCGATGGCACGCATCCCGGGCAGCACCGCCGGGCCGAAGCGGGTGTCGAGGTCGAGGCGGCGGTATTTGCCCGCTTCGGCGTTCACCCATGTCTCCAGCGAGGGCGTGGCCGAGGCCAGCACCACCTGCGCCCCTTCCAGCGCGGCCCGCAGCACCGCCATGTCGCGGGCGTTGTAATGCACGCCCTCCTCCTGCTTGTAGGAGGTGTCGTGTTCCTCATCGACCACGATCAGCCCGAGGTCGCGGAACGGCAGGAACAGCGCCGAACGCGCGCCCACGACCAGCGTCGCATCGCCCACGGCGGCCATCTTCCACAGCCGCCGCCGCTCGCCCGTGGTCACGCCCGAATGCCACTCGCCCGGGCGGGCGCCGAACCGGGCCTCGACCCGGGTCAGGAACCCGGCCGACAGTGCGATCTCCGGCAAGAGCACCAGCGCCTGACGGCCCCGGCGCAGGGTCTCGGCCACGGCCTCCAGATAGACCTCGGTCTTGCCCGATCCGGTCACGCCCTTGAGCAGCGTCGTGCCGTAACCGCCCGCCGCCACCGCCGCGCGCAGCGCCGCCGCCGCCTCGGCCTGATCGGGGGAAAGCGCGACTCCGCCGTGATCGGGATCCAGCACCGGATAGGGCATGTCGCGCGGCGCCTCGGCCTCGGCCAGCGCGCCGCAGGAGAGCAGCCCGCGCACCACGCCGGTGCCGACCCCGGCGAGCGCGGCGAGTTCCGGCGCGGAAAACCCCGCCCCGCCGTGTTCGGCCATCACCTCCAGCACCCGCGCGCGGGCCGGGGTCATCCGCCCGGGCATGCCGCTGCCGGGGCGGATCACCCGGCGCATGGCGGGCGGGTCCGTCAGCCCCGGCGCGCGGGTGGCAAGCCGCAGCATCAACGGGAGCGGCGTCAGCGTGTAATCGGCGGCGCGGGCAAGGAAGGCGCGCATCGCCGCCTGCATCGGCGGAATGTCGAGCACCCGCACCGCGGGCCGCAGCCGTCCGGCCGGAATCGTGCCTTCGCCCTCGCCCCAGACCACCCCCGGCACCCGGCGCGGCCCCAGCGGCACCTCGACGAAACCGCCCACGGAACAGCCCCCCGCGGGCGCGAGATAGTCGAGCATCTCGTGGCCCGTCGGCTCGGCCGTCACCACGCCGATCCGCGCGCCTTCGGGGAAATGCCGCCCGGGTTCCATCCGCCTGCCGCCCTCCTTGGGGCTTCCGGTCGCCCCGGTTTCAGGCTAAAGCACCCGGCAGGCGGGGCCGCAAGCCCCGAAGGCGCGGCGTGCCTTCGGGAAGGTCCATTCAGCACGGCCTTTCAGACGGGCAATCAGACGCCATTCAGACGCCCCTTCAGACGGGCCGGACCGGCAGGAGCAAAACCATGAAATTCTTCGTCGATACCGCCGATGTGGCGGCCATCTCGGACCTCAACGACCTTGGCATGGTGGACGGGGTGACCACGAACCCCTCGCTGATTCTCAAGTCCGGCCGCGACATCATCGAGGTCACGAAGGAGATCTGTTCGATCGTTTCGGGCCCGGTCTCGGCCGAGGTGGTGGCGCTGGAGGCCGACGCCATGATCGCCGAGGGGCGGAAACTTGCCGCCATCGCGCCCAATATCGCGGTCAAGGTGCCGCTCACTTGGGACGGTCTGAAAGCCTGCAAGGTGCTGTCGGGCGAGGGGAACATGGTCAACGTCACCTTGTGTTTCAGCGCCAACCAGGCGCTGGTGGCGGCCAAGGCGGGGGCCACCTTCATCAGCCCGTTCATCGGGCGGCTCGACGACATCAACCTCGACGGGATGGACCTGATCGGCGACATCCGCACGATCTACGACAATTACGGCTACGAGACGCAGATCCTTGCCGCCTCGGTCCGCACGGTGAACCACGTGACGCAGGCCGCGTTGGTGGGGGCCGATGTGATGACCGCGCCGCCCGCGGTGATCCGGGCGCTGGCCTCGCACCCGCTGACCGACAAGGGCATCGACGCCTTCATGGCCGACTGGGCGAAAACGGGGCAGAAAATTCTGTGAAACCCGTGTAGAGTGCCGCGCGAAGCAGCCGGGAAAATCCGGCTGACGGGGCACAGAGGCCGGGGCAGACGGGCCGGGACAGGGCAGACGGGGGGCAGGCGGACCATGGCGGAGAGCGTGGCGCAAAGGGGCATCGGCGAGGATACGCGCGACCGGATCATCTCGGACCCGGGGCTGATCCTCGAAGACCCCGAGGTGATGCGCGCGCTGATCGCCGCCAACGAACGGGCGATGGGCGGGAATATCGTCGATCTGCGCGGTGTGGCGATGCGGCGGCTGGAGGCCCGGCTCGACCGGCTGGAGGACACGCACCGTTCGGTGATCGCGGCGGCCTACGACAACCTCGCCGGGACCAACATGATCAACCGCGCGGTGCTGCGGCTCCTGGAACCGCCGGGGTTCGAGGCGTTCCTTGCCGATCTCTCCGGCCCGGTGGCGGGGGCGCTGCGGGTGGAAAGCATCCGGCTGGTGCTGGAAAGCGCGCAACCCGCACCCGCCCGCCCGGTGGACCCGGTGGTGCATGTGGCCCCCCCCGGTTTTGTCGATCGCATGCTTACGGCCGGGCGCAACGTGCCGGTGCGGCCCATCGTGCTGCGGCAGGCGGTGCCGGGCGACGACAGCCTGCATGGCGAGCGCGCGGGGGACATAAGGTCCGAGGCCATGCTGCGGCTCGACCTCGGGGAGGGGCGGCTGCCGGGGATGCTGGTTCTGGGCGCCGAAGACCCGCACCAGTTCCGCCCGACGCAGGGGACCGACCTGCTCGGGTTCTTCGCCGGGGTGTTCGAGCGGATCATGCGCCGCTGGCTGGCATGACCGGCGGCGGGGCAGGGGGGGCGCAACCGCCCGTGCTTCTGCCCGCCGCCCTGCGCGATGCGCTGCAAGACTGGCTTTCGCATATCTCGGCGCTCGATGGCGCGGCGGTGCTGACATCCGCGGCCTACGGGCGCGACGTGGCGCGCTATCTGGGGTTCCTGGTGCGGCACCGGGGCGGGGAACTTGCCCCCGCCGATCTGGCGGCGCTGCCGCTGGCCGACCTGCGGGCGTGGATGGCGGCCGAACGCGCGCGCGGGCTTTCCGCGCGTTCGCTGTCGCGGGCGCTGTCGGCGGTGCGAGGCTTCACCCGCTGGCTGGCCGGGCGCGAGGGGATCGATCCGACCACCGTGCTGGCCGCGCGCGGCCCGCGCTTTCGTCGCGGCCTGCCGCGCCCCCTGAGCGAGGAGGCCGCCCGCGCCGTGCTGAGCGGGGTGGGCGAGGACGCGCGCGAGGACTGGATCGCCGCCCGCGATACCGCCGTGGTGACGCTGCTTTACGGCTGCGGGCTGCGGATTTCCGAGGCGCTCGGCCTGACCGCCGCCGCCCACCCGCTGCCCGAGGTGCTGCGCATCACCGGCAAGGGCGGGCGCGAGCGGCTGGTGCCGGTGCTGCCCGCCGCCCGCGCCGCTGTCGCCGATTACGTCGCCCGCTGCCCCTATGAGCTGCCGCCCGGCGGGGCGCTGTTTCGCGGCGCGCGCGGCGGGCCGCTCAACCCGCGCATGATCGCGCTGGCGATGGAGCGGGTGCGCCACCGGCTGGGCCTGCCCGCCTCCGCCACGCCGCATGCGCTGCGCCATTCCTTCGCCACCCATCTGCTGTCGGCCGGGGGTGACCTGCGGGCGATCCAGGAACTGCTGGGCCATGCCTCGCTCTCGACCACGCAGGGCTACACGGCGGTCGATGCCGCGCATCTGATGGAGGTCTACGCCAGGGCGCATCCGCGGGCATGAGGGGGGAGGGGGTGGTGGGTGGTGCGCTGAAGCGCACCCTACGCCTGACAGAGGGCGGGCAGGCGCTGCCCGGGTCTCTCCCCGTAGGGTGCGCTTCAGCGCCCCGCCCCGCCCCGCCCCGCCCCGCCCCGCCATCCCGCCAAAAAGGCGCAAGCCGCGTTGCATCCAAGCTCTTTTTCGCGCATGACAAGCGCATGACACGCTTCCGTCGCGCTTATTCCGTCCATCTGCTGACCGCCACGGGGGCGGTCTTTTCCATGCTGGCGATGCTTTCCGCGGCCGGGGGACAGTGGAGCCTGATGTTCCTCTGGCTGGTCGTGGCGCTGATCGTCGACGGGGTCGATGGTCCTCTGGCGCGGCGCTACGACGTGCGGCAGAACGCGCCGCAGATCGACGGGGTGCTGCTGGACCTCATCATCGACTACCTGACCTATGTGTTCATCCCGGCCTTCGCGCTGTTCCAGTCGGGGCTGCTGCCGGGGCTGGCGGGCGGGGCGGCGATCATCGTCATCACCTTCACCAGCGTGATTTATTTCGCCGATACACGGATGAAGACCCGCGACAACTGCTTTTCCGGTTTTCCGGCCTGCTGGAACATGGTCGCGGTGGTGATCTTCACGCTCAAGCCCGGGTTCTGGGCGACGCTGACGGTGGTGCTGGTGCTGGCGGCGGCGATGTTCACCCGGCTGAAGTTCATCCACCCGGTGCGCACCGAACGCTGGCGCGCGGTCTCCCTGCCGGTGGCGCTGGCCTGGACCTTCCTTGCGGGCTGGGCCGCCTGGTCCGATTTCCAGCCCGGAGGCTGGGCGGTCTGGGGGCTGATGATCACCTCGGTCTATCTGTCGCTGGCCGGGATCGCCCAGCAGATCTTCCCCGAGTCCCGCGGCAGGCGTTGATTCCCTTTCCCGTGCCGATGCGCGATCCGGCCCGGTTCCGGCACAGGTCGGGGCCGGGAGCGGGGCGGTTCGCGATCGTTCATGTTCGTTTTTGTATTTATGATTGACAAACTTATCAACAAACAGTCACAAACCTGTAAAGAACCTGTCGTAGCCCGATGATTGACCGGTCATCGACGCGGAATCCTGCGCAACGGGGCTGTCCCCGGCGGGGCCGGGCGTTTACGATACGCAACCGAAGGTCGAAGGGAGAACAAAATGATGAACCGCACACTGATGGCCGGCACCGCCGCATTGGCGCTGACGCTGGCCGCACCGGGCGCACAGGCGCAGGTGCAGATCGACTGGTGGCACGCCATGGGCGGCGAACTGGGCGAGCTGCTGGAAGGCGTGGCCGAAGGGTTCAACGAAAGCCAGTCGGATTACCGGGTCGTTCCGAGCTTTCGCGGCACCTATGCCGAAGCCATGACCGGCGCCATTGCCGCCTTCCGCGCCAATCAGCAGCCGCATATCCTGCAAGTGTTCGAGGTCGGCACCGGCACCATGATGGCCGCCGAGGGCGCGATCTACCCGATCTATCAGATGATGGCGGATCACGACGTCCCGTTCGAGCCCGCGGCCTATCTGGACACCATTGTCAGCTATTACACTGACCCGAACGGCAACATGCTGTCGTTCCCGTTCAACTCGTCCACGCCGATCATGTATTACAACCGCGACGCCTTCGAGGCCGCCGGGCTGGATGCCGACACCCCGCCGGCCACCTGGGCCGGGATGGTCGAAGCCTCGCGCGCGATCGTCGAATCGGGCGCGGCGCCCTGCGGCTTCTCCACCTCCTGGCCAAGCTGGGTCATGCTGGAGAACTTCAGCGCATGGCACAACATCCCGCTGGGCACGCGCGGCAACGGCTTCGAGGGCTTCGACACCGAATTCGTGTTCAACAACGAACATGTCGCGCGCCATTGGGACAACCTGAAAGCCTGGCAGGACGAGGGTCTGTTCCGCTGGGGCGGCCCGAACACCGGGCCCGACGCCTTCCCGGCTTTCTATGCGGGTGAATGCGCGATGGTCTTCGGTTCGTCGGCCAGCCGCGCGGGCGTGTTGCGCAACACCGATTTCAGCGTCGGCTACGGCTTCCAGCCCTATTACGACGATATCGAGGGGGCGCCGCAGAACACCATCATCGGCGGGGCGACGCTCTGGGTGCTGACCGGCCATGATGAGGGGGATTATCGCGGTGTTGCCCAGTTCTTCGAATATCTCTCGCTGCCCGAAGTGCAGGCGAAATGGCACCAGGACACCGGCTATCTGCCGATCACCCAGGCCTCGTTCGACCTGACCGCCGAGCAGGGCTATTATGACGAGAACCCCGGCGCCGACACTTCGATCCGCCAGATGACGCTGAACCCGCCGACCGAGCACTCGCGCGGCATCCGGTTCGGCAACTATGTGCAGATCCGCGATGTGGTCTCGGAAGAGATGGAAGCGGTGATGACCGGGGCCAAGACCGGCGCGCAGGCGACGGAAGACGCGGTGCGTCGCGGCAATGCGCTTCTGCGTGAGTTCGAGGCTTCGATCAACTGATCCTGACGACATCGGCCCGCCCCCGCAAAGCCGGGGGCGGGCTGCCTTGTTTCGGCCCCAACGCCCGGACCATGCCCGATGCAGACCAAGCGAACCACCTTCGCCAATCCGTGGCTTCCCTATGTGCTTCTGGCGCCGCAGGTGATCATCACGCTGATCTTCTTCGTCTGGCCCGCCAGTCAGGCGCTGATCCAGTCGGTCTATCGGCAGGGGGACGCCTTCGGCATCCGCCCGCCCACCTTCGTGGGGCTGCGCAACTTTCAGACCCTGCTGGCCGATCCGCTCTACCTCAATTCGCTGAAGGTGACGTTCGTCTTCTCGGTCGGCACCACGCTTTTGTCGATGTCGCTGGCGCTGCTGTTCGCGGTGATGGTCAACCGGATGATCCGCTCGCGCGATGCCTACACCACCTTCCTTGTCTGGCCCTATGCCATCGCCCCGGCCATTGCCGGTGTGCTGTGGTGGTTCATCTTCAACCCGAATATCGGCATCCTGCCCTATATTCTGGACGGGTTCGGCTATGACTGGAACCATCGGTCGTCCAGCACCGATGCGATGATCCTGATCATCGTTGCCGCCGCCTGGAAGCAGATCAGCTACAACTTCCTGTTCTTCCTCGCCGGGCTGCAATCCGTCCCGCAATCGCTGATCGAAGCGGCCGCCATCGACGGGGCCAGCCGGTTCAAGCGGTTCTGGACCATCGTTTTCCCGCTTTTGTCGCCGATCACCTTTTTCCTGATGGTGGTGAACATCGTCTATGCCATGTTCGACACCTTCGGCGTGATCCACGCCACGACCGAGGGCGGGCCGGCGCAGGCCACGAATATCATGGTCTACAAAGTGTTCCGCGACGGGTTCGTGAACCTCAATATCGGCTCTTCCGCCGCGCAGTCGGTGGTCCTGATGGTCATCGTCATCGTGCTGACCGTGATCCAGTTCCGCTATATCGAGCGGCGCGTGAACTACTGAGGGGGAAGGGGCCATGGTCGAGAACAACCGCTGGGGCACCATCCTTGCCCATATCGTCCTGATCCTCGGCGTCGGGCTGGTGATCTTTCCGGTCTATGTGGCGGTGATCGCCTCGACCCATCCGCCGGGGACGTTCCTGCGCGGGGTCATGCCGCTCTTGCCGGGGCCGAACGCGCTGGAAAACTACCGCACGGTGATCTTCGAGGGCCGCTCGCGCGCGGGCACGCCGCCGATCGGCGGGATGCTGTGGAACAGCTTCATCATGGCGATGACCATCGCGCTGGGGAAACTGGCGATCTCGCTCCTGTCGGCTTTCGCCATCGTCTATTTCCGCTTTCCGTTCCGCGTCTTCTTCTTCTGGCTGATCTTCGTCACGCTGATGCTGCCGGTCGAGGTGCGGATCGTGCCGACCTTCGAGGTGGTGGCGAACCTCGGCATGCTGAACTCCTACGCCGGGCTGTCGGTGCCGCTGATCGCTTCGGCCACCGCGACCTTCCTGTTCCGGCAGTTCTTCATGACCGTCCCCGAGGAACTGATGGAGGCCGCCCGCGTCGATGGCGCCGGGCCGATGAAGTTCTTCCGCGACATCCTCGTGCCGCTGTCGATCACCAATATCGCGGCGCTGTTCGTCATTCAGTTCATCTACGGCTGGAACCAGTATCTCTGGCCGCTGCTGATCACGACGGACCCCGACTACTACACCATCGTCATGGGCATCCAGCGCATGGTGACCGGCGGCGACAGCGAACCGCTGTGGCATCTCGTCATGGCCACCGTGGTGCTGGCGGCGCTGCCCCCGGTGCTGGTGATCCTGGCGATGCAACGGCTGTTCGTGAAGGGCCTGACAGAGACGGAGAAATAACATGGCGGGCATCCACCTCGACGATCTGCACAAGACCTACGCGGGCGATGTGCGGGCGGTGAAGGGCGTCTCGCTCGATATCGCCGACGGCGAGTTCGTCGTTCTGGTCGGCCCCTCGGGCTGCGGAAAATCGACGCTGCTGCGCATGGTGGCGGGGCTGGAGACGATCACCGAAGGCACGCTGAAGATCGGCGACCGGGTGGTGAACAACCTGGAACCGGCCGACCGCGACATCGCCATGGTGTTCCAGAACTACGCGCTTTATCCGCATATGACGGTCTATGACAACCTCGCCTACGGGCTCAGGAACCGCCGCGTGCCGAAAGAGGAAATCGACCGGCGGGTGCGCGAGGCGGCGACGATGCTGGAAATCGCGCCCTTCCTCGACCGCAAGCCCCGCGCGCTCTCGGGCGGCCAGCGGCAGCGGGTGGCGATGGGCCGGGCGCTGGTGCGCGAACCGGCGGCCTTCCTGTTCGACGAACCGCTGTCGAATCTCGATGCCAAGCTGCGGGTGCAGATGCGGGTCGAGATCAAGCAGTTGCAGCGCCGCCTCGGCACCACCTCGCTCTACGTCACCCACGACCAGCTGGAGGCCATGACGCTGGGCGACCGGCTGGTGGTGCTGAACGGCGGCGTGATGGAGCAGGTCGGCACGCCGATGGAGGTCTATGACCGCCCGGCCTCGGTCTTCGTCGCCGGTTTCATCGGCTCGCCTGCCATGAACATGATCGCCGCCGGCTACCTCGGCGGCAACGGCGGCGCGGGTGCTCTCGCGGGCCTGCCCGCGGGCACCGATCTTGTCGGCATCCGCCCCGACGACATGGTGCTGACCCCGCCCGAAGGCCCGCATCTGAGCCTGAGCGGCAGGCTGGAGCTTCTGGAACCGGCGGGGGCGGAAACCCATCTGTATCTGCGGCTTGCGGGCAGCGACCAGCCGGTTGTGGCCCGTCTCGCGGGCCGTGCGGAACTGACCGAGGGGCAGGAAATCACGGTCCACGCCGCGCTTTCCACGCTGCATCCGTTCGAGAGCGCGAGCGGTCGGCGCACCGGCTGAGAAGGGCAGGTGCCGGGGGGCTTTTTTCGCTTGCACCCCGCGCGCACCTCGCCTAAACACCCGCTGACGCCAAGCGCGGCCCGTTCGTCTATCGGTTAGGACGCCAGGTTTTCAACCTGGAAAGAGGGGTTCGATTCCCCTACGGGCTGCCATTTTTTCTTGTAAATGGTTGATTTTACTTGGAAGTCCCAAGGGTCGGAATCCTGCTGCACAACGGATACAGCGAAAGTCTTGCTCCTTCTGGCGCTGGATCGGACTTGGCGTGATCGTGCGGGCGTGAACGGAAGGTTCAGGCCGGATGCGCATCGCGCTTGATGACTCCCCTTTGTGTCCTCCCGGGTTGCGCCCGCGCCCCGTGCCCTGGTGTCAATGGATCTGGCGTTGCACCGTGCTGGCGAGGTCGTCGAGCGAGAAGGGTTTGGGCAGGAACACCGAATTCGGGATCTGCGACTGGGTGTCGGCAAAGTCGCTTTCGGCATAGCCCGAGACGAAGATCACCCGCACGCCGGGCCGGTCTTCGAGGGCCTGGCGCACCCAGCTTGGCCCGTCCATCCCCGGCATCACCACATCGGTGACGAAGACATCGACCGACAGCGCCGGGTCTTCGAGTGCGCGCAGTGCGTCTTCGGCGTTTTCGGCCTCGATCACCGTATAGCCGCGCAGCCGCAGCGCGCGCGAGGCGAAGGCGCGCACCGGGGCTTCGTCCTCGACCAGCAGCACCACGCCGCGGCCCTGTGCGGGGGTGGGGCCTGCGGGCTCCGGTCGGGTTGCGTCAGGGGGCGGGGCGGGTTCGTCCTCTCCGGTCAGGGCGGGGAAATAGAGCGAGAAGGTGCTGCCCTCGCCCGGTGCGCTGTCGAGAAAGACGAAACCGCCGCTTTGCTTGACGATGCCATAGACGGTGGAAAGCCCGAGGCCGGTTCCTTCGCCCGCGCGTTTGGTGGTGTAGAAGGGTTCGAAGATCTTTTCCTGCACCTCGGCCGGGATGCCGGTGCCCGAATCGATCACCTGCACCAGCGCGTAGGCGCCCGCGGGCACGGTGGCGCGGCCGCGGGTGAGGTCTTCGGCCAGCACCAGCCGTTCGGTGCGGACCCGGATCGTGCCGCCTTCGGGCATGGCGTCGCGGGCGTTGACGACGAGGTTCATCAGCACCTGTTCGAACTGGCGGCGGTCGGCGCGGATCGGGTCGATGTCGGGGGCAGGGGTCAGCTCCAGCCCCACCCGTTCGCCCACCAGCCGGTTCAGCAGGTGGGTGAGGTCGGCGAGCGCCTCGCCCAGGTCGATCCGCTCGGGCTTGAGCGTCTGCTTGCGCGAGAAGGCGAGCAACTGGCCCACCAGTGCCGCGGCGCGGTTGGCGTTCTGGTGGATCTGCACCAGATCGGCGTAATCCGGATCGTCCCGGTCGTGGCGCAGCAGGAGCAGGTCGCAGTGCCCCGAGATCGCCGTGAGCAGATTGTTGAAGTCATGCGCCACGCCCCCCGCAAGCTGGCCGATGGCCTGCATCTTCTGGCTCTGGACGAACTGGGCTTCGAGCGTCTTCTGCGCGGTGGCATCGCTCAGCACGGCGATCAGCCCGTTGCCGCCCGGGGCGGGGCTCAGGCTCATCCGGACGAACAGTTCGGCGTCGGCGCGGCGCACCCGCAGCACCTCGGCCCGGCCCGGGGCGCGGCCCGAGAGCGTGTCGGCAAGCCAGTCGCGCAGGCTGCGGCCCGGCCCCTCGACCAGATCGGAGAGCATGGCGGGCGTGTCGGGGGCAAGGCCGGTCATCTCGCGCGCGCGGCGGTTGGCGGCGCGGATGGCCCCGGTCCGGCTTGTCCGGAGGAGGGCCACGGGCAGATCCTCGATCTCGTCGGCGGGGGTGGCGCGGGCGCTGCCGGGCAGCGGCAGCAGGTAGATTTCACGCCGTCCGCCCGCCCCCTCGATCTCGCCGACCAGCGCGCGGACCGGACCTTCGGGGGTCGAGACCACGGTCTGG
>JBAYSY010000032.1:0-35109 GCA_041675885.1 Gemmobacter sp. | reverse complement strand
GCGCCTGTCGCGGTTACGTCAAGGTGTTCTACCAGCAGCAGGATCCGGCGCTCGACCCGGTGGCGGACGACGTGGCCTCGCTCGGGCTCGACCTGCTGATGCGCGACCTCGACTTCCGCCGGGGGGCGGTCAACCCGTTCCTGACCGGCTACTGAGCCATGGCGCCGGACCAGCATAAGGCGCCGTTCAGGGGGCTGCCGTCGGTGGATCGCGTGCTGCACGAATCCGCCGCCGCCGCGGCGCTTGACCGCCACGGCCGCCCCGCCACCGTCGCCGCGATCCGCGACTGCCTGTCCGAGGCCCGCGACGCGCTGCGTTCGGGCGCGGCGCTGCCCGAACCGGACGAGATCGCCGAAGCCGCCGCCGCAAGGCTGGCCGAACAGGCCCGGCCCCATGTGCGGCCGGTGTTCAACCTGACCGGCACGGTGCTGCACACCAACCTCGGCCGGGCGCTGCTTGCCGAAGCCGCCATCAAGGCCGCCACTGCCGCCATGCGCAGCGCCATCGCGCTGGAATACGACCTTGCCGGCGGCAAGCGGGGCGAGCGGGATTCGCTGGTCCGGGGCCTGCTGCGCGAACTCACCGGCGCCGAGGACGCCACCGTGGTCAACAACAACGCGGGCGCGGTGCTGATCACGCTTGCCACGCTGGCCGGGGGGCGCGGCGCGATCATCTCGCGCGGGGAGTTGATCGAGATCGGCGGCGCCTTCCGGATGCCCGACATCATGGCCCGCGCCGGGGCCCGCATCCACGAGGTCGGCACCACCAACCGCACCCATTTCCGCGACTACGCGGGCGCGATGGATGACGACACCGGCGTGCTGCTCAAGGTCCATACCTCGAACTACCGGATCGAGGGGTTCACCGCCGAGGTTCCCGCCGCCGAGCTTGCCGGGCTGGCGCGCGACCGGGGGGTGCCGCTGGTCAACGATCTGGGTTCGGGCACGCTGGTCGATCTGACGCGCTACGGCCTGACGCATGAGCCCACGGTGGCCGAGGCGGTGGCCGAGGGCGCGGATATCGTCACCTTCTCGGGCGACAAGCTGCTCGGTGGGCCGCAGGCCGGGTTCATCGTCGGCCGGGCCGACCTGATCGCCCGGATCAACCGCAACCCGATGAAACGCGCGCTTCGGATCGACAAGATCCGGCTGGCCGCGATCGAGGCCACCCTGCGGCTTTACCGCGACCCCGACCGGCTGGCGGACCGCTTGCCCACCCTGCGGCATCTGGCCCGGCCGAAGGCCGAGATCGCCGCGCTGGCCGAACGGCTGCGCCCCGCCGTCGCCGATGCGGTCGGGCCGGGCTTTACCGTTTCCGTCGCCGATTGCGCCAGCCAGATCGGTTCCGGCGCGCTGCCGCAAGAGGCGGTGCAAAGCGCGGGGCTGGCGATCCGCCATCCCGCCGGGCAGGCGCTGGCGGCGCTGGCAGCCGCGCTGCGGGCACTGCCGGTGCCGGTGATCGGCCGGGTGGCCGAGGGGGCGGTGATCCTCGATCTGCGCTGCCTTGACGACGCGGCCGGATTTCTGCGCAACCTTGCCGCTCTTGACGGGGTGCGGAGATGAGCCGCCTGCTCGACCGTCTGTTCCGCCGCGCCCCGGACCATTCCGGGCAGCTGGAGGCGGCCGAAGCCGCCGCAAGCGCGGGCGACTGGGCAGCGGCACTGGAAATCTGGGGGCCGCTGGCGCAGGCGGGCGTGGTCGCGGCCCAGACAAGGGTGGCGCTGTGTTTCGCCCAGGGGCTGGGGGTTGCGCCCGACCCGGTGCTGGCGGCGAAATGGCTGGCCCCGGCCGCCGCCGCGGGCGATCCGGCGGCGCAATCGGCTTTGGCCACGGCCTATTTCCGGGGCGAGGGCGTGCCGGAAGACCCCGGACACGCCGCCGGGCTTTACCGCCAGGCCGCCGAGGCGGGCGACCCGGTGGCGCAGGACATGCTGAGCTGGATGCTGCTGGAAGGCGAGATCATCGCCCCCGACCCCGAAGCCGCGCTCACATGGGCGCGGGCGGCGGCGGCGCAGGGCGTGGCTGCCGCCATGACCCGGATCGGCCTTATCCATCACAACGCGCTGGGGGTGGACCGCGACGCCGCCGAGGCCGCCCGCTGGTGGGCCCGCGCCGCCGCGCGCGGCGATGCCGACGGGCAGGCGATGCTGGGCGCGGCGCTGCACATGGGCGCGGGCGTGGCGCGCGATCCGCTGATGGCGCTGGTCTGGGCCACCCGCGCGGTCGATGGCGGCAGCCCGCTAGCCGCGCCCTTCCTGCACCCGATCGAGGCCGCGCTGGACCCCGACCAGATCGCCGAGGCCCGCCGCCGCGCCGCCGAACCCTTGCCGCCCGTCACGCCGGAGGCCCGGCCATGATCGTCGGAACGGCGGGCCATATCGACCACGGCAAGACCGCGCTGGTGCGGGCGCTGACCGGCACCGATGCCGACCGGCTGAAGGAGGAGAAGGCCCGGGGGATCACCATCGAGCTTGGATTCGCCTATATGCCGGGGGCCGGGGGCGGCACCATCGGCTTCGTCGATGTTCCGGGGCACGAACGGCTGATCCGCACCATGCTGGCGGGGGCGACGGGGATCGACTTCGCCCTGCTGATCGTCGCCGCCGACGACGGGCCGATGCCGCAGACCCGCGAACATCTGGCGATCCTCGACCTCCTGGGGATCGCGCGCGGTGCGGTGGCGCTGACCAAGGTCGATCTGGTCGATGCCGACCGGCTGGCAGCGGCCATGAACGAGGCCGGGAACCTGCTGCTCGGCACCGCGCTGGAAGGCGCCGAGGTGGTGCCGGTTTCCTCCGTCACCGGCGAGGGCGTAGACTACCTGCGCGAGGTGCTGATCGAGGCGGCACAGGCCCCCGCCCCCCACCCCGCCGACGGTGGTTTCCGGCTGGCGGTGGATCGGTCGTTCACGCTTCAGGGCACCGGCACGGTGGTCACCGGCACGGTGCTGTCGGGCCGGGTCGCGGTGGGCGATCAGGTGACGGTCAGCCCCCCGGGCCTTGCCGCCCGGGTGCGCGGCCTTCACGCCCAGAACCGCAAGGCGGACGCGGGCAGGGCGGGGGATCGCTGCGCGCTCAACCTCGCCGGGCCGGGCATCACGCGCGAGGCGGTCCAGCGCGGCGACATGGTGCTGGCCCCTGCCCTGCACGCGCCCTGCGACCGGATCGACGCGCGGCTGAAGGTGCTGGTATCCGAGACCCGCCCGGTGGGCCAGTGGATGCCCGTGCACCTGCACCACGGCGCGGCCGAGGTGGGCGCGCGGGTGGTCCTGCTGGGCGATCCGGTGACGCCGGGGGCCCAAGGGCTGGTGCAACTGGTGCTGGACCGGCCCATCGCGGCGGCGGCGGGCGACCGTTTCGTGCTGCGCGACACCAGCGCGCAACGCACGCTGGGCGGCGGGCGGTTCATCGACCTGCGCGCCCCGTCGCGGCGGCGGCGCACGCCCGAACGGCTTGCCTGGCTTGAGGCCATGGCCAACCCCGACCCCGGAGCGGCACTCTCGGACCTGCTGGCCCGGCCGCCGCATTATATCGACTTCGACGCCTTCGCCCGCGACCGGGCGCTGTCGCCGGATCAGGCGGCGGCGATCTCGGACAAGGCCGGGCTGGTCGCGATCCGCGCCCGCGACCGGATGCTGGCCATCGCCGCCGCGACATGGCCCCGGCTGGAGGCGGCGATCACCGGCACGCTCGGCGCGTTCCACGCGGAAAACCCCGACCTCTCGGGCATGGGGATGGAGCGGCTGCGGCTGCGGGTGGAACCCCGCCTGCCCGCCCCCGCCTTCGCCTCGGTCCTGCGCGATCTGACCGCGCGCGGCCTGACCGCCTTCGACGGCGCCTGGGTCAAGCTGCCCGGCCACGAGGTGCGGCTGAGCCCGGCCGACGAGGAGCTGTGGGAGCAGATTGCGCCGATGATCGGCGGCGCCGAACGTTTCCGCCCGCCCCGCGTGCGCGACATCGCCCGCGCGCTGGAGGAGCCCGAGACCGAAATCCGCCACCTGTTCAAACAGATGAGCCGCGCCGGCAAGGTCGATGAGATCGCCCACGACCATTTCTTCCTGCGCGCCACCGTGGCCGAGATGACCGGCATCGCCGAAGCGATCGCCGCCGGGGCCGAGGGCGGCCGGTTCACCGCCGCGCAGTTCCGCGACCAACTCGACAACGGGCGCAAGGTCGCGATATACATACTGGAATTCTTCGACCGGCACGGGGTGACCATCCGCCGCGGCGACCTGCGGCGCATGAACCCGCACCGGCTCGATCTGTTTCGCAGGCCCGCGGAAGACGGGCCGGAGGCCGGGGTATCCCGGCCGGAGGGAGGAGAAGCGTCCCCGGTGGGGCGTCCGGACTTCAAATCCGGGTGGGGCCGTGAGACGGTCTCAGGTGGGTTCGACTCCCACTCTCTTCCGCCAGTTTCAAGCGGGAGGATGCCGTGACCGACACCACCGATTTCATTTCGTACATGAAGGATCTCGAACAGGCCGCGCGCAACGCCAACGTGGCCGAGGATGCGTTCCGCAAGGATTTCGCCCGCAAGGTCGAGGAACTGCGCCGCGCCCGTGCCCATGCCTGGCGACGGCTCAACCTGCTGCGGGTGCTGGGGCGCGAACTGGCCGGGCTGCCCGAGGAGGAGGTCGAGGCGAAAGGCCGCGCCGTCTTCTACCGCGAGACCGCGCAGAACGGTGCGACCGAACCCCAGCGCGAGGCGGCGGCGCAGTTCGCCCCGGTGGTGCTGGCGGTCTGGCAGGCGGTGCGCGAGGTGCCGGAGGACGAGACCGGGGCCGGGGCCGGAGAGCCCGCCCCCGATGTGCGCGCCGCCCTGGCCACCTTTGAAGACTGGTATGCCGCAAACCGCAACGGCGTCTTCCTCGACCTGATGGAGCGCGACATCGTGGAGTTGCCGCTTGTCGAGGTCTGACCCCCGCCCGCTGCGTTTCGACGCCTGGCTGGCGCAGGAATACGCCATGAAGGGCGATTTCACCGCGCTTGCCGTACTGCTGTCGATCGGCGAGGCCAACGTGACCCCGCTGCGCTCGACCTGGTTTCACGTCATCGGCGACGATATCGGCTGGGCACAGGTGGCGGCGATGCTTTCGGGCGCGGGGGCGGCATGGGACGGGGTGGTGATCGCACCGCTGCGCGCCGACAAGGGCGGCCCGGTCGAAGACATCCGCGCGCGTTATGAATTGAAACTGCTGGGCGAATCGCTGATCGCCGACCGGATGTTGCTGAACGGGCATCATTTCTTCGACCGCAAGGGCCGCAGGCTGCGGATCGAGGAGGCCGCGCCATGACAGATATACCGGGGAACGGCGGACCCCTGCGGCTGCTCGACACCGGCCTTGCGTCCGCCGGGTGGAACATCGCCATGACCGCCGCGCTGGCGGAACTGCACCGCGCGGGCCGCGCGCCCGATACGCTGCGGCTGCACCGCTACCCGCGCTCGGTCCTCTTGGGCCGTCACCAGCCCTTGTCGGCGGCCGAACCGCTGCCGGGGGTCGAGGTCGCCCGGCGCGTCACCGGCGGCGGCGCGGTCTATATGGCGCCCGGCGTGGTGGCCTGGGAACTGGTGACGGCCCGGCGCGGGCCGCTCGATGCGCTTGCCGCCACGGTCTGCGGCGCGGTGGCGGCGGCGCTTGGCGGGCTTGGCTATCCGGCGCGGTTCCAGCCGCCGGGGGATGTGCTGCTGGCGGGCGGCAAGGTCTCGGGCTCGGCCGGCTGGCACGAGGGGAACACCGTGGTGTTGCAGGGCACGGTGCTGGTCGCCGCCGATCTGGCGGAACTCGCCCGCGCGCTGCGGCTGGACGACCCCGGCGTGGCCGCCCTGCCCGCGCCCGCGCCCGACCCCGACACCGTGGCCCGCGCGGTCGCGGAAAAGATCGCCGCCGCGCTCGGCCGCCCGCTTGTCCCCGGCACGCCCGGCGCGGAGGAACGGGCCCGCGCCGACCGGCTGCTGGCCCGCGAGATAGGCACCGCCGCCTTCATCGCGGGGGAGGAACCCGCATGAGTTCCCGCCTGATCGTCGTCCTTGTCAACACCGACCCGCGCAACCCCGAGGAACTGGCGGCCCCCTTCTACCACGCCGCCATCGCCGCCGCGATGGATTACGAGGTCGATGTGATCTGCGCCGCCACCGCCGGCAAGCTGATGGCGAAAGGCGTGGCCGGGGCGATCCGCGTCAAGCCCGGCGATCCGAAGACCGTGCTCGACTGGATCCGCGAGGCCCGCGAGCAGGGCGCGCGGCTCTGGGCCTGCCCGGCCAATCTCGACCTGTTCGACCTGACCGAAGCCGACCTGATCGAGGAATGTTCCGGCCTGATGGGTGCGGCGCAGATGATCGGAGACATCATGGACGGCGACTGCCGTGTGCTGACCTATTGAGGAACCAATGACCAGGGTGCGCGGCTGCGACTTTCCCGAAGGGCTTTTCTACGACGTGCCCCGCCACGTCTGGTATCTGCCGGACGGGGCCGGGCTGGTGCGCGCGGGCATGACCCCCGTGGGCGTGGCGCTGGCGCGCGAGGTGCTGGTCTTCACCCCCAAGCGCCCGGGCCGCAGGGTGGAACCGGGAAAGGCGCTTGCCACGGTCGAAAGCGCGAAATGGGCGGGCGCGGTGCGGGCCGGGTTCGCGGGCACGGTCGAGGCGGTGAACGAAACCCTGATGGCCCGCGCCACGGCGGCGAACAGCGACTGCTACGGCGCGGGCTGGATGATGCTGATCCGCCCCGATTCGCCCGACTGGCAGGCCCCGCTGGTCACCGGGGCCGACATCGCCCCGGCCTATGAGGCATGGATGGAGGAAAACGGCTTTCCCGGCTGCGAAAGCGGCTGAGGCGAAAGCCCCGATCCACGACCGCCGCCGCGGCGCGGGTTGCCAGCCCGGGACTCCTGCGCCAGACTGCCCCCATCCGCACCGACCCGGTGACCCGTAAACGAGGTGGCGACATGCGGCGACTGTTCCGGCTTCTGCTTCTGGCCGCGCTGATCGGCGGCGGCGCCTTCTGGTGGCTGACCCGGCCCGACCCGCTGCCCGCCACCGCCTTTGCCGGGATCACCGGCGACGCGGCGCGCGGCGAGGCGGTCTATTACGCCGCCGGTTGCGGTTCGTGCCATGCCGCGCCGGGGGCCGAGGGCGACGACCGGCAGGTGCTTGCGGGCGGGATGCGGTTCGATTCGGACTTCGGCACCTTCATCGCCCCCAATATCTCGCCACACCCCGAACAGGGAATCGGCGGCTGGTCGCTGATGCAGCTTGCCAATGCCATGCAGCGCGGCGTCTCGCCCGGGGGGGCGCATTACTACCCGGCCTTCCCCTTCGGTGCCTACCGCAAGGCCGCGCCGCAGGATGTGGCCGACCTGCACGCCTATCTTGCCACCCTGCCCCCGTCCGACCGGGCCAGCCAGCCGCATGAGGTGGGGTTTCCCTTCAACATCCGCCGTGGCCTCGGGCTGTGGTCCTTGCTGTTCGCACGCGACGACTGGGTGCTGACCGGCGATCTGACCCCGGAGGTGGAGCGCGGCCGCTATCTGGTCGAGGCGCTGGGTCAT
The DNA here is from genome assembly GCA_041675885.1 of Gemmobacter sp. Lineage (GTDB taxonomy): Bacteria > Pseudomonadota > Alphaproteobacteria > Rhodobacterales > Rhodobacteraceae > JBAYSY01. The sequence goes on along the minus strand of JBAYSY010000032.1, from coordinate 27,563 downwards.
TGCGGCGAATGTCACACGCCGCGCAACGCGCTGGGCGGGCTTGATCATTCGCGCTGGCTGGCCGGGGCGCCGAATCCCTCGGGCCGGGGGCAGATCCCGAATATCACCCCCGGCGGACTGAACTGGTCGGAAACCGAGATCGCCATCTACCTGTCCACCGGCTTCACCCCCGATTTCGACGTGGTGGGCGGGCATATGGCCTTCGTGGTGCAGAACTACGCCCGCCTGCCCGATGAGGACCGCGCCGCCGTCGCCGCCTATCTCAAGCAGGTGCCTGCGGTCGAATAGCGCACCCCGGCCCGCGCCCTCCCGCACCGCGGCCCGGCCCCGGCCCTGCCCCGCCTGGTTTCCCGCGCAGGATGAATCGGCCGCATCTGGTGTCTGCCCGCCGGTCAAGCACAAAATCTTGCGGATCGGTAAATTTCTATGTTGCGGCAGGGGGCGGAATACGACAGTTTGACGAAGCGCCGCCGGGGCACACCAGATATTGTGTGCGGTCGGGTCAAGCACGAACACCCGCGACAGTGCCCGGCAAACGGGCCGCGCCGGTTCCGCGTTTCACGCGGCCGGGGCACGGGTGGGCTGTGGCCATCCGGCGGACGCGAGGGACAGGCAGGCGGACCGGAACCGCCGCGAAGAACGGAGACATGGGGCGCACATGAAGATCGAGCGGAAATTCACCACGGCCGAAGCCGGGGCATGGGGCGGCATCGCCTTCAACACCACCACATCCGAGATCCGCAACCCGGACGGAACGGTCGTGTTCCGCAACGAGGCGGTGGAAGTGCCCGAGGGCTGGTCGCAGGTCGCCGCCGACGTGCTGGCGCAGAAATACTTCCGCAAGGCGGGCGTTCCGGCCCGGCTGAAGCGGGTCAGGGAAAAGGGCGTGCCCGAGTTCCTGTGGCGCTCGGTCCCCGACGAGGCGGCGCTGGCGGCGCTGCCCGAAGACCAGCGTTACGTGGGCGAGACCTCGGCCCGGCAGGTGTTCGACCGGCTGGCGGGCGCCTGGGCCTACTGGGGCTGGAAGGGCGGCTATTTCAGCTCCGAATCCGACGCACAAGCCTATTATGACGAGATGCGCCACATGCTGGCGCGGCAGATGGCGGCGCCCAACTCGCCCCAGTGGTTCAACACCGGGCTGCACTGGGCCTACGGCATCGACGGCCCCGGCCAGGGGCATTTCTACGTCGATCACCGCACCGGCAAGCTGGTGCAGTCCGATTCCGCCTATGAACACCCGCAGCCGCACGCCTGCTTCATCCAGTCGGTCGCCGACGATCTGGTGAACGAAGGCGGCATCATGGACCTGTGGGTGCGCGAGGCGCGGCTGTTCAAATACGGCTCGGGCACCGGCACCAACTTTTCCTCTCTGCGCGGCGAGGGCGAATCGCTTTCGGGCGGCGGCAAGTCGTCGGGGCTGATGGGATTCCTGAAGATCGGCGACCGCGCGGCGGGGGCGATCAAGTCGGGCGGCACCACAAGGCGCGCGGCCAAGATGGTGATCTGCGACATGGATCACCCGGATATCGAGCAGTTCATCAACTGGAAGGTGATCGAGGAACAGAAGGTCGCCTCGCTGGTCGCCGGCTCCAAGGCGCATGAGGCAAGGCTGAACGAGATATTCGCGGCGATCGGCCAGTGGGACGGCCTTGCCGAGGACGCGGCAGACCCGGCGAAGAACGCCGCGCTCAAGGCCGCGATCCGCTCGGCCAAGAAGGCGCTGATCCCCGAGACCTATGTCAACCGGGTGCTGCAATACGCCCGGCAGGGCTACACCGCGATCGAATTCCCGACCTACGACACCGACTGGGATTCGGAAGCCTATATGACGGTCTCGGGCCAGAACTCGAACAACTCGGTGCGGGTGACCGATGCCTTCCTGCGCGCGGTGCGCGAGGATGGCGACTGGGAACTGATCCGCCGCACCGACGGCAAGGTGGCCAAGACCGTGAAGGCGCGCGAATTGTGGGAGCAGGTCGGCCATGCCGCCTGGGCCTGCGCCGATCCCGGCATCCAGTTCCACGATACGGTGAACGCCTGGCACACCTGCCCCGAGGACGGGCCGATCCGGGGCTCGAACCCCTGTTCGGAATACATGTTCCTCGACGATACCGCCTGCAACCTTGCCTCGATGAACCTGCTGACGTTCTTCACCGGCGGCCGGTTCGACGCCGAATCCTACATCCACGCGACCCGGCTCTGGACGGTGACGCTGGAAATCTCGGTCCTGATGGCGCAGTTCCCGTCGAAGGAGATCGCGCAGCGGTCCTACGACTTCCGCACCCTCGGGCTGGGCTATGCCAATATCGGCGGCCTCTTGATGAACATGGGGCTCGGCTACGATTCGGCCGAGGGCCGGGCGCTGTGCGGCGCGCTCACCGCGATCATGACCGGCGTCAGCTACGCGACTTCGGCCGAGATGGCCGGGGAACTCGGCCCCTTCCCCGGCTACGCGAAGAACCGCGACCAGATGCTGCGGGTGATCCGCAACCACCGCCGCGCGGCGCACGGGCTTTCCGACCATGAGGGCGTGAACGTCGCCCCGGTGGCGCTGGATGCCGCCATGTGCCCGGATGCGCGGCTGGTCGATCTCGCCCGCGCGGCATGGGACGAGGCGCTGTCCCTGGGCGAAAAGCACGGCTACCGCAACGCGCAGGCCACGGTGATCGCGCCGACCGGCACCATCGGGCTGGTGATGGATTGCGACACCACGGGGATCGAGCCCGACTTCGCGCTGGTGAAGTTCAAGAAGCTGGCGGGCGGCGGCTATTTCAAGATCATCAACCAGTCGGTCCCGGCGGCGCTGGAAAAGCTGGGCTATGGCGCGGCGCAGATCGGCGAGATCGTGGCCTATGCCGTGGGCCACGGCAGCCTGGGCAACTGCCCCGGCATCAACTACGGCGCGCTGGCGGGCCACGGTTTCGGCCCGCGCGAGATCGAGAAGATCGAGGCGGCGCTGCCCTCGGCCTTCGACATCCGCTTTGTCTTCAACCAGTGGACGCTGGGCGAGGACTTCTGCACCGGCTCCCTCGGCATTCCGGCGGCCAGGCTGAACGATCCGGGCTTCGACCTGCTCAGGCACCTCGGCTTCAGCCGGGCGCAGATCGAGGCGGCGAACGATCATGTCTGCGGCACGATGACCCTTGAAGGCGCGCCCTTCCTCAAGCCCGAACACCTGTCGGTGTTCGACTGCGCCAACCCCTGCGGCAAGAAGGGCAAGAGGTTCCTGTCGGTCGAGTCCCACATCCACATGATGGCGGCGGCGCAGTCCTTCATCTCGGGCGCCATTTCCAAGACCATCAACATGCCCAACAGCGCCAGTATCGAGGAAACGCTGGCGGCCTATGAACTGTCCTGGTCGCTGGGGATCAAGGCCAACGCGCTTTACCGCGACGGCTCGAAACTGTCGCAGCCGCTGGCGGCGGCGCTGGTCGAGGACGACGAGGAGGCCGAGGAGGTGCTCGCCACCGGCGGCCCCGCGGCGAAAGCCCAGGTGCTGGCCGAGAAGATCGTCGAAAAGGTGATCGTCAAGGAAATCGTGCGCTCGAACCGCGAGAAACTGCCGGAACGGCGCAAGGGCTATACCCAGAAGGCGCTCATCGGCGGGCACAAGGTCTATCTGCGCACCGGCGAATATGTTGACGGCACGCTGGGCGAGATCTTCATCGACATGCACAAGGAAGGCGCGGGCTTCCGGGCGATGATGAACAACTTCGCCATCGCCGTCTCGGTCGGGCTGCAATACGGGGTGCCGCTGGAGGAATTCGTCGAAGCCTTCACCTTCACCCGGTTCGAACCGGCCGGGATGGTGCAGGGCAACGACTCGATCAAGAGCGCGACGTCCATTCTGGACTACATCTTCCGCGAACTGGCGGTCAGCTACCTCGACCGCACCGACCTCGCGCATGTGAAACCCGCGGGCGCGGCCTTCGACGAACTGGGCCGCGGCGACGAGGAAGGCAAGCGCAACATCGCCGAAGTGTCCGACGACGCGGCCTCGCGCGGGCTGGAGGTGCTGCGCCAGATCAGTTCGACCGGCTACCTGCGCAAGCGCCTGCCGCAGGAACTGGTGGTGCTGCAAGGCGGCATGGCCGGGGCGACGGCGCTGTCGGGCGATCCCTCGACCGCGCTCAACATGCTGGTGCCGGCAACCGCCGGAACCGGGCTCGCGGCGGCGGGGCTGGCGGGAGGAACGGCGCTGGCCACGGGCAGCGTGACCATGGACGCCCGCACCAAGGCCAGGATGCAGGGCTACGAGGGCGACCCCTGCGGCGAATGCGGCAACTACACGCTGGTCAGAAACGGCACCTGCATGAAGTGCAACACCTGCGGCGCGACCAGCGGGTGTAGCTGAGAGGATATGGGCCGCACATAGACCAAGTCTGAAGCGTTTCGGCCGTTCGCTGGAACGGCGGAGACGCTTCAGGCTATTTTTTCCGCATTTTCAAGGGCTCCGCATTTTCAAGGACGTTGTCTGCCTTGCGTGTCGGGTGGCTTTGCCGAACAGTGCAAATATGCTGCCCGGGCCGCTGGCGCGCCTTGAATCCGGGCAAAGGTTGCGTTCCGGACTCCCCGCACCTTGCCGACCGGCACGCAAGACAGATACCGCCATTTCGAACCGAAAAAGTCTGTCAACTTTTTCCGAAATTGCTTCACGGCATCCCCAGCACCGCCGAGAGCGGCGCGGGGGCGACGGTCGCGGCCCGGCCTTCGAGCGCCCATTCAAGGATCGCCGCCACGGTTTCCTCGTGCAGCTGTCCGGCGACGACCACGTGCCCCTCCTGCGCCGCGCGGAAGGCGGCGCGGTCGAGGGTCCGGCGGATGGTGGCCGCGTCCTCGCCCCCGGCATCGAGCGCGCGGAAGATGCGCGCCGCCGGAAGTTCCGCCCGCCGCGCCGCCTGATCGGCGGGGTTCAGCCCGCCGTCCCAGGTCACGAGGCCGAGCCCGCGCGGCCCGAGCCCCGGCACCATCAGCGCCACTCCCGGCAGCGCCCGCCCGTCCGCGCCCGGCGCCGCGACCACCGCGACCGCCTGCGGCAATGCGCGGTCCAGCGCCTCCAGCATCACCTCCAGATCCGCCGCTGTCGCCCCCATGGGCGGGGCGGCGAGGATCGCCACCTCCTGCCCGGCGGCCACCCAGTCCTGCGCGATCCGCCCTGCATCCGGCGCGGCGGCGTCAAGCACCAGCGTCACCGGCAGCGGAGCCGCTGCCAGCGCGGCGCGATCCGGCCCCTCGCGGCCGTCGTCGATCAGCAGGATCGCCAGCCGCGGCCTTGTATCGCTGTCATCGAAGGCCCGCTCGAAACGCGCCGGGGGCGAGTCGGCGGCAGTATCGGGGGCGATGTCGGGGCCAGAAGCCGGGCCAGAAGCCGGATCGGCATCCGGGCCAGAATCCGGGTCGGCGGCCACGGGTTCCGCCGCGTCGGATTCCGGGCCGGGGTCGCCGATCCGTGGCAGCCGGTTGCTGCGCACCCCGGCCACCGCGCCGCTGAAACCCGGCTGCGGCCGGACCTGCGCGAGGTCGCCGGGAGCGGACGGCTCCGGCTTGGCCAAGGTCGCCGGATCGGGCAGAGCGGGCAGGCTTTGCGCGGGGGCCCCCGGCACGGGGGCAAGCGCGGGGGCCACGGGGGCCGCACCGATCCGGGCGGGACCGGGTCGGGCGGGCCGCACCGGCTCCTGCACCAATCCCTGCACCCGTTCCTGCACAGGGCCCGGCGCAGGATCTGCCACCACCGTCGCACCTCCGCCACCCGGCGCACGAGGCAAGAGCGCCGCCGCCCCGTCCGCCGTCGCATCCGCCGCCCGGTCCGCCGCCCCGTCCACTCCGGCCGTCACCCGTGCCGGACTCTCTGCACCACCGTTCGGGGCGGGCGGCACCGCCGCCGCCACGGCCGGGCGCGGTGCGGGATCGGGCGCGGCCTGTGCCTCCTGTGCCTGAACCTCCTGTAAAGGCGCCAGCCCCTCGGCGGGGCGCGGCGCAAGACTGTCCGGCACGGCCACGGCGGCGCTGGGATGCCGGTCCGTCCCGACCCGCCCGGCAGGATCGGACGCAGGTTCCGAGGGCCGCAGCCGGGCCGGTTCGGGGCGGTCCTCCGCGATGTCAGCCGATGCGGTCGGGGCGGGCGCGGCATCCCCGGGTTCTTCCGCCCTGTCCACCCCGACCGGTCCCGCATCCGGGCCTGAGCCCGCCGACGGGGCCGTGGGCGCGACGGGCGGCACAGCCGGGGCGCCCCCCCCGCCCGGGCGCGTTTCGGGGGCCGGAGCGGCCGGGGCGGCAGCGGCCTCGGGCGCGGAGGGCACATCGGGGGCCTCGGGCGCCTGCCCGGGCCGTCCGGGCGTGTCGATGTGGAAGCCCGCCGCATTCCCGCCCGCGTCGCCATTCGCGGCATCCGCCAGCGCCGCCTCCGGCGCCGTGCCGGTGCCGGGCGGCACCTCGGGGGCCGGGGCCACCGGATCGAGATGCGGGCGCGTTCGGGTGAACTCGGACCCGACCGGCAGATCGATCCCGCCCACCTCCACGCCTGCCGGATCGCCTGCCGCCACGGGCGCGGATTCCGATACGGCCCGCCCGGTCTCAACGGGTTCGCCCCCCTGAGGCCCGGGCACCCCGGCCCGGGGCGGCGGGGTGACGGCCGCCCGTTCCTCCGGTAGCGGCAGCGCCGCCGACAGCAGCGCCAGACCGACCCCGAAGGTCAGCCCCCCCCAGACGATCCCCGCGATAAATCCCTTCAGCACGCCGCCCCCCGTATCCCTGCCCGCCGTATCCCTGCCCGCGGTATCCCTGCCCGCGGTATCCCTGCCCGCACCCCGGTTCGTGAATCCGGATCATGCACCCGGCGCCGGGCACGGCCTTCGCTCCTGCCTGTCCGGAAGATATATCGCGTCACGGACCCGGGTTCACCCCCCTTCGACACATGGCGAAGCCGGGGGGCGGGATGCTGCTGCCGCCCCGGAACCGGCAGCACCTCCGGGAGCGTGCGGCGCCCCCGACATGATCCGGCTGGGGGCCAATGTATTGCGCGACAAAGGGCAGCGGCCGACCGCGGGGGGCTGCTGCCCGGGCCTCTGGCGCGGCTGCTCCGGGCAAGGGTGCCCGCCATCCTGCCCCTTTCAACGCCCCTTGAACAGCCCGCCCAGCACCCCGCGCACCACTGCCTGACCGGAGCGGGTGCCCAACTGCCGGGCGAAGGACTTGGCGAAAGCTTCGGCCACCGTATCCGACCGGCTGGACGATGACCGCCGCGCGGGCTGGGCGCCTGCGCCGCCGCCGCGCCGGGGCGGCTCATAGCGGCGGGCGGAGCGGAACTCGCGCTCCTCCTCCTGCGTCTGTGCGCTGGCGCGTTCGGCCGCTTCCGCCGCCTTCGCGGCCTCTTCGGTCCGGCGGGCCAGCATCTCATGCGCCGAATCGCGGTCGATCACCGTGTCGTATTTGCCCGCCAGCGGCGAGGCCGCGACCAGCGCCGCGCGCTCGGCCCCGGTGATCGGCCCCAGCCGGGACGAGGGCGGGCGGATCAGCGTGCGCTCGGCCACGCCGGGCACCCCCTTGGCGTCGAGGAACGATGTCACCGCCTCGCCGGTGCCGACCTCGCGGATCGCCTCCTCGATGGAGAAACGCGGGTTGGCGCGGTAGGTCTGCGCCGCCCGGCGCAGATCGGTCTGGTCGCGGGCGGTGAAGGCCCGCAGCGCGTGCTGGATGCGGTTGCCAAGCTGGCCCAGCACCACGTCGGGCACGTCGGTCGGGTTCTGGGTGACGAAATAGACGCCGACGCCCTTGGAGCGAATGAGCCGCGCCACCCGCTCGACCTTCTCGACCAGCGCGCGGGGGGCACCGTTGAACAGCAGATGCGCCTCGTCGAAGAAGAACACCAGCTTCGGCTTGGGCGGGTTGCCCACCTCGGGCAGTTCCTCGAACAGCTGCGACAGCAGCCACAAGAGGAAGGTGGCGTAAAGGCGGGGCGAGTTCATCAGCCGCTCGGCCGCGAGCAGGTTGATCCGGCCCCTGCCCCGCGCGTCGGTCAGCATCATGTCCGACAGTTGCAGCGCCGGCTCGCCGAACATCGCCGCCCCGCCCTGGTTCTCCAGCACCAGCAGGCGGCGCTGGATCGCGCCGACCGAGGCGGTCGAGACATGGCCCCAGGTCTGGCCGATCTCGCGCGCATTGGCGGCGACGAAGGACAGGATCGCGGTCAGATCCTTGAAGTCGAGCAGCGGCAGCCCCTCGTCATCCGCCATGCGGAAGGCGATGTTGAGCACCCCTTCCTGCGCCTCGGTCAGTTCCAGCAGGCGCGACAGCAGCAAGGGCCCCATCTCGGCCACCGTGGCCCGGACCGGATGGCCCATCCCGCCCCAGATATCCCAGAAGGTGACGGGAAAGGCGTCGTATTCCAGATCGAAGCCGATGGTGTCGGCGCGTTTGAGAAAGGCGCCGTGCAGCTTGCCGCCCGCATCGCCCGGCATCCCGAGACCCGCGACATCGCCCTTCACATCCGACAGGAACACCGGCACCCCGGCGGCGGAGAACCCTTCGGCCAGCACCTGCATGGTCACGGTCTTTCCGGTGCCGGTGGCCCCGGCGACCAGCCCGTGGCGGTTACCCTGCGCCAGCAGCAGGCGCTGCTGTTCGCCATGGGCCTCGCCACTGCCCCCCACGAGGATGCTGTCCATCTCCGCCATCGCCTGCCCCCGTCGTTTTCCGGCTTTTTCCCGTGCGGCTGAACATACATCGTTAAGGGGTCTGTGCCAGTCTGAATCCATCCCCGGCGCCGATCCGGTGCCGGGGCCTACCTCCCTGTCGGATTGGCCACGCCCCCGGGTGCGGTCCTTTTCCACGCCCGTTCCCGCCCTGTTCGCATGGGCGGAACGCGGCTGCGCCTTTTGCGCCTGATCCAGAACAGATTCCCGGTTGACGCATGGACCGTTCCGCCCTAGCGTCCTCTTTCATGAAGTCGGCCGGTCCGACAGGGAGCCAGAAAATCAATACCTGCTAACTGAAAAGGGCCCGGGATCACGGGCCCTTTTTTATGGCGATCCGTCAGCTCGGCCATACCGGCCCCGACCTGCCGGCCCCGGTGGCGGGAATTTGCGCGGCACGGGCGCGGGCACGCAAGATATGGGCCTGACAGCCCCCCGCACCCGTGCTAAACCCGCGCCGATCCGTTACGACCTGCCCTGTTACGACCCGATGGGAAAACTGAATGTCTGACCGCAAGATTTCGCTCGCCCTCGCCCTCTCGCTGCTGCTGGCCCCGGCCGCTTTCGCACAGGATGCCGACTCCGCGCCGGATGTCGACGCCCCGCCGGTCGGCGGGCTGTCGATGGGAGAGCCGCTGACCGACGAAGACCGCGACCCCGAAGTGGGCGAAAACTATGTCGCCGCCGAATTCGGCGACTGGCTGATGACCTGCGTCCATACCGAGCTTGAGGCCGACCCCTGCCAGCTTTACCAGCTCATGCAGGACGACGAGGGCAATTCCGTGGCCGAAATCAACCTGTTCGGCCTGCCCGAAGGCGCCGGCGGCGAGGCGGTGGCGGGGGCGAATATCGTCACCCCGCTCGGCACGCAGCTGACGGCGCAACTGACCATGCGTATCGACAGCGGGCAGGCGAAACGCTACCCGTTCTCGGTCTGCTGGGCGATGGGCTGCGTGGCTCAGGTGGGTTTCACCGCCGACGAACTGACGACCCTGCAACGCGGCAACCAGGCCACGCTGATCATCGTGCCCGCCATGGTCCCCGACGAACAGGTGCCGATCACCATGTCGCTGATGGGCTTCACCGCGGGCTACAACGCGGTGAACGAGGCGAACGCCGCCAATCAGGCCGCGATCGAGGCGGCAATCGCGGCCCAGGAAGCCGAGGGCGAGGACGGCGAGGAGACGGGGGAGGATTGACCCCCCAAGCCCTGCGGGCAGAGGTATGGAAGGGGCGGCCCGGGCGGCCGCCCTTTTTCGTGGCGCATCGAACCGGACGGGTGGTGCGCGTGAGCGCACCCTACGGGAGCGGGACAAGGCCCGGACCGTGGCACTCTTCCCCCTTGCCCGGAACAGCCGCGCCAGCGGCCCGGGCAGCGGCCGACCGCCTCCCGGGCGGCCGCTGCCCTCTGTTGCGACAGGGGGCAACCGGAATGGTGGGCGGAATCGCCTACCCTGCCGCGCGCCTTACACTCGCCGCAGCGCGATCACCGCGTTCAGCCCGCCGAAGGCGAAGGCGTTGGTGAGAACCGCCTCCACCTTCGTCTCGCGCGCCTCGTTCGGCACCACGTCCAGTGCGCATTCCGGGTCGGGGTCGGTATAGTTGATCGTCGGGGCGATCACCCCGTCGCGCAGCGCCATGAGGCAGGCGAGCATCTCGACCGCCCCGGTGCCGCCGATCAGGTGGCCGTGCATGGATTTGGTCGAGGAGATCATCAGCCGGTCGGCATGATGGCCGAAGGCATGGGCCACGGCCGCGCATTCGGTCTTGTCGTTCGCGGCGGTGCCGGTGCCATGGGCGTTGATGTATCCCACTTCCTCGGGGTTCAGCCGCGCGTCGCGCAGGCAACCGGAGATCGCGCGTTCCGCCCCCTGGGCCGAGGGCATGACGATATCGCCCGCATCCGAGGACATGGCGAACCCCACCACCTCGGCCAGGATATCGGCGCCGCGCGCCTGCGCGTGGTCGTATTCCTCGAAGACGAACACCCCCGCGCCCTCGCCCTGCACCATGCCGTTGCGGTTGGCCGAGAACGGGCGGCAGACGTCCCTGGACATCACCCGCAGCCCTTCCCAAGCCTTGATGCCGCCGAAACACAGCATCGCCTCGGACCCGCCGGTGACCATCACCGGCGCGGCGCCCGAGCGCACCATCTGGAACGCCAGCCCCATCGCATGGTTGGAACTGGCGCAGGCGGTCGAGACCGAGAAGGTCGGGCCGCGCAGGTTCCATTCCATGCTCACATGGCTGGCGGCCGCGTTGTTCATCAGTTTCGGCACCACGAAGGGGTGGACACGGTTCTTCCCCTCTTCATAGACCGCCCGGTAGTTGTCGTCCCAGGTGTTGGCCCCGCCCGCCGCGGTGCCCAGCACCACGCCCGAGGCAAGCGACAACTCGTCCGAAAACACCAGTCCCGACTGGCCGATGGCCTCTCGCGCGGCATGGAGCGTGAACTGGGTGAAGCGGTCGTAAAGCGCGATCTGCTGGCGGTTGAAATGGGTCTCGGGGGTCCAGTCGCGCACCTGCGCGCCGATCTGGATGCCCAGCCGCTCCCTGTCGCGGATCTCCAGCGGGCCGATGCCGCAGCGCCCCTCGCGGAACGCCTGGAAGGTGCCCGGAACGTCATGGGCCAGCGCATTCACGGTGCCAGCGCCGGTGACGACCACGCGCCTCATGCGGATTGTTCGGCCACCAGCGCCTCGACGGCGGCGACGATGGAGGCAACCGACGAGATGTCGAAATCACCGGCCTGCGGATCATTGGCGTTGAACGGCACGGAAATGTCGAAAGCCTCCTCGATGGCGAAGATCGATTCCACCAGCCCGAGACTGTCGATTCCCAGATCGGCCAGCGTCGATTCGGGCTTGACGTCGGCCACGTCCAGCACCGCCTGTTCGGCGATGATCGCGATCACCCGCTTTTCCACATCCTGCGGCATCTTCCCTTCCTCCGGTCGTCCGGGGGTCGTTTACCCCGTGTCGCCACCCTTTGAAACCGCTTTCTGCAATGCAGCCACCGTGGCGGCAAGCCGCGGCAGGCGGCGCAGGGCGCGGTTGATCTCAAGCTGGGTCTCCATCTTGACCGCGGGATTGCCAAGAACCACCCGCCCGGCCGGGACATTGGTGAAGATCTTGCTGGCCCCCCCGGCGATCACGTCGTCACCGACAAAGATGTTGTCGTTGACCGCGACCCGCCCGGCCAGCACCACCCGGTCACCGATCCGCGCCGACCCGGCGACGCCGGACTGTCCGCAGAGCATGCAGTCACGCCCGACCCGCACGTTGTGGCCGACCTGCACCAGATTGTCGATCTTGGTGCCCGAACCGATCTCGGTGTCGCGCACCGTGCCGCGGTCGATGGCGGAATTGACCCCCACCTCGACGTCATCGCCGATCCGCACCCCGCCCAGCGAATGGATACGCTCCCACTTCTGCTGTCGTATTTCGCTGCGATCCCCGAGTGTTGCGCGGATTTCTTCAACCCCGGATTCCTCGGGCGTGACGAAGGCGAAACCGTCGGCCCCGATCACCGCGCCCGGGTGGCAGATGAAGCGGTCGCCGATCTCGACCCGGCCGCCGATCCGCGCGCCGTTCAGGATCAGCGCGTCGCGGCCGATCCGCGCCCCCTCGCCGATCGAGACATGCGAGGCGATCCGCGCCCCCGCGCCGATCCGCGCGCCGGGGCCGATCACGACGAAGGGGCCGATGGCCGCGCCCTCGCCCAGTTCCGCCGAAGGGTCGATCACCGCGCCGGGGTGGATGCCGGGCGGGATCAGCGGGCCGGGATCGAACATCCGCGACAGCCCGGCCATGGCCACCCGGGGCCGCCGCACCCAGAGCGCGGCCTCAAGCCCCAGCGCCTCGCGGTCGGCCCCTTCCCACAGGATCGCGGCGCGGGCACGGCCCTGCGCCAGCCCCTCACCGTATTTCGCATCCATCGCCAGCGCCAGCGCATCGGGGCCCGCGTCCGCCGGTTCGGCGGCATGGGTCACGGTCAGGTCGAGATCGCCCTCGGCCCGCGCCCCGAGGGCGGCGGCGATGTCGCGGATCGTATGGGCCATTCGCGGCGCCCCCCGGGTCAGCGGGCGGCCCCGCTGCCGCCCGGGTCGGCTTTTACCCCTGAACGCCCGCAAGCGCCACCCCGGCACGCGAAAGCGCCTCCCAGATCGCGGCGTCGCGGCCGTAGATATCGTTGCGATACTGCACCCGGCCCTTGGCGGTGGTGAAGGCGGTGCGGTATTCGAGGTGGATCGGCACCGGATCATCCAGATAGATCCGTTCCAGCGGCCTGCCCCGGTTCAGCACCGAATGGAACAGATCCCGCGGGTTGTCGGTCTGCGGCGCCAGCAGCGCATAGGCGAATTCGAACGGATCGGCCAGCCGCACGCAACCCGAGGAATAGGCCCGGCTTTCCCGCGAAAACAGGTGTTTTTCCGGCGAGTCGTGCAGGTAGATCGCATGCGGGTTGGGGAACATGAACTTCACCAGCCCGAGCGCGTTCGACCGCCCCGGCGGCTGGCGCAGGTTGAAGGGAAAGTTCCCGGCCGTATAGGCGGAAAAATCGATGGCCTCGCGCGGGACGACCCGGCCCGCGCGGTCGATCACCTGAAGGTGACGCAGCGCGTGGGGGTTCCTTTGCAGCGCCGGCAGGTAGTCGCGCCGGATGATGCCGCGCGGCACCGTCCAGTCGGGGTTCAGCTCCATATAGGTCATGCGGTGCGAGAACTCGGGCGTCTGCCGGTCGCCCGGCCGCCCGCCGATCACCGCGCGGGTCTCGAAGCTCACCTTGCCGTCATCGACGATCTTCGCCGTGAAATCCGCGAGGTTCACCCAGATGTGCCGCTTGCCGCGCGGGATGTTGATCCAGCGTTCGCGTTCCATCGCCACGGTGATCGACTGCAACCGCACCTCGGGCGGGATGTTGATCGCCGCCATGGTGGCCTCGCCGGCCACGCCGTCGGGGTCAAGCCCGTGGTCGATCTGGAACGCCTGCACCGCCGCCTGCATGGGGCCGTCGAAGGCAAGCGTCGCCGTGCGCCCCAGGTAGCCCATGCGAATCAGCCGGTTGCGCAGTTCGACCACCTGCGCGCCGCTGTCGCCGGGCCGCAGCACCGGGGCCGTGACCGCGGGCCCCCAGCCGCCACGGGCGATCTGGCGTTCCAGCATTGCCCGGGCGCGCATCAGCCTTGCGTATTCCGGGGCGGCGGGCGGCAGCGCCCGCAGGAAGGCGTCAGGGTCCGACGCGGCGAAACCGGCGATCAGCTCGCCCCGGTCGCGGCGCGGCACCTCGCGCAGGATCGGCGCAGCGACCTGCGACGGCACCAGCACCCCGGTCTGGATGTCGCGGGCGTATTGCAGGAAGGCGCGGCTCATCCCGACTTCCAGCCTGCCCCGGTCGCCCTCGCTGCGGGCCTCGGCGAAGGCGCGCATCAGCGCCCCGGCATCGTGGCGCCCGGCGGGCAGCGCGTGAAGCGGCGCCTGCGACAGCGCGGTGATCAGCGCCGCGCGCCGCGCGCCGTCCTCGGGGCCGGTCCACAGCGGCGCATAATCGCGGGCGCGGTAGAATTCGGCGATGGCGGCATCGCCCGCCGCCGCCTCGGCCAGCGCCCGGCGGTAGGCCATGAGCTGCGGCAACGCCGTCTGCACCGCCAGCGCCCCGGTCGCGGGGCCGGTCGCCGATCCGGTCGGGGCCGGGCCTTGCGCGGCTAGCGGCAGCGGCAGGGCGAGCGAAAGCGCAAGCACCGCCGCGGGGGCGGTCAGGGCAAGGCGAAGGGTGGCAAGGTCAAAGGTTCTGAAAATCATGATCCGGGCTTCCGGGTTAAAAGGTTCCGGGTTCTTGCGATACCAAGGGCCCTGCGATACCGGGCCGGACGATACCGGGCGCGTTTCCGGGGCAGCGGCGCGGTTCGCACCGCCGCACCTTGCGCAAGCCTGCGCGCTTCGGCCCGGACTGTCCATTCATCACCCGCAAAATCCCCGCCGCCGCGCCGCCGACCAGTTGCAGATCCGCAACATACCCCCTGAAATGCGGCCCATATCCGGCCGCGCGATACCCGAATGCGGCGAAAAACTCCTTTCCCGCATCCCGTTCCGGGGGATTCAGCAAATTTTCGCCTATTGCTGCGACAAGCGGAGATCGAAGCAGTTCAAAGGGTTGGGTTGTGATTCGATCCATGCCATACAAACGGAACATCTGGGGATGAAACACGCAGAATCAAATCCGGGCCGACGAAAACGCGGCCGGAAGACGGCACGGGACAGGCTGAACTCCATGACCGAAACGAACCCTACCGGCATCACACGGCGCAGGTTGCTCGGGGTCTTTGCCGCCGGGATGGTGGCGGCGGCACCGACCTATTCGCAGGCTTTCAGCTTTCTGCGCGGCGCGGGCGATATCAGGCGGCTGAAGATGTATTCCGGGCGCACCGGCGAAAGCATCGACACGATCTACTGGATCGACGGCGACTACATCGGCGAGGCGATGGCCGAGATCAACCATTTCATGCGCGACTGGCGTACCGGGCAGGTCAAGCAGATCGACGCCCGCACGCTTGACATCATGGCCGCCTCGCACCGGATGATGGACGTGACCGAACCCTATATGATGCTGTCCGGCTATCGTTCGCCCGCCACCAACAACGGGCTGCGCGCCTCGTCGCGCGGGGTGGCGCGCAACTCGCTGCACATGCATGGCCAGGCGGCCGACCTGCGGCTGCGCTCACGCTCGGTCGGGCAGATGGCCCGGGCGGCCGAAGCCTGCGCCTCGGGCGGGGTCGGGCGCTATTCGGGGTCGAACTTCGTGCATATGGACTGCGGCCCGATCCGCACCTGGGGGCGCTGAACTCCCCGCAAGGTTGCCGGGACAGTGGCAAGGCCCGCCTTTGGCGGGCCTTTTTGGTTGGGCAGTGCTGCCCCGTCATTCCGCCCTCTACCCCCAATCGCAACAGAGGGCAGCGGGGGGCCCGCTGCAACGCTTGTGGTCTGGCAGTCTATGGTGCCGGAGACCCCGACCCATGTGCATGTTGAAACCTTGCAAGGACCGCCGCCGTCGTGCCGCAGGCACGCCCTGGCGTGACGCGGGCGGTCGGCCGCTGCCCGGCGGCGCGTGCCGCGCCTTGAGTCCGGGAAAGGGAAAGGGGCGGCCCGTCCGGACCGCCCCCTTCACTTCCTTCCGAACCGGCGCACAGGCTGGGCAATCCTGCCCGCCACCCTGCGCCGGGCGCGAATCACGCCTCGTCGAGCGCGTCCACCGCGGCCTTCAGCGCCTCGCGGTCCGCCTCTTTCTCGGTCACCTGCGCGGCGGCGAGGATATGGTCCACCACCTTGTCCTCGAAGATCGGCGCGCGAAGCTGCTGCTGCGCCTGCGGGTTCTTCTGGATGAACTCGAAGAACTCGCGTTCCTGCCCCGGATACTGCCGCGCCTGCGCCAGCACCGCCTGGGTCATCTCGGCATCGGTGACCTCGACCCCGGCCTTGCGGCCGATCTCGGCCAGCAGGAGCCCCAGCCGCACCCGGCGTTCCGCAAGTTTCACATGCTCGTCGGTCGGCTCGATGGCATCGTGGTTGTGGTCCTGCACCTCGGGGTGTTCCTCATGCCACAGCTGATGCGCGATCTGCCCGGCCTCGGCCTCGACCAGCGACGGCGGCAGTTCAAAGCTGACCAGCCCGTCGAGACTGTCGAGCAACCCGCGCTTGAGCACCGCCCGCGCCGCGCCCTGATATTCGGCCTCCAGCTGCTCACCGATCCGGGACTTGAAGGCGGCAAGGTCTTCGGCCCCGTATTTCTTCGCCAGTTCGTCGTCGATCTCGGCCGGTTTCGGTGCCTTCACCGCCTTCACGGTGCATTCGAACAGGGCTTCCTTGCCCGCCAGATGCGTGGCACCGTAGTTTTCCGGGAAGGTGACGGTCACGGCGCGCTCCTCGCCCGCCTTGACGCCGACCAGTTGTTCCTCGAACCCCGGGATGAACTGGCCCGACCCCAGCACCAGCGGGAAATCCTCGGCCGCGCCGCCCTCGAATTCCTCGCCGCCGACCGAGCCCTTGAAGTCGATCACCACCTGGTCGCCGTCCTTGGCCTTGGTGCCCTTCTTGCGGTCCTCGAAGCTCTGGGCATTGCCGGCAAGGTTCGCCAGCGCCTCATCGACCGCCGCGTCATCCGCCTTGACCACAAGCCGCTCAAGCGCGACCCTGGAAAGATCCACCTCGGGGATCTCGGGCAGCGCCTCATAGCTCATGGCGACGACGACATCCTGGCCCTCGGCCCAGGTCTCGCCGTCCTGCATCTCGACCTTCGGTTGCAGCGCGGGCCGGTCGCCGCTGGCTTCGAAGTGGTCCTTCATCGCGCCGTCGATCGCATCCTGCATCGCGTCGCCCAGCAGGCGCTGGCCATACTGCTTGCGCAGCAGCGCCATCGGCACCTTGCCCTTGCGAAAGCCCTTCATCTCGATCTGGGGCTGGGCCTCGACCAGCTTTTCCTGCACCTTGGCGTCGAGTTCGGCTGCGGTCACGGTGATCGTGTAACCGCGCTTGAGGCCTTCGTTCAGGGTCTCGGTGACCTGCATCTTGTCGTCCTTCTACATCCCTAGTGCGGGCCTTCCGGTGCGGCCTCGTGGTGCGGGTGGAGGGACTTGAACCCCCACGCCTTGCGGCGCCAGAACCTAAATCTGGTGCGTCTGCCAATTCCGCCACACCCGCAAAGCCACCGGGGCGGCATGGCCCGCTTGCCGCTGCCGCCCCGGAAATCCGCGCCCTTCTAGCAAAGCCCGCACTAGGATGCGAGAGGAAAAAGCGTGCCGGACAACGGGAAGATCGGGGGAAGAATCGGTAAGATCCCTTGCAAAAAAAGCGGCGTGGGAACCCGGGAAACCGGCGGAGACAACCAATTCTTGCCACATTTGCACGTATAGATGTGACCGAACGCAGCGCCAGACATGTGGTTCCGATATGGGCAGTGCCCCGTTTCACCCCCTTCCGACCCCGCCCGACCGGGCGGAGACCGGCGCCGATGCGCCCTGCGGCATCGCCGCGGGTGCGCGGATCTTCACCCTCGACGGCGCCCTGCCGGTCGAACATCTCGCCCCCGGCGACCGGGTGGTGACGCGCGCGGGCGTGGCGGTGCTGCGCCGGGTCACGGTGCATCCGGCGGACACCGCCGCGGTGGTGCGAATCGCACCCGGTGCGCTCGGCCACGACCGGCCCGGGGCCGGGCTGGTGCTGGGCGCCGGCCAGCCGGTGGCGGTCGGCGACTGGCGGGCGAAGACGCTCTACGGCCAAGCCCGGGCCATGGTCCCGGTGCGGCGGCTGATCGACGGACAATACATACGCGCCAGGGCGGCCGGGGGGCAGCGGCTTTACCGGCTGGAATTCGACCGGCCGCAGGTGGTCTATGCCGACGGGGTGGAACTCGGCTGCGCGCCGGTGACGGTCACGGTCTGAGCGGGGGTGCGGGGGATTGCCCCCCCCCGCCGCCGCCCGCCTCAGGGGGCCGACTGCCCCCCAGCCCCGCCACGGGCGGGGCGTTCGCCGCTGAAAACCTTCCACTGGAAGGTTTTCCGGGCGCGGCTCACCCCCGTGGATATTTCTTTCAAGGCGAAACGATCAGGTGGTTTCGGCCACCACGTCGGGCACGATCCCCGAGGCGGCGATGAAGGGCGCGGGGTCGAGGCCCGCGAACAGCCCGTGCCGGGCGATCAGCACCGTGCCCAGCCCGGCCGCGCGCCCGCCCAGCACATCGGTATGGAGCGTGTCGCCCACCATCGCCACCCGTTCGCGCGGCAACCCACCGAGCCGGGCCAGCGCCGCCTCCAGCGCGCCGCCATAGGGTTTGCCGTGGAATTCGGGCGTCACCGGCAGGTCATGGGCGAAATGACCGGGTTCCAGCGTGAAGCCATCCTCACGGGGCGCGACCACATCGGGATTGGCGACGATCACCGGCCGCGGCCGGGCGGTCAGCGCCGCCGCAAGCGCCGCCTGCCGCGCCGCCGTCCAGCCTTCGGAGCCGAGGAACAGGAACCCGTCGGCGCGCGCGAGCAACCCTTCGTCCAGCGGCTCGACCCGGCCCGGCAGGTCGGCGAACCCCGCGCCCTCCGCGGTGATCGCCGCCCAGAGCATCCCTTCGGGCCGCACCGCCAGCGCCGTGGCGGCAAGGTCGCGGCTTGCCACCACCTCCTCCGGCGCGAAGTCGAAGCCGAGCGCCGCGTATTTCGCCAGCGCCCGGTCGCGCGGGAAACTCGCCCCGTTCGTGAGCACCACCACCCGCTTGCCCGCCGCCCGCATCCGCGCCACCTGCGCCGCCGCACCGGGGATCGCCGTCGCCCCCACGTTCAGCACCCCGAAGGCATCCAGAACGAACCCGTCATAGCGGTCGAACACCGCCGAAAGGTCCGGCACATGCAGGCTCTCGCGCGGGAACGCGGCCTGCGGCAGGCGCGGGCGCAGCGCCTCGTATCGGGCGAAAGCCCAGCGGGCGTCGGGGGCAGGCAGGGTCATCGCGGTCCTCTGATCTCGTTCCGCCGGGGTGATAGCGGTAACCGCCGCCGGGGTCACGGGCGAAACGGCACGAAACCCCACGCGCGGGCATGGACAGACGCGGCCCCAGCGCCTAAACCGCCGGGAAACCAGCAGCCAGGCAGGGAACCCGTCATGCGTGCCACCAGAACCGTCCAGAAAATCCTTGCCCATTACGAGGGCGAAACCCCCGGGGTGAAGGCCAACCTGTGCCGGATGCTGATGACCGGCAAGCTTGCGGGCACCGGCAAGATGATCATCCTGCCCGTGGACCAGGGGTTCGAACACGGCCCCGCCCGCAGCTTCGCCGCCAATCCGGCCGCCTACGACCCGCATTACCATTACCAGCTTGCGATCGACGCCGGGCTCAATGCCTATGCCGCGCCCCTGGGGATGATCGAGGCGGGCGCCGACACCTTCGCCGGACAGATCCCGACCATCCTCAAGGTGAACTCGGCCAATTCGCTGATGTCCGACACCGCAGGCAAGAACCAGGCGATCACCGCTTCGGTCGATGACGCGCTGCGGCTCGGCTGCGCCGCCATCGGCTTCACGATCTATCCGGGCTCGGACATGGCGCTGGAGATGTTCGAGGAGATCAGCGTCATGCGCGAGGAGGCCGCGCGCAAGGGCGTGGCCACGGTGATCTGGTCCTACCCGCGCGGCGAGGCGGTCACCAGGGACGGCGAGACCGCCATCGACGTCGCCGCCTATGCGGCGCAGATCGCGGCGCTGCTGGGCGCGCATGTCATCAAGATCAAGCTCTCCACCGACCACCTGATGCTGGGCGAGGCGAAAAAGGTCTACGAGGCGCAGGAGATTTCCGTGGCCGACCAGGCGGCGCGGGTGCGCCACTGCATGGAGGCGTCGTTCAACGGCCGGAGGATCGTGGTGTTCTCGGGCGGGGCGAAGAAGGGCGCGGATTCGGTCTATGACGACGCCCGCGCCATCCGCGACGGCGGCGGCAACGGCTCGATCATCGGCCGCAACAGCTTTCAGCGGCCCCGCGACGAGGCGCTGGCGATGCTGGGCAAGCTGGTGGAGATCTACAAGGGCAAGGCGTGACGCGGGGGCTTCGGGTCTGACCGGGGAAAGGGGGGCCGTCCGCCCCCCCTCTTGCTTCGCAATTGTTCGCCGCTGAAAACCTGCCACTGGCAGCTTTTCCGGGCGCGGCTCACCCCCGAGGATACTTTCATCAAGGCGAAAGAACATCAGAAGAGCTGCTTGCCCTTCTTCTGTCCCATAAATATCCCCGGCGGAGGCGGCGTCTCGGGAACCTTCCAGTGGAAGGTTCCAGCCGCGAACGGGCGGCCCGCAGGGCACACCCGGCCCAACGCTTTGTCGCTTGCGACAGCACGCCACAAAGGGGCGGAGCCTCCCGGCCCGGCCTACCCCGCGACGATCTCGACCGCGATGGCCCGGCGTTTGAGTTCGGTGTAGAGCGCGGGCACCACGCGGCTTTCGTTCACCGCCCGCGCCAGCGCCTCGCACAGGCGGGATTCGGCGGCCGGGCCGGTCACGCGCCAGACCATCCGCCGGGTGCGGCCGTCGTCATAGACGATTTCGGTATCGCCCTGCCGTCCCCGGCGCAGGCCGAGAAAATCGGACGCGCCGCGCGCGCTGTGAAAGCCCGTCATTCTGTGCATCGTCAACCCCGCGCCACCTGTTCGCAACGCGCTGCCTTCATTGCAGCAGCGACATGGCCGCCCTTTGCCCCGCACCTGCGCGGCCCGCGCCAACCGAGGCAGGATGCGCCCACCCTGCCCTCGGGTCAATCTCCGGTTCGGCCGGGGCGCGGAAAGAACGGCGACCGAGTCCCGGGGGCCACAGTATATGCAACCCAGGGCGGAACGCCCGCCTGCCGCCCGCCCCACGCAGGCGAAAAGGCCCGCGCCGGGCGCGGGCCTTTGCATGGTTTTCGTTCCCGGTTTTCGATTCGGGCCGGATCAGCGTTTCGAGAACTGGAAGCTGCGGCGGGCCTTGCGCCTGCCGTATTTCTTCCGTTCCACCACGCGGCTGTCGCGGGTCAGGAAGCCGGCGGCCTTGAGCGGCGCGCGCAGGCTGGGCTCATAAAGCTGCAACGCCTTCGAGATGCCGTGCTTGACCGCGCCTGCCTGACCCGACAGCCCGCCGCCCGCGACGGTGGCCATCACGTCGAACTGGCCTTCGACATTGGCGATCTGGAACGGCTGGCGCAGGATCATCTGCAACACCGGCCGGGCGAAGTAGCTGTCGATGTCCTTGCCGTTCACCGTGACCTTGCCGGAGCCCGGCTTGATCCAGACCCGGGCCACCGCGTCCTTGCGCTTGCCGGTGGCGTAGGCGCGGCCGAGCGAGTCGCGCACCGGCTCACGCGCGGGGGCGGCCTCGGTCACGTCGGCGGCGGCGGTTTCGGTGCCCGAAACCACCGATTTCAGATCGTCGAGGGATTTGATATCGGACATGTCAGGCGCTCCGGGTGTTCTTCGGGTTCATGGCGCGGAGGTCCAGAACGGTCGGCTGCTGGGCCTCGTGCGGATGTTCGGCCCCGGCGTAGACGCGCAGGTTGGTCATCTGCTGACGTCCGAGCCGGTTACGGGTGATCATCCGCTCCACCGCCTTGGTGACGACCCGCTCGGGGTGGGCCCCTTCGAGGATCTGGCCCGCGCTGCGCGACTTGATCCCGCCCGGGTGGCCGGTGTGCCAGTAGTAGGTCTTGTCGGCGCGCTTGTTGCCGGTCAGCTGCACCTTGTCGGCGTTGATGACGATCACGTTGTCGCCCATGTCCATGTGCGGCGTGAAGGTCGGCTTGTTCTTGCCGCGCAGGATATTGGCGACGATCGTGGCAAGGCGGCCCAGAACGACGCCCTCGGCGTCGATCAGGATCCACTTCTTGTCGATGTCCGCCGGGGTTGCGGAATAGGTTTTCATGGTCGGACCCGTCTGGTTGCGGGGCACCATCGCCCCGGAAATCTCGGATGCGGGTATCTCGGGCATTTTCCGCCCGCAGTCAAGGGCGTCTCGCCCACATTTTCCCATGCAGATCAATGGATTGGAAATTAGGTATCAAGATACCCCATATTTCCGCGGCTATTTCAGCCGCGGCGGCTTGTCCGGGTCCATTCCCGGCGCGGCGGGGGCGCGGGGTTCGGGCTGCGCCGGGGGTTCGGGCAGGTCGATCCGCAGCCCGTGGCGCAGCATCGCCTGCGCGGCCGGGGCGGCGGCGGGCAGGAAGGTCACGTCGATCTGCCCCGCCTCCAGCCCCGAGAAGGCCAGCGCCTCGGCCACCGCCTGCGCCAGCGCGGCCTCGGCCCCCCCGGCCGCGTCGAGGAAGGCCAGCATGTGCCCCCGCCCGCCGCCTTCGTAATCCGCCGCTGCCAGCACCGCGCCGGAGGCCAGCCCGCCCGCCCGCGCCAGTTTCGCGTCGAGCGCCTCCATCAGCGCGCGCGGCAGGCCGAAGGGCGCGTGGAACGCCAGCGGCCGCGCCTCGGCGGGCTGGGGTGCGTGATCCAGCGTCTCCGCCAGCCAGTCCAGCGCCTCGGGCGTGACGATCCAGGCGGTTTCGGTGCCCAGATTCACCCCCAGACCCAGTCGCGGCGCATCCCCCTGCCCCGCCAGCATCCGCACCAGCACCCGCCCCGGCAGCGCCGCATAGGGTGCGGGAATGGTGGTGAACTCCGCCAGCCGCTCCTCGCGGTCGAAGGCCAGCACCACCGGGCCGCTGTCGAGCGGAAAGACGCGGGGCGAGAGCACCTCACCCTCGGCCTCGGTTTCCAGCAGCACGTAAAGCTCGCCATCGGCCAACCGGGCGTAATAGGCAAGCCGCGCGCCCACGTCCTCGGGGTCGGCCATCATGGCGGCGAAGGCGGTGTCGAGCGGGGTCATCCTTGGGTCATTCTCGCAACAGTCGGGCAATGTCGGCGCGCAGCGCGGGCAGGGCCTCGGCCTCGAACCACGGGTTGCGCTTCAGCCAAGCCGTATTGCGCCAGGAAGGATGAGGCAAGGGGAACACGCCCGCCGCCCGGTGCCTGCGCCAGTCCGCCACGGTTTCGGTGACGCCCGCCCGGGTGCCGAGGTGCCAGCGCTGCGCCGCGCCGCCCACCGCCAGCACCAGCCGCACCCCCGGCAGCGCCGCCATCACCCGCGCCCGCCACAACCGGGCACAGATCGCGGGCGGCGGCAGGTCGGACCCCCTGGCGTCATAGCCCGGAAAGCAGAAAGCCATCGGCACGATCGCCACCCGGTCGCGGTCGTAGAACGCGGCCTCGCCCATCCCCAGCCAGTCGCGCAGCCGGTCGCCCGAGGGGTCGCGGAACGGCTCGCCCGCCAGATGGACCCGCATCCCCGGCGCCTGCCCGGCGATCAGCAGCCGCGCCGAGGGCCGGAACCAGACCACCGGCCGGGGCGCATGCGCGGTCGCGGTGGCCGCGAACCGTGCCGCACAGGCGCGGCAGGCTTCGATCTCGTCACGAAGGGCGGCGGCCCCGGTTGACAGCGTCTCCATGACCCGAGCCATAGCAGCCCGGCGCCCGGGATCAAGTCACCGCGCCGCGAGAGGTGCCGGCCGGAGAAAGGGGGGCCGTCTGCCCCCTCCTGGCCTGCGGCCAATTGTTCGCCGCTGAAAACCGTCCCCCGGACGGTTTTCTTAACGCGGCTCACCCCCGAGAGTATTTCCGGCAAGATGAAGATCATTCAGGACTCTCCTCAACTTCATCTTGCCAACAAATACTCCCGCCGGAGGGTGAGCAGGATCAGGAAGGCGTCCAGTGGACGCATTCCCCTGCGAACGAACCCTCCACCCATGCAACGCCGGGCGGGCGCGCTCCGCCCCCGCTCAGAGCCCTTTCGAGCGGTAGGAGGTCGCCACCCGGTCGATGGCGACGATATAGGCCGCCAGCCGCAGATCCTGGACATCGTTGCGGCCGTGCCAGACCTCGCGCATCGCCTGATATGCGGTGCGCATGGTGTCGTCGAGGCCCGAGCGCACCAGCGCCAGTTCGTCGGAGCCTTGCAGGAACTTCTCCTTGAAGTCGTCGGCCAGCGACCAGCCCAGCCCGCGGTCGGCCGAGAGCCGTTCAAGCTCCTCGACCAGCAGGCGCGAGCGCGCCTCCTCGGCGCGGCGCTGCATCCGGCCGAAGCGGATGTGCGACAGGTTCTTGACCCATTCGAAATAGCTCACCGTCACCCCGCCCGCGTTCGCATACATGTCGGGGATGATGACGGTGCCCTTTTCGCGCAGGATCTCGTCGGCGCCGAAGGTGGTGGGGCCGTTCGCGGCCTCGACGATCAGCCGCGCCTTGATCCGCGGCGCGTTTTCCTTGTGGATCACCCCTTCGAGCGCGGCGGGGATCAGGATGTCGCAGTCGATTTCCAGCAGCGACGCGCCGTCGGGGATCAGCTTTGCCTCGGGATAGCCCTCGACGGTGCCGTATTTGAGCATCCACTGGCGCACGCTTTCCACGTCGATGCCGCGCTCGTCGTAAAGCGCGCCGTCGCGTTCGATGATGGCGATGATCCTGCCGCCGTCCTCTTCGGACAGGAATTTCGCGGCGTGATAGCCCACGTTGCCGAGGCCCTGGATCACGATGCGCTTGCCGTCGATCTGGCCGGTGAGCCCGGTCTTCTCCATATCCGCCTTTTCGCGGAAGAACTCGCGCACCGCGTATTGCACGCCGCGCCCCGTGGCCTCGACCCGGCCGCGGATGCCGCCCGCATGGGGCGGCTTGCCGGTGACGCAGGCTTTCGCGTTGATGTCGGTGGTGTTCATCCGGGCGAACTGGTCGGCGATCCAGGCCATCTCGCGCTCGCCCGTGCCCATGTCGGGGGCGGGCACGTTCTGCGCCGGGTGGATCAGGTCGCGCTTGATCAGCTCGTAGGCGAAGCGGCGGGTGATCTGTTCCAGCTCGCGTTCGTCATACTGGCGCGGGTCGATGCACAGGCCGCCCTTGGAGCCGCCGAACGGCGTTTCCACCAGCGCGCATTTGTAGGTCATGAGCGCGGCGAGCGCCTCCACCTCGTCCTGGTTGACGGTGGGGGCGTAGCGGATGCCGCCCTTCACCGGCTCCATATGTTCGGAATGGACCGAGCGGTAGCCGGTGAAGGTCTCGATCCGGCCGCGCAGGCGGACGCCGAAACGCACCGTATAGGTGGCGTTGCAGACCCTGATCTTCTGTTCCAGCCCCGGGGAAAGGTCCATCAGCGCCACCGCGCGGTTGAACATCAGATCAACCGATTCGCGGAAACTCGGTTCCCCTGAAATCTGCACGCTCATGCCTATTGTCCTCCGATCAGGCCCGGCGATTGCGGTGCGGCACGACCCGCACCCGCCGACAGCCTATCGGCTTTGCCGGGCCTGTCCAACCCGGTTGCGGCGCGGGGCCGGCCGGAATCAGGCAATGTGCCGGTCCGGTTTCCGGGGCTGGACCCCGCCCCGGCGCTGGCCTACCACTCGGCCCCAGAACCCGACGCCCCGGACAGGAACCGCCCGCATGAACGCCGAGACCCCGCCCCCCGCCGCCCTTTCCGCGCAGGAAGCCCTGGCCACGCGCCGCTCGATCCGCGCCTTCCGGCCCGATCCGGTCCCGCACGAGACCGTCGAGGCGATCCTGGCGCTGGCCGCCCGCGCGCCCTCGGGATCGAACATCCAGCCATGGCAGGCGATCGTGCTGACCGGCAAGCCGCTGCGCGAGTTCGGCGCCGCGCTGAAGGCGCGGTCGCTTTCGGGCGACCCTGGCCATTGGGAATACAACTACTACCCGCAGCAGTGGCGCGAGCCCTACCTGTCGCGGCGGCGCAAGGTCGGCTGGGATCTTTACGCAAGCCTCGGCATCCAGCGCGGCGAACACGACCGCATGGCCGCCCAGCACGCGCGCAACTACGATTTTTTCGGCGCGCCGGTGGGGATGCTGTTCACCATGGACCGCGACATGGAGGTGGGAAGCTGGCTGGACCTCGGCATGTTCCTGCAATCGGTGATGATCGCGGCGCGGGGCTTCGGGCTGGACACCTGCCCGCAGGCGGCCTTCGCGCTATATGCCGGGCCGATCGGCGAAATGCTGGACATTCCCGCCGACCGGCAGGTGATCTGCGGCATCGCGCTCGGTCACGCCGACCCCGACGCGCCCGAGAACCGCTTTGAAACCGTGCGCGAGCCGGTCGCCGCCTTCACCCGCTTCCTCGACGGCTGAGTCCGGTCGGCCCCCGGACTGCGATGCCGGACTGCAATGCCGGACTGCGGCGCCCCGCCGCGCCGTCCGGCATGCACTGGACCCCGGCCCCGGCTTTCCCTATATAATCGGTCAACAACCGCGAGGGCAAAGATGAACAGCCAGACGCAGGACCATGTCGAGGGCGCACCGCTGATCCGCCCGTCAACCACCAACCATCCGCTTTACGAGAGCATCGTCGAAGCCTGCCGCTCGGTCTTCGACCCGGAGATTCCGGTCAATATCTACGATCTCGGCCTGATCTACACCATCGAGATCAGCACCGAGAACGAGGTCGAGATCGTGATGACCCTGACCGCGCCGGGCTGTCCGGTGGCGGGCGAGATGCCCGGCTGGGTCGCCGACGCGGTGGAGCCGCTGGCGGGCGTCAAGCAGGTCAACGTGCTGATGACCTTCGACCCGCCCTGGGGAATGGACATGATGTCCGACGAGGCGCGGCTGGAACTGGGCTTCATGTGATCAAACCCACGGGTTTGATGGCGGCGCGCGAAGGTGCCTTGCCGATGATCCGGCGGGCCGGGCCTTGCCCGCACCGACCACCGGGCGGCCCGGCGCCGGAACTGCCGGTGTCCGCCGCGCTTGAGATCGTGGCCGCAAGGCCCTAGATTGAAAGGGCGCACAGGAAAGACTGCTGGAAGGACCGCTGGAATGTTCGGCATACCCGGAAAACAGGCCGTCACGCTGACCCCCGCCGCCGCGAAGCAGATCGCCCGGCTGATGCAGACACGCGAATCGCAGGGATTGCGGATCGGCGTGAAGAAGGGCGGCTGCGCCGGCATGGAATACACCATGGACTATGTGTCCGAGGTCGATCCGCATGACGCGATGGTCGAACAGGACGGCGCCCGGGTCATGCTTGCGCCGATGGCGCAGATGTTCCTGATCGGCACTGAAATCGACTACGAGACCGGGCTGCTCGAATCCGGCTTCCGCTTCCGCAACCCGAATGTGGCCGAAGCCTGCGGCTGCGGCGAATCGATCAGCTTCCGCGAACCCGGCGCCGCCTGACCCCTGCATATGCGGGGACCGGGGGCATCGGCCGGGCGAATGCGCGACAGAGGGCAGCGGGGGGCCGCTGCCCGGCGGTGCCTGCGCCCGTTGATTCCGGGCATGGCACTCGGGGCGGAGGCTGCACGTCCATCCGATTCGTTCGACGAAACTGC
>JBAYSY010000031.1:0-38633 GCA_041675885.1 Gemmobacter sp. | reverse complement strand
GATCCCGACAATCTGTTCTTCGGTGAAACGTGATTTACGCATCGTCTGTTCTCCTCGTTGCTTCGAACGTTACGAGAACAAACTCTCCTTTTGAATGGCCCAGTTCCTTGGGGGCAGGTCACGGACGATCCTGCGGAACCAGCTCTTGCAACTGTTCACCGCCATTCCCGGCATCGACAAGCTGGGGGCGCTGTTGTCGCCCGGCTTTGCCGAAGGTGGTTTTACCGGCACCGGGCCGAAGATGGAGCCTGCGGGCGTTGTCCATCGCGGGGAATACGTGTTCAGCGCCGAGACGGTGAAGCGCCTTGGGGCCGACAACCTTGAGAAACTCCACCAGAGCGCCCGCAGGGGCTATTCCTCGGGCGGGCTGGTCGGTGATGCCGGAAAGGTGGTTCGGGCTGTCAGTGGCCGTCCTGTGGACTCTGGCAGGGGTTCCGCGCCCAGCATCACCATTTCCGCCCCGATCAGCGTCAACGCCAACGGCGGAACCCCGGAACAGAACGCCGACCTTGCCCGCCAGATGGCCGAACAAACGGAACAGATGTTCCGGGGGCTGATCCACAAGGAACTGATTAGCCAGATGCGGCCGGGTGGGCTGTTTCGCTAGGACTCCACAGGAAGGCCGTGGAGCGGCCTAATGGGTCCGGGGCAGGGGTAGGGCCGGAAGGAGGGGCTACGGGACTCTGTGGCCCCTCTGTGAGTCTCTGCGGGCGTGTCTGTGTTCTGGTGGACCCGGAGGCGGTTCCTATCGGGCCGAGGGAGGGAGCGGGCGAAGCCCGCGATCATCCCGAGGAAGGGAAGAAGAGTGAGCCCGAGGGAGGGGCGTTTCTGCGAATTTCTTGCACGTCCTTATTTACTTACTTTTTTACAGTCTCTTATAACAAGCAAGAAATTCGCAGAAACGCCCACCTCGGGTGGGTTGTGCAGGCGCAGAAACACCCCATCCCCGGCCCGATGCTTCGGTGCCGGGCACGTAAAAGGAAATTCGCAGAAACGTATTCCGGGGCTTGATAACGCGGGCACCAGTGCCTAACTGATAGCCAGTGCAAACAACAAAGGTGCTGTCATGGCCTTCAATCTCAAGCTGCCGGTGGAACGCGGCAAGCAACTTCAGATGATCGCGGAAGCGAAAGGAAAATCTGTCGTGGACGTAATCACCGACCATATCCGGGCCGAGATCGCCGCCGGGACCATCTCGGCCGACCTGCCCTATATGGAGGTCGAAAAGACCCCTGCCGGGGTGAGCATCGCCACGCCCGGTTTCGCGGGCGAGGTTCCGGCAGCCGAAGCCCCGGTGCTGGTCGGTGTGCTGCGCGAAGCCGGTGCGAAGCTGTCCCCGGCCGATGTGGAGCGCAAGCAGAAGCTGATTGAAGGTCTGGCCGCGCTGTCCGGTATCAAGGTGAAGCGCATGGCGCAGGGCGTGAAGCTGGTTTCGCCCTTCACCGGCAAGGAATATCCGCTGGCCTTCGGGGTGGCGGCTGACCTTGCCGACCAGATCGAGCGCACCGCCGAATGAAAACAGGGGCCACCGCGCCAACGGTGAGCCCCTGCAAAGACTTCTGATCCAAGGAAGAACATATGCAGAATCCCCCTGAACCGCAAGACGAAATTGACGAAGAAATGCAAGCGCGCCGGGCGGTGCGCGAGGCTATCCAGCGGAAGATTGCGGCCGACAATGAGCGCGAGCGCGAGGCACGGAACGCCCGCCGGTGGAAGGTCGAGCGCGACCCGGCCGAGTATGAGCGCCAGAAGGAACGCCAGCGGCAACAGTATATCCCGAAGCACGGTGGCCCCGTCCGACCCTATGAGAAGATTGTGGCGACCACCAAGGCCGAACGCGAGGAACAGGCTAAGGCCCGCCATGCCGAGCGCGAGAAGAACAGGTATGCCAGTATGACGCCAGCCGAGCGACAAGCAAAATCTGACCGGGTGGCAGATGAGGCATGGGCAGCCCGCCGCCGCGACAAGGGTGTTCCCGAGGACATCATTCAAGCCGGTCTGGCTATTCGTATTCAGGAGCGCGAGGCGAAGCGGGCGGTGCAAGCCCAGGTCGAAACCGCCGAGGAAGCCATGCGCAATCTTCCGCACTTCGGGATGATGGGTTCGGGCTAAAGCTACCAGCCACCGAGTTAAGTAAACACTTACATAGCTAAGTAAGCATTTATCTAACTGAAAATAAACAGAAAATCGTCATTTCCACCTTGCACCCGGAATCCCGGTCTGTTTAGGATTCCAGCACCACGAAGCACACAGGAGCGACCATGACCCCTCGGAACTGCTACATTCCCGACGCCACCTTTGACCGCCTGCTTGCCGATCTGTCCGGGGCGTTCATGGTCGCGGCCACCACGACCGGCACGGACCTGAACGACGTGCTGCTTGAGGCGCTGGCGAACGCTGGCGTCATGCCCGAGTATGCGCGGGCCGATGAGGGCGAGGGGCTGGCGCTCGCCGCGTGAATTGTGGCTTTTTTGTGGCTTTTCGCCCTTCGGATTCTTTGTTTCCAATGGGTTATAGGTCGAAAAAAGACGGAAGTTTGCCGCGCGACAGGCGCTTGAAACGTGTTTACTAATAGGTTTGCCCGGCGCGATCTGTGCCGATGCTATCGGGCCGAAAGGCCCCTGACAGTGGGCGGGCGTCTAAGTTTGGCGACCGCGAGGCCCGCCCCTGTTCTCGACATGAAACCCTAAGCATAGGAGCCTCATATGGCACTTGATACCACGACCACCCCCGAAGCGGCAACGTCCATTACCGGCTGTGACGGCTACATCACCATGAAGGCGTTGCTCTACGCTATCGCCACCATTCAGTCGCTTCCCGAAGCTGACCGGGAATACGGCGACATGCATCACATGTGCGAACTTGCGAGGGATATGTGCCAGAGCGATGTGGCCGTTCGTCTGCTGGCCCCGGCAATTCTTGAGGTTGCGCGGCATACTGGTCATGTGCCCGACCTGTGGCCGAACGACTTCGGCGACGACATGGAAGAAATCTATGATCTGCACGACTTGGCGCTGCGGGGTGCTGTTATAGTGACCATCGAGGGTATCGAGCAGGATGTGGCGAACTGGTCGGGCGAAGGGAGGGCCGCGTGATGGCTGCCACCTTCGACAACGGCGAAAACCCCTTCGCGGCGAAGAACGGGGCGGGCTTCCTGATTGGCACCCGTAGCACCCGTGGGAAGCGTGGTGCCGTCTGGCGCACCCTCGCCAATGGTGAACAGGTTGTCGGGACGTTCGCGGTTCGGGGCGTTCTGCTGACCGTCACCTTCAACGGCAAGAGCAAGACCACGCAACTTGGTGAATGGAAGGATGCGCCGGGGCTTGCCGAGATGCTGATGCGCGAATTGATCGCCGAAGCCGCCTGACCCCGGCCACCAGCACCACCACCAGAACGGGCGCTTGTGCGCCCGTTTTTCTTCGCCCGTCCCGCCAGACGATTCCGGCGACCGGCCCTATAGGCTGAATGTAGGGTGTGGCGCACCCGCCCGACCAAGCCGGGCACCGCGCTGCGATTAGTCGGCGAGTGCGCGGGTAGCATCGCCCATCAACCCCGACATGGCACGGTGGTTCGACTCCTGACCGCGCGGTGCTGGCATTGTCTCTCGACGGGAAGGGCGGGGCGAAAGCCTCGCCCTTTCTACTTCGCGGGCGAGTCACCAAGGGGCTGATGTGCCATGTGCTACACACACTTGACTGTAACACATGGCCCGAGGCTGGTTCCGCTAAGTGCTTGATTTTGGACATAAAAATGCGATGGCTGGGGCGGTAGGATTCGAACCTACGGTGCGCGGTACCAAAAACCGGTGCCTTACCACTTGGCTACGCCCCAACTGCCGCGGGTTCTACCCAAGGGGCGGGGGGGCTGCAAGGGGGAAAATGCCGCTTTGCCGCCTGTTGCCGCCCGGTGGACAGACGGGCGGAAGGTTCTGGGCCCGGGGGCGCGCGATACGCCCCCGGCTGTTGCTTTTACTGCGGAATCTCGCCGGTGATGCCTTCGACGTAGAACATCATCCCGAGCAGGTCGCCGTCCTCGGCCACCTCGCCCTCGGCCAGCCAGACCGAGCCGTCCTGCTTGTTGATCGGGCCGGTGAACGGGTGGTATTCGCGGCTGCGGATCGCCTCGATCAGCGTCTCGGCCTCGGCCTTGACCTCGGCTGGTACGGCGTCGGTGATCTCGCCGATCACCACTTCATCCTCGGCGATGCCGCCCCAGCTTGCCTGCTGCTCCCAGGTGCCGTCCAGAACCGCGCCCACGCGCTTGATGTAATAGGGCGCCCAGTTGTCGATGATCGACGACACCCGCGGCGAGGGCTTGTATTCCGACATGTCCGAGGCCTGGCCGAAGCCGATCACCCCCTCGCTCCGCGCGGCTTCGGCCAGCGGCGCGGTCGAATCGGTATGGGCAAGGATCACATCGACCCCCTGTTCGATCATGGCGCGGGCGGCGTCGGCCTCTTTCGCCGGGTCGAACCAGGTGTAGGCCCAGATCACCACCAGTTCGACGTCCGGGTTCACCTTTTTCGCGTGGAGATAGGTCGAGTTGATGCCCTGGATCACCTCGGGGATCGGGAAGGAGCCGATATAGCCGATCTTGTTCGATTGCGTCATCCGCCCGGCGATGGTGCCCAGAACGGCGCGGCCCTCGTAGAAACGCGCGTCATAGGTGGTGACGTTCGGATGGGCGCGGGTGTAGCCGGTGGCGTGTTCGAATTTCACGTCGGGGAAGCGGGCGGCGACGTTGTTGGTCGCGTCCATGAAGCCGAAGGAGGTGGTGAAGATCAGCTTGGCGCCCGAGAGCGCCATCTGGGTCAGCACCCGCTCGGCATCCGCGCCCTCGGGCACCGATTCCTGATAGATGGTCTCGACCCGGTCGCCGTAGGCTTCCTCGACCGCGAGCCGGCCCAGATCGTGCTGATAGGTCCAGCCGCCGTCGCCGATCGGGCCGACATAGACGAATCCGACCTTGAGCGGCTCCTCGGCCCATGCGGCCCCGGCCAGCCCGAGCGCGAGCGTGGCCCCGGCAAGAAGGGTTCTGCGTTTCATCGTTACACTCCCTGTTGGCGGGGTCATCCCCCGGAATTCAATGCGTCGCGTGGAAGTTCCGTCCCAGCGAGGCGGGCGCGTTCAGCGCCGCCCGGCCCCGGCCCGAGGACATGACCACCAGTACAAGAATGGTTATCAGATAGGGCGACATCGACAAGTATTCGACGGGAATCCGCACCCCCGAGGCTTGCAGGTTCAGTTGCAGCACGGTGATGCCGCCGAAAAGATAGGCCCCCAGCAGCACCCGCCCCGGCCGCCACGAGGCAAAGACCACCAGCGCCAGCGCGATCCAGCCCGCGCCCGCGGTCATGCCTTCGGTCCACAAGGGCACCCGCATCAGGCTGAGATAGGCCCCCCCCAGCCCCGCCATCGCGCCGCCGAACAGGATCGCGAGGATGCGGATGCGGATCACCTTGTAGCCCAGCGCATGGGCGGCGTCGTGGTTCTCGCCCACCGCGCGCAGGATCAGCCCGACGCGGGAAAACTTCAGCACCGCCCAGATCGCCACCACGAAGCCGAGGCCGGTATAGACCATGGGATCGTGCCGCAGCAGGATGGTTCCCACCACCGGGCTTCGCGAGACCGCCCCGAGGTCGAGCCGCACCCATTCCGGCGGCTTGATCCCGACATAGCCCTGTCCGATCAGCGCCGAGAACCCCAACCCGAACAGCGTCAGCGCCAGCCCGGTCGCCACCTGGTTGGCCAGCAGGTATTGCGTGAGCAGCGCGAATATGAGCGACAGCGCCGCGCCCCCCAGCGCGCCGCCGAGAAAGCCCATCACCGGGCTGCCGGTCTCCACCGCGACGGCAAAGCCGCAGATCGCGCCGAGGATCATCATCCCCTCGACCCCGAGGTTCAGCACCCCGGCCTTCTCCACCACCAGTTCGCCCAGCGCCGCCAGCAGAATGGGCGTCGCCGCCACCATCACGGTGGCCATCAGCACGGCCGGATTGATTGCCGACAGGTCCATCACGACACCTCCCTGCGGAGCCACCGGACGCGGTAGTTCGACATGAGGTCGAGCGCGAGCAGGAAGAACAGCAGCATCCCCTGAAACGCCTGGATCGCCGCGCGGGGGATTTGCAGCATGAACTGCGCCAGTTCGCCGCCGATATAGGTCAGCGCCATCAACAGCCCGGCCAGCAGGATGCCGATCGGGTTCAGCCGCCCGAGGAAGGCGACGATGATCGCGGTGAAACCGTAGCCATGGGCAAAGTCGATGGTCAGGCGGCCCGACGGCCCGGAGACCTCGAACATCCCCGCAAGCCCGGCCAGCGCGCCCGAAACCCCCAGACAGACCAGCACCAGCCGGTTCGGGCTGACACCCGCAAAGCGGGCCGCGCGCGGGGCCTGCCCGGCAAGGCTGATGTTGAAGCCGAGGATATGGCGCTGCATCAGCACATGCGCGGCGATCACCGCGACGACGGCGGCCAGCACCCCCAGATGGATGCCGGTTCCGGCGATCAACTCGCCGTTCGCCGCCGGGGGATATTGCGCGAGATTGCGCGAGCCGGGAAAGCCGCCGCCCTCGGGGTTGCGCATCCGCCCCACCGCCATGGCGGCCAGCAGCGATTGCGCGACATAGACCAGCAAGAGCGAGACCAGGATCTCGTTGGTGCGGAATTTTATCCGCAGCACCGCCGGGATCATCGCCCAGGCCCAGCCGCCCAGCGCGCCCGCCAGCACCATCAGCGGAAAGATATGCCAGCCCCCCGCCGGGTAGAACGCCAGCGCCACCCCCGCGCCGCAGATCGCACCCAGGATGTATTGCCCTTCGGCGCCGATGTTCCAGATTCCGGCGCGAAACCCGAGGCTGAGGCCGATGGCGATCAGAATGAGCGGCCCGGCCTTGACCAGAAGTTGCGGCCGGGAATAGGCGGCGAATTGCGGATGGAACAGCGGATCCCAGAAGATGGTGCGGATCGCCGCCACCGGATCCTTGCCCAGCGCGGCGAACATCAGCCCGCCCGCCACCATGGTCAGCACCACGGCGACCACCGGCGAGGCTCCGGTCCAGAACCGTGATGGAGAGGGGCGTTTTTCCAGCCTCAACATGCCATTGCACCCCGGTCTTCATCCATGCGCATGGGCGACCTCCATCCCGTGGGCGCCGCCCATCATCAGCCCGATCCCCTCGACCGTCAGCCCCTCGACCGGGCGCGGCGTGGTCAGGCGGCCTTCATTCAGGGCGGCGAAGATGTCGGCGATCTCCAGCAACTCATCCAGATCCTGACTGATCGCCACCACCGCCGCGCCCCGGCCCGCAAGGTCCAGAAGCGCCTGCCGGATCGCCGCCGCGGCGGCCGCATCGACCCCCCATGTCGGCTGGTTGACGACGATCACGGCGGGTTCCTGCAAGATTTCCCGCCCGATCACGAATTTTTGCAGGTTGCCGCCCGAAAGCGCCCGTGCCGCCACCTCGATTCCGGGGGTGCGGACGTCGAAACGCGCGACGATCTCGGTGGCGAAGTCCCTTGTGGCGGCGCGGTCGATGAAGCCCGCGCCGCCGACCAGCCCCTTGCGCACCGCGCCCGACAGCAGCGCGTTTTCCGCAAGGCTCATGTCCGGGGCGGCGGCATGGCCCAGCCGTTCCTCGGGCGCCGCGACCAGCCCCAGCCTGCGCCGTGCGTTCGGCCCCAGATGCCCGGCGGGCTGGCCGGTGATGCGCACCGCTTCGGGGGGGCTGCGCAACTCGCCCGAGAGCGCAAGCAGGAGTTCGTCCTGCCCGTTGCCCGCGACCCCGGCGATGCCCAGAACCTCGCCCCGGCGCAGGGAAAAACCGATATCCTTGAGCGCGGTGCCGAAGGGCGCGGGCGAGGCGACCGAAAGCCCCGCAACCTCCAGCGCCACCGGCCCCGGCTGTTTCGCGGGCCGCGCGGGGGGCGTAAGCACGGTGCCCACCATCATCTCCGCCAGTTCCCGCGCCGATTTCTCACCGGGTGTGCAGGTGTCCACCACCTTGCCCCGGCGCAGGATCGTCGCCACGTCGCAAAGCGCGCGGATTTCCTCAAGCTTGTGGCTGATGTAGAGGATCGCGGTGCCCTCGGCCGACAGTTGCCGCAGGGTGCGGAACAGGATCTCCACCTCCTGCGGCGTCAGCACCGAAGTGGGCTCGTCCATGATCAGGAGTTTCGGATCCTGAAGCAGGCAGCGCACGATCTCGACCCGCTGGCGTTCTCCGGCCGAGAGGTCGCCGACCAGACGGCCGGGGTCGAGCGGCAGCCCGTATTCGGTCGAGACCTCGCGGATGCGGGCGGCAAGGCGGCGCATCGGCGGCGGGCTCTCCATCCCCAGCGCGACGTTCTCGGCCACGTTCAGCGCCTCGAACAGGCTGAAATGCTGGAACACCATGGCCACGCCGGCGGCACGCGCGGCGCGGGGCTCGGCAGGCTCATAAGGCTGGCCGTGCAGCACCATCCGCCCGGCGTCGGGCCGCACCAGCCCGTAGATCATCTTGACCAGCGTCGATTTGCCCGCGCCGTTCTCGCCCAGAAGCGCGTGGATCTCGCCCCCGGCGATCGCGAACGAGACCTCGCTGTTGGCGACCACGCCCGGATAGGTCTTGGTCAGCCCCTCGACCGACAAGAGCACCGTCATGCGGCGCATGCCCCTGTGCGCAGTGCCATCCGTCATCCTTTCCCTGTGCCGGGGCCGGTGTCCGTGCCCCGTCTCCCGGGGCTTATCGCGGCCCCGTTCCCCCCACAAGACGCGATCCGGACCGCCGATGGCAAGTGCGGAATCGCGGCGGGACTTTCATCGGATGCACGAGAATGGGGCAGGGAGGCCGCCGGGCAGGTGGCGCCGCCCGATTGCCCCTGTCACAACAGAGGGCAGCGGCCGACCGCGGGGGGGCCGCTGCAACACCTGTGATCTGGCAGTTTATGGTGCCGATTATCCCTGCGTCTGTGGATGCTGAAACGTTGCAATAGCGGCCGCCCGTGCGGGCGGTCGGCCGCTGCCCGGCGGCGCGTGCCGCGCCTTGATTCCGGGCATGGGGGAAAGGGTGTTACGGAAGGAACGGCGCGCTTTCGGGTAAAGGCCCTGCCCGGCACACGCCGGGGCTGGCATCCGCCGGGGGATCGCCTATCCTCGCGCCATGACCGCTCCCCGATTCATCCATCTGCGCACCCACAGCGAATATTCCCTGCTGGAAGGGGCGCTGCCGCTCAAGCGGCTGATCAGGCTCTGCGCCGAGGCGTCGGCCCCCGCGGTGGCGGTGACCGATACCAACAACCTGTTCGCCGCGCTGGAGTTTTCCACGCTGGCCACCGGCGCGGGCATCCAGCCCATTGTCGGCTGCCAGATCGACCTGGCCCATGACCCGGCCCCCGCGGGCGAAAAGCCGCGCCCGCCTGCCCCCGTCGTGCTGCTGGCGCAGAACGAAGCGGGCTACATGAACCTGATGAAGCTGAACTCCTGTCTCTATCTCGACGCCGGGGGGCAGCTGCCGCAGGTCACGCTTGACGAACTGGAACAACATGCCGACGGGCTGATCTGCCTCGGCGGCGGGGCCGAGGGGCCGATGGGCGCGCTGATCCGCGCCGGGCAGGGCGCGCGGGCCGAGGCGCTGATGCGGCGGCTGGCCGCGATCTACCCCGGCCGGTTCTATGTCGAGTTGCAGCGCCACCCCGGCGAGGACGGCCGCCATACCGAGGCCGAGCGTGCCACCGAACGCCCGCTGATCGAGATGGCCCATGCCATGGGCCTGCCGCTGGTCGCGACCAACGACGCCTATTTCCCCGACCCGAAGATGTATGAGGCGCATGACGCGCTGATCTGCATCAGCGAGGGCGCCTATGTCGATCAGTCCGGCCCGCGCCGCCGCCTGACGCCGCAGCATTACCTCAAGTCCGAGGCCGAGATGGCGGCGCTGTTCGCCGACCTGCCCGAGGCGATCGAGAACACCGTCGAGATCGCCCGCCGCTGCGCCTTTGCCGTCAGCAAGCGCGACCCGATCCTGCCGCGCTTCGCCGCTGACGAGGTGGAGGAGTTGCGCCGCCAGGCATGGGAGGGGCTGAAGG
Organism: Gemmobacter sp.; assembly: GCA_041675885.1. GTDB lineage: Bacteria > Pseudomonadota > Alphaproteobacteria > Rhodobacterales > Rhodobacteraceae > JBAYSY01. Next base: position 28,567 of record JBAYSY010000031.1, on the reverse strand, counting down.
AGCGGCTTGCCGTCATCCCCCACGCCGCCCCGGTCGAGGAGTACGAGAAGCGGCTGAGGTTCGAACTGGGCATCATCGAGCAGATGGGCTTTCCCGGCTATTTCCTGATCGTGGCCGATTTCATCAAATGGGCCAAGGCGCAGGGGATTCCGGTGGGGCCGGGGCGCGGTTCCGGCGCGGGTTCGCTGGTGGCCTATGTGCTGACGATCACCGACCTCGACCCGCTGCGCTACTCGCTGCTGTTCGAGCGGTTCCTGAACCCCGAACGGGTCTCGATGCCCGACTTCGACATCGATTTCTGCATGGACCGCCGCGAAGAGGTGATCCGCTACGTGCAGGAGAAATACGGCCGCGAGAAGGTGGGCCAGATCATCACCTTCGGCGCGCTGCTGTCCAAGGCCGCGGTGCGCGACGTGGGCCGGGTGTTGCAGATGCCCTACGGCCAGGTGGACCGGCTGTCGAAGATGATCCCGGTCGAGGGGGTGAAGCCGGTCAGCATCGAAAAGGCGCTGGCCGACGAGCCGCGGCTGCGCGAGGCCGCGCGGGCCGAGGAGGTGGTGGACCGGCTGCTGAGCTATGCGAAGCAGATCGAGGGCCTGCTGCGCAACGCCTCGACCCATGCCGCCGGGGTGGTGATCGGCGACCGGCCGCTGGATGAACTGGTGCCGCTTTACCAGGATCCGCGCTCGGACATGCCCGCGACCCAGTTCAACATGAAATGGGTCGAGGCGGCGGGGCTGGTCAAGTTCGACTTTCTCGGGCTCAAGACCCTGACGGTGATCGAGAACGCCATCGAACTCTTGCGCCCGCGCGGGATCGAGGTGGATATCGGCGCGATCCCTCTGGACGATGCGAAGACCTATGAGCTTTACGCCTCGGCCCGCACGGTGGCGGTGTTCCAGGTGGAAAGCTCGGGCATGATGGACGCGCTGCGGCGCATGAAACCGACCTGCATCGAGGATATCGTGGCGCTGGTCGCGCTCTACCGCCCCGGCCCGATGGAGAACATCCCGACCTATTGCGAGGTGAAGAACGGCCTGAAACCCCTTGAATCCATTCATCCTTCCATCGACCATATCCTGGCCGAGACCCAGGGCATCATCGTCTATCAGGAACAGGTGATGGAGATCGCGCAGGTCATGGCGGGCTATTCGCTGGGCGGCGCCGACCTGCTGCGCCGGGCGATGGGCAAGAAGATCGCCGAGGAAATGGCCAAGGAGCGGCCCAAGTTCATCAAGGGCGCGACCGGGAACGGGGTGGACGCGAAGAAGGCGGGCGAAGTCTTTGATCTGTTGGAGAAATTCGCAAACTACGGTTTCAACAAGTCGCATGCCGCCGCCTATGCGGTGGTGAGCTATCAGACCGCATGGCTCAAGGCCAACCACCCGGTCGAGTTCATGGCCGGGGTGATGAACTGCGATATCCACCTGACCGACAAGCTGAACGTCTACAAGCGCGAGGTGGACCGGCTGGGGATCGAGGTGGTGCCGCCCTGCGTCAACCGCTCGCAGGCCACCTTCAGCGTGTCCGGGGGGCGGGTGGTCTATGCGCTGGGCGCGCTGAAGAACGTGGGCGTCGAGGCGATGCGGCTGATCGTCGAGGCCCGGAAGGCCGAAGGGGGCGGCGATGTTCCCTTCGCCTCGCTCGCCGATTTCGCCCGGCGGGTGGACCTCAAGCGGGTGGGCAAGCGCCCGCTGGAGATGCTGGCCCGCGCCGGGGCCTTCGACCTCTTGGAGCCCTGCCGGGCGCGGGTGTTCGACGGGCTCGACGCGCTGGTGGCGTGGTCGGCGGCGGTGCAGGAGGCGCGCGCCTCGGCGCAGGTCTCGCTGTTCGGCGAGGCGGGCGCCGACCTGCCCGAGCCGCGCCTGCGCCCCCGTGACGACTGGTTGCCGATGGAGCGGCTGGCGAACGAGCATCTGGCGGTGGGCTTCTACCTTTCGGGCCATCCGCTCGACGACTACATGACGGCGCTGAAACGGCGCGGGGTCATGACGCTGGCGGAAATCGCCGCCAAGGCCGAAGGCGGGCCGATGGTGGCCCGTCTGGCCGGGTCGGTGTCGTCGCGGCAGGAACGCAAGTCGGCCCGCGGCAACCGCTTCGCCTTCGTCCAGCTTTCCGACCCGACCGGGCTTTACGAGGTGACGGTGTTCTCGGACGTGCTGGAGGCCGGGCGGGCGCATCTGGAACCGGGAATGGGCGTGGTGCTGACGGTCGAGGCGGCGAGCGAGGGCGATACGCTCAAGCTGCTCGCGCGCGACGTCAAGCCGGTGGATACGGTGGCCGAGGCGGGCGCGGGCGGTGCGGGCTTGCGCATCCACCTTGCCGCCGGGGCCGAGGGCGCGGCGGCGGCGGTGGCGGCGCTGCTGGAACGCGCGCGGGCCGAAGGCGGCCGTGGCGGGCGCGGGCCGGTGACGATCTCGGTCCCCGATCCGGCCACGGGGCGCGAGATCGACATCGCGCTGCCCGGCGAACACCCGGTCTCGCCGGTGGTGCGCGGCGCGCTGCGGGCGGCCAGCGGGGTGCTGGCGGTGGAGGACCTGTAGGGCGCGTCTATCCTTCTTCTGTCTGGAAATATCCTCGGGGGTGAGCCGCGCCCGGAAAAGCTGCCGGTGGCAGGTTTTCAGCGGCGAACAATTGCGAAGCAAGAGGGGGGCAGAAGGCCCCCCTTGTCCGGCTGCCGCCTTCCGTTGCGGCGGGGCATGGGGCAAACGAAACCGGGGGCGCCTTGCGGCGCCCCCGGCCCTTCGCCGACCTCTTTTACCGGATCACTCGGTGAAGAAGGCGAATTTCAGCACGAACAGCCCGGCCACCAGCCATGTGGCGGCGTGGACATCCTTCCAGCGGCCGGTCAGCGTCTTCAGGAGCGCATAGCTGATGAAGCCGAAGGCCAGCCCGTTGGCTATCGAATAGGTGAAGGGCATGGCGATCGCGGTCAGCACCGCCGGGGCGGATTCGGTCACGTCGTCCCAGTCGATCTCGACCAGTTCCCGCGCCATCAGCACCGCGACGTAAAGCAGCGCGGGCGCGGTGGCATAGGCCGGAACCGACCCTGCCAGCGGCGCGAAGAACAGCGCGAACAGGAACAGCACCCCCACGGTGAGCGCGGTCAGGCCCGTCCGCCCGCCCGCCTGCACGCCCGAGGCGCTTTCGACGTAAGCCGTGGTCGAGGACGTGCCCAGAAGCGAGCCGCCGACGATGGCCGAACTGTCGGCCAGAAGCGCCCGGCCCAGCCGCTTGTTCTTGTGCTGCGGCCCCTCGGTCAAGAGCCCGGCGCGCTTGGCGACGCCGATCAGTGTCCCGGTGGCGTCGAACACCTCGACCAGCACCAGCACCAGGATCACCTGGAAGATGCCGACCGTCAGCGCCCCCATGATGTCGAGTTGCAGGAAGGTGGGCGCGATGCTCGGCGGCGCCGAGACGATGCCGGCGAAACTGCTCACGCCGGTCAGCATCGCCGCGATTGTGACCACGAGGATGCCGATCAGGATCGAGCCGGGGATCTTCAGCGCATCCATCGCCGCGATCACGAAGAAGCCGAGGATCGCCAGCAGCGTCCCGGTATGGGTCATGTCCCCGAGCGTGACGAAGGTCGCCGGGCTTGCCACCACGATCCCCGAGCTTTTCAGCGCGATGATCGCCAGGAACAGCCCGATCCCGGCGGCGATGCCGCTGCGCATCGAGATGGGAATCCCGGCGATCAGCCAGCGCCGCACCCCGGTCACGGTCAGGATGAAGAAGATCACCCCCGAGATGAACACCGCCCCCAGCGCCTGCTGCCAGGTGAAGCCCATCATGCCCACGACGGTGAAGGCGAAGAAGGCGTTCAGCCCCATCCCCGGCGCCATGGCGATGGGCCAGTTGGCGAGGAAGGCCATGACGAAGGTGCCCAGCGCGGCGGCAAGGCAGGTGGCGACGAACACGGCGTCGCGGTCCATCCCGGTGGTCGAGAGGATGTCGGGATTGACGAAGATAATATAGGCCATGGTCAGGAATGTCGTGACCCCGGCGACGATCTCGGTGCGCACGTTGGTGCCGTGGCCCTTCAGATCAAAGAATTTCTCCAGCATGGTTCCTCCCTTGTGCTGCGGGCGGAGGCGGACCGGCAGAGGGGCGCGGGGAGGGGTATTCGTGCGGCCCGCCGACGGAATGGCCGGGGGTCGTTTCCTCCTCTTGCCGGATTGGGGGGAGGCGGTTGGCCGCCGGACATCCCCCGAACCGTCTGACCCTTCCGGGCCCCGGACGATCGGTCGTCGCCGCCTGATCGTGATACATCCGGGGGCAGAGCGGCGAATAGCGGGGCAGGCGCGGCAATCTTTCAACGAATCATTGAAAATGACCCGGGTGAATTGGCCGGTTCGCAGGGAACGGGCGGCGGCTCCGGCGCGGGTTGCGACGGCGTTTGGTTGTTTTCGGCAGGAAATAACCAAGCTTCCCGCGCGGCACCAGAGGGGTAATGTTGCGGTATTATCTATTGGACGTTGAAAATGACTTGCGATCCTGCCCGCTACCCGTGGCGGGCGCCGAAGGTATATGCTGGCTGCAAACGTATCGGTTCGGCACAGATCAGACAGCGCGGGCCGCAACAGGCCGCACGGGGAGACGCCGCAGCATGGCAGGGATACGCCCAGAAATACGCCGGGAACTCAGGTTCATTCTCAACGACCGCGAGGTGGCGCCGGGGCAGGTTGGTCCCTGTGACACGCTGCTCGACTGGATCCGGCTCGACCGGCGGCTGAAGGGCTCCAAGGAGGGCTGCGCCGAGGGCGATTGCGGTGCCTGCACCGTGCTGGTCGGGCGGCTGCACCGGGGCGGGTTGCGCTACGAATCCGTGAACGCCTGCATCCGGCTGCTCGCCTCGCTCGACGGCTGCCACGTGGTGACGGTCGAACACCTTGCCCCGCGCGACGGGCCGTTGCATCCGGTGCAGCAGGCGCTGGTGGATCATCACGGCAGCCAGTGCGGCTTCTGCACGCCGGGCTTCGTCATGTCGCTTTATGCGCTGTGGATGCAGGATCCGAACCCTTCGGTCGATGCCATCGAGACCGCTATCCAGGGCAACCTCTGCCGCTGCACCGGCTACGGCCCGATCGTGAAGGCGGCCGGGGCGGCCTCGCAACTGGGCGATCCGTCCAACGACGCGCTGGTGCGGGCGCGGGCGGAGATGACGGCGCGGCTGGAGGCGCTGGCCGACGGCGCGCGGGTGGAACTGACCGACGGCACCGGCCGGGCGGTGCTGCCCGCCGATACCGACGATCTGGCGGCGGTGCTGGAGGCGGCGCCCGGGGCGACGGTGGTCGCGGGCTCGACCGACGTGGGTCTGTGGATCACCAAGCACATGCGCGACATCTCTCCGGCGGTGTTCATCGGCCATATCGCCGGGCTGAAGGGGATCGAGGTCACCGAGGACGCGATCACCCTCGGCGCGGGGGTGACCTATACCGAGGCCGAGACCGCGCTGCTCGAAGCCTTCCCGCATCTTTCCGCCTTCTGGCCCCGGATCGGCGGCTGGCAGGTGCGCAACATGGGCACCATCGGCGGCAATATCGCCAACGGCTCGCCCATCGGCGATTCGCCCCCGGTGCTGATCGCGCTGAACGCCGAGATCACCCTGCGCAAGGGCGATACCCGCCGGGTGCTGCCCATCGAGAGTTTCTTCATCGCCTATGGCAAGCAGGACCGCGCGCCCGGCGAATTCGTCGAGAGCATCCGCATCCCGCGCCGCCCCGGCTGGCTGCACGGGGCGTGGAAGATCACCAAGCGGCGCGACGAGGATATCTCGGCGGTCTGCTGCGCGATCAGCCTGCGGCTTGACGGCGGCACCGTGGCCGAGGCCCGGATCGCCTATGGCGGCATGGCCGCGACCCCGAAACGGGCAAGCCATGCCGAGGCGGCGCTGACCGGCGCCGAATGGGGCGTGGAGGCGGCCGAAACCGCCGCCCTTGCCATCGCCGATGATTTCGCCCCGCTGACCGACTGGCGGGCCTCGGCCGGGTATCGCGGGCTGGTGGCCGCCAACCTGATCCGCCGCTTTGCCCTTGAGACGGCGGGCCTTGATGCCCAACTGAAACGTGCGTGAGGGAAAGATGACGGTCGAAACCATCCGCGGCGGTGTCCACGTCGATCAGCGCCACGACTCGGCGCACAAGCATGTGACGGGCCTTGCCGATTACACCGACGACATCCCCGAGCCCGAGGGCACGTTGCACGCCTGCCTCGGGCTGAGCACCTGCGCCCATGGCGAGATCGTCTCGATCGACCTGTCGGCGGTACGCAGCGCCCCCGGCGTGGTCGATGTGCTGACCGCCGCCGACATTCCCGGCCACAACGACGTCAGTCCGACGGGCAAGAACGACGATCCGGTCTTCGCCACCGGAAAGGTGGAGTTCTGGGGCCAGCCCCTGTTCGCGGTGGTGGCCGAGACCCGCGCCGCCGCCCGCCGTGCCGCGACGCTGGCCAAGGTGGAATATCGCGAGCTGCCGCATGTGACCGAAGTGTCCGAGGCGATGGACGCGGGCTATCCGCATGTCACCGATCCTCTGGTGCTGGCGCGCGGCGAGGTCGGCCCGGCCATGGAGGCCGCGCCCCGGCGGCTTTCCGGCACGCTGACAGTGGGCGGGCAGGATCACTTCTATCTGGAAGGCCATATCGCCTTCGCCATCCCCGGCGAGGATGACGAGGTGCTGGTCCATTCCTCGACCCAGCACCCGTCCGAGGTGCAGCATATGGTGGCGCATGTTCTGGGGGTGACCTCGAACGCCGTCACCATCCAGGTGCGGCGCATGGGCGGCGGCTTCGGCGGCAAGGAGACCCAGCCCAACCTGTTCGCCGCCGTGGCGGCGGTGGCGGCGAAGAAATGGAACCGCCCGGTCAAGATCCGCCCCGACCGCGACGACGACATGACCGCGACCGGCAAGCGCCACGATTTCCGCATCGACTATCGGGTGGGGTTCGACGATACCGGCCGGATTCTGGCGGTCGAGGGCCTGTTCGCCGCCCGCTGCGGCTTTTCCGCCGACCTGTCGGGCGCGGTGACCGACCGGGCGCTGTTCCACGCCGACAACGCCTATTTCTACCCGGCGGTGCGGCTGGAATCCCGGCCGATGAAGACCAATACCGTGTCGAACACCGCCTTTCGCGGCTTCGGCGGCCCGCAGGGGGTGATCGCGGCGGAACGCATCATCGAGGAAGTGGCCTATGCGCTGGGCCGCGACCCCCTGGAGATCCGCAAGCTCAACTTCTACGGCAGGGAAGACGATGGCGAAGGCCGCGACCTGACGCCCTATCACCAGCAGGTCACCGACAATATCATGCACCGCATCGTGGCGGAGCTGGAGGACAGCGCCGATTATGCCGCCCGCCGCCGTGCCGTGCAGGCGTTCAACGCGAAGGGCGGCACCATCCGCAAGGGGATCGCGCTCACGCCGGTGAAGTTCGGCATCTCCTTCACCGCGACATGGTTCAATCAGGCCGGCGCGCTGGTGCATGTCTATCAGGACGGTTCGGTTCACCTGAACCACGGCGGGACCGAGATGGGGCAGGGGCTCAACACCAAGGTGGCGCAGGTGGTGGCCGATTGCTTCCAGATCGACCTCGACCGGGTGCGGATCACCGCCACCACCACCGCCAAGGTGCCCAACACCTCGGCCACGGCGGCCTCGTCCGGCTCGGACCTCAACGGGATGGCGGCGCAGAACGCGGCCGAGCAGATCATCGGCCGTCTGGTCGATTTCGCGTCGGAGAAATGGAACGTCGCCGCCGAGGCGGTGGTGTTCGAACCCAACACCGTGCTGGTCGGCAACCTGCGGATGCCGTTTCCCGATTTCATCCGCGAAGCCTATATGGCGCGGGTGCATCTGTCGGCGGCGGGATTCTACAAGACCCCCGACATCCACTGGGACCGCGCGGCGGGCAAGGGGCGGCCGTTCTACTACTATGCCTACGGCGCGGCGGTAAGCGAAGTCAGCGTCGATACCCTGACCGGCGAATACCAGGTGGACCGCAGCGATATCCTGCATGATGTGGGCCGGTCGCTGAACCCGGCCATCGACAAGGGCCAGATCGAGGGCGCCTTCATCCAGGGCATGGGCTGGCTGACCACCGAGGAACTGTGGTGGGACGGCAAGGGGCGGCTGCGGACCCACGCGCCCTCGACCTACAAGATCCCTCTGGCCTCGGACCGGCCGCGCGTCCTGAATATCGACCTGCCGCAATGGTCGGAAAGCCGCGTGCCCACGATCCGGCGGTCGAAGGCGGTGGGGGAACCGCCGTTCATGCTCGGGATCTCGGTGCTGGAGGCTTTGTCGATGGCGGTCGCCTCGGTCGCGGGCGGCACGGTCTGCCCAAGGCTCGACGCGCCCGCGACGCCCGAACGGGTGCTGATGACCATCGAGCGGCTGCGGAGGGAGGCCGCAGGGGGATGACGCTTTCCCGCCCCGAACTCGACCGGCTTGCGGCCAGCCCGCCCGCGCGGGTGGTGCGGGTCCGGGTGGCAAAGGTGCTGGGCTCGGCCCCGCGCGAGGAAGGGGCGGAAATGTTCGTGACCGAAGCCGATGCCTTCGGCACCATCGGCGGCGGGCAACTTGAATACATGGCGATCGACGAGGCGCGCGCGCTGCTTGCCCGCAACGAGGCGGCGGGGTCGATGGATGTCCCCCTGGGCCCCGCCATCGGCCAGTGCTGCGGCGGCAGGGTGGGGCTTGCCCTGACCCGGCTTGGCCCCGCGGCGCTGGCCGATGCGCTCGCCGCCGCCCGCGCGGCGCTGGACCGCGCGCCGCCTGTGCTGGTGTTCGGTGCCGGGCACGTGGGCCGGGCGCTGGTCCGGGCGCTGCTGCCCTTGCCGGTCAATCCGGTGCTGATCGACAGCCGCCCGGCGGAACTGGCCCGCGCCGGGACGGTGCCGGTGCGGCTGACGCCCTTGCCCGAGGCCGAGGTCCGCGCCGCCCCGCCGGGCAGCGCCTATGTGATTGTGACCCATGACCACGCGCTCGACTTCCTGATCGCCGACGAGGCGCTGGCGCGCGGTGATGCGGCTTACGTCGGCATGATCGGCTCGGCCAGCAAGGCCGCCACCTATGCCCGCCGCGCCCGCACCGTGCCGGGCTGGGCGGGCGATCTGTCGGCCCTCGCCTGCCCGATGGCGCCGGGGGCGAAACATGACAAACGCCCCGAAGTGATCGCCGCCTTCATCGCCGCCGAGGTGATGGCGCGGCTCGCGGTGCGGGTGTCCGCCTGACGGTGGGGGTTGGCGGCGGGCTTGCCGAACGGGGTCGGTAAGTTGCGCGACAGAGGGCAGCGGCCGACGTCGTGCCGAAGGCACGCCTCTGGCGTGACGGGGGCGGTCGGCCGCTGCCCGGCGGCGCGTGCCGCGCCTTGATTCCGGGCAAATGGGGAAAGGGTGTGACCGGATGCGGAACCCCCCCGGCCGATCACCGCGCCTTGCGGGCAGGTTATGAGTATTTTCAGCAAGATGAAGGGGTTATAGTGCGGTTGCGGGCTGGATTTCCCGCAGGCGTTCGCGGCATTCCTCGACCATGTAATCGACGAACAGCCGCACCTTGGGATCCTGCAACCGCTTGTGCGGGTAGATGCAGGCCAGCCGTACTGGCGGCGGCGGATGATCCACCAGCACCGGCACCAGCGTGCCCGAGGCCAGATGCGGCGCCACCTCGAAGGCGGGTTTCATCACGATCCCCCGGCCATCGAGCGCCCAGTCGGTCAGCACGTCGCCTTCGTCGGCGTCATAGGGCCCGGCCACGTTGTAGCGCCGCGCCACCCCGTCGGTCATCAGCGTCCAGTTCCACTCCGGCGAGCCGGGAAATCGCAGAAGCAGGCAGCGGTGCCGGCCCTCGATCAGGTCGGCCGGGGTCGCGGGCATCCCGAAACGTTCGACATAGCCCGGCGCGGCGCAAAGAAGGCGCGGGCATTCGGCGATCGAGCGCATCTTCATCGAACTGTCCTGAAGCGCGCCGAGGACGAAGGCCACGTCCACATTCTCGGCCATCATGTCCACCTTGCGGTCGGACAGGCGCAGCCGCAGCTCGATCTCGGGGAAGCGGTCGTTGAACCCCGGCACCAGGGGCGCGAGGATGCGCCGTCCGAGGCCCAGGGGCGCCGTCACCTTCACCGCGCCCTTGGGCGTGTCGGAGATGCCGCCGATCACTGCCTCGGATTCGTCGAGCGCCTCGACCACCTTGCAGGCGTAATCGAAATAGGTCCGGCCCGCCTCGGTCAGCGCCAGCTTGCGCGTGGTGCGGTTGATCAGCCTTATGCCCAGCCGGTTTTCCAGTTCCTTGACCCGGTTCGAGGCAACGGCGGGCGTCAGCCGCAGATCGCGCCCGCCCGCGGTGATGCTGCCCAGTTCCACGGTGCGCACGAAGACGCGGATGCTTTCCAGATAGGGCATGGGTGCTTCTTTCAACGATACATTGAAAGTAAACCGTGTCTGCCGTGCTATTTCAACAGGATCGGACATGCGACACTGCTTCGGTCCAGCGGAGGGAGACCGGAATGACCCCAGATACAGGCGATATTCTGCTGCGTGGCCGGGTGCTGCGTTTCGTCAGGGCGCCGGAGGGGGCACGGGACTCCGGCGCTTACGAGTATTTCGAGGACGGCGCGATTCTGGTGACCGGCGGCCGGGTGGTGGCGGTGGGCGATCACGCGGGCCTTGCGGGCCGCGCGCCCGAGGTGGATCACCGGCCGCATCTGCTGCTGCCCGGCTTCATCGACGCGCATCTGCATTTCCCGCAGGTGCAGGTGATCGCGTCGTGGGGGGCGCAGCTTCTGGACTGGCTCAACACCTATACCTTTCCGGCCGAGACCCGCTTCGCCGACCCGGCCCATGCGGCGCGGATGGCGGATGCCTTCTACGGGCTGCTGCTGTCGCACGGCACCACCACCGGGGTGGCCTTCTGTTCGGTGCATCCCGAGTCGGTGGAGGCGTTCTTCGCCGGGGCGGAAAAGCGCGGCATGGCGATGCTGGGCGGCAAGGTGCTGATGGACAGGAACGCGCCGGACGGGCTGCGCGACACGCCGCAGTCGGCCTATGACGACAGCGCCGCGCTGATCGGGCGCTGGCACGGCCGGGGCCGGGCGCGCTACGCTATCGCGCCGCGGTTCGCCATCACCTCGACCCCGGAGCAGATGGCGGCCGCGGGGGCGCTGGCGCGGGCCTTCCCCGACTGCCATATCCAGACCCACCTGTCGGAGAACAAGGCGGAAATCGCCTATACCGCCGAACTTTACCCCGGCGCGCGCGACTATCTCGACGTTTACGAGACTTACGGGTTGCTGGGTCCGCGCAGCCTGTTCGGCCATTCGATCCATCTGGAACCGCGCGAGCGCGCCACCATGGCCGAGACCGGCTCGGTGGCGGTGTTCTGCCCGACCTCGAACCTGTTCCTCGGCAGCGGGCTGTTCGACGAGGCCGGGCTGCGGGCCGAGGGCGTGCGCAGCGCCATCGCCACCGATATCGGCGGCGGCACCAGCTATTCCATGCTGCGTACACTGGACGAAGCCTACAAGGTGCTGCAACTGCGCGGGCAGGGGCTGCACCCGTTCCACGCCTTCTACTGGGCGACGCTGGGCAACGCGCAGGCGCTGGGGATGGAGGGAGAGATCGGCTCGCTCTCGCCCGGGTCGGCGGCGGATGTGGTGGTACTGGATGCCCGCGCCACCCCGGCGATGGCGCTGCGGATGGAGACGGTGGAGACGCTGGCCGAGGAGCTGTTCGTGCTTCAGGTCATGGGCGACGACCGCGCCGTGCGCCAGACCTATGTGGCGGGCAGGCCGATGCTGGGGCAGGCGGCGGCGGCGTAGGGCGCCACTTCCGCCCGGAATCGAGGTGCGGCACGCGTCGCCGGGCAAGCGGCCGGCCGCTCGCCCTCTGTTGCGCATCGAACGCCGACCGACCGTCCCTGAAGTCTTCTTAACCGAACATCCCGGCGTAGTCGTCGCGCAGCGCCTTTTTCTGCACCTTGCCCATGGCGTTGCGCGGAAGTTCGTCGAGGAAGATCACCCGTTTCGGCAGCTTGTAACCCGCAAGCCGCCCGGTCAGCGCGCGCAGAAGCCCGGCCTCGTCCAGCGCCGCGCCGGGTTCGCGCACCACCACGGCGGCCACGCCCTCGCCGAAGTCGGGATGCGGCAGGCCGATCACCGCCGATTCGACCACGCCCGCGAGGTCGTCGATCTCGGACTCGATCTCTTTCGGGTAGACGTTGTAGCCGCCCGAGATGATCAGATCCTTCGCCCGCCCGACGATATGCACATAGCCGCGTTCGTCGATCATCCCCAGATCGCCGGTGATGAAGAACCCGTCGGCGCGGAACTCGGTCGCGGTCTTTTCCGGCATCTGCCAGTAGCCGCCGAACACATTGGGGCCTTTCACCTCGATCCCGCCGATCCCGCCCTGCGGCAGTTCCGCGCCGGTCTCGGGGTCGGCGATGCGCAGGCTGACGCCGGGCAGGGGAAAGCCCACGGTGCCGGCGATCCGCTCGCCCTCAAGCGGGTTCGAGGTGAGCATGTTGGTTTCGGTCATGCCGTAACGTTCGAGGATGCGCTGGCCGGTGCGCGCCTCGAAGGCGCGGTGGGTCTCGGCCAGCAGCGGCGCCGAACCCGAGATGAACAGCCGCATATGCGCCGTGGCCGCCCGGTCAAGGCCGGGATGCGCCAGCAGCCTTGTGTAGAAGGTGGGAACCCCCATCATCGCGGTGGCCTGCGGCATCAGCCCCAGCACCTCGGCGGTGTCGAACCGGGGCAGGAAGATCATCGCGCCGCCCGCGAGCATCAGCGTGTTGGTGGCGACGAACAGCCCGTGGGTGTGGAAGATCGGCAGCGCGTGGATCAGCCGGTCGGTGGCGGTGAAGCCCCAGTAGTCCTTCAGCACAAGGGCATTCGACAGAAGGTTCAGATGGCTGAGCATCGCGCCTTTCGACCGCCCCGTGGTGCCCGAAGTGTAAAGGATCGCCGCCAGGTCGCCGCCTTCGCGCGGCGTGACCCCGGCCGAGGGCGCGGCCCCGGCGGCCGCCTCCATCAGGCTGCCGCCGCCCGCGCCGTCGAGCGTGAGCACATGGGCCACGCCCCCGGCCTCATCCGCCCGCGCCGGGGCGCAGACAAAGACGCGCGGCGCGGCGTCGCCAAGGAAATAGCCGATCTCGGCGGCGGTATAGGCGGTGTTCAGGGGCAGGAACACGCCCCCCGCCTGAAGCGTGCCGAGATAGAGCGCCACCGCCTGCCAGGACTTGTCCACCTGCGCCGCCACCCGGTCGCCCGGTTGCAGTCCGAGCCCGCGCAGCACCGCGGCGATCCGCCCGGCGGTTTCAAACGCCGCGCCGTAGCTGATATCGGTCCCGTCCGCCAGCCGGAACAGCGGGGCATCCGCAGGGGCCGCGTCGCGCAGCGCGAGGAAAAGATTGTCGGTCATGGGGTCCGTCCGTCCGCTCGTTCGTCTTGCTCTTGTCCCGCCCTACCGCGCCGAGGCGGGCAGCAGCCGCCGGACCGCCGTGGTGGCGGCGATGGTGCCACGGCTGGCATAGGCTTCGTGGTTCCGTTCGATCTTCTTCATGTCATAGACATAGTTGACCATGGTGCCGCAGGATTCCGCCATGCCGCGCGGCGAGGGATTGCCCAGCACGTTGATCCGTTCCAGATGCGCGCCGTTGCCCAGATGGAACCGCGCCACCGGGTCGCGCGGCTGGCCGTTCGGCGCGCGGGCGCAAAGCAGGTATTCCGCCGTCAGCCCGCGCAGTACCGGCGAAAGCGTGGCCACCGCCTGCGGGTCGTCGGGCCAGCCGGGATTGTCCAGCAGCGCCAGCGCCCCCTGTGCCGCCTCGCCCGCGGCCTCGGCCCCGCCGGCCTCCAGCCAGCGGCGGAAGCCCGGCACCGGCGACAGCGTGGCGAAGGTGCGCAGGTTCGGCAGCGCCCGGCTGAGTTCCTCGACCACCTGCTTGATCAGGAAGTTGCCGAAGGAAATCCCCCGCAGCCCCTTCTGGCAGTTCGAGATCGAATAGAACACCGCCACCGTGGCCCTGGCCGGGTCCAGGGGCTCGCGCTCTTCGGCGAGGATCGGGGCGATGCCCTCGGGGATCGCCTCGGTCAGGGCGACCTCGACGAAGATCAGCGGCTCGTCGATCAGCGCCGGGTGGAAGAAGGCGTAGAGCCGCCGGTCGGGCGGGTCGATGCGGCGGCGCAGGTCGTCCCAGCCGTTGATCTCATGCACCGCCTCGTAGCGGATGATGCGTTCGAGGATCACGGCGGGGGTGGACCAGTCGATCCGGCGCAGCACCAGGAAGCCACGGTTGAACCACGAGCTGAACAGATGCTGGAAATCCGCATCCACGTCAGAGAAATCGGGCGCGCAATCGGGGTTGGCCCGCAGATGATCCAGCAGCGCCGCCCGGATCGCCACCAGCGCCGGGGTGCCGCCGGGCGCGCGGTTCAGCAGCCGGAACAGTTCCTGCCGCCGGGGCTCGGACGCCTCATGCACCTGCCGGGCGGTGGCGGGGCCGGGCGCGTCCCGCCACGCCTGCACCGCCTCGGCCAGTGCCGCTTCGCGCGGGCCGAACCGTTCGGCAAGCAGCCGGAAGAAGGTCGCCTGCCCCTCGGGGCTCAACCCCTCCCACAGGTCGAGGATTTCCCGCGCCAGCACCAGCCCGGTGGCCTCGCCCGGGGCGCCGACCAGCGATTCGGCAAGCCCGGCCAGATCGCGGCCCGAAAGCCCGGGATCGCGCGTGCCGTCGAACACGGTGCGCCCGCGTTCGACGATGCTTTCCAGAAGACTGTGGAAATAGGACGACGGCATGGCGCACCCTGAAGTTCTGGCCTTGGCCCGGCCCCTTCCGCCTTGAGTCAGCCATGATAGAGCCGGGGCGGCGGGCAAAGTGGACGGTATCATGTTCCCCCGAACTTGTGTATACTATCCGGCAAAGGATGCACACATTTTTCGGGGGCAGCCAGGAAGAGCGGCAACATGCGCGGCAATGATGAGAGTGCGGGTGGCCAGGTCGGGGCCGGGGAAACCGCGACCGAGGACGAGCCCGCCTCGCCCCACAGCGCCATGGTGCGCGAGCGGCTGGGCGATCTGATCCTCAAGGGCCAGTTGCGCCCCGGCGAATTCCTGACCGAGGGCCGGATCGCCGAACGGTTCGGCGTCTCCCGCACCCCGGTGCGCGAGGCGATCCGCGAACTGGCGGCGGCGGGTCTGGTCACGCTGCGCCCGCGCCAGCGCGCGGTGGTGGCGGGGCTGTCGCTCAAGGATACGCTCGACCGGTTCGAGATGATGGCCGAGCTTGAGGCCGCCTGTGCCAGCCTTGCCGCCCGGCGCCACACCCCGCCGATGCTGGCGCGGATCCAGGCCGCGCATGCGGAATGCGAGGTGGCGGCGGACACGCAGGATTTCGACGCCTATTACGCCGCGAACGAACATTTCCACGAGGCGATCTACCGCGCCGGCGGCAATCTTTACCTGATGCAGGAGACCAGGCGGCTGCGCAACCGGATGCGGGTGCTGCGCATGGCGCAGGCGGCGATGCCGGGGCGGATGGGGGCGTCCTTCGCCGAACATTGCACGGTGCTGGCGGCGATCGCATCGCGCGAGGCGCAGGCGGCGGCGGATGCGATGCGGGCGCATCTGATCGTACAGGGCGAGATGCTGCGGATCCTGCTGGAAAGCGCCGATCCGGCCGGGCCGGTGGATCTGGCCGACCGGGTGCCGGGCGGCATCGCCTGACCGGTCGCATGGCGGGGCTGCTCACCGAACGGATCACCGATCACGCCGCCCGCGCGCCGGGGCGGGTGGCGCTGCGCAGTGCCGGGGGCGATCTGGATTACGCCGGGCTGGATTCGCTTGCCGGGCGGCTTGCGGCGGCGCTTGCGGCCGAAGGGGTGGGCGCGGGCGACCGGGTGGCGGTGCGGCTGGGCAAGTCGGCCGGGGCGGTGGCGCTGTTCCTTGCGGTGTTGCGGCTGGGGGCGGTGCATGTGCCGCTGAACCCCGATTTCACCATGCGCGAGGCCGGGGCGATCCTGTCGGACGCCGGGCCCGCGCTGGTGGTGACCGATACCGCCGGGGCGGGGCCGCTGTCTTCGGCGCTGCCGGGGCTGCGGGTCCGCGATCTTGCCCGGCTGCGGCAGGCGGCCGAGACCCTTGCGCCGGTCTCCGGCCCGGGACTCACCCCCGACATGCCCGCGGCGATGCTGTTTACCTCGGGCACCACCGGGCGGCCCAAGGGGGCGGTGCTCAGCCACGGCAACATCGCCGCCAATCTCGCGGCGCTGAACGGTGTCTGGGGCATCACGGACACCGATACCATCCTGCATGTCCTGCCCGCCTTCCACGCCCACGGGCTGTTTCTCGGGATCGGCTGCCTGCTGATGGCCGGGGGCGCGGCGATCCTTCTGGACGGGTTCGACGCCGACAGGGTGGCCGCGCGCCTGCCCGAGGCCACGGTGTTCATGGCCGTCCCCGCGATCTATACGAGGCTTCTGGCGCATCCCGGTTTCGACCGCGCCGCCTGCCGCAACCTGCGGCTGCTGACCAGTGGCTCCGCCCCCCTCCCGGCCGAGGTCTTCGCCGCGATTGAGGCCCGCGCGGGTCTCGCCCCGGTCGAACGCTACGGGCTGACCGAGACCATCATCCTGACCTCGAACCCTCTGCGCGGCCCCCGCCGTCCCGGCACCGTCGGCCTGCCGCTGCCGGGGGTGGACCTGCGGCTGGCGGATGCGCGCGACGGCGTGGGCCGGGTCGAGGTGCGCGGCCCCTCGGTCGCCCGCGACTACTGGCGGGCCGGGCCGGTGGTGGGGCCGGATGGCTGGTTCGACACCGGCGATCTGGGGCGGCTCGATGCCGGGGGCTACCTGGTGCTGGTCGGGCGCAGCAAGGATCTGATCATCTCGGGCGGCTACAACGTCTATCCGCGCGAGGTCGAGACGGTGCTGGAGGCGATGGCGGGGGTCGAGGAGGCGGCGGTGTTCGGCGTCCCGCATCCCGGTTTCGGCGAGGCGGTGGTGGCCGCGGTGCGCGGCACCGCGCCCGAGGCCGAATTGCGCGCGGGTCTGGCCGCCGCGCTGGCGCCCTACAAACGGCCCAAGGCGATCCTGATCCTCGATGCGCTGCCGAAGAACGCGCTGGGCAAGGTGCTGCGGACGGAGCTGCGCGCGGCCCATGCGGGGTTGTTCGGCGGGGAGGGCGGTGGGGAGGTGGTGCGCTGAAGCGCACCCTGCGAGCCCCGGTAGGGTGCGCTGAAGCGCACCCTGCGACCGGGCCGATCCTACGCCGCGCCCGCCGTCTCCCGCAGGTAGTCCAGCGCCGCGGTCACCCCGCCCGGCCGGTGCGGCACGCCTGCAAGCGCAAGGCCCATCTCGACCCCCGAGAGTGTCCCGGCCAGCGTTAGGTCATTGAACTCGCCCAGATGGCCGATGCGGAAGATGCGGTCGGTCAGTTTCCCCAGCCCCGCGCCCAGCGACATGTTGAACTGCCGCAGCACCACCGCGCGCAGCGCGTCCGCGCCGTGGCCTTCGGGCATCATCACCGCGGTCAGCACCGGCGATTCCTCGCCCTGGTTGCGGGCCAGAACCTCAAGCCCCCAGGCACGGACCGCGCGGCGGGTGGCCTCGCCATGCCGCGCGTGGCGGGCGAAGACCTGATCCAGCCCCTCCTCCTCCAGCATCGCCACCGCCTCGACAAGGCCGTAGAGCAGGTTGGTCGGCGGCGTGTAGGGGAAGAACCCCTTGGCGTTCGGCCCCGCCATCTCCTCCCACCGCCAGTAGCTGCGCGGCATCGTCGCCGTGGCGGTCGCGGCGAAGGCCCGTTCGCTGACCGCGTTGAACGACAGCCCCGGCGGCAGCATCAGCCCCTTCTGCGAACAGCCCACCGTCACGTCGATTCCCCATGCGTCGTGCCGGTAGTCGGCCGACCCCAGAGAAGAGATCGTATCGACCATCAAGAGCGCCGGATGCCCCGCCGCGTCGAGCGCCGCCCGCAGGGCCGCGACATCCGACAGAACCCCGGTCGAGGTCTCGTTGTGCACGCAGCAGACCGCCTTGATCGCGTGACCCTTGTCCGCCGCCAGCCGCTCCGCCACCGCCTGCGGATCGACCCCGCTGCGCCAGTCGCCGGGGATGAAATCGACCGCCAGCCCCAGCCGCGCGGCGATCCCCTTCCACAGGGTGGCGAACTGGCCGGTCTCGACCATCAGCACCTTGTCGCCGGGCGAAAGCGTGTTGACCAGCGCCGCCTCCCACGCGCCGGTGCCCGAGCCGGGATAGATGAACACATGCGCCTGCGTCCCCACCACCCGCTTCAACCCGGCAATGGCCCGAAGTGCCATTTCGGCGAACTCCGGCCCGCGATGGTCGATCAC
Organism: Gemmobacter sp.; assembly: GCA_041675885.1. Lineage (GTDB taxonomy): Bacteria > Pseudomonadota > Alphaproteobacteria > Rhodobacterales > Rhodobacteraceae > JBAYSY01. The sequence goes on along the minus strand of JBAYSY010000031.1, from coordinate 10,214 downwards.
CGGCCGGGCGATGGCGTGAAGCACCCGGTCGGGCACATTGGTCGGTCCCGGTATTTGCAGGAAGTGGCGGCCCTGACCCGACATGGTTTTCCCCCTTTGCCGCCGGTTCGGCAGCGGATTGAATTTTGAATTACGAATTATTGATCCATTGCCGCCCCCCGCGTCAAGCGGTAACATCACCGCAACGAAACCGGGGGAGGGCACGGGCATGGACGGCGGGCAGGGCGCGGAGGGGGCGCGGCTGGAACGCCGCCTGAAGGCCGAAGTGGAAGGCGAGACCCTGTTCGATGCCTTCTCGCGCGGGCGCTACGCCACCGATGCCTCGATCTTCCAGATCCTGCCCCTGGGCGTGGTGGTCCCGAGGACCGAGGCGGCGGCCGAGGCGGCGCTGGCCATCGCCCGCGAGGAAGGCGTGCCGGTGCTGATGCGCGGTGCGGGCACCTCGCAATGCGGCCAGACCGTCGGCGAATCGCTGGTGATCGACGTCTCGCGCCACCTCGACAAGGTGATCTCGGTCGATCCCGAATCGATGCGGGCCGAGGTCCAGCCCGGCATCGTGCTCGATGAACTCAACCGCCAGCTTCGCCCGCATGGCCTGTGCTTTCCCGTCGATGTCTCGACCGCGAGCCGGGCGACCATCGGAGGCATGGCCGGGAACAACTCCTGCGGCTCGCGCTCGCTGCGCTACGGGACCATGCGCGACAACGTGACGGCGATCGAGGCGGTGCTGGCCGACGGCAGTCCGATGCGGTTCGGCCCGCTGGGAAACGAACCGCCGCAGGGCGCCGCGCAGGCCCGGCTGGCGGCCGAACTGCTGCGAATCGCGGAGGACGCCGCGCCCGAGATGCAGGCCCGTCTGCCCGCACTCCTGCGCCGGGTCGGGGGTTACAACCTTGACGGCCTCTTGCCCGCGACCCACAGCCCCAGCGGCGAGCGGGGCCGGGCGCCCGGCGCGCCGGGCAACCTCGCGCATGTGCTGATCGGCTCGGAGGGCACGCTGGCGAGTTTTCGCCGGGTTCACCTGAAACTTTCGCCCATTCTGCGGCGCAAGGTGCTCGGGGTCTGCCACTTCCCCAGCTTCCACGCGGCGATGGACGCCGCCCAGCATATCGTGCCGCTGGGGCCGACGGCGGTGGAACTGGTGGACCGCACGATGATCGGGCTTTCCCGCGCGATCCCGATGTTCCGCGCCACCACCGACCGCTTCGTGCAGGGCGATCCGGCGGCGCTGCTGCTGGTCGAGTTCTCGGAGGGAGACGAGGCCGCGGACCTGCGCAAGCTGCGCGATCTGGGCGAGGTCATGGGCGCCCTCGGGTTCCCCGGCGCGGTGGTCGAGGCCACGGACCCCGCCTTCCAGGCCGCGATCTGGAACGTCCGCACCGAAGGGCTCAACATCATGATGTCGATGAAGGAGGCCGGCAAGCCCGTCTCCTTCGTCGAGGATACCGCCGTGCCGCTTGAACACCTGGCCGAATACACCGCGCGGCTGACCGAGGTGTTCCACCGCCACGGCACCGAGGGCACGTGGTATGCCCATGCGTCCGAGGGCTGCCTGCATGTGCGCCCGGTGCTCAACCTCAAGCTCGATACCGAGGTGGCGAAGATGCGCGCCATCGCCGAGGCGGCCTTCGAGCTGATCCGCGAATACAAGGGATCGCACTCCGGCGAGCACGGCGACGGGCTGATAAGGTCCGAGTTCAACCCGCTGATGTTCGGGGAAAAGCTGACCGAAGCGCATCGCGCGGTCAAACGCGCCTTCGACCCCGAGGGGCGGATGAACCCCGGCAAGATCGTGGATGCGCCGAAGATGGATGACCGCCGCCTGTTCCGCTACGGGCCGGGCTACAGCATCCCGCCGATGCAGACCGCGCTCGACTGGTCGGAATGGGGCGGGATCGGCGGCGCGGTCGAGATGTGCAACAACAACGGCGCCTGCCGCAAGTTCGCGGGCGGGGTCATGTGTCCGTCGTTCCGGGTGACGCGGGAAGAGCGCGACCTGACCCGGGGCCGGGCCAACACGCTGCGGCTGGCGCTGTCGGGGCAGTTGGGGCCGGATGCGCTGGCCAGCCCGGAAATGGCCGAGACGATGCAGCTTTGCGTCGGCTGCAAGGGCTGCAAGCGGGAATGCCCCACCGGCGTGGATATGGCGCGGCTGAAGATCGAGGTCACGCATTGGCAGGCGAAACGCCACGGGCTGAAGTGGCGCGACCTCGCGGTGGCCTATCTGCCGCATTATGCGCCGTGGCTGTCGTGGTTCGCGCCGCTGGTGAACGCCGCCGGGCGGGTGCCTCCGCTGCGGCGGCTGGTCGGCAAGGTCCTCGGTTTCGCGCCCGAATGCAGCCTGCCGCGCTGGGCCGGGCGGGTGCGGCTGAAGACCTCACGCCGGGGCGGGGCCGAGGTGGTGCTGCTGGCCGACACTTTCAACCGCTGGTTCGAGCCCGGGAACCTGCAAGCCGCCATCGCGGTGCTGGAAGCGGCGGGCTTCCGCGTCCATCTGGCCCGCGCGCCCGAGGGCGGACGGCCGCTGTGCTGCGGGCGGACCTATCTGGCCGCCGGGCTGGTGGACCGGGCGCGGGACGAGGCGCGGCGGGTGCTGGCGGCGCTGACGCCCTTTGTCGAACGTGGCGTGCCGGTGGTGGGGCTGGAGCCGTCCTGCCTGCTGACGCTGCGCGACGAATATCTGGTGCTGCTGCCGGGAGAGCAGGCGAAGGCGCTGGCCGCCCATGCCAGGCTGTTCGAGGAGTTTCTGGAGGAGGCGCTGGCGGAGGGCCGGGCTGCGCTCGACCTGAAACCCCTGCCGCAGGGCAAGGCGTATTTGCACGGTCATTGCCACCAGAAGGCGTTCGCGGCGCTGACCCCGGTGCAGAAGCTGCTGGCGCGCATTCCGGGGCTGGAGGTCGAGACCATCGAGAGCAGTTGTTGCGGCATGGCCGGGGCCTTCGGCTATGCGGCGGAGACCTATGACATCTCGATGAAAATGGCGGAGCTGTCGCTGCTGCCCGCCCTGCGCGAGGCGCCCGGGGGGGCGCTGGTGGTGGCGGACGGCACCTCGTGCCGCCACCAGATCCACGACGGGGCGGCGCGCGAGGCGCGGCATGCGGCCGTGGTGATCCGCGATGCGCTGGGGCCGGGCCATGGCTGACCTGCGGCTGGAGCGCCGCTCGCTGCACGACGCGCTGCTGGAACCCATGCGCGAGATGATCGTCACCGGCGAACTCGCCCCCGGCGGGCGGATCAACGAGCCCGCGCTGTGCGACCGCTTCGGGGTCTCGCGCACGCCCTTGCGCGAGGCGCTGAAGGTGCTGGCCTCCGAGGGGCTGGTCGATCTGCTGCCCAATCGCGGCGCGCAGGTCAGCCCGCTGCGGCCCGGGGAAATTGCGGAAACCTTCCCCGTCATCGCCGCCTTGGAGGCGCTGGCGGGCGAGGCCGCCTGTGCCCATGCGACGGCGGCCGAGATCGTTGAAATTGCTGCCTTGCACACGGAAATGGTGGCCTGCCACGCGGCGGGCGACCTGCCGGAATATTTCCGGCTGAACCAGCGGATTCACGAGGCGATCATGGCGGCGGCGCGCAACGGGGTGCTGGCGGCGACCCACCGGGCGCTGTCGCTGCGCATCCGCCGGGCGCGCTATGCGGCCAACCTGTCGCCTGACCGCTGGGCGCAGGCGGTGGGCGAGCACGGGGCGATCCTCGCAGCACTTCAGGCCCGCGACGGGGCGCGGCTGGGGGCGCTGCTGCGGGCGCATATGCTGGCCAAGGGCCGGGCGGTGCTGGAGCGGCTGGAGGAAGGCTGAGCGGGAAGCGGCCCGGGCCACGGTCGCGTGAAACCTCCGCCCGGAACAGCCGCGTCGGCACGGACGGCCGCTGCCTCTTGTTGCGTGCCACGCAAGCGGGTTACCCGCCCTGCAACGCCACGATCAGGATCAGCGCCGCGCCGCCCGTGACCACCCCGGCCAGCAGGTTCATCCCCAGCGCGAGGAACACCCCCAGCGCCAGCCCGGCGGCCAGCAGGCGTTCCCACAGGGCCGTGGTCTCCAGCATCCCGGCGGGCAGGAACACGATGCGCGACACCAGCGCCGCCAGTGTCGCATAGGCGATACACGCAAGCAGCCGCATCAGCGGCCCGTCAAGGCTGACCGCCCGCGACAGCCACAGCCCGCCGCCGCGCCAGGCGAAGGTCGCCGCCGCGCAGACCAGCATCAACAGCCAGAGTTCCGTCTCAGCCCCCACGGCGGGCCCCTGCTTCCAGGATTCCGAAGGCGATCAGCCCGGCAAGGGTGCCGCCGACGATCAGGCTCCATTCCGGGATCATGAGATGCACCGGCGGCCCCAGCACCGCGCCGCACAGAAGCGCGGTGACGCCGACCCGGCTCCGGGTCTCGCGCAGCAGGATCAGGATGAAATAGACCGGGTTGAGGAACACCAGCCCCACCGTCAGCAGTTCGGAGAACAGGCCCGACAGGTAGAACCCCGCCGTGGTGCCCGCAAGGCAGGCGACCCACAGCCCCATGGTGAAGGCGCAGAAATAGGGCAGGCGGTGTTCGGCCGCCATTTCCGGGCCGCGGCGCATGGCGATGGCCCAGCCCGTCATGGCGATGCAATGGGCGGCGAAGGTGTAGTGCCGGCCGCTCCAGCGCGGATGCCGCATCTGCGGCAGCAGCGTCGCCGCCATCGGCAGGAACCGCGTGCTGGTCATCATCACCGCCAGCACCAGCGCGGGCAGCGCGGTGCCAAGCTGCCACATCTCGACCATGGCGATCTGGGCGGGCAGGGCGAAGATCAGCAGGGTGGAGACCAGCGCCAGCAGCGGCGATATTCCCGCATCCCCCGCCAGTGCGCCGAACCCCACATAGCCCGCGCCCAGGACCAGCGCGGGCGCCCCCAGCGCCTCGCGCAGCCCGCCGCGCAGCGCGCCGCGGACAGAGGCGAAGCCCCGGGGGGGTGCCGCTTCCGCCCCGCTCACATCCTGACCTTGGGATCGAGCCAGTCGCGCAGCGCATCGCCGAACAGGTTGAAGGCGAAGACCGCAAGGCTGATCGCGATGCCGGGAAAGATGATCATCCAGGGCGCTTCCTGGTAGTATTGCGCTGCCGAACCCGAAAGCATCAGCCCCCATGCGGGCGTCGGCTCCGTCACGCCGAGGCCGAGGAACGACAGCGACGCCTCCAGCAGGATCGCCTGCGCCACATAGGCGGTCAGCATGATCAGGAACGGCGCGGTCACGTTGGGCATGATGTGCCGCAGCACGATCCGGCTGTGCGAGAACCCGGCGGCGCGGGCGGCGTCGATATAGGGCAGTTCGCGGATCGACAGGGTGGAGGACCGCACCACCCGGGCCACCTTGGGGATGATCGGCAGGCCGATGGCGATGATCAGGTTGATGTCGATGCCGCCGACGATGTTCTTGCCCAGCACCGCCACCACGGCAAGCGCCAGCACGATGATCGGGAACGACAGCAGCACGTCCATCAGCCGTTGGATCACGGTGTCGATCCAGCCGCCGAAATAGGCCGAGACCATGCCGATCAGCGCCCCGATCGAACAGCCCGCCAGCGAGGCGATGAACCCCACCGCAAGCGCGGTGCGGGCGCCGTAGATCACCCGTGAAAAGATGTCGCGGCCGAAGTCGTCGGTGCCCATCCAGTGATCGGCCGAAGGTGCCTGCATGATCGCGATGTAATTCGTCTGCAACGGGTCGTAGGGCGCCACCACATCGGCGAAGATCGCCGCAAGCATCATCAGCACGATGATCACGAGGCCGATCGAGCCCAGCGGCTGTTCCAGCGCGAAGGCGATCACCGGATGGCGGCGCTTGCGCACCTTGTAGGTGATGGCGGGGGCGGTATCGGGGGTGATGTCGGTCATGTCACTTGTACCGGATGCGCGGATCGAGCACGGCGTAGAGCATGTCGATCATGAAATTGACGAGGATGAAGGTGACGGCGACCAGCAGCACCAGCCCCTGCACCATGGTATAGTCGCCGCGCGCCGTGGCCTGCACGAACAGCCGGCCGATGCCGTTGAGGTTGAACACCTGTTCCGTGACCACCAGCCCGCCGATCAGGAAGGCGAATTCCAGCCCGATCACGGTGATGACCGGCAAGAGCGCGTTGCGCATCCCGTGCCGGGCGACCACCAGGCGCTCATACACGCCCTTGGCGCGGGCGGTGCGGATATAGTCCTCCTGCATCACCTCCAGGATCGAGGATCGCGTCATCCGGGTGGCGACGGCGGAATAGCGGTAGCCCACCGCCATGGCGGGCCAGATCAGTTGCGACAGGTTCCGCCAGGGATCGTCGAAGATCGAGACGAAGGTCAGCGGCGGGATCCAGCTGTAGAAGGTCAGCAGCGTCAGGATGATGATCATCCCCAGCCAGAACGACGGCACCGCGAGTCCGGCGATGGAAATCACCCGGATCACGTGGTCGATCAGCGTGTTCTTGAAGATCGCCGCCAGCGTGCCCAGCGGCAGCGCGATCAGCACGGCGAGCAGCGTGGCCATCAGCGCCACCTGAAGCGACAGTTCCAGCCGTGATCCGATCTCGTGGATCACCGGGCGGCCGGTCCACATCGAGGTGCCGAAATCGCCCTGGAGGATGCCGCCGAACCAGCTGAAGAACTGCACGTAGAGCGGCCGGTCGAGGCCGAGCCGGGCGCGCTCCTGTTCGATCACGTGCTGCGGGATGTTGCCGCCGCCTTCGCGCAGCATGGTCTCGACGATATCGCCGGGCATGACCCGCAGCATGAAGAACACCAGCACCGCGACCCCGAACAGCGTCGGGATCATCAGCAGGATGCGTCGGATGGTATAGGCCAGCATCGGGCGGGAACTCCGGCTTCTCGCCGCCTCGGGCGGCGGTCGTCAGGGGTGTTGCGGTGCGGTCGTCGGCGTGGTTCCCCCGGCCCGGACGGGCCGGCCCGGGGGCGTGGTCACGGGATCACTGCGCCAGCCAGACCTCGGACAGGTCCTGGTTCAGATAGTGGCTGGGCGTGATGTGCCAGTTCTTCATCTGCGCGTTGTGGACGATGATCCGGTGCCACCAGATCGTCGGGAACTGGTAGGCTTCCGTCATCAGATGGGTCTCGAACTCGCGGATCAGCGCCCGGCGCGTGTCGAAGTCCAGCTCACGCAGCTGGGCCTCGTAGAGGTTGTCCAGCACCTCGTCATGCGAGCCGGTGTAGTTGATCGTCGATTTGTCGGACGACATGTATTTGATCAACTGGATGCTCGGCTCGTCCATGAAGTCGCAGGCGAAATCCAGCGCGGCTTCCATCGTGTCGCCAAGCAGCTTGTCGGTGTAAAGCCGGGTCTCAAGCTGTTCGTGCTCCACCTCCACGCCGATCTGCCGCCACTGGTCGATCAGGAAGACGCCGACCGGCGTATAGGGCATGGCGACGTTGCGGTTGCTGAAGGTGAAGGTCAGGTCGGAATATCCCGCCTCCTCCAGCAGGCGCCGGGCCTCGGCGCGGTTGGCCTCCACGTCGCGGCCGAAACCGGGCAGGGCTTCCAGTTCCTCGTCGGTCGCGGCGTATTCGTAGCCCGGCCGCATCACGCCGCCCACGTCGCGCACCAGCGCGATGCGCGAAAGCGCCTCGGCCCCGCCCCAGCGGTCGATCGCAAGCGACAGCGCCCGGCGGACGCGGGCATCGCGGAACGGTTCGTGATCGACGTTCAGCGCGACGATCAGCACGCAGGTCCAGGGGCTTTCCTGCTGCACGCCCTGGTCGCCGAGCTGCTGCATGGCGCGCGCCGCGTCGGCCGGGGAATGGCCGCGGAACTCGGCCATCACCTCACCGGCCGAAAGCGCGTTGACCATCGGCGCACCGCCGATGAACACCGCGCGGAACCCGTCGAGATAGGGCAGGCCATCGGCCCAGTAGTTTTCATTGCGCACCGAGGTCCAGTGCGACCCGGCGGCGTGTTCCTCGAACACGAACGGCCCGGTGCCCATGATGTTCTGCCGCGGGAAGTTCGGATCCTCGGCCAGCCTGGCCGCCGAATAGATGCAGTCCCAGGGCGAGGCGAAGTTCGCCAGCATGGCCGCGTTCGGCGCCGAGAGGTTGAACACCACCGTATGGTCGTCGGGTGTGTCGATCGACACGATATCGGCATAGGACGCCTGCCGGATCGAGACCACGCCGTCCGAAGGGGCACGGATCCGGTCGTAGGTCGCCTTCACGTCGGCCGAGGTGAAGGCCGAGCCGTCATGGAAGGTCACGCCCTGCCGCAGGTTGAACGTATAGATCAGCCCGTCGTCGGACACTTCCCACGACTCGGCCAGATCGCCCTCGATCTCGGGATAAGCGTCCGGCACGAAACGCATCAGCGTGTTGTAGCTGGGCCGCACCGGATGCACGAAGGCGAACGAGGTGTTGGCGTGGCAGTCGTAGTTCGGCGGCTCGGCGCTGACGGCGAATTGCAGGGTGCCGCCGCGCTGCGGCTCTTCCGCCAGTGCCGGAAGGGTGGCAAGGGCGGTGGCCCCCAGCAGGCCCGATCCGAGGGCAAGTAACGTGCGTCGCATTCTCTACTCCTCCGTTGGTTTGTGTGCGCCCTGCCGATGTTGCCCCGGCTTGGGCCTTTTGCACGGTTCGGCCGGGGTGTCGTGCCCGGTCCGGTATTCCGTCTGTGCCGCGCCTGTCCCGGCGCGGCGGGCGGCCCGGCCTACAGCTTGATGCAGGCCGCGAAATGGCCCGGCCTGACCTCGCGCAGCGCGGGCACCTCCTGCCGGCATTCCGCGCTGGCCATCGGGCAGCGGGTGTTGAAGACGCAGCCCTGCGGCGGGCGCAGCGGGCTCGGCACCTCGCCGCCGAGGATCTGGTATTCGCGCGCCCGCTCCAGCCGGGCATCGGGCACCGGCACCGCGTCCAGCAGCGCCTTGGTATAGGGGTGCAGCGGCGCATCGTAGAGCGAGTCGCGGTCGGCCAGTTCCATCATCCGGCCCAGATACATCACCGCCACCCGGTCCGAGATGTGCCGCACCACCGCAAGGTCATGGGCGATGAACAGGTAGGTCAGGCCGAGCCGGTCCTGCAGGTCTTCCAGAAGGTTGATCACCTGCGCCTGGATCGACACGTCGAGCGCCGAGACCGGCTCGTCGCAGACGATGAAGCCGGGTTCCAGCGCGAGGGCGCGGGCGATGCCGACCCGCTGGCGCTGGCCGCCCGAAAGCTCGTGCGGGTAGCGTTCGGCCATGTAGGGATAAAGGCCCACGGTGGTCAGCAGTTCCGCCACCCGCTCCTTCGCCGCCTTGCGGTCGGGTTGCAGCTTGTAGACCAGCATCGGCTCGGCGATGATCTGGCCGATGGTCATGCGCGGGTTCAGGGACGAGAACGGGTCCTGGAAGATCACCTGGATGTCGCGGCGGACCTTCTTGATCTCGTCGGGCGAGAGCTTGGCCAGATCGCGGTCCTGGAAGGTGATGGTGCCGCCGGTGGCCTTTTCCAGTTGCAGGATGGTGCGCCCCACCGTGGTCTTGCCGCAGCCGGATTCGCCCACCAGCCCCAGGGTTTCGCCCGCGAAGATGTCGAAGGAGACGTCGTTGACGGCCTTGACCACGGATTTTTCGCCGCCGAACAGGCTGAAGCCGCCGGAGACGTCGAAAAACGTCTCCAGCCGGTCCAGCCGCAGCAGCGGTTTCGAACGGTCGATCACCTTCTGCGCCCGCGCCGCGCCCGCGGGCGGCGCAAGGCCGAGTGCCTGCGGCCCCTTCTCGGCGATCTCCTCGGCGCGCAGGCAGCGCACCAGATGCCCCTCGCCCATGGGGCGAAGCCGCGGATCGGTCTGGCGGCAGGCGTCCTGCACCGCCTTGCAGCGGTCGGCGAAACGGCAGTTGACCGGCGGGGCGAGCAGGTTCGGCGGCAGCCCCTCGATGGTGGCCAGCTTGCCCTCGCGCGGCCGGTCGAGCCGGGGGACCGAGCGCAGGAGGCCGATGGTATAGGGGTGACGCGGCGCGCTGAAGATGGTCTCGGCATCGGCCTGTTCGGCCATCTTCGCCGCATACATCACGTTCACCCGGTCGGCGTAGCGGGCGACGATCCCGAGGTTGTGGGTGATCACTACCATGGCGATGCCCAGATCGCGCGACAGATCCTTCATCAGCTTGAGGATCTGCGCCTGGATGGTGACGTCGAGCGCGGTGGTGGGTTCGTCGGCGATGATCAGCTTGGGGTTGCACGCGAGCCCGATGGCGATCATCACCCGCTGGCGCATTCCG
>JBAYSY010000030.1:0-39969 GCA_041675885.1 Gemmobacter sp. | reverse complement strand
TTCGGGCCGATCAAGGATTACGAATGCCTGTGCGGCAAATACAAGCGCATGAAGTATCGCGGCGTGGTCTGCGAGAAATGCGGCGTCGAGGTGACGCTGCAAAAGGTCCGGCGCGAGCGCATGGGCCATATCGAGCTTGCCGCGCCGGTCGCGCATATCTGGTTCCTCAAGTCGCTGCCGAGCCGGATCGGCCTCATGCTCGACATGACGCTGCGCGACCTTGAGCGTATCCTCTACTTTGAGAACTATGTGGTGATCGAGCCGGGTCTGACCGACCTGACCTACGGCCAGTTGATGAGCGAGGAGGAATTCCTCGACGCGCAGGACCAGTATGGCGCCGACGCCTTCACCGCCAATATCGGCGCCGAGGCGATCCGCGAGATGCTGGCCGCGATCGACCTTTCCGCCACCGCCGAACAGCTTCGCGAGGAGCTGAAGGAAGCCACCGGCGAGTTGAAGCCGAAGAAGATCATCAAGCGGCTGAAGGTGGTGGAACACTTCCTCGACTCGGGCAACCGGCCCGAGTGGATGGTGCTGACCGTCCTGCCGGTGATCCCGCCGGAACTGCGCCCGCTGGTGCCGCTGGACGGCGGCCGGTTCGCCACCTCGGACCTCAACGACCTCTACCGCCGGGTGATCAACCGCAACAACCGCCTCAAGCGGCTGATCGAGCTGCGCGCGCCCGACATCATCGTGCGCAACGAAAAGCGGATGTTGCAGGAATCGGTGGACGCGCTGTTCGACAACGGCCGCCGCGGCCGGGTCATCACCGGCACCAACAAGCGGCCGCTCAAGTCGCTCTCCGACATGCTCAAGGGCAAGCAGGGCCGGTTCCGGCAGAACCTTCTGGGCAAGCGGGTGGATTTCTCGGGCCGTTCGGTGATCGTGACCGGCCCGGAACTCAAGCTGCACCAGTGCGGCCTGCCGAAGAAGATGGCGCTGGAGCTGTTCAAGCCGTTCATCTATTCGCGGCTGGAGGCCAAAGGGCTGTCGTCCACCGTCAAGCAGGCGAAGAAGCTGGTCGAGAAGGAACGGCCCGAGGTCTGGGACATCCTCGACGAGGTGATCCGCGAGCATCCGGTGCTGCTGAACCGCGCGCCCACCCTGCACCGTCTGGGCATCCAGGCGTTCGAACCGATCCTGATCGAGGGCAAGGCGATCCAGCTTCACCCGCTGGTGTGCTCGGCCTTCAACGCCGACTTCGACGGCGACCAGATGGCCGTGCACGTGCCCCTGTCGCTGGAGGCGCAGCTGGAAGCGCGGGTGCTGATGATGAGCACCAACAACGTGCTGTCGCCCGCCAACGGCGCGCCGATCATCGTGCCGTCGCAGGACATGGTTCTGGGCCTCTACTACACCTCGATGGAACGTCAGGGCATGAAGGGCGAAGGCATGGCCTTTGCCAGTGTCGATGAGGTCGAGCACGCGCTCGCCGCGGGCGAGGTGCATCTGCATGCCCGCATCACCGCCCGCATCAAGCAGATCGACGAGGAAGGCAACGAGGTCTGGAAACGCTACGAGACCACGCCGGGGCGGCTGCGCCTGGGCGCGCTTCTGCCGCTGAACGCCAAGGCGCCCTTCGAACTGGTCAACCGGATGCTGCGCAAGAAGGACGTGCAGAACGTCATCGACACCGTTTACCGCTACTGCGGCCAGAAGGAATCGGTGATCTTCTGCGACCAGATCATGACCATGGGCTTCCGCGAAGCCTTCCGTGCCGGGATCTCCTTCGGCAAGGACGACATGCTGATCCCGGAATCGAAGTGGGAGATCGTGAACGCCACCCGCGACCAGGTGAAGGAGTTCGAACAGCAATACATGGACGGCCTCATCACCCAGGGCGAGAAATACAACAAGGTGGTGGATGCCTGGTCCAAGTGTTCCGATGCGGTCGCGGGCGAGATGATGAAGGAAATCTCGGCCGTCCACCATGACGACGCCGGGGCCGAGCAGGAACCGAACAGCGTTTACATGATGGCGCATTCGGGCGCGCGGGGTTCGCCCGCGCAGATGAAGCAGCTTGGCGGGATGCGCGGGCTGATGGCCAAGCCCTCGGGCGAGATCATCGAGACGCCGATCATCTCGAACTTCAAGGAAGGGCTGACGGTTCTCGAATACTTCAACTCGACCCACGGGGCCCGCAAGGGTCTGGCCGATACCGCGCTCAAGACCGCGAACTCGGGCTATCTGACCCGGCGTCTGGTCGATGTGGCGCAGGACTGCATCGTCCGCGTCCAGGATTGCGGCACCGACCGGTCGATCACCGCCGAGGCGGCGGTGAACGACGGCGAGGTGGTCACCCCGCTTTCCGAACGGCTGCTGGGCCGGGTCGTGGCCGAGGACGTGATGGTCCCCGGCAGCGACGAGGTGCTGGTCGCCCGCGGCGAACTGGTGGACGAACGCAAGGCCGACGCCATCGAGGAAGCGGGCGTGGCCAGCGTCAAGATCCGCTCGCCGCTGACCTGCGAGGCCGAGGAAGGCGTCTGTGCCACCTGCTACGGGCGCGACCTTGCCCGCGGCACGATGGTCAACATCGGCGAGGCGGTGGGCATCATCGCCGCCCAGTCGATCGGCGAGCCGGGCACCCAGCTTACGATGCGCACCTTCCACATCGGCGGGATCGCACAGGGCAGCCAGCAATCGTTCCTCGAAGCCTCGCAGGAGGGGCGGGTCGAGTTCCGCAACCCGAACGTTCTTGAAAACGCGGCGGGCGAACAGATCGTCATGGGCCGCAACATGCAGGTGGCGCTTATCGACGAGGCCGGGCAGGAACGCGCGGTGCACAAGCTCAGCTACGGCGCCAAGCTGCATGCCCGCGAGGGCGATCTGGTCAAGCGCGGCGCGCGGCTGTTCGAATGGGATCCCTATACCCTGCCGATCATCGCCGAAAAGCAGGGCGTCACGCGGTTCGTCGATCTGGTCTCGGGCCTTTCGGTCCGCGAGGATACCGACGATGCGACCGGCATGACCCAGAAGATCGTGTCCGACTGGCGTTCCGCGCCGCGCGGCGGCGATCTCAAGCCCGAGATCATCGTCATGGACCCGGCAACCGGTGAACCCGTGCGCAACGAGGCCGGTCATCCGATCAGCTACATGATGTCGGTCGATGCGATCCTCTCGGTCGAGGACGGGCAGGATGTGCGGGCGGGCGACGTGATCGCGCGGATCCCGCGCGAGGGCGCGCGCACCAAGGACATCACCGGCGGTCTGCCGCGGGTGGCCGAACTGTTCGAGGCGCGCAGGCCCAAGGATCACGCCATCATCGCCGAGATCGACGGCTATGTGCGCTTCGGCAAGGACTACAAGAACAAGCGCCGCATCACGATCGAGCCGGTGGACGAAAACCATCAGTCCGCCGAATACATGGTGCCCAAGGGCAAGCACATCCCGGTGCAGGAAGGCGACTTCGTGCAGCGGGGCGATTACATCATGGACGGCAACCCGGCGCCCCACGACATCCTGCGCATCCTCGGGATCGAGGCGCTGGCCAACTACCTGATCGACGAGGTGCAGGATGTCTATCGCCTGCAAGGTGTGAAGATCAACGACAAGCACATCGAGGTGATCGTCCGCCAGATGCTTCAGAAATACGAGATCACCGATTCCGGTGAGACCACGCTTCTGAAGGGCGAGCAGGTGGACAAGACCGAACTGGACGAAACCAACGAGCGCGCGCTGAACAACGGCCAGCGTCCCGCCACGGGTGAACCCGTCCTCCTGGGCATCACCAAGGCGTCGCTGCAAACCCGCAGCTTCATCTCGGCCGCCTCGTTCCAGGAGACGACGCGGGTGCTGACCGAAGCCTCGGTGCAGGGCAAGCGCGACAAGCTCGTGGGTCTCAAGGAGAACGTGATCGTCGGCCGGCTGATCCCGGCCGGCACCGGCGGCGCCACCACAAGGGTGCGCCGGATCGCGACCGAACGCGACCAGGCGGTGATCGAGCAACGCCGGGCCGAGGCCGAACAGGCCGCGGCGCTGGCAGCGCCCGAGGCCGGCTTCGACGCCACGATGCAGGCCGGGGAGGTGTTCGACACCGAAGCCGACAGCGGCCTTGTCGATACGATCGAAAGCCGCGACGAGTGATCCCGCAGGCCCCGCCGGGGCCTACCGAGAAAACAAGCGAAAGCCCCCCTCGCGGGGGCTTTCGTCGTTTCGGGGGCGCTTTCGCAGCGGCGGGCGGCGGAAGGAAACCCTTGAAGGAACAGGGCAGGCTCCTTGCTTGCAGCTTGTAGCCTGGAGTTGACAGATCGCCCGGCGATAACTATAAGCTACAGATGACGAACGAAGTCCGCCTCACCCCGGAATTTGACGAGTGGCTCGACAGCCTCAAGGACCGCAAGGCTGCCGCACTGGTCTCGGCCCGGATTGATCGTCTCGGTTACGGACTTGTCGGCGATGTGAAGGTATTCGACGGGATCGCGAGCTTCGGATCAACCATGGCCCCGGCCACCGGGTCTATTTCTGCCGTCGGGGCGGGGTGGTCTACATCCTGCTCTGCGGCGGCACGAAGCGGACACAGGACCGGGACATCAAGCGGGCCAGAAAGATGGCGCAGGAGATCGGCTATGACCATTGAAACCACCCCCTTCGACGCGGCCAGATATCTGGGCGACCCGGAAACTCAGGCGATCTTCCTGAAAGACGCCCTGGAAACCGGGGATGCGGGCTATATCGCCCATGCGCTCGGTGTGATCGTCCGGGCCCGGGGCATGACCCAGGTCGCACGGGAAGCCGGGCTGAGCCGCGAGGCGCTTTACAAGGCGCTCAGCCCGACCGGGAACCCCACTCTCACGACCCTGCTCGGCGTGCTGAAGGCGCTGGATATCAAGCTCGACGTCTCGGCTGCCTGACCGCGGCGGCAGCCGGTTTGCCCCGGGGGTGGGTGGTGCGCTGAAGCGCCCGCCGCCCGCACACGACCCGTAGGGTGCGCTTCAGCGCACCGCCCCCGGCACCGAACCGTCAGCCTGTAGAAACGCACAGCCCCCGCCATGTCCCGTTCACACCTGTCGTGCTATCCTGCGCCCCGACCCCGGACAGCCCCGGACAGCAAGGAGGCCGCCATGAGCTGGAACCCCGCCCTTGAACCCCATTGCCCCGATGCGGGCAGCCTTGAAGCCATCGAGACCCTGATCATCCCCCGCGCCCGCGACATCGGCGGGTTCGACGTGCGCCGCGCCCTGCCCTCGTCGCGGCGGCAGATGGTCGGGCCGTTCATCTTCTTCGACCAGATGGGCCCGGCCGACTTCCTGACCGGACAGGGCATCGACGTGCGGCCGCATCCGCATATCGGCCTTGGCACCGTCACCTATCTTTACCAGGGCGAGTTCCAGCACCGCGACAGTCTCGGCACCGACCAGATGATCCACCCGGGCGCGGTGAACTGGATGATCGCCGGCAACGGCGTCACCCATTCCGAACGCACCAGTGCCACGACCCGCACCGGCCCGCACGCGCTGTTCGGGGTGCAGACCTGGGTGGCGCTGCCCGAAAGCCATGAGGACATGGACGCCGGGTTCGAGCATCACGGCAAGGACGCGCTTCCCACCATCGAGGCCGAGGGCAAGCATGTGCGGCTGATCCTCGGCACGGCTTACGGTGAGCACGCGCCCGCGCGGGTGTTCAACGAGATGTTCTACGCCGACGCGATCCTCGGCCCCGGCGCAAGGCTGCCGCTGCCCGACGGGCACGAGGACCGCGGGCTTTACATCATCGAGGGCGATATCGAGATCGCGGGCGAGCGGTTCGAAAAGCACCAGATGATGGTGTTCCGCCCCGGCGACCCGATCACCGTGACGGCGGGCGAACAGGGCGCGCGGCTGATGCTGCTGGGCGGCGAGACGCTGAATGGCCCGCGCTATATCTCGTGGAACTTCGTCGCATCGTCGCGCGAAAGGATCATCGCCGCGAAAGAGGCATGGGCCGAAGGCGACTGGGAGCACGGCCGGTTTCGCCTGCCGCCGGGGGACGACCGGGAGTTCGTGCCGCTGCCCTGAGCCTCAGCCCCGGTCGCCGTGGTAGTAAAGCCCCACCACATGCTCGGCCTCGGCGAAGAACAACCAGCGCGCGGCCAGCATCCCCGGGACATGCAGCGCCGCCGCCAGAACAAGGCCCGCCACCCCCGGCAGGAGCAGGAGCGAGACGAGCGGTCCGAGGACTGCGCCCGTGAAGGCGACCCGGCGCAGGCTGGCGGCACGGCGGCGGCCGACCCGATACACCATCTCGCGCAGCAGGTAGTTGCCGCCGGTATGCGGCGCCTCGAACGGCCGCACCGTCCCGCGCACACCAAGGCCGGTGGCGCTGGCCAGCGTTGCCGCCCGCCGGGGGGCAAGCCACCATTGCGCCAGCAGCGCCGCGCCCAGCGCCACCAGCCCCGCCATGGCAGGCCAGCACAGTCCGGCCAGCAGCGCGCCCCCGGCCAGCGACGCCGCCAGAAACACCACGGGCGTGGACCAGTGATGCCAGCGCGGCACGGTGCGAAGCTGGGCGTAGATCATCGCCGTGGCCAGGACCGTGACCGGCGCCAGCACCGCCCCGGCAAGGCCGGACCACGGCACCCCCGCGCCCAGAAACACCGAACCGAAGGCATGGGGCGCCAGCGCCAGCAGCGTGACCGCCGCCAGCACCGCCTCGCGCGAGAGCCAGCTTGTCCGCCACTGGCTGAAGGCGCGCAGCGCCCGCTCCGGCCGGCCGAGGTGAAAGGCCGATGCGGCAAGCCCCGCACACACCAGCCCGTAACCCAGCCCGAACCAGAGGAAGGCCAGCCAGCCCAGAGGCGCGCGCAGCCCGAGGCCGAGAAAGAACAGCAGCCCGAACCCGAGGCCCGACAGCGTGGTGAAGACGATCAGCGAAGGCGCGGGATGCATTCAGAGCCTCGCCAGCGCGCGGTCGAGCCAGCCGAGGAACCCGACCGCATCGCCCGCGACCTCCTCCGCCGGGGCCGCAAGCAAAGGGCGGTCCTTTGGCCGTGGCGGCAGGTATTTGTTGACCGGCTTCGTGCCCATCCCGGGCATCAGGTCGTATCCGCCGCGCTCCGCCACCAGCCGCGACACGTGGCTTTCCGGGTCCGCGAAATCGCCGAAATGCCGCGCCCCGGTGGGGCAGGACCGGACGCAGGCGGGTACCCGGTCCGGCTCCGGCAGGGTCTCGTTATGGATGCGGTCGATGCAGAGGGTGCATTTCTTCATCACCCGCTCCACCCCGTCCAACTCGCGCGCGCCATAGGGGCAGGCCCAGGCGCAGAGCCCGCAGCCGATGCAGGCGTCCTCGTTCACCAGCACGATCCCGTCCTCGGCGCGCTTGTAGCTCGCCCCCGTCGGGCAGACGGTGACACAAGGCGCGTTCTCGCAATGCAGGCAGGAGCGCGGGAAATGCACAAGCTGCGCCGGGCCGTCCTGCGGCACAACCTCGTAGCTGTGGACCCGGTTGAGGAAGGTGCCCTCGGGCGCCGCGCCGTAAGCGTCGGTATCGACCAAAGGCGCGCCATGGCCCTGCGAGTTCCATTCCTTGCAGGACACGACGCAGGCATGGCAGCCGACGCAGATGTCGAGGTCGATCACCAGCCCCAGCTTGCGCGGGGTGTCGGCAGGCAGCGCGGTCATCGCCCCTCGCCCCCGAAACGCACCGTCTCCGGCCCCTGCCCCACCGGCGAGGCCATGGGCGGCAAGGCGGGCTCGCTGGCCACGGCGGGCGGCGCCTTCTCGACCCGCACCCGCAGGTCGAACCATGCCGCCTGCCCGGTCACCGGATCGGCATTGGCGATCCGCCCGCCGTCCTGTCCCGGCAGCAACTCCCCGATCAGGTGGTTCAGCAGAAAGCCCCGCACCGCCTCGGGCGCGTCCGGCGACAGCGCCCATGCGCCGCGTCGCTTGCCGATCGCGTTCCATGTCCAGACCGTATGCGGATTGAGCGCATCCATCCGCGCCACCGGCACCCTGATCCGGCCATGGGCCGAGGTGACATATGCCCAGTCGCCGGGAGCAAACCCCTGCGCCTCCCAGACCTCGCCCGGCAGATAGAGCGGGTTCTGCCCGTGGATCTGCCGCAGCCAGACGTTCTGCGACCCCCAGCTGTGATACATCGCCATCGGCCGCTGGGTCACGGCATGGAGCGGGTATCCCGCCGGGTCGATCCGGGTCTCCTCGAAGGGCGGATACCAGATCGGCAAAGGATCGAACGCCTGAATGATCCGGTCGCGCAGATGGTCGGGCGGCTGGCGGTCGCCGTGGCCCTCGGCGGCAAGCTGGAACCGGCGCAAGGGCTCCAGATACAGGCTGAAGGCATAGGGCTGCGGCGCGTCGCAAAGGCCCCTGGCCACCGCCCAATCCTGATATTCCGCGTTCCACGGTTTGAAGAACCGCGCCGCCACGGGGATGTCCTCATGCCAGAAGCCGCCGTTCTCGACATAGCGCGCCAGCTGCCCGGGGTTGGGCGCGCCGCGGCCCGACTCCGACCCGTCGCCGCGCCAGCCCGCCAGCGGGCCGATGCCCGGGCGGCGCTCGTGCCGCACCATATAGTCGGCATAGTCGCGATACGCGGGTCCGCCGCCCTCCGCCACCATCCCCGGCAGGCCAAGCCTATGGCCCAACTCCAGCAGAACCGACTGGAACGGCCGCACCCCGGCATGGCCCGGCCGCTCCGGCCCCACCACCGGCCAGCGGATCGCGTCGGCCAGCGCATCGGCCTCGCAGATCGGGCGGTCGAGCAGGCTGATACAGTCGTGCCGCTCCAGATAGGTGGTGTCCGGGAGCACCAGATCGGCGTAGGCCACGGTCTCGGACGCATAGGCATCGGCGCAGATGATGCGGGGGATCACGTATTCCCCGTCCGCGCCCGTTTCGGTCAGCATCCCGATCACGGCCCCGGTGTTCATCGAGGAATTCCACGCCATGTTCGCCATGTAGAGCATGAGCGTGTCGATGGGATAGGGATCGCCCGCATGCGCATTGGGGATCACCATCTGCATCAACCCATGGGCCGAGAGCGGATTCTCCCAACTGAACGCCTTGTCGATGCGCTTCGGGTTGCCGTCCGCGTCCACCAGCAGGTCGGCGGGCCCCTGCGGATAGCCCAGATGCGGGCCATCGAGCGGCTGGCCGGGGCGCGCGTCGCCATGCGGGCGGGGATGGGCGGTGGCGGGCTTCGGATAGGGCGGCTTGAAGCGGAAGCCGCCCGGCACCTCGACCGAGCCGAGCAATATCTGCAACATATGCAGCGCCCGGCAGGTCTGGAACCCGTTGGAATGGGCCGAGATGCCGCGCATCGCATGGACGGCGACCGGGCGGCCGGTCATGGTCGCGTGCCGCTCACCCCGGAAGTCGGTCCAGGGCTGGTCGAGCGTGATCGCCTCGTCGAAGGCCACCCGCGCCAGTTCCGCCGCCAGCGCCCGGATGCGCTCCGCCGCGATGCCGCAGCGCCCGGCCACCGCCTCGGGCGCGTGTTCCGGGCGCAGGTAGCGTTCCGCCAGATGCTGCATCACCGTGCGCGCGCCCTGATGCGTGGCGGCAAGGTCGGGCCGCACGCCGGGCACATCCCACGGCGCGGGCTGGCCGGTCCGCCGGTCGATCACCAAGGGCCTGCCCTCGCCGTCGCGCAGGATCAGCCCGTGGCCCGCGCCCTCGGCCTCATCGACCAGAAACCCGGCGTCGGTCCAGCGGGAAAGGTAGTCGAGGTCGATCCTACCCGTGCGCAGCAACTCGTGCACCAGCGCGAGAATCAAAAGCCCGTCGGTCCCCGGCGTGATACCCAGCCAGTCGTCGGCCACCGCATTGTAGCCGGTGCGCACCGGATTGACGCCGATCACCCGCGCGCCGCGGGACTTGAGCTTGCCGATGCCGATCTTGATCGGGTTGCTGTCATGGTCCTCGGCCACGCCGAAGATCAGCAGCAGCTTCGTCCGCTCCCAGTCCGGCTGGCCGAACTCCCAGAACGAGCCGCCCATGGTGTAGACGCCCGCCGCCGCCATGTTGACCGAGCAGAACCCGCCATGCGCCGCCCAGTTCGGGGTGCCGAACGCCTGCGCCCACCAGCCGGTGAAGCTCTGCGACTGGTCGCGGCCGGTGAAGAAGGCGAACCTCTCCGGCGCGGTCTCGCGCAGGGGCCTGAGCCAAGAGACGGCGGTTTCCAGCGCCTCCTCCCAGCTGATCTCCTCGAACTCGCCCGAGCCGCGCGGGCCGACACGGCGCAGGGGCGCGCGCAGCCGGGCGGGTGAGAGGTGCTGCATCACCCCGGCCGAGCCCTTGGCGCAGAGCACGCCCCGGTTCACGGGATGATCGCGGTTCCCCTCGATATGCCGCACCGCGCCATCCTTCATATGCACGTCGATGCCACAGCGGCAGGCGCACATGTAGCAGGTGGTGCGGCGGATCTCGTCCGAGACCCTCGGCGACAGGTTCAGAATCGGCTCGGCGCTCATGCCCGGATGTTTCCCCCCTTTGCCGGGGAACGCCGTTGTGCAAACGCCGCCCCTCCCCCCGGACCTGCCCGCCAGCGAAGCGGATTGCGGGGAGATTGTCCATTGCTTCCTTGGAGGGTCCGGCCGTGGACACCGCCGGGGGAGGAAGCCCGGATGGCAGAAAACCGTATTCGCCGGTCGCGGATGGCCGCTTGCCCGACGGCGCTTGCGCGCCTTGATTCCGGGCAAGGGGTACCCCCGCATCCGGGCGAGCCATCCGCCCGCCCGGGTCAGATCACCGCAAGTTCCAGATCGCCCACACCCTCGACATGGGCATGCAGCCGGTCGCCGCGCACCACCGCGCCGACCCCGGCGGGGGTGCCGGTCATGATCAGGTCGCCCGCCCGCAGTTCGAACAGCGTGGAAAGGCAGGCGATCACCTCGGGCACCTTCCAGATCATCTGTTCCAGCGCGCCCTCCTGCCGGGGCTCGCCGTTCACCTTCAGCCGGATCGCCCCCCGGTCGGGGTGGCCGATCCCGGCGGCAGGCACCAGTTCGCCGCAGGGGGCGGAGTTCTCGAAGGTCTTGCCCACCTCCCAGGGCCGCCCGGCCTTCTTCGCCTCGGCCTGGAGGTCGCGGCGGGTCATGTCCAGCCCGACCGCATAGCCCCAGACATGCCCGAGCGCCGCTTCGGGCGCGATATCCGCCCCGCCCCTGCCCAGCGCCACCACCAGTTCCACCTCGTGATGCAGGTCGCGGGTGGCGGGCGGATAGGGAAGGTCGCGCCCGTCGGTCAGCAGCGTGGTCGGGCTCTTGAGAAAGAAGAACGGCGCCTCGCGGTCGGGGTCGTGGCCCATCTCGACCGCATGGGCGGCATAGTTGCGCCCGACGCAATAGATGCGATGGACGGGAAAGCGGTCGGCGGTGCCGCGCACCGGCAGGCTCGGGGCTTCGGGGGCGGGGATCACGAGACCGGCGGGGGTGGTCATGGCCTGGGTTCCTTTCACGGTTCGGGGGACGCGCGCGGGACCGCCCGGCTCGTGCCCTTGGTGCGGCGAAGCGGCGGGGCGGTCAAGCCCCCTGCCCCGCCCCTGCCAGAACAAGGGCCGCTGCGGCGGATTGCCCTGCCCCTTACGCCGGGGGGCTGCTATAAGAAAGGGGTGTCAGCCAGCCCGGAGCCCGCATGTCCGCCCCTGCCCCCATACCGCCCCCCGACCCCGCGCCGCGCGATGCGGTGATCGTCGCCCATGGCGCCCCCTCCGATCCCGCGCCGCAGGAGGCGGTGCTGGCCCGGCTCGCCGGCACCGTGGCGGCGCTGCTGCCGGGCTGGCGGGTGCGCGGCGCAACGCTTGCCGCGCCCGGTGCGCTGAAGGCGGCGCTCGACGGGCTTCGGGCGCCGCTGGTCTACCCGTTCTTCCTGGCCGAAGGCTGGTTCACCGGCACCGCCCTGCCCGCCCGGCTGAAGGAGGCCGGGGCGGAAGACGCGCACCAGCTTCGGCCCATGGGGCTGGACCCCGGTTTCGCCGCACTGGCCGCCCGCGCCGCCCTGCGCGGGGCGCAGGAGGCCGGGCTTGCGCCCGCCGCCACCGGCCTGCTGATCGCCGCCCACGGCGGCAGAACCTCGCGCGCCCCGGCCGAGGCGATCCGGGCGCTGGTCGCGGAACTCGCCGCCACCACGCCCTTCCGCGAGGTGCGCCCGGGCTATGTCGAGGAGGCCCCGTTCCTCGCCGACGCCGCCCGCGCCATGGCCCCCGCCGCGCTCTGCCTTCCGGTCTTCGCGCTGCGCGCCGGGCATGTGACCCATGACGTGCGCGAGGCGCTGGACGAGGCGGGATTCACCGGCCCCCTGCTGCCGCCGATCGGCGAAGACCCGGCCATCCCCGCCCTGATCGCCGCCGCGCTGAACGCCGCCGCATCGTCCCGCACCGGCTGAACCGGGCCGGTCGTGCTCAGATACCGGCCCCGATGATGGCGCGGGCCAGCACCGGCACGGTCTCGCGGTTCAGCCCGGCGATGTTCAGCCGCGAATCACCGACGATATAGATGCCGTGCTCCTCGCGCAGCCGCGCGACCTGTTCCGGCGAGGCCCCGAGGCGCGAGAACATGCCCCGGTGCTGGGCGAGGAAGCCGAAGCGGTCCGAACCCGACAGGTCGCGCAACTCGCGCGCAAGCTGCTCGCGCAGGCCGAGCATCCCGAGGCGGACTTCCTCCAGCTCCGCTTCCCATTCCGCCCGCAGGCCGGGGTCGGTCAGGATCATCGTCACCAGCCGCGCGCCGTGGTCGGGCGGGAAGGAGAAGTTCTGCCGGTTGAGCCAGGCGAGCGTGCCCTGCACCGTGGCGCGGTTCCCCCCTTCGGGGGTCAGCGCCAGCAGGATGCCGGTGCGCTCGCGGTAGATGCCGAAGTTCTTCGAGCAGGACGCCGCAATCAGCACCTCGGGCAGCCGCGCGGCGATCATCCGCGTGGCGGCGGCGTCGGCATCGAGCCCGTCGCCGAACCCCTGATAGGCAAGGTCGATCAGCGGCACCGCGCCGCGCCGTTCCAGCATCGCGGCGATTTCGGCCCATTCGGGCGCGGTCGGATTTGCCCCGGTCGGGTTGTGGCAGCAGCCGTGCAGCAGCACCACGTCGCCCGGCGCCACCTGATCGAGATCGGCCAGCATCCCCGCAAGGTCCACGCCCCCGGTCGCGGCGTCGAAATAGCGGTAGTCGCGCCGCTTCAGCCCGACGTAGTCGATGATCGACGGGTGGTTGGGCCATGTCGGCGCGGAAAGCCAGACCGTCGCGGCGGGGCTGGCATGGCGGATCAGTTCCAACGCCTGCCGCAGCGCCCCGGTGCCGCCCGGCGTCGCGGCCGCCGCCACCCGCCCGTCAGGCACCGCATCGCCCAGGATCAGCCCGGTCATGGCGGCGAGATAGGCGGGTTCGCCCGCAAGGCCGGTGTAGCTCTTGGTGGTCTCCTCCTCCCACAGCCGTTTTTCCGCCGCCTTGACCGCGCGCATCACGGGCGTATGGCCGGTCGCGTCCTTGTAGACGCCGACCCCGAGGTCGATCTTGTCCGCGCGCGGATCGTCGCGGAAAATCTGCATCAGTTCCAGTATCTTGTCCGCCGGCTGGGGTTTCAGCGCCTCAAGCATCTCCCGCCTGTCCTTTCGCGAGTTTCAGATCGTCATACATGCCCCATTCCGCCCATGACCCGTCATAAAGCGCATGATCACGGTGGCCGAGGCGTTCAAGCGCAAGGCTGAGCACCGCCGCCGTCACCCCCGAACCGCAGGTGGTGATGACGGGGCGCGACAGATCGACCCCGGCGGCGTCGAATTCGGCGCGCAGCGCGGCGGGGTCTTTCATGGTGCCGTCGGGGTTCAGCAATCGGGTGTAGGGCAGGCTCCTTGCCCCGGGGATATGGCCGCGGCGCAGGCCCGGACGCGGCTCCGGCTCCTCGCCGCGGAAGCGTTCGGCGGAGCGTGCATCGACGATCTCGTGGTCGCCCAGCTTCGAGGCCCGGGCAACCTGGGTGACGTCCTTCACCAGCCCGGCCTGGCGCTGCACGGTGATGTGGCGGTCGCGCATGACGGGGGGCAGATCCTCGGTCGGGCGGCCCTCGGCCAGCCACTTGGGCAGGCCGCCGTCCAGCACCGCCACGTCGCGCTTGCCCATCAGCCGGAAGGTCCACCAGACCCGCGCGGCCGAGAACAGCCCGGCCCCGTCATAGACCACCACCTGATGGCCGTCGCCCACGCCCATGGCCCGCATCCGGCTGATGAATTTCTCGGGCGGCGGCGCCATATGCGGCAGGTCCGAACGGTGGTCGGCGATCTCGTCGATGTCGAAGAATCGCGCGCCGGGGATATGGGCGCTGGCATATTCGGCCTTCGCGTCGCGGCCCATGGCGGGCAGGTAACAGGATCCGTCGAGCACCCGCAGGTCGGGATCCTTCAGATGGGCGCCCAGCCAGTCGGTCGAGACCAGCGTTCCGGGGTCGTCCTTTTGCATGTCGTGCCCTCGCCTTGTTCCACCTGACTTACAACCGCCGGGGCGGGTGAGGCAAGGGCGGCGAATGGAAGACCTCTCAGCCCCCGTGCCGCAACAGGCGCTGTTTCTGCCGGTTCCAGTCGCGCTTGGCTTCGGTCGCCCGCTTGTCATGCGCCTTCTTGCCCTTGGCGATGCCGATCTTCAGCTTCACGATGCCGCGATGGTTGAAATACATCACCAGGGGCACCAGCGTCATCCCCTCGCGCCCGATCGCCTGCCAGAGCCGGGAAAGCTCCTTGCGCGAGACCAGCAGCTTGCGGCGACGGCGCTCCTCGTGGCCGAAGACGCCCGCCTGCTTGTAGGCGGCGATATGGCTGTTGACCAGCCACAGTTCCCCCCCCTCGACCGAGGCATAGCTTTCGGCAATGTTCGACTGGCCGGTGCGCAGCGACTTCACCTCCGAGCCGGTCAGAACGATGCCCACCTCGATATCGTCCTCGATGGCATAATCGAACCGCGCCCGGCGGTTCTCGGCGATGATCTTGTAATTGGGGTCGGATTTCTGCGCCATGATCGCGCAGAGATAGGCGAGCGGGCCGGGCCTGTCCAGTCCGGGCGCACGCCCGCCCCGGGCTTTGTGCGCATGGAGAGAACAGGAGCCTCCGCCAAGGATGTTTTCAGACAGGAAATGGAGAACCGCGCCCTGCTTCTTCTGCCCGCAAATATCCCCGCCGGAGGCCCGCCGCGCGCAAGCGCGGCATGAATCAAGGTTTAATCACGCACGCAAGCGCGCGACTTGAATCGCTGTTTCGCCGCGCGTCAGCGCGGCCGGGCCCAACGCCTTGTCGCGCGCGAAAGCGCGCCACAAGGGGGCGGGAGCCGCCCTTTCCCGTCAGTTGATCAGCCCGGCGTGGCGCATGGCGGCGCGGATCCGCTCCCGCGTGGGGTCGGTCACCGGGACGATCGGCAGCCGCACCTCCCCGGCGCACAGGCCCAGCACCGACAGCGCGTATTTCGCCCCGGCAAGCCCCGGCTCGATAAAGATCGCCTCGTGCAGCGGCATCAGCCGGTCCTGGTATTCCAGCGCCTTGGCGTAGTCCCCCGCCAGCGTCGCCGCCTGGAATTCCGCGCACAGACGCGGCGCGACATTGGCCGTGACCGAGATGCAGCCCACCCCGCCATGGGCGTTGAAGCCGAGCGCGGTCGCGTCCTCGCCGGAAAGCTGGATGAAACCGGGGCCGCAAAGCGCGCGCTGCTGGCTCACCCTCTCGATCCTGCCGGTGGCGTCCTTGACGCCGACGATGCGCGGCAGCTTCGCCAGTTCCGCCATGGTCTCGGGCAGCATGTCCACCACCGAACGGCCGGGGATGTTGTAGATCACGATCGGCAGCGAACAGGCATCGTGGATCGCGGTGAAATGCGCGATCATCCCGGCCTGGGTCGGCTTGTTGTAATAGGGCGTCACCACCAGCACCGCGTCGGCGCCCACCTTCTCGGCATGGCGCACCAGCCCGATCCCCTCGGCGGTCGCGTTCGAGCCCGCCCCGGCGATCACCGGCACCCGGCCGGCGGCGGCCTCGACCACCGCCTCGATCACCCTCCCGTGTTCGGCATGGCTGAGCGTCGGGCTTTCCCCCGTCGTGCCCACCGGCACAAGGCCCGAGGACCCTTCGGCGATCTGCCAGTCCACCAGTTTCCTGAGCGTGTCCAGATCCAGTTCGCCGTCCTTGAACGGCGTCACCAGCGCGGGAAGGGACCCTCGGAACATGACACGCTCTCCTTGTTTGTCTGTCTGGACGACCGCCCCCGGCGCGAAGGACGCCACGGCGGACGGCGCCTTCTATATCCACCGCGCGGCCTTGCCAAGCGGGGCCGATGGACGCGGGCACAGGGAACTGCCAGACTGCCGCGATGCGCACCGTCTCCGACCCCGCCGCGATGATCGCGGGCATGACCCCGCTGCCCGAGGGCGGCGACTACGTGTTCTGCACCGTGGCCGAGGGTGACTGGCCCGCGCTCGCCCCGCTCGCGACCGGCATGTTCCGCGAGGCCGAGGGGGTGAGCGCGATCCTGCCCCTCGATGTCGCGCAGGCGCGGGGATTCGACTGCACGCAGCCGATGCGGCGGATCACGCTGGGGGTCTATTCGGCGCTGGAGGGCGTGGGGCTGACGGCGGCGGTGGCCGGGGCGCTGGCACGGGCGGGCATTCCCTGCAACGTGGTGGCGGCCTTTCACCACGATCACATCTTCGTGCCCGCCGGAATGGCCGACCGGGCGCTGGCGGTGCTGCGCGCGGTGCAGGCGGGCGGCTGATCCCGGCTGGCGTGCTTGTGTATTGCGGCGGCGGCGGCGCGCGGGCACTGTCGCGCCATGTCCGCGCCCCTTCCCCCCCGCCCGTTCGCCCTGCCCCGCCTTCGCGCCGGGTGCTGGCTGCCCGCCCCCGTGCTCTGTCTCGCGCTCTGCCTCGCGCTGCTGCCCGCCCCTGCGACCGCCGATCCGGCGGCGCTGCGGGCCGCGCTGGCCCGGTCCGCCGCGCAGGACTGGGAGGGGGCCGCCACGGCCGCCCGCCCGGGCGGGGCGGTCGCCGCCGATATCGTCGAATGGCAGCGGCTGCGGGCGGGCGAGGGGCGACTTGGCGATTACGAGGGCTTCCTTGCCCGCCGCCCGGACTGGCCCGGTCTCGACTGGCTGCACCGCCGGGGCGAGGTGGCGGTGGCGCGCTCGGAAACCCCTTCGCGGGTGATCGCCTATTTCGACGGGGCGCGCCCGGCGACCGCCCAGGGCGGCCTCGCGCTGATCCGCGCCCTGCGCGGCGCGGGCCGCGATGCCGAAGCCGGGGCCGAGGCGCTGCGGCTGTGGCAGACCATGCCGCTGGGCGAGGAGGAGGAGGCTGCGATCCTCGCACTCTACGGCGCTTCGCTGCGGCCGCATCACGTCGCAAGGCTCGACCGGATGCTGTGGGACGGCCATGGCGAGGCGGCGCGGCGGATGCTGCCGCGCGTCCCGGAGGACCGGCGCAGGCTGGCCGAGGCACGGCTGGCGCTGCGGGCCGATACCGCCGGGGTGGATGTGCTGATCGCGGCGGTGCCCGAGGCGCTGGCGACCGACCCCGGCCTTGCGCATGAGCGGTTCGAGTGGCGGATGCGCCGCGACCGAACCGAGGACGCCATCGCGCTGCTACGCGAGCACAGCGCCGGGGCCGGGGCGCTTGGCCGGCCCGCCGCCTGGGCTGCGCGGCGCATCGCGCTGGTGCGCGGGCAGATGCGGGCGGGCGAGGCCGCGCTGGCCTATGAGCTGGCCGCGAACCACCACCTGAGCGGCGGCGCGGCCTTCGCCGATCTGGAATTCCTCGCGGGTTATGTGGCACTGACCGGGATGCGCGATCCCGATCGGGCGCTCACGCATTTCCGGGCGCTGGCGGCGGGGGTGTCGAGCCCGATCAGCCTGTCGCGCGCCTTCTACTGGGAGGGCCGGGCCGAGGAAGCGGCGGGCCGCAGCGACGCCGCGCGCGCGGCCTTTACCCGCGCCGCCGGGCACCAGACGGCGTTCTACGGGCTGCTGGCGGCGGAACGGGCCGGGATCGCGCTCGACCCCGCGCTTCTGGGCGGCGAGACCTTCCCCGACTGGCGGGCGGCCGGGTTCATGCGCTCCCCGGTGATGGAGGCGGCGCTGATGCTGCACCGCGCGGGCGACCGGGGGCTGGCGCGGCGCTTCGTGCTGCATCTGGCCGAGGGGCTTGCCGACGCCGAACTCGGCCCGCTGGCCGACCTGATGCTGGCGATCGGCGAGCCGAACTTCGCGCTTCAGGTGGCGAAACAGGCGGCGGCGCGCGGGGTGATCCTGCCGCGCGCCTATTTCCCGGTCGCGGATGCCCTGCCCGAGGGGCTGGCGGTGGAGCGGGCGCTGGCGCTGGCCATCGCCCGGCGGGAAAGCGAATTCGACCCGGCGGTGATCAGCCCGGCGGGCGCACGCGGGCTGATGCAGGTGATGCCGGGCACGGCGCAACTGGTGGCCGAACAACTGTCGCTCCCTTACGAGGCCGGACGGCTGCTGAGCGACCCGGCCTATAACGCGACGCTGGGCAGCGCCTATCTGGCCGGGCTGATCGAGGAGTTCGGCCCGGCGCTGACGCTGGTCGCGGCGGGCTACAACGCCGGGCCGGGGCGACCCCGGACATGGATCGGCACGCTGGGCGACCCGCGCGCCGAGGGCGCCGACCCGGTGGCCTGGATCGAGGCGGTGCCCTTCGCCGAGACCCGCAACTACATCATGCGGGTGGCGGAATCGCTGGTGATCTACCGCGCGCGGCTGGCGGGCGAGGCGGGGCCGGTGGTGCTGTCGGACCTGCTGACCGGCCGGGCGCGGTAGGCGGGCGGCCCATGGCCGCCCCCGGGAGCCGAATTTCCGTTTGCGCCCGTGGCCGGGCGGGGGAGCCTCCGGCGGGAGTATTTGCCGGCAAGATGAAGTCGGGGGAAGGGCAAGCGCGGCAGGCGGCGGCGCCTTGTTCGGCCGGGCCGGGCACGTTATGTCAGGGGGCATGAGCCGGTTTTTCCCCTTCTTTCGCGGCGCGCCCCGGGTGGCGGTGATCCGTCTGAGCGGCGCCATCGGCGGTGCGGGCCGCTTCGGCGCCGGCATGAGCGACGAGGCGCTGGCCCCGCTGATCGAGCGCGCCTTCCGGGCGGGCAAGCCCAGGGCGGTGGCGCTGATCGTGAATTCGCCCGGCGGCTCGCCGGTGCAGTCGGCGCTCATTGCCGCGCGGATCCGGCGGCTGGCCGAGGAACGGCGGGTGCCGGTCCATGCCTTCGTCGAGGACGTGGCGGCCTCGGGCGGCTACTGGCTGGCCTGTGCGGCGGATCACATCTGGGTCGATGCGAATTCGGTGGTGGGATCGGTCGGTGTGATCGCAGCCTCGTTCGGCTTTCACGACCTGCTGGCCCGGCACGGGATCGAGCGGCGGGTCTACACGGCCGGGAAGTCGAAGAGCATGAACGACCCGTTCCAGCCGGAAAAGCCCGAGGACGTGGCCCGGCTCAAGGCGCTGATGGGGCCGATCCACGAGAACTTCATCGCCCACGTGAAGGCCCGGCGCGGCGAACGGCTGTCGCAGGAGGTGGCGCTGTTCGAGGGCGACATCTGGGTCGGCGCGCAGGCGGTGGGGCTGGGCCTTGCCGACGGGATCGCCCATCCGGTGCCCAAGCTGAAGGAAATCTACGGCGACAAGGTGCGGCTGGTCCCGCACAAGGCGCGGCGGCCGCTGTTGTCGCGGCTGCGGCCCGGGATCGCGGCGGCGGAGGCGGCCGGGGCGATTGTGGATGCGGCCGAGGAGCGCGCGCTCTGGGCGCGATACGGCCTTTAGCATGGTCAAGGCCGTTACCATATTCCTGATCCTGATCGTGGTCGTGGCGATGTTCGGCCGGCTCGGCTGGCTGGGCCGTCAGGTCGGCATCGGCCGCAAACGGAAGCTGAACTGCCCGCGCTGCGGGCGCTACCGGATCGGCAAGGGGCCGTGCGACTGCACGAAGGGCAAGGGATGACCCGCCGCGCACTGGTCACGGGGGCCGCGCATCGGCTCGGGCGGGCGATGGCGCTATACCTTGCCGGGCGGGGTTTCGACCTGGCGGTGCATTACGCGGCGTCGGAAGCCGGGGCCGAAGAGGTCGCGGCGGAAATCCGGGCCGGGGGCCGCAGGGCGGTCACGCTCGGGGCCGACCTGCTGGACGAGGGCGCGACGCAGGGGCTGGTCGGGCGCGCGGCGGAGGGGCTGGGCGGGCCGCTCGACCTGCTGGTGAACAACGCCTCGATCTTCGAATACGACCGGCTGGAGACCGCCACCCGCGAAAGCTGGGACCGGCATATGGAATCGAACCTGCGCGCGCCCTTCGTGCTGACGCAGTGCTTCGCGGCGCAGGCCCCGGCGCCGGGCACCGATGCGGCGGGGGAGCCGGTGGCCCGGGCGCTGGTCGTCAACATGATCGACCAGCGGGTGCTGAAGCCGACGCCCGAGTTCATGACCTATACCATCGCCAAGATGGCACTCTGGGCCTTCACCCGCACCGCGGCGCAGGGGCTGGCCCCGGCGATACGGGTCAACGCGATCGGTCCCGGCCCGACCCTGATCGGCGCCCGCCAGAGCCCGGACCATTTCGCCCGCCAGCGCGCCGCCACCGTGCTGGGGCGCGGCGCGAACCCCGCCGACGTGACCGCGGCGCTGGGCTACTTCCTCGACGCGCCCGCCGTCACGGGGCAGTTGCTGTGTGTCGATGGCGGCCAGCATCTGGGCTGGCGCACCCCCGACGTGCTGGGGCCGGAATAGCCCTGCGGCGCCTTCGGGCCTTGACTTGTCCACCTTGGGCCCCCCGTTCACGAAACCGTTTCGATTCTGTTATGAATCTCATGTACTTGCCTGAATGCAGAAAAAATATACCTTTATTTCAGGGCGTTATCGGACTGCCTGTTTTTTAGGCAGTTCGACGAAGTGGGCCGGAAACAAGGGAAAATCTTCTGCCCCTGATAGTTGTCACCAAAGTTATCCACAGAAACCGTGGACAGGTTTCCACTTGCTTCCGGGGCGCTATGGTTGCAGCCCGAGGGGGGGAATCGCAGGGGGAACGGAATGATCGACGACAGCGCCCATGAACCCGGTGACACGAACGACGGCAGCGCCCCGGAAGGTGAAGCGGCGGCGGACACCGGCCATGCGCTGATCGCCCGGCTGGTGCGCGGGCTCGACGGCTCGCCCGGGGTCTACCGGATGCTGGATGCCGGGAACCGGGTGCTCTACGTCGGCAAGGCGCGCAACCTGAGGGCGCGGGTCTCGAGCTACGCCCGGCCCACCGGCCATTCGGCGCGGATCGCCCGGATGATCCGCGAGACCGCCTCGATGATGTTCCTGACCACGCGGACCGAGACCGAGGCGCTGCTCCTGGAGCAGAACCTGATCAAGCAGCTGAAGCCGCGCTACAACGTGCTGTTGCGCGACGACAAGAGCTTTCCGCATATCCTGATCACCGCCGACCACCCGTTTCCGCTGCTGACCAAGCACCGGGGGCGGCGCGCGATCCCGGGGCATTACTACGGCCCCTTCGCCGGGGCGGGGGCGGTGAACCGGACGCTGAACCAGATGCAGAAGGTGTTCCTGCTGCGCACCTGTTCCGATGCGGTCTTCGCCAGCCGCACCCGGCCCTGCCTGCTCTACCAGATCAAGCGTTGCGCCGCGCCCTGCGTCGGCCTGATCTCCGAGGCCGATTATGCCGGGCTGGTGCGCGATGCGCGACGGTTCCTCGAAGGCCGCACCACGCATATCCAGGCGGAACTGGCCGAGGCCATGGCCGAGGCCGCCGAAGCGATGGAATACGAACGCGCCGCCGCGCTGCGCGACCGGATCAAGGCGCTGACCGCGGTGCAGAGCGCGCAGGGCATCAACCCGCGCGGCGTGACCGAGGCCGATGTGATCGCCGTGCATATCGAGGGCGGGCAGGCCTGCGTGCAGGTGTTCTTCATCCGCGCGCATCAAAGCTGGGGCAACAACGACTTCTACCCCCGCACCGGCGCGGGGGCGGAGGAGGCGGAAATCCTGCAAGCCTTCCTCGGCCAGTTCTACGACGGGAAACAGCCGCCGCGGCTGATCCTGCTGTCGCATCCGATCGACGACCCGGACCTGATGGCCGAACTGCTGTCGGAACGCGCCGGGCGCAAGGTGGAAATCGCGGTGCCGAAGCGCGGCGAAAAGGCCGAACTGGTGGAGAACGCCGCCCGCAACGCGCGCGAGAGCCTCGGCCGCAGGCTGGCGGAATCGACGGCGCAGGCAAGGTTGCTGGCCGGGCTGGCCGACGCCTTCGGCCTTGCCGCGCCCCCCCGGCGGATCGAGGTCTACGACAACAGCCATATCCAGGGCAGCGATGCGGTGGGGGCGATGATCGTCGCCGGGCCCGAGGGGTTCGCCAAGGCCGAATACCGCAAGTTCAACATAAGGGGCGAGGCGCTGACCCCCGGCGACGACTTCGCCATGATGAAGGAGGTGCTGACCCGCCGCTTCACCCGGCTCCTGAAGGAAGACCCGGACCGCGAGGGGCCGGGCTGGCCCGACCTCTTGCTGATCGACGGCGGGGCCGGGCAGGTCTCGGCGGTGGCGGCGGTCATGGCCGATCTCGGGGTCGAGGGCCTGCCCTTCGTCGGCGTCGCCAAGGGGGTGGACCGCGACGCGGGCAAGGAAGAGTTCCACCGTCCCGGCCAGCCGGTCATGGCGCTGCGGCGGGGTGATCCGGTGCTCTACTTCATCCAGCGGCTGCGCGACGAGGCCCACCGCTTCGCCATCGGCGCGCATCGGGCGAAACGGGCGAAGGCGGTGGGGGCAACGCCGCTGGACGAGATCCCCGGCGTGGGCGCGGCGCGCAAACGGGCGCTGCTGGCGCATTTCGGCTCGGCCAAGGCGGTGAGCCGGGCGGGCCTGGCCGATCTGGAGGCGGTCGAGGGGATCTCCGGCGCGCTGGCCCGCAAGATCCACGATTTCTTCCACGACCGGGGGTAGAGTCGGCGCGGACACGGCGCGGGGCGGGCGATTCCGCCCGCCGCCCCGCCCCTCCCCGGCCCGCTCCCCTTCACGACAGAGGGCAGCGGTCGGCCGCGGGGGGCCGCTGCAACACCTGTGATCTGGCAGTTTATCGCGCCGAATACCCCCGGCCTATGTGCATGCCGCAGCGTTGCAGGAGCGGTCGCCCGTGCGGGCGGTCGGCCGCTGCCCGGGCCGCTGGCGCGGCTGTTCCGGGCAAGTAAGAAGATGCCCCGGTTCCGTCCCGGCTCCGCAGGGTGAGGCCGGGGGTCACCGTCCCATCGAACCCCCTTCCCCCCGGCAGGAGAAATGGCCTAGAGAAGGCCATGCGCTGGAATATCCCGAATATCCTCACCACTCTCCGCCTGCTCGCCGCGCCCGGCGTGGCGGTGATGTTTCTCTATTTCAACCGGCCCTGGGCCGACTGGTTCGCGCTGGCGTTGTTCATCGGCGCGGCGGTCACCGATTTCTTCGACGGCTATCTTGCCCGGCTGTGGAAACAGGAAAGCCGGATCGGCGCCATGCTCGACCCCATCGCCGACAAGGCGATGGTGCTGATCGCGCTCATGGTGATCACCGGCTATTCCGGCATGAACCCCTGGCTGATCCTGCCCGCCACGGTGATCCTGTTCCGCGAGGTGTTCGTTTCGGGCCTGCGTGAATATCTGGGCGACCGGGCCGGGGTGCTGAAGGTCACGCCGCTGGCCAAGTGGAAGACCACGGCGCAGATGGTGGCGATCGCGGTGCTTTTCCTCGGGACCGGACTGGCCTATATCGAAGCAGGCAGCCCCCCCCGCGCGGGCGAGGGCGAGATGCCGCCCGGCCCCTCGGTCGCCGCCTTTGCAACCGGCGCGGGGCTGGTGCTGATCTGGATCGCCGCGGTGCTGACCTTCATCACCGGCTGGGACTATTTCCGCAAGGCGATCCCGCTGTTGAGGGATGAACCGGAATGACACTCGACGTGCTCTATTTCGCCTGGGTGCGCGAACGCATCGGCCTGCCGCGCGAACAGGTCGAGACCTCGGCCGCCACCGTGACCGGGCTGGTCACGGAATTGCGCGGCCGCGAAGATCGCTACGCCGCCGCCTTCGCCGACCTTTCCGCGCTGCGGGTGGCGCTGGACCAGGAACTGGCGGAATTCGACGCCCCCTTGGCGGGTGTGCGCGAGGTGGCCTTTTTTCCGCCGATGACCGGCGGCTGATCGGGGGCAGAATGTCCGTCCGGGTCCAGTCCGAACCCTTCGACTTCGCCGCCGAGGCCGCGGGGTTCGCCGCCGCGCAGGCGGGCGCGGGGGCGGTGGTGACCTTCACCGGCATCGTGCGCGACACCGAAGGCGGGCTCGAACGGATGGAGATCGAGCATTACCCCGGCATGACCGAACGCGCGCTTTCCGACATGGCGGCACAGGCGGTGGCGCGCTGGTCGCTGACCGGCGCACTGGTGATCCACCGGCACGGGGTGCTGGCGCCGGGCGAGATGATCATGATGGTCGCCACCGCCGCCCCGCACCGGGCCGACGCCTTTGCCGCGGCCGAGTTCCTGATGGACTACCTCAAGTCCCGCGCGCCGTTCTGGAAGAAGGAGGTGACCGCGAAGGGCACCGGATGGGTCGCCGCAAGGGACGAGGACGAGGCCGCGCTCGACCGCTGGTAGCGGTCAAGACAGCGGGCGTTCAAAGCAACGGGCTGGCCAGCGCCACCATGTTGTTGCGGATGCGCCTCGGGATCGACCAGCCCGTCACGTCTTCCAGCGTGATCTCTTGCGCGCGGGCGACATAGCTTTGCTGCCGTTCGTCCAGTTCGGCGGTGGTCCGCGGGCAGTCGAGCAGGATGTTGTTCTCATAGTTCAGGTCGAAGCTGCGGTGATCGACATTCGCGGAACCGACCAGCGTCAGCCGCCCGTCAACCGTCATGATCTTGGAATGGATCACCCCGTCGTCGAAAGCCATGATCCGCACCCCGGATTCGAGCAGGCCGGAATAAAGGCTCTCGCTCGCGGCGGCGACGATGCGGCTGTCGTTGCGCGCGGGCACGATCAGCGTCACCTCGACCCCGCGCATCCCGGCGGCGCAAAGCGCGGTGTGCAGCGCGATGTTCGGCACGTAATAGGGGGTGGTGACGGTCAGCCGCTCACGCGCGCCATACATCATCGCGCACATGGTTTCCGAGAGGCCGGTCAGGCTCTGGTCCGGACCCGAGGCGATCACCTGCGCGGTGAAGCCGCCTTCCCCGGCCTCGGGCCCCGCCTCGGGCGCATCGGCCAGAAGCGCGCTCAGATCCTCGTGCTGGTAGGTCATCCAGTCCTGGAGGAACACCGCCTGATTCTGCCGCACCACCGGCCCCTCGAAGCGCAGCAGAACATCGACCCAGGGGGCGTATTTCGCCTTCACCAGAAAGGCCGCATCGGCGCAGTTGCGGCTGCCGCACCAGGTCACGCGGTTGTCGATCACCACGATCTTGCGATGGTTGCGCACGTCCATACGCTCGAACAAAAGCTTGATGAACGGGTTGCCCAGCGGAAAGGCCCGCACCAGATTCACCCCGGCCCCGATCATGTCCGGCCAGAGGGACGAGCGCACCAGCGCGCGTGAACCCAGGTCGTCCACCAGCACCCGGCAGGCCACGCCGCGCCGCGCGGCGCGGATCAGCGCCCGGGCCATGCGGGCGCCGGTGTTGTCGGGCAGCCAGATGTAGAACAGCACGTGCACATGGTCGCGCGCCGCGTCGATATGGTCGATCACGTCGTCCATCATCGCATCGCCTTCGGGCAGCAGAAGCGCGCGGTTTCCTTCGACCGGCGGCATCCCCCCGGTGGCCTGCCCGGCGGCGAAGGCCGGATCGGCGGCCGGCGGCAGGGGCGGCAGAACCTCATCCCGCCCCCAGGCCGCGATAAGCTGGTGCCGGACCTCGCGCATCCGCTGGGCCTTGGCACGGCGGACCCGGATCTCGCCGAACAGCAGATAGGCGAGGATACCGACGACTGGCAGCGCGGCGATCACCATGACCCAGGCGAGGCGGACGGGAGGGGCCAGCGCCTCACGCAGAAGTGCCCGGGCGATCAGCCCGAACTGCACCAGGTAAAGCGTGACGACAACCAGGATTGAGTCCATCTTCCCCCCGCGACCCGCCCGGGCCGCTGCGCGGCGCCCTTCGCGGCGCCTGTCATGCATCCCGCATCGGACCCGATCGGGCCGGGCTTGTCCAGTCTTGCCGGGATTTCAGGGGGGACGGAGGGCCGCAGCCGGTCACGGGCAGGCGCGCCGCCGGGCAAGAAGGAGGGTGCCCCGATCAGGCCCCCGCATCCCCGCCGCTACAGCGCCGCCCGCGCCGCGGCGTATTCCGCCACCAGCCGCTCGCACAGCGCCCCGGCGGGCGGGATGTCGTGGATCGAGCCGACGCCGTGCCCCGCCGACCAGACGGTTTTCCAGGCTTTCGCCTCATTCGCCATGTCAAGCGTGCCATGGGTGGACAGGTTGTCCGGGTCCAGTCCGGCCTGAACGATGCTCGGGCGCAGGAAGTTCGCCGCCACCCCGCTGATCGCCGGGGTATAAAGCACATCGGCGGCGCGCGAGGCGACCAGCATCCGCTTGTAGGCGTCGGGGGCCATCGACTCCGCGGTCGCGATGAAGCGGGTGCCGAGATAGGCCATGTCGGCACCCATCGCCCGCGCCGCCAGCACCTGCGCGCCGCTGTTGATCGCCCCCGCCAGCACGACGGTTCCGCCGAAGACCGCGCGGATTTCCTCGACCAGCGCGAAGGGGCTCAGCGTGCCCGCATGGCCCCCGGCCCCGGCACTGACGGCGATGATGCCATCGACCCCGGCCTCGGCCGCCTTCTGCGCGTGGCGGGCGTTGATCACGTCATGGAACACCAGCCCGCCCGCGCCATGCACCCGCGAGACCAGTTCCGGCACCGCCCCGAGCGAGGTGATGACCAGCGGCACCCGCTCCTCGATACAGACCTGAAGATCGGCCTCCAGCCGCGGGTTGGTCTTGTGGACGATCAGGTTGACGCCGAAGGGCGCGGCATCGG
The DNA here is from genome assembly GCA_041675885.1 of Gemmobacter sp. GTDB lineage: Bacteria > Pseudomonadota > Alphaproteobacteria > Rhodobacterales > Rhodobacteraceae > JBAYSY01. The sequence goes on along the minus strand of JBAYSY010000030.1, from coordinate 13,028 downwards.
GCTTGAGCCGGGCGCGGATCTCGTGGATCCAGCCGCGGAACCCCTCGGTCGTGCGGTGGTTGAGCGCGGGGAAGGTGCCGACCAGCCCGGCATTGCAGCATTCGGCCACAAGATCAGGACCCGAAACCAGAAACATCGGCGCCACGATGGCGGGCAGTTTCAGCCGTCCCTCGAATTGTCCAGGTATCGCCATTGCTCTCTCTGCCCCTTTCCGTGCTGTTCGTCCGGACCATAACCGCCGCACCCGCCGCCCGACCATGGGGACGTGGCGTCACACGCCGGGCAGTTCGGGATGCGGTTTCAACGGCGTATCGTCGCGCACCGGCACGGTGTGGCGTTCGATCATCCGGTGGACGTGCGGCCGGTCGGGGCCGCGGTGCAGCCCCAGCAGGCGTTCGTAATTCTGCGCGTCGCCCTTGGTGCGGCGCAGGTTGTGGCGCAGGTATTCCTCCCATGTCGCCACGTGATAGGTCTCGGTCCACTGGTCGGGCAGTTCGAGATCGCGCAGCAGCGTCCATTGCCGCGCCCCGTCGCGAAGGCGGATGCGCCGCCGCTCGGCCATGATGTCGAGGAAGGCAGGCACGTCCTTCTGGTCGATCTCGTAATCCACCATCACCATGATCGGCCCGCTGCGCGCCCGCAGGTCAAGCCGCAGCGAAGGTTCCCGGAACCGGTCGAGCGGGTCGAGATCGATCGTGCCGAAGGCCGGAAGCGCGAACCACAGCCCGGCCAGCGCACCCGCGACCAGCACCACCGCCGAGATCATCAGCGCCCCGCCGGCCCCCGCGCCCTCGGCCACCAGCCCCCAGACCCAGCTTCCCAGCGCCATGCCGCCGAAGGTCGCGGTCTGGTAAAGCGCCATCGCCCGCCCCACCACCCAGCGCGGCGTCCCCAGCTGCACCGAAACATTGAGCAGCGACAGCGCCAGCACCCAGGCCGCCCCGGCAGGCAGGATCAGCAGGGCGCTCAGCCAGGCATTGGAGCTGAGCCCCAGCCCCAGCGCCGAGACCGCGAAGGCAAGGCTTGCGCCGCGCACGATCCATTCGTTGCTCAGCCGTTCACGCAGGAGGGTGTTGGCCAGCGCGCCGCCGATGGCGCCGAAGCCGAAACAGCCCAGCAGGATGCCGAACAGTTCGGCGCCGCCGCCCAGCAGATCGCGGGCGATCAGCGGCATGAGCGCCAGCACCCCGATCGCGGCAAGGCCGAACAGGAAGCCGCGCACCATGACCCGCAGCAGGTTCGGCGACATCGCCACGTAGCGCAGCCCGGCCGAGACCGCGAGGCCCATCGGCTCGCGCGGGAGGCGGCGCTCGCGCGGGGCGGGCTTCCAGCGCAAGAGCACCCAGACGAGCGGGATGTAGCTGACCGCATTGACCGCGAAGGCGACCGCCGCGCCCGCCGTGGCCACGATCACGCCGCCCAGCGCCGGACCGATGCTGCGCATCAGGTTGAAGCTCATGGAATTCAGCGCGACCGCCCCCGGCAGGTCCTCGCGCGGGACGATATCGCCCACCGTCGCCTGCCAGGACGGATTGTTGAGCGCGACCCCCATCCCGACCATGAAGGTGAACGCCAGCAGCAGCCAGGGCGTCAGCACCCCGGCCCAGGCACAGGCGGCAAGCCCCGCCGAGACGACAAGCATCAACCCCTGCGCCACCAGCAGAATACGGCGACGGTCGTAATTGTCCGCAAGCGCCCCGGCAACAAGCGAGAACAGCACCACCGGCAGCGTGGTCGATGCCTGCACCAGCGCGATCATGCTGGCGGAATCGGTCAGCGTGGTCATCATCCACGCCGCGCCCACCGCCTGCACCAGACCGCCGAAATTGGAGGCGAGGGTGGCCATCCACAAATGGCGGAAGGTGCCATGACGGAACGGGGCGAAAGGAGACACGCGCTCGGGCACGTCGGGGATCCTCTGGGAAAACCTTCTGTCGCAAAGCTGTATCAGGGACAGGCCACAGGGCAAGCCCCTCCCGCCACGAGACAGCCGGGGCGGGGAGGCCCCGGGCCCGGCGCCGCGCTTGCGCGCGGCGATCCGGGGCGCCCACGGGGCGCGCCCGTTCACGGCTGAAACGTGCCCCGCTCGGCGGGGATATTTTCAGGTGATGTCTGTCTTGCGTGTTGGTCGGTAGGGGGCAGGGAGTCCGGAGCGCGGTTCTTGCCCGGCATCAAGGCGCGTCAGCGCCGCCGGGCAGCGGTCGGCCGCTGCCCTCTATTGCGCAGTATATTTGCGCCGTCAGGCGCAAGAGGGAGGCAGACGGCCCCCCTGCCCGGCCGGCCGCGCCTCAGCCCCGGCCGTGCGGTGCGGTGAAATCGGGGGCCGGGCCAATGGGCACGATCCGGTGCGGGTTTATCGTGGCGTGGCTGTAGTAGTAGTGCCGGGTGATGTGGTCCATCCGCACGGTTTCGGCCACGCCCGGGTGCTGGTAAAGCTCGCGGGTCCAGCCCCGGAGGTTCGGATAACCGGCGATCAGCCGCCGGTTGCATTTGAAATGCGTGTGATAGACCGCATCGAACCGCACCAATGTGGTGAACAGGCGCCAGTCGGCCTCGGTCTGCCGCTCGCCCGCCAGCCAGCGGCGGGTGGCGAGGCGGTCTTCCAGCCAGTCGAGCGTCTCGAACAGCGCCCCGACCGCCTTGTCATAGGGTTCCTGCGCGGTGGCGAAACCGGCCTTGTAGACGCCGTTGTTCACCCTGTCGTAGATACGGGCGTTGAGGGCGTCGATCTCGTCGCGCAGGTCGGGCGGGCAGTAATCCGCCGTATTGCCGGTCAGCCCGTCGAAGGCGCTGTTGAACATGCGGATGATCTCGGCGCTTTCGTTCGAGACGATGGTCCCGCGCATCTTGTCCCACAGAACCGGCACCGTCACCCGGCCGGAACAGTCCGGCAGCGCCCGCAGATAGATGTCGCGCAGGAAGGGCAGGCCGTGCAGGTCGTCCCCGGTGGCGCCGGGGAAATCGGTGGCGAAGGTCCAGCCCTCGTCCAGCATGTCGGGATGCACCACCGAGACGCCGATCAGCGGCTCAAGCCCCTTGAGCGCGCGGAAGATCAGAACCCGGTGCGCCCAGGGACAGGCATAGGAGACATAGAGGTGATAGCGCCCGGCCCCGGCCTCGAAGCCGCCTTCGCCAGAAGGCCCCGGCGCACCGTCGGGGGTGATCCAGTTGCGGAACCGCGCGGTGTCGCGCACGAAGGCCCCGCCGGTCGATTCCGTATCATACCAGTCGCGCGACCAGATGCCGTTGACGAGTTGGCCCATGCTGCCCTCCTTCGGCTGCGCCTGCCCGAGGCGTACCCCCTTTCTAGCCGGATTCGGCAAGGGGAACCATCAGCAGGGGCGCATGGGGGCCGCGCGGAGACGCACAGACGAGACCCGGCCGGGCCGGATGCGGTTGCCGCGCACAGGCCCCGCCGCCCACCGCCCCTAGCGGCGCCGCCCGCAGCCTGCCAGTTGCACCCGGTAGGTCTCGGCCCGGTCGGCCACCCGCGCAGCGACGTTGATCAGCCAGGGTTTCGCGTTGTGGCTGCCCCGGGCATAGCCGCCGCGGCCCTCATGATAGGCCAGATACTGGTTGCGCGCGTCGGCCTTGGGGATGCCGAGCGTCTTTTCGGTCTTGTCCATATACCAGCCCATGAAATCGGTGGCATCCCGGATCCGGTCGCGCCGGGCACCGCGGTTGCGGGTTTCCTGCTGGTACTCCTCCCACGTGCCGTCCAGCGCCTGGCTATAGCCATAGGCCGAGCTTTGCCGCCCCATCGGGATCACCCCCAGCGTATAGCGGAACGGCGTGCGGGCATTGCCGATGAAGCGCGATTCCTGGTGGATCGTCGCCATCTGCACATGCACCGGCACGCCCCAGCGGCGTTCAGTGGCCTGCATCGCGGCATGGTAACGCGGACGCTCGTTGACGATGGCGCACGCATTTTCGAGATCGCGGGGCGCCGAAAACCTGTCGCCCCCGCAGGAGGCGAGAACCAGCAACAGGATCGACGCGCGGAGAAGTCTGCTCATCTGCCCCTCGCGTATTGTTTTGCGCAAGGCTATCCCAAACGCGCGCCGGATGGAATCCCCCGCGCCCTTTCCACAGCCAGAAACCGCAATCAGGAAACCGTGAGTTGAAAGCACCGGCGTATCCCACAGCCGAACAAAGTGTTTCCGCCTTAATTTCGCCTGAATCGTGGACAAGCCCCCCGCAGAAGCGGTAACAGCATGCAGGGGGTTTCACCTATGCTGTCGACATGCGCGAAATATCATCTGGGCCAGGTGCTGCGTCACCGGAAACACCCGTTTCGCGGGGTGGTCTTCGACGTGGATGCGATGTTTGCCAATACCGACGAATGGTATGCCGCGATCCCCGAGGACAGCCGCCCGCCCAAGGATCAGCCATTCTATCACCTGCTGGCGGAAAACGACCAGAGCTATTACGTGGCCTATGTGTCGGAGCAAAATCTTGTGCTCGACGAGACCGGCGAGCCGGTGACCCATCCCGACCTGCCCGACCTGTTCGGCGATTTCGAGGACGGACGCTACCCGCTCCAGTTCCAGCTCAACTAGGGCCGGGCGCCTAGTAGCCCAGCGCGCAGCCGTCCTTGCGCGGGTCCGAGGCGCCTTCCAGAACCCCGCTGTCAAGGATGCGAATCGCCTGCGCCCCGCCCAAGGGTTCGTCGGCCCGCTTCACGTCATGGCCCATGGCCGCCAGTTCGGCCAGCACCGCGTCGGCATAGCCGTTTTCCAGCTTCATCCCCTCCGGTCCCGCAAAGGCGCGCGGCGCGTCGAGCGCGGTTTGCAGGTCCATCCCGTAATCGCACAGGTTCGACACCATGCGGGCATGGCCGCAGGGCTGATAGGATCCGCCCATCACCCCGAAGGGCATCAGCGTTTCCCCGTCCCGCAGCATCGCCGGAATGATCGTGTGCATCGGCCGCTTGCCGCCCCCGGCCTCGTTCGGGTGGCCCGGTTCCAGCGTGAAACCCGCGCCACGGTTCTGGAAGGCGATGCCGAAGCGCGACGACGCCAGCCCCGAGCCGAAGGCGTGATAGACCGAATAGATCAGCGAGACCGCCATCCGCTCGCTGTCCACCACCGTCAGGTAGACGGTATCGCGATGCACGGATTCCGAGAGCGCCGCCGGGTCGGGCATGGCGCGTTTCGGGTCGATCAGCGCGGCAAGCCGGGCGGCGGTTTCGGGCGCCAGCATATGTGCCAGCCGGGTGGTGTGCCCGGCATCGGCGATGAAACGGTTGCGCGCGTCATAGGCCAGCTTGGCCGCCTCGGCCTCCAGATGCGCCCGGGCGGCGCCGAACGGGTCGAGCGATGCAAGGTCGAACTGCGCAAGGATGTTCAGCATCAGGTTGGCGGTCGCGCCCTGCCCGTTCGGCGCGTGCTCGATCAGTTCCGCGCCCCGGTAGGGGCCGCTGATGGGGTCGGTGTAGTCGCAGACGGTGGCGGCGAAATCCTCGGCCGTATGCACGCCGCCCAGCGCGCGCAGCGAGGCCACCATGTCCTCGGCCACCTCGCCCTCATAGAAGCCCGCCCTTCCCTCGCGGGCGACGCGGCGCAGCACCTCGGCCTGTCCGGGGGCGCGGAAGATGTCGCCCGGCTTCGGGGCGGTGCCGCCGGGCAGGAAGAAGTCGCGCGCCACGCCCTGAAGGTGGGTGACCTCGGCAAGGTCGGCGGCGGTGCGGGGGCCGACGGGAACGCCTTCCTCGGCATAATGGATCGCGGGCGCCAGCACCCGGTCGAGCCCGAGCCGCCCGCGGTCGGCCGACAAGCGGCAGAAGGCGTCGATGGCGCCGGGCAGGGTCACCGCCTCGATCCCGTAAAGCGGCATCTTCGCAAGGCCCCGCGCCCGCAGTTCGGCGGCATCGAGCGCCGCCGGCGCCCGGCCCGACCCGTTCAGCGCAACGATCCGATCCTCGTCCGCGGGTTTCACCAGCACGAAACAGTCGCCGCCGATCCCGGTCATATGCGGTTCGCAGAACCCCAGCAGCACCCCCGCGCCGATCGCCGCATCCACCGCATTGCCCCCGGCCATGAGCAGGTCGATCGCCACCTTGGCCGCCAGCGGATGCGAGGCCGCGCACATGCCGTTCGCCGCATAGACAGCCGACCGCCCCGGAAGCTGAAAATCGCGCATGACCCTTGTCCCCCCCGTGCCGTCCGTGCCATCCGTGCCGTGCCGGCGCAACAAACCTAGGCCCCGGCGCACAGCCGCGCAAGTCGGATCGGCCTTCCGTGGCGGGGGGGGAAACCGCCCGCCTCCATAAGGATTTGCCGCCGGACGAAGGCGGCGGGGAACGCCCCGCCCTTCTTCTGCCCGACAAATATCCCCGCCGGAGGCTCCCGAGCGTGCCGCCCGCGCGACACCGGATGGAGGCCCCCGGCCCGCCACGCGGGTCATGCGAAAGGCCCGCCCCCCACGGGCCGGGCCTTTGCATTGCGACAGACCGGCGGTCAGCCCTTGGTGAAGTCGGGATAGGCTTCCATCCCCAGTTCGCCCTTGTCGAGCCCGTCGATCTCGATCTCCCCGGTGACGCGCAGCCCGATGACGGCCCTGATCGCCAGCCAGACCGCACCCGAGGTGATCGCCACGAAGGCCCCGACCGCCACGATGCCGTAAAGCTGGGTGCCAAGGCTTGCCGCGCTGTTGGTGAACACCACCGCGATCGTGCCCCAGATGCCCGCGAACAGATGCACCGGCACCGCGCCCACCACATCGTCGATCTTCAGCCTGTCCAGCAGCGGCACCGCAAGCACCACGATCGCGCCGCCCACGCCGCCGATCAGCGTCGCCGCCCCGAGCGAGGGGGTCAGCGGTTCGGCCGTCACCGACACCAGCCCCGCCAGCGCGCCGTTCAGCACCATGGTCAGATCGACCTTCCTGTAGATGAGTTGCGTCAGGATCAGCGCCGCCAGCACGCCCCCGGCCGCGCCCGCGTTGGTGTTGGCGAAGATCCGCCCCACGTCGGCCGCATCGCCCACCGACGACAGCGACAGTTGCGACGCCCCGTTGAAGCCGAACCAGCCCAGCCACAGGATGAACGTCCCCAGCGTGGCCAGCGGCAGGTTGCTGCCCGGCATGGCCACCACCTTGCCGTCCTTGTATCTGCCCAGACGCGGGCCAAGGATGATCGCCCCCGTCAGCGCCGCCCAGCCGCCCACCGAATGCACCGTGGTCGAACCGGCGAAGTCCGAGAACCCGGCCGCCTCCAGGAAACCGCCGCCCCAGTGCCACGAAGCCTGTATCGGGTAGATCAGCGCCGTCAGCACCACGCTGAAGGCAAGGAACGGCCACAGCCGGATCCGCTCGGCCAGCGTGCCCGAGACGATCGAGGCGGTGGTGGCGCAGAACATCACCTGAAAGAAGAAATCGGAACTGGTCGAGGCGTATCCATAGTCGTCCGCCGCCCCGGCGCCGATCCCCACCGCCTCCAGCACCGCGGTGCCGAGACGGCCGAACACCCCGTCGATCAGCCAGGCGTCACCCGGATACATGACCGAATAACCGACCAGATAATACATGAAGCAGGCGGTAGCGAAGAGCGAGACGTTCTTCGTCAGTTGCATCGCAGCGTTTTTCGACCGCACCAGCCCGGTCTCCAGCATGGCGAAACCCGCCGCCATCCAGAACACCAGAAAGCCGCCGATCAGCATGATGAACGAGTTCATGATGAAGACGAGATCGGTCGGCACCGCCACGGCGATTGCCCCGGCCAGTTCCGCGGCCGCATCCGTTCCCTGCGCTAGGCCCGTGGACGGCAGCGCCGCCAGCACCGGAGCCATGAGGTGATATCCGTTGAATTTCATCAGGTGTTTCCCTTTCCCTCGGCCCGCCCGGTCAAAGCGCGTCTTCGCCGGTCTCGCCGGTGCGCACCCGCACCGCCGCGCCCACATCCAGAACAAAGATCTTGCCATCGCCGATCTTGCCGGTCCGGACGATTTTCCGGATCGTCTCGACGGCCTGATCGGCCATCGCATCGGGGACGACGGTTTCCAGCCTGACCTTGGGCACGAAGTTCACGGCATATTCCGCACCCCGGTAGATTTCGGTGTGGCCCGACTGGGTGCCGAAGCCCCTGATCTCGGCCACCATCATGCCGCGCACGCCGATGGAGGTCAGCGCCGCGCGCACCTCCTCCAGCTTGAACGGCCTGATCGTTGCGATGATAAGTTTCACGTTACCTCCTTCTTCCTGCCAGGCGGCCCCTGAGCGGGGCCATCTCCAGAAACCGGCCTTCGCAGGCGCGGCACAACGAAGGCGCGGGGCAGGACGGGGGCAATTCCCGAAAAACGGCACAATATTTGCACAAGTCGCGCGCCATGCCTGTTTTGCGGGCGGATCACGAATGGAAAACCCATGCGTGGATGCACTCCACATTCCCCGCGCATCGGGCTATCCTGCCCGGCAAAACCGCGACAGGCAGTCGGCAACAGACGGGCAGAACATGGCCGGATCAGGCAGAGGAAGACCGCCATTGGTGGCGGACCGGCGCGGGGGCGCCAGGCACGGGGGCACCAGACGCGGGGCGGCGAAGAAACCGGCCAAACCGGCAAGTACGCTGAAATCCGCCCGCAGCCGCACCCCCCGGCGGGCACCGCGCCGCGGCAGCGGCAAGGGCGGCGGCGGCATCTTCGGCTTTTTCGGCCGGATTGTCCGCTGGGTGCTGCGGCTGATCTGGGGCGTCACATGGCGGGCCGCCGCGGTGGTTGCGCTGATTCTGGGCGGCGCCACCTTCTATTTCTACAGCCAGTTGCCGCCGCTGACCGATCTGCTCGACGGGCGGTCGCGCGGGTCGGTGACGCTTCTGGACCACGAGGGCGAGGTCTTCGCCTGGCGCGGCGAGACCTTCGGCGGCCAGATCGAGGCCGGAAACGTCTCGGACCACCTGCGCAACGCGATCATCGCCACCGAGGACCGCCGCTTCTACGGCCATTTCGGCGTCAGCCCGCGCGGCATCATGGGGGCGATCCGCATCAACCTCCAGGCCGGGCGCGGGCCGTTCTCGGGGCACGGCGGCTCGACCATCACCCAGCAGGTGGCGAAACTGCTGTGCCTCGGCGTGCCCTACGACCGGGCGACATGGGAGACCGAGGCGGAATACGAGGCCGACTGCCGCCGCGGCACCATCGTGCGCAAGCTCAAGGAAGTGCCCTACGCCATGGCGCTGGAGGCGCGCTATTCCAAGGATGAGATCCTGTCGATCTACCTCAACCGCGCCTACCTCGGCGCGGGGGCGCGCGGCTTCGAGGCGGCGGCGCAACGCTATTTCGGCAAGTCGGCCAATCAGGTGAACCCGGCCGAATCGGCGATGCTGGCCGGGCTGCTGGTCGCGCCCTCGCGCTTCGCGCCGACCGCGAACCTTGCCCGGGCGCAGGGGCGGGCGAATGTCATCGTCGGGCTGATGCAGGAACAGGGCTACCTGACCATGGCCGAGGCCGAACAGGCCCGCACGAACCCCGCCCGGCTGTCCGAGGCCGCCGAGGCCCGGGCGGGCGGCTATTTCGCCGACTGGGTGATGGAATCCGGCCCCGCCTTCCTCACCCGCAACACCACCGAGGACGTGATCATCCACAGCACGCTGGACCAATACCTGCAAAGCGCCGCCGAGGAGGCGCTGGCGCATGTGTTCGAAACCCGCGTGCGCGAGGGCTCGACCGCGCAGGCCGCGGTAGTGGTGATGTCGGCCGACGGCGCGGTGCGCGCGATGGTCGGCGGGCGGCGCACCCAGGTGTCGGGCGCCTTCAACCGCGCCACCCAGGCGCTGCGCCAGACCGGATCGGCCTTCAAGCCCTTCGTCTATGCGGTGGCGATGGACCTCGGCTATTCGCCCGCCGATTACGTCGAGGATACGCCGCTGACGATCAACATCCCCGGTTCCGGCCCATGGTCGCCGCGCAACTACGACCGCAAGTTCAGCGGCGTGGTAACCCTGACCGAGGCGCTGAAACGTTCGCTCAACGTCCCCGCGGTCCGGATATCCGAGGCGATGGGCCGCGATCTGGTGCGCCGGGTCGCGGCCGAGTTCGGCATCGAAAGCGATCTGGCCGCCGGGCCCGCGCTGGCGCTCGGCGTGTCGGAATCGACGCTGCTGGAGATGACCGGGGCCTATGCCGGCATCCTCAACGGCGGCTCGTCGGTCACGCCCTACGGGCTGATCGAACTGCGGCTTCAGGGCGACAGCACGCCGCTGATCGGGCAAAGCGGCGGCATCGGCGAACGGGTGATCCGCGAGGAGGCGGCCCGGCTGCTCACCTACATGCTGATCGAGGTCATCAACTCCGGCACCGGCGGGCGGGCGCGGCTCGATGGCCGCGAGGCGGCGGGCAAGACCGGCACCACCCAGTCAACCCGCGACGCGTGGTTCATGGGCTTTACCGCCGACTACGTGACCGGCGTCTGGATGGGCTATGACGACAACACCCCGCTTACGGGCGTGACCGGGGCCGGGCTTCCGGCGGAAATCTGGAAAGAGGTGATGGAGCGGGCCCACCGGGGCCTGCCCGCAAGGCCGCTGCCCAAGATCGTCCCCGAGCCCCGGCTGCCGCCGCTGCCGCCGGGCGCGGCCGATTCGCAGGGTCACGCACCGCAGCAGCATGTGCCGCGGCCGCAGGCACAGGAACCCGACATCGCCCAGCGTATCCTCAACGAGGTGATGGGCGTGTTCGGCGCGGACCGGCAATAGGCGGGGAAGGGGAAGGAAGACCCCTGCCCCGCCCGTCTGCCTTGCCCGCCGGTCACCGGGCCAGCAGCCGGGTGAACAACGTGTCGAGATAGACCGCCGCTTCGGGATAGGGGTCGGGTTCGCCCGGGCCGAGCACGGCGCGCACCTGGCTGTCGAAATCGGCGTAATGCTGGGTCAGCGCCCAGATCGAGAAGATCAGGTGTTTGGGATGCACCGGCGCGATCCGCCCTTCCGCCGCCCAGCCTTCGATCACCCGCGCCTTGTCCGCCACCAGCCCGGCCAGCTCGCTTTCGAGCGCCGGACCCATGCGCGGCGCGCCCTGCAATATCTCGTTGGCGAACAGGCGGCTTTCGCGCGGCATGTCGCGGCTCATCTCCAGCTTGCGGCGCACGTAGCCCAGCAGTTCCGCCACCGGGTCGGCCGCCTCCGGGTCGAGGTCGCGCAGGGGTTGCAGCCAGTTGTCCATCAGCGCCGACAGAAGCGCCACGTGGATCGCCTTCTTCGACGGGAAGTAATAAAGCAGGTTCGGCTTGGACAGCCCCGCCGTCGTCGCGATCTGGTCGAGCGTGGCACCGCGAAAGCCGTGGCGCGAAAACACGTCGAGCGCGGCATCGAGGATCGCTTCGGAATTCTTCTGCTGGATGCGGGTGCGCGGGCGGGGGCTCATCTTCGGTCCTGTTCTCATGCGGCGCAGTCTTGCCGAAAGCCGCGCCGGGTGGAAGCCCCGGCTGATCCCCTGTCACGACAGAGGGCAGCGGCCGACCGCGGGGGCCGCTTCTGCCGGTTGTCGTCTGGCAGTTCATGGTGCCGGATACCCCGACGCCTGTGCGTATCGCAACATTGCAATAGCGGTCGGTCGCTGCCCGGCGGCGCTGGCGCGCCTTGATTCCGGGCAAGGGGGTGGGAACGGCTTTGTTCCGCAAGGGCCTTGCCCATTTTCCAACCGATCCATGAGCGGCTCATACCCGCGCCCCCCGGAATCCCCCTTGCATCCGCCTGCGCCTTCTCCTTGACTGTTGACTGGGCCGGGCGCTCTGATAGCGTCTGACCAAATGGTAAAATTTCGACATGCCCGGCCAGCCGCCGGGAACAGGGGGGAGAACCCATGGCGCTCGACCGTATACCCGCCCCGAACGATCTTCGGGCCTTCTGGATGCCGTTCACGGCGAACCGGCAGTTCAAGAAGGCGCCGCGCATGTTCGTGGGCGCGCAGGACATGCATTACACCACCGCCGACGGGCGGCAGGTGCTGGACGGCACCGCGGGCCTGTGGTGCTGCAACGCCGGGCACTGCCGACCGAAGATCACCGAGGCGATCCAGAAACAGGCGGCGGAACTCGACTACGCGCCCGCCTTCCAGATGGGCCACCCGGCGGCCTTCGAACTGGCCAACCGGCTGATCGACATCGCACCCCCGGGGATGGAGCATGTGTTCTACACCAACTCGGGCTCCGAGTCGGTCGAGACCGCGCTCAAGATCGCCATCGCCTGGCACCGGGCGCGGGGCGAAGGGGCGCGTACAAGGCTGATCGGGCGCGAACGCGGCTATCACGGGGTGAACTTCGGCGGCATCTCGGTGGGCGGTATCGTCAACAACCGCAAGGTGTTCGGCAGCCTGCTGGCCGGGGTCGATCACCTGCCGCACACCCATCTGCCGGACCAGAACGCCTTCACCAGGGGCCAGCCCGAACATGGCGCGAACCTCGCCGACGATCTGGAACGCATCGTCGCACTGCACGGGGCCGAGACCATCGCGGCGGTGATCGTCGAGCCGATGGCGGGCTCGACCGGCGTTCTCATGCCGCCCAAGGGCTATCTGGAAAAACTGCGGGCAATCACGAAGAAACACGGCATCCTGCTCATTTTCGACGAGGTGATCACCGGCTTCGGGCGTCTGGGCTCCGCCTTCGCGGCGCAGCATTTCGACGTGCAGCCCGACCTGATCACCACCGCCAAGGGCCTCACGAACGGCGTGATCCCGATGGGCGCGGTGCTGACCACGGCCGAGGTGCACGACGCCTTCATGACCGGGGCCGAGCACCTGATCGAACTGTTCCACGGCTACACCTATTCCGGCAACCCGATCGCCGCCGCCGCCGGGATAGCCACGCTGGAGACCTACAAGGAGGAAGGGCTGTTCGAGCGTTGCGCCGAGCTTGCACCCTATTGGGAGGAGGCGATCCACTCGCTCAAGGGCCTGCCGCATGTGATCGATATCCGCAACATGGGGCTCATCGGCGCGGTGGAACTGGAAAGCATCCCGGGCGAGCCGACCAAGCGCGCCTTCCAGGCGTTCCTCGACGCCTATGAAAAGGGCATCCTGATCCGCACCACCGGCGAC
>JBAYSY010000029.1:0-40824 GCA_041675885.1 Gemmobacter sp. | reverse complement strand
GCGGCGTCCGCAAGCGCCGAGCCCGAGATCCCCGCGAACATGGTCGAGGACAGCACATTGGCATAGCCCAGCCCGCCGCGCAGATGCCCCACGAACTGCGAGGCGAAGCGCAGCAGGATCGCGGTCATCGCGCCCCCGGTCATCAGCTCGGCGGCAAGGATGAAGAACGGCACCGCCAGCAGCGGGAAACTGTCGAGGCCGGAGAACATCTCCTTGACGATGACCAGATAGGGGTAGCTGCTGCCGAAGCTCAGCGCGATGAAACAGGCGATCGCCATGGCGAAGGCCACCGGCACCCCGAGCGCCAGCAGCAGGAACAGCGCGGGAAACAGGATCTCGGTCATCCGCGCGCCCCCGCCTCGGGCTCGGCCCCGTCCTCATCCTGCCCGCTGCGCGGCCCGGCAAGGACATAGCCCTTCGCCACCAGGAGCAGGTGCACGATCAGCAGCGAAAAGCCCACGGGCATGGCGGCGTAGATATAGATGAAGGAAATCCTTGTCGCGGGGGTGCGCTGGAACCGCATCCGCTGCATGTAGTCCCAGCCGACCCAGACCATGAAGCCGAAGAAGCCCAGCAGCAGCACGACGATCCCCGCCCGCAGCACGATCTGGGCCCGGCTTGCCATGGCCTCTTGCAGGTTGGTGATCGCCACATGCCCGCCGTGGCGCAGGATCAGCCCGGCGCCGAGGAAGGTCATCCAGATCATCAGATAGCGCGCCACCTCGTCGGCCCAGGGGATCGAGTGGTTGGTCAGCCCCCGCAGCGTGACGTTCGAGAACACGATGGCCGACATCGCCACCATGCACAGGATCACCGCCCATCCGTTCAGGGCGACGAACAGCCGTTCCAGCAAACGCAGATGACGCATGAAGCCTGTCCCGGAAAGGCCGGGACGGGGGTCGCCCCGCCCCGGCCGCAAGCCCTCGGGCCTATTCGGTCGCGATGATCCGTTCGATCAGTTCGCGGTCGTACTGGGTGTAGTATTCCTCATAGGCGGCGGCCAGCGCCTCCTGGAACGCCAGCTTGTCGGCGGCATCCAGCTCGCCCACGTCCATGCCTTGCTCGCGCAGCGCGGCGACGCCGCTGCTTTCCACCTCATCGACATAGGCGCGCATGGCGGCGACCGCTTCGGTGGCGCCGTGGCGGAATGCCTCCTGGTCTTCTTCGGACATGCGGTCCCACAGGCTGCGCGACACCAGCAGGATCGCGGGCGAATAGACATGGCCCGAAAGGGTCAGGTATTTCTGCACGTCCGACAGGTTGGCCGAGACGATCACCGACAGCGGGTTTTCCTGCCCGTCGATGGTGCCCTGTTGCAGCGCGCCGATCACCTCGGGCCAGGCCATCGGCGTGGGCGCGGCGCCCAGCGTCTGGAAGGCGGTCAGATGGATCGGGTTCTCCATGGTGCGGATCTTCAGCCCGGCGATATCGGCGGGCGTGACGATGGCGCCGCGGTTGTTGGTGATGTGGCGGAAACCCTGTTCGCCCCAGGCCACCGCGACCACGCCGACGTCATCGAACTTCGCCAGCATCTCCTGCCCGATCGGGCCGTCGAGCACGGTGCGGGCGTGCGCAAGGTCGCGGAACAGGAAGGGGATGTCGAATATGCCGGTGTCGGGCACGAAATTCGCCAGCGTGCCGGAGGAGACCAGCGTGGCCTCGACCGTGCCGATCTGGATGCCCTCGACCATCTCGCGCTCACCCCCGAGGCCCGAGGACGGGAAATGGTTGAACACGTAGCGGCCATCGGTGGCGGCCTCGACCACCTCCTGCCATTTCGCGGCCCCCGCGCCGTAGTGCGAATTGGGGGCAAGCGCGTAGCCCACCTTCACCTCGGTCTGGGCCAGTGCGGGCGTGGCGGCGGCAATTATCGCGGCAAGGGCGACGGCCCCGCTTATGTGGAACGGTTTCATCGGTCGGATTCCTTCCCTGATCCTGTCATGACCCGAATTGTAGAAGCACAGTCGCGGGCGCGTGACAACCTGATCTTTGGGCCTGTCTTCGGGCCTTGCCGTTCCGGCAGGCGGAACGGGCCGTCCCGGACGGACGGTCGGCGCGGTCCACTACCCGCCCGGCTTCTGTATCCTGAAAGCAATGCAAAACCCCGGATGCGGGCAACCCCTTGCCCGGAAACAAGGCGCGTCAGCGTCACCGGGTAGCGCCCCGTTGGGCACGGGAACGGTCGGGGATGGTGCGCTGAAGCGCACCCTACCGCAAGGTCATGACTGGCCGGGTGCGCCCCGTAGGGTGCGCTTCAGCGCACCGCCCCCTTGCCCCGGCCGCCCCGGGAAGGGATCCGGAACATGAAGTTGCCCGCGCTGATGCCGACCGGTGCAACGGGTATTGGCGGAGGGATCAGATATCGGCGGTCCGCGCGCCGGTTTGCGGTTCCTGCCGGTGGCGCATATGGCACAGCCAGCCACCTGCGCCGAGCGCGAAGCCGCAGCCCGTTCCGGCGAGGACATAGAACCCGAGCGCGGCGAGAACCCCGAAACCGGCGACCAGCGCCCAGATGGCGGCAACGGTTCCCGCGGCGATTCCCGTCAGGAGTATGGCCGGTATCATGGCGGTTCACCCCTCCCCTGGTCCCGTCTGTGGCCTTGTCTGCCCCGGGTCCGCCCTGCCACATGGGCAGTCAGCCCGGTCTTCGCGTTCAGCCTGCGCTCAAGTTATTGATAAAGCCTTAATGCGGCAAAAAAGCGGCGGCCCCGGCCCCATATCGCCCTCCCGTGCGAAAAGCGCCTTGTGGCCGACTATGACGCGCCCGGCCCGTTTGGGCAAGATATTGTGGGCAAGCCGGGGAAAACCGCAAAGTGATGCGGTCGGCGGTTGACTTGCGGCCCCGTCGCGCGAACCATCGGCGGCAGGGAATCAGACAAAGGGGCTTACGTGCGCTTCACCCGGTTGCGGCTCAACGGTTTCAAGAGCTTCGTGGACCCCACCGATCTGCTGATCGCCGAGGGGCTTACCGGCGTGGTCGGGCCGAACGGCTGCGGCAAGTCGAACCTGCTTGAGGCCCTGCGCTGGGTGATGGGCGAAAATCGCCCGACCGCCATGCGCGGCGACGGGATGGAAGACGTGATCTTCGCCGGAACCGCCTCGCGCCCGGCCCGGCACTTCGCCGAGGTGGCGCTGACGCTGGACAATTCGGAACGGCTCGCCCCCGCCGGGTTCAACGATGCCGATATCCTGGAGATCACCCGCCGCATCACCCGCGACGCGGGCTCGGCCTACCGTGCCAACGGCAAGGAGGTGCGGGCGAAGGACGTGCAGATGCTGTTCGCCGATGCCTCGACCGGGGCCCATTCGCCGGCGCTGGTGCGGCAGGGGCAGATCTCCGAGCTTATCAACGCCAAGCCGCGCAACCGGCGGCGGATCCTGGAGGAGGCGGCGGGGATCTCGGGCCTCTACCAGCGGCGGCACGAGGCCGAATTGCGCCTGAACGCGGCCGAGCAGAACCTCGCGCGGGTCGATGACGTGCTGGAACAGCTTGCCGCGCAGATCGCCCAGCTTGCGCGGCAGGCGCGGCAGGCGGCGCGCTACCGTGAGATCGGCAGCGACCTGCGCCGGGCCGAGGGCTCGCTGCTGTTCCGCCGCTGGCGCGAGGCCGACGAGGCCCGGCTGCTGGCCGAACGCGACCTGACCGAAGCCAGCCGGGCGGCGGCGGTGGCCGAGACGGGCGCGCGGCAGGCCGCGCAGGTCCGGGCCGGGGCCGAGGACGCGATCCCGCCCCGGCGCGAGGAAGAGGCGATCGCCGGGGCGATCCTGCAACGCCTGACCGTCCAGCGCGAGACCCTGACCGAACAGGAGGCCCGCGCCCGCCAGACCATCGCCGACCTCACCGGCCGTATCGCCCAGCTTGGCCACGACATGGAGCGCGAGGCCGGGCTGAACCGCGACGCGGGCGAGACCATCGCCCGGCTGGACTGGGAGGCGGCGCAGATCGCCCGCGCGCATGAGGGCCATGACGAACGCCTCGCCGAGGCGGCCGAGGCGGCGCGCGAAGCCGGCGCGGCGCTGAGCGGGGCCGAGGCCGACCTGTCGGAGCGCACCGAGGACGCGGCCCGGCTTTCGGCCCGGCACCAGTCGGCGCAGCGGCTTCTGGCCGACACCGGCACCACGCTGGAACGGGCGCAGGCCGAGGCGGCGCGCGCGCGCACGGCCGAGGCGGCGGCGGGCGAGGCGCTCGACCGCGCGGGCGAGGATTTCGCCGGGGCCGAGGCGGCGGCGGGCGAGGCGGCGGAGCAGGCGGAGCTTGCCGAGGAAACGCTGGCCGAGGCCGAGGCCGCAAGGGCCGAGGTCCATGCCCGCGAGGCCGAGGCCCGCGCCGCGCGGTCAAGCGCCGAGGGCGAGGCCACGGCGCTGCGCGCCGAGGTGGCGGCGCTGGCCCGGCTGGTGGAGCGCGAGACCCATGCCGGGCATCAGATGCTCGACCTCGTGACGGTCGATCCGGGCCATGAGGCCGCCTTCGGCGCGGCGCTTTCCGACGACCTGCGCGCGCCGGAAATCGACGGCGATGCGGGTTCGGGCTGGGCGGCGCTGCCGCCCTACGATGCCGCGCCCGCATTGCCCGAAGGCGCGGCGCCGCTTGCCGCCCATGTCCGCGCGCCTCCGGCGCTGGCGCGGCGGATCGGCCAGATCGGCCTCGTGGCGCGCGAGGATGGCGCCCGGCTGCAACCGGCGCTGCGCCCCGGCCAGCGGCTGGTGAGCATCGAGGGCGACCTGTGGCGCTGGGACGGGTTCCGCGCCGCCGCCGAGGACGCCCCCAGCGCCGCGGCACTGCGGCTCCAGCAACTCAACCGTCTGGTCGCGCTCAAGCGCGACCTTGAGGAGGTCGCGGCCCGGGCCGAGGGCGCGCGGCAGGCGCATGAGGCGTTGCAGGCGCGGCTGGCGGAACTGTCGCAGGCCGATCAGGCCGCGCGCGAGGCCCGCCGCGCCGCCGACCGGCAGGTGGCCGAGGCGGGCCGGGCGCTGTCGCGCGCCGAGGCGGATCGCTCGATCGCCGGGGGCAAGCTGGAATCGGCCCGTCTTGCGGTGGCGCGTTTCGAGGCAGAGGCGCAGGAAGCGCGGGAGCGGCTGGACGAGGCCGCCGAGGCGGCGGCGGAACTGCCCGATCTCGACGACAGCCGCGCCCGGCTGGAGACCGCGCGCGAGGCGGTGGCCGAGGCCCGCGCCGCCATGCTCGCCCGCCGCGCCGCCCATGACGAGACGCGGCGCGAGGGCGAGGCGCGGGTGCGGCGGCGGCAGGAGGTCGCCAAGGAAATCTCGGGCTGGCGGATGCGGCTGGACACCGCCGAGAAACGCAGCGCCGAACTCGCCTTCCGGCGCGAGGAAAGCGAGGCCGAACTTGCCGAAGCCTCGGCCGCGCCCGAGGAGATCGCCGCCCGCCGCGACGAGTTGCAGGAGGCCATCGCCGGGGCCGAGACCCGCCGCAACCGCGCCGCCGATGCGCTGGCCGAGGCCGAGGGCGCGCTGCGCGCCGCCCAGCAGGCCGAGCGTGAGGCCGAGCGCGCGGCGGGCGAGGCGCGCGAGGCCCGCGCGCGGGCGGGGGCACGGACGGATGCCGCCCGCGACACCGTGGCCGCCAGCGCCGAACGCATCCGCGAGGAGACCGGCGGCGGGCCGGAGGAACTGCTGGAAAGCCTCGCCACCGACCCCGGGGCCATGCCCCCCGCCGAGGCGCTGGAATCCGAGATCGCCCGGCTGCGCCGCGCCCGCGAGGCGCTGGGCGCCGTCAACCTGCGCGCCGAGGAAGATGCCAAGGCGGTGCAGGCCGAGCACGACACGCTCAAGCGCGAGAAGTTCGACCTTGAGGAAGCGATCCGCAAGCTGCGCGCCGGGATCGCGGGCCTGAACCGCGAGGGGCGCGAGCGGCTCCTGACCGCCTTCGAGCAGGTGAACGCCAATTTCACCACGCTGTTCACCCACCTGTTCGGCGGCGGCGAGGCGCGGCTGGTGCTGGTCGAATCCGACGACCCGCTGGAGGCCGGGCTGGAAATCATGTGCCAGCCGCCGGGCAAGAAACTGTCCACCCTGTCGCTTCTGTCCGGGGGCGAGCAGACCCTGACCGCGCTGGCGCTGATCTTCGCGGTGTTCCTTGCGAACCCGGCGCCGATCTGCGTGCTGGACGAGGTGGACGCACCCCTTGACGACGCCAACGTGACCCGGTTCTGCGACCTGCTGGACGAGATGACCCGCCGGACCGAGACGCGGTTTCTCATCATCACCCACCACGCGGTGACCATGGCGCGGATGGACCGGCTGTTCGGCGTGACCATGGGCGAGCAGGGGGTGAGCCAGCTTGTCAGCGTCGATCTGCGCCGGGCCGAACAACTGGTGGCGTGATCCGGTCCGGGACAGCCTTTTCCCCTTTGCCCGGAATCAAGGCGCGGCATGCGCCGCCGGGCAAGCGGCCGACCGCTGCCCTCTGTTTTGCCTGCGGGGCAACTGCCGGGAGATTCAAGTCGAGCCGCCCCGCCCCGGCCCGTTGACCTTCCCGTGCAAAGGGCGTATCGACGGCCCCCGTGGCGCTTTGTTCTACCGGATTGCGGGCCACGTTAAACAAGCCGCTAAAGAGGTCAGGGCCCGTGCCCCCGACGCCTCTTTGGCCCGGGGGCTTTTCTTTGCGCGGAGGGAACGGCGCATGTCCGAGAAATGGAACCGTCGCACGCAGCTGGTCCATGGCGGCAGCCGCCGCAGCCAGTATGGCGAGATGGCCGAGGCGATCTTCCTGACGCAGGGCTTTGCCTATGACAGCGCCGAACAGGCCGAGGCGCGCTTCATCAAGGCGGGCGAGGACGAGTTCATCTATGCCCGTTACGGCAACCCCACGGTACGGATGTTCGAAGACCGTATCGCCGCCGTCGAGGGCACCGAGGACGCCTTTGCCACCGCTTCGGGCATGGCGGCGGTCAGCGGCGCGCTGACGGCGATGCTGCGGGCCGGGGATCACGTGGTTTCGGCAAAGGCGCTGTTCGGATCGTGCCTTTATATCCTTGAGGAAGTCCTGACCCGCTTCGGGGTCGAGGTGACATTCGTCGATGGCACCGACCTTGACCAGTGGCGCGCGGCGGTGCGGCCGGGCACGAAAGCGGTGTTCTTCGAGACGGTCTCGAACCCGACGCTGGAGGTGATCGACATCGCCGCCGTGGCCGGAATCGCCCATGCGGCGGGCGCGCTGGTCATTGCCGACAACGTGTTCGCCACGCCGGTGTTCTCGCGCGCGGTCGAACAGGGCGCCGATGTGGTGGTCTATTCCGCCACCAAGCATATCGACGGCCAGGGCAGGGCGCTGGGCGGCGTGATCTGCGGCACGCGCGAATTCGTCCGCAAGGTGGCCGAACCCTACATGAAGCACACCGGCGGCGCGATGAGTCCCTTCACCGCCTGGGTGATGCTGTCGGGGATGGTCACGCTCGACCTGCGTTGCCGGGCGATGGCGGACGGCGCGCTTGCCGTCGCGCGGGCGCTCGAAGGCGATGCGCGGCTGGGCCGGGTGATCTTTCCCGGGCTGGCCTCGCACCCGCAGCACGATCTGGCCATGGCGCAGATGGGGGCAGGGGGCACGGTGGTGTCCTTCGACATCGCGGGTGGCAAGGAGGCCGCGTTCCGTTTCATGAATGCACTGGAAATCATCAGTATTTCCAACAACCTCGGTGATGCCAGGTCGATCGTCACCCATCCCGCGACCACCACCCACCAACGCCTGCCCGAGGACCGGCGCGCCGCGCTGGGCATCTCTCCGGGGCTGATCCGGCTGTCGGTCGGGCTGGAGGACAGCGAGGACCTGATCGCCGATCTGCGGCAGGCGCTGGCGGCGATCTGACAGGGGCGGCCCGATACGGGCGGATCATGGCGGGGTTGGACAGCGGGGGCCGCCGCCCCCATATTGCGCCTGCCACCATCGGAGTGTGCCGTGTTCATCCGCATTCGCGCGGCACGCTCCGAACCATTGTTGACGCATGTCCGGAAAGCGGAAAGCCGGTTTCCGCTTTTCCGCGACATGCCAGAGGAGAAAAGGGGCGCGCGATGACCATTCACAGGCCAGAGCTTGACCACAAACCGGGCCGGGACGAGGCCGAGGCCGCGCTGGCGCTGCTGCGCCGGTGGGCCGGGGGCGTGACCGCGGCCGAACGGGCCGCGCTCGACCCCTCTCTGGCCGGGATGCCGGGCAACGAGCCGCTCAGCCGCGACTACCCGCAGGATTTCGTGGCCGACGCCGCCTATCGCGCCACGCTGCCCGATCTGCAAAACGGCCCCGCAAGCCTGATCGTCGGCGCGCGGCAGTTGATCCAGCATGTCGGAATCTCGAACTTCCGGCTGCCGATCCGCTTCCATACCCGCGACGGCGCCGACCTGACGCTGGAGACCTCGGTCACCGGGACGGTGAGCCTGGAATCCGAGAAGAAGGGCATCAACATGAGCCGCATCATGCGCTCGTTCTATGCCCATGCGGAACGGCAGTTCAGTTTCGAGGTGATTGCCGCCGCGCTGGAGGACTACAAGCGCGATCTCGAAAGCCTCGATGCCCGCATCCAGATGCGGTTCTCGTTCCCGGCCCGGGTGCGGTCGCTGCGTTCGGGGCTGGAGGGCTGGCAGTATTACGACATCGCGCTGGAGCTGGTGGAAAGCGGGGGCGTGCGGCGCAAGTTCATGCATCTGGATTACGTCTATTCCTCGACCTGTCCGTGTTCGCTGGAACTTGCGGAACATGCGCGGACCATGCGCGGGCAGCTTGCGACGCCCCATTCGCAGCGGTCGGTGGCGCGGATCTCGGTCGAGGTGCGGCCGGGCGGCGATTGCCTGTGGTTCGAGGATCTGATCGACCTGTGCCGCCGCGCCGTCCCGACCGAGACCCAGGTCATGGTCAAGCGCGAGGACGAACAGGCGTTTGCCGAACTGAACGCCGCGCGGCCGATCTTCGTCGAGGATGCGGCGCGGTCGTTCTGCGCGGTGCTGCGCGACGATGCGCGGATCGGCGATTTCCGCGTGGTGGCGAGCCACCAGGAAAGCCTGCATTCCCATGATGCGGTTTCGGTGCTGACCGAGGGGCCGACCTTCGCCTCGGAAAGCCTCGACCCCCGGTTGTTTTCCACCCTGTTCCATGTGGGGTGACCGGACGGCAGGGCGCCGAAACGTGATCGGCGCGCGGTTGCGGCCTGTTCCCCGTTCCGGCTAGACTGGCGGCAGGGAAAGGAGCCGGTCCGATGCGGCTTGCCATGCTCTTTCGCCGGTGCCGGGCGGCGCTGATCGCCGCGGTGCCTGCCGTCCTTCTGGGATGCGCGCCGATCGACGATCACGGCGGGCATGTCTGGTATGGTGCGGGCTGGCACGATCCGGGATTCTACCGGCATGACGTCTATTACCCCACCCATACCTATCGCCCGCCGGTCCGTGACCGGGATCGGCACCGGGACCGGGACAAGCGGCACGACAGGGCCGGTGACCGTGATCGCGACCGCGACGGCCCGCGCGGGCGGCCCGGCGGCCGCGATGACGATACGGGCCGGCCGGGCTGGCGTCCGGGCGGGCGGGACGGGGCCGGTGCCGGGGAGGGCCGCCGACCGCCGCGCGCCGGGGGTAATGACGGCCAGCGCTGGCAGGGCCAGCGGCCCGGCGGCGCCCAGGAGGCCCGCCGTCCCGGGCGCCCGGATGCAGCGCGTGGCGATGGTGTGCGCGGAGAAGTCGGCCGGGGCGGTGCGCGGGGCGACGGCCCCGACCGCCCGGTTCGTGACGGGAGCCAGCGCGGGTCCGCCGGGCCGGGCCAGAGCGCAGCCGCAACGCCCCCCGCCACGGCCCCCGCGGCCGGACGCGGAAGCGACACACGCGGCTGGGGCGCCCGTGGCGGGCGCAGCGGCGGCGGCGAGCGCGGCGGACGCCAGCGCCGGGAGTGAGCGGGCGCAGGGCTTGAACCCTTTTCCTTTTTTGCCCGGACTCAAGGCGCGCCAGCGGCCCGGGCAGCGGCCGACCGCCCGCGCCACGCCGGAGGTGTGCCTTCGGTACGACGGCGGCCGCTATTGCAACGTTTCGGCACGGACAGGCGTCGGGGTGTTCGGCGCCATGAACTGCCAGACCACAGGCGTAGCAGCGGCCCCCACGGTCGGCCGCTGCCCTCTGTGGTGACTGGAGATCAGCCGGGGGTGCGGGCGAAGTCGTCCACCCCTCCCTGCCGGGTCAGCGCCAGCAGGACACCAGCACCGCCATGTCGCTGCCGATCACGGTCAGGTCTTCGGGCGGCAGCGCGCCCTGACGCTGGGCCGGGGCAAGCGCGACCCCGGCGGCTTGCAGCTGTTCGGCGAAGGCGCTGGCCGGGGCGATGAAGGCGACTTCTTCCGGGAGCACCCGGTTGCCGCCGTCCCGCGGCGGCAGCAACACGCCGACCACCGCGCCGCTGCCGTCGATCACCGGCCCGCCCGCGTCGCCCGGCAGCGCCGAGAGCGTGAGCCGCGCGAGCCCTTCCTCGCCCGCAAGCCCGTGGTCGGCCTCGTACTGGCCGAAGGTCAGCGTGGGCAACGGCAGCGCGTCCTCGAACGGGAAACCCGCCACGGCAAGCTCGGCCCGCGGGCGCGGCGCTTCGGTGGCGAAACGCGCATGGCCCTGCGGCGCCAGCGCCGCGCGCGGACGCAGCACGGCGATACCACCCGGGTCCGCAAGCGTCACGTCCACCTCCTGCCCGCCGTCGATGGTGATCCGGCCGCAGCCCGCCACCGCCTCGGCCGCCGTCAATACCGTGCCCTGCGTGTCGATGTAGAAGCCCGAGCGCGAACGTTCCGGCCGCCGCACCTCAAGCCCCGACATCATGCCGATCCGCTGCGCCTCGTCCATCGGCTGGAGCCCGGGGTCGAGCGCGCGGCTGCCCACGGGCCGGAAGCTTGTGCGCATCGCCTCGACCACCCGCGCCATGCGTTCGCCGTCGGCCGGATCCCACGCCAGCACGAACCCCTTGACCATCCCGCCCGCATGGGCGGCGTGGGCGTAGCTTTCCACGACCGTATTGCGGCCGCGGATCTCGAAATCGTTGGCCCGCCGCTCGCGCTCGCCGTCCAGCGGCACGATGGTCAGGGTCTGGAGCAGGTCGTAAAGCCCGAACAGGCTGGCCTGATCGCCGGGCTGGCTGATCAGCAGGACGCGGACCCCGCTGCCGTCCTTTTCGTCGTAATGGACGAAGGGGGGCTCGTAGCGGTCGAACCGCACGAGGCCCATGGGCAGGTCGATCTCGATCCCCGCTTCGGCCTCGGTCACGCGCTCAAGCCCGAGTTCCGCGACCGCCGCGCGCCAGCCCTCGACCAGTTCCGCGCGCTGGCGGGTGGTCAGGGTGCCGGTGGGCTCATGTCCCGCCATCTCCTGCCAGGCCGACATGCCCGCGCGGGTGCCGGGGCCGAAGGCGCCGTCGATCCCGGCGGCATAGGTGCCGAACCACTGCATCGCGGTCTGGATCTCCTCGCGCTCGGCGCGGCTCAGCAGCGATTCCGAACGCCGGGCCTCGGCCAATGTCTCGTCGGGCAGCACGGCGGGAAGCGCGGCGGGTTCCTGCGGCGCCGGCGGGGTGGATTCCGCCGTCCCGGCCGGGGCGGGGGCGACAGGCGCCGCCGCCTCGCCCACAGGCCAGAACGACTCGCGGAAGTTGCGCCCGTCGGCCACGAAACTGTCGCCCGGCACCTGCCGTTCGCGCAACAGCGCGGCCAGCCGCGTTTCCGCCGCCCCGCTGTCCTGCGGGCCCAGAACGATGGCATACCATCCGCTGGACATCCGGTAGCCCGCCACGTCGGGGAACACCCCGGCCCAGGCCCGCGCCCGGGTCTCTGCCTCGCGCAGGGTGGGTTGGGCCTCGATCTGCACCCAGGCCGGCGCCTGCGCCCGCAGAGGATGGGAAAAGACCGCCGCCAGCAGCAGCGCCAGCAGGAAAACCGCCTTGTTCATGGGCAATGAAACTCCCGTATATACCTTGATCCGCAACATTTGTTTCCGAACCTAGCAGACGGCAGGCGCGATGCACGCCAATTCTGCGCCGCGGACCCGGTGCGCGGATTGACCCTGTGCCGCCTCTTGCCTATTCAGAACGCGGTTTTCAAGAGGTCGTCATGGCACAGCCCCCCGCCCCCCCGCGCAGCTTTCAGGAGATCGTCCTGCGGCTCCAGTCCTACTGGGCGTCGAAGGGCTGCGCGATCCTGCAACCCTACGACATGGAGGTGGGGGCGGGTACCTTCCACCCGGCGACGACGCTGCGGGCACTGGGCGCGCGGCCATGGGCGGCGGCCTATGTGCAGCCCTCGCGCCGCCCGACCGACGGGCGCTATGGCGAGAACCCGAACCGCCTGCAACATTACTATCAGTATCAGGTGATCGTGAAGCCCTCGCCCCCCGATCTTCAGG
Source organism: Gemmobacter sp. (assembly GCA_041675885.1). Classification (GTDB taxonomy): domain Bacteria; phylum Pseudomonadota; class Alphaproteobacteria; order Rhodobacterales; family Rhodobacteraceae; genus JBAYSY01. The sequence goes on along the minus strand of JBAYSY010000029.1, from coordinate 28,452 downwards.
CGCTGTATCTGGGCTCGCTGGAGGCGATCGGCATCGACGCGGCGCTCCACGACATCCGCTTCGTCGAGGACGACTGGGAAAGCCCCACCCTGGGCGCCTGGGGGCTGGGCTGGGAAGTCTGGTGCGACGGGATGGAGGTGTCGCAGTTCACCTATTTCCAGCAGGTCGGCGGCCATGACTGCAAGCCGGTGTCGGGGGAACTCACCTACGGGCTGGAGCGGCTGGCGATGTATGTGCTCGGCGTCGATCACGTGATGGACATGCCGTTCAACGACCCGGATTCGCCGATCCCGCTGAGCTACGGCGACGTGTTCCGCCAGACCGAACAGGAATATTCCCGCTGGAACTTCGATCAGGCGGATACCGACATGCTGTTCCAGCACTTCAAGGATGCCGAGGCGGAATGCGAACGCATCCTTGCCGCGCCGGGGCTCGATTCGGCCGGGCGGCTGATCGTGATGGCGCATCCGGCCTATGACCAGTGCATCAAGGCATCGCATCTGTTCAACCTGCTCGACGCGCGCGGGGTGATCTCGGTCACCGAACGGCAAGCCTATATCGGCCGGGTCCGGGCGCTGGCGAAACAATGCGCCGACGCCTTCACCGCCACCGAGGCGGGCGGGGCGGGGTGAGGCGCATGACCGGCAAGATCGTCGTTCTTCTGCTCGCCGCCGCCGCCGTGATCGCGGGGGTGGCGATGTACTGGTTGCAGGTCCATGCCTTCTACGACCGGCTGCCCGCCGACACGCCCTTGCACGTGGCGACGGACGCGGGGCCGCGGGCGCTTTCGCTTGCCGGGTTCGAGGGGATCGACGCCACCTCCTCGCCGCTGCGGTTCCGGGCCTGTGCCCGGCTGGCCGAGCCCGCCGAACTGGATGACGCCCTCCCCGCCACCCGCCCCGACCCGCTGGTCGCCCCCGGCTGGTTCGACTGTTTCGACGCCGCCGCCATCGGCGCCGCGCTGATCCGGGGCGAGGCGCGGGGCTACCTGTCGCGGCACGAGATCGCCCGGGGCGTGGATCGCGTGATCGCCGTCTACCCGGACGGCCGCGCCTATGCCTGGCATCAGCTTAACGGAACGCTGGAAGAGTGACCCCATGCCCGACCTCCTGATCGAACTCTTCTCCGAGGAAATCCCGGCCCGGATGCAGCCCCGCGCCCGCGAGGATCTGAAACGGCTCGTCACCGACGGGCTGGTCGAGGCCGGGCTGACCTATGCCTCGGCCGGGGCCTTCTCGACCCCGCGGCGGCTGGTGCTGGCCATCGAGGGGCTGACGGCGGAATCGCCCATCCTGCGCGAGGAACGCAAGGGGCCGCGCGCCGATGCGCCCGAGGCGGCGCTGGAGGGGTTCCTGCGCTCGACCGGCCTGACCCGCGACCGGCTGGAATTGCGCGACACCGGCAGGGCGCAGGTCTGGTTCGCCACGATCGAGAAGCCGGGTCGCAAGGCCGCCGATATCGTCGCCGAGGTGATGGAGGCCACGATCCGTGGTTTCCCCTGGCCGAAGTCGATGCGCTGGGGCTCGGGCAGTCTGCGCTGGGTGCGGCCCTTGCATTCGATCCTGTGCATCCTGACCGACGAGGCCGGGGCCGAAGTCGTGCCGCTGACCGTCGATGGGATCGCCGCCGGGGACACGACCGAGGGCCACCGCTTCATGGCGCCGGGCCGCTTCCGGGTCACGTCCTTCGACGATTATGCCCGCAAGCTGGGCGCGGCGCGGGTGATGCTCGATTCCTCGGCGCGGGCCGCGCATATCCGTTCCGAGGCCACCAACATGGCCTTCGCGCAGGGGCTGGAACTGGTCCCGGACGAGGCGCTGCTGGAGGAGGTCGCCGGGCTCGTGGAATGGCCGGTGGTGCTGATCGGCGGCATCGGCGAGGCGTTCCTGACCCTGCCGCCCGAGGTGTTGCAGACCTCGATGCGTGAGCACCAGAAGTTCTTTTCGGTGCGCGAGCCCGCGACGGGGCGGATTGTGCGATTCGTGACGGTGGCGAACCGCGAAACCGCCGATCACGGTGAAACGATCCTTGCCGGGAACGCAAAGGTGCTGGCGGCCCGGCTGTCGGACGCGCGGTTCTTCTGGGAAAACGACCTGCGCCGGGTCCGCTCCGGGGGGATGGAGGGGCTGGCGGCGGGCCTTGCCGACGTGACCTTCCACAACAAACTGGGCAGTCAGGCCGACCGGATCGCCCGCATCGCCGCGCTGGCGCGCGCGATCGCGCCCCTGGTGGGGGCGGACGCGGACCGGGCCGAGTTGGCGGCGCGGGTCGCCAAGGCCGACCTGCAATCGGCGATGGTCGGCGAGTTCCCCGAACTGCAGGGCACCATGGGCCGCTACTACGCGCTGGACGCCGGGCTGCCCGAGGAGGTGGCCATGGCCTGCAAGGCGCATTACCAGCCGCTGGGACCGTCGGACGAGGTGCCCGCGGAGCCGGTGTCGGTCGCCGTGGCGCTGGCCGACAAGATCGACACGCTCACGGGCTTCTGGGCCATCGACGAGAAGCCCACCGGCTCGAAGGATCCCTTCGCGCTGCGCCGCGCTGCGCTGGGGGTGATTAGGCTGGTGCTGGGGAACGGGGTGCGGCTCGACCTGCTCGACCTCTTTGCCCGGGCGTTCTCACCGTTCGGTGCTGGGGCAGAGGCGGCCGACCTCCTCGCCTTCCTCCACGACCGCCTCAAGGTCCACCTGCGCGATCAGGGCATCCGCCATGACGTGATCGACGCCTGTCTGGCGATGCCGGGCAGTGACGACCTCACCCTCTTGGTCAAACGCGCCGAGACCCTTGCCGCGTTCCTCAAGACCGAGGACGGGGCGAACCTGCTGCAAGGCTTCAAGCGGGCGAACAACATCCTCAGCCAGGCGGAACAGAAGGACGGGGTGGAATACAGCTTCGGCCCCGAGCCCAAACTGGCCGAAACCCCCGAGGAAACCGCGATCTTCGCCGCGCTCGACGGTGCCGAGGCCGCCATCGCCCCGGCCATGGCGCAAGAGGATTTCGCGAGCGCCATGACCGCCATGGCCGCGCTGCGCGCCCCGATCGACGCCTTCTTCGAGGCGGTGCAGATCAACACCGACAACCAGATACTGCGGCGCAACCGGCTGAACCTGCTGCACCGCATCCGCGCCACCTGCCTTCAGGTCGCGGACCTGAACAGGATCGAAGGCTGAGCCCCTTCATCTTGCCGGAAATACTCCACGGGGGTGCGGGGGTGTGAAACCCCCGCTCCTGCCCCCTCCGCCTCCGCAACCGCGAACTTGCGCGATACCGCGATAAGAGTATGCTGCGCCCCGTCAGGAAAGGCGCCGCAGTGCAGAAACCCGAGTCCATCGACTTTGCCGCGATCACCGCCACGGCGCCCATCGCCGCCGCGACCCATGGCTGGCGGGCGAAATGCCTGCAACGGCTGATCCGGCTCGACCTGCCGGTGCCGGCCACGGTGGCGCTGCCGTTCGGCGCCGTGCGCGCCATCGCCGCCGGGCAGATGCCCGAGGCGGGCGCGATCCTTGCGGCGATCGGCAAGGGGCCCTTGGTCTCGATCCGGCCCAGCCCGCAGAATCCCGACTGGGGCGGGCCGGGCACGATCCTCAACCTCGGGCTGACCGAGGCGCGGCACAAGGCGCTGGTCCGCAGCCACGGCAGGCAGGCGGCCGATGCGCTGTTCCTGCGTTTCGTGCAGACCTATGCGATCCATGTCGCGCGGCTCGACCCCGACATGTTCGACGCCGCCGAAGCCAGCGCCGAGGCGATCCGCGCCGCGCTGCGCGCCTATGAGGCCGAGACCGAAGAACCCTTCCCGCAGGATCCGGCCCGGCAGGTGGCGCTGGCGCTGCGCTCGATGGCGCGGGCGTGGGAGGGGACGACGGCGCGGCTGTTGCGGCAGGCCAAGGGCGCGCCCGCCAATGCCGGGCTCGGCCTCATCGTGCAGGAAATGGCGCTGGGCATGGGGCAGGGGGTCTCGGGCTCGGGCGTCATCCAGTTCGTCGATTCGGTCACCGGCGAGCGGCGGGTGACCGGCCGTTATCTGTCGCAAAGCCTTGCCCGAGATGCGATTTCCAAGGAGGCGAGCGGCGCGCTCTACCTTGCGCGCGACCCGCGCGGCCCCTCGCTGGAGGAAGCCGCGCCCGGGGTCTTCGCCGAGCTTCTGCGCCACGGCGACGCCTGCCGGACCCGGCTGCGCGAGGAGATGCAGATCGAGTTCACGCTGGAAAACGGCGTGCTGCGGGTGCTCGACGCGCTTTCGACCGGACGTTCGTCCCGGGCGACGCTGAAGATCGCGGTGGCGCTGGCCGAGGACGGGATCATCGGCCGGGAAGAGGCGGTGATGCGGGTCGAGCCGCGGGCGCTGTCGGAACTGCTGCACCCGCAGGTCGATCCTCGCGCGCCGCGCGACGTCTTCGCCCGCGGCATCGCCGCAAGCCCCGGCGCGGCGGTGGGCCGGGTGGTGTTCTCCTCGACCGCGGCGCAGGCCAGCGCGGCACGCGGCGAGCCCTGCATCCTTGTCCGGCGCGAGACCACGCCCGAGGATATCCGGGGCATGCACGCGGCCTCCGGTGTGCTGACCGAACGCGGCGGCATGACCAGCCACGCCGCGGTGATCGCCCGCGGCCTCGGCCTGCCCTGCGTGGTGGGGGCCTCGGGGCTGCGGCTCGACGGGCGGGAACGGCGGTTGATCGCCGCCGACGGCCGCACCTTTTCCGAGGGCGACCTGATCACCGTAGATGGCACCGCGGGCGAGGCGCTGGCGGGCGCCGCCGCGATGCTGCCCCCGGCGCTGGGCGAGGATTTCCGCAAGCTGCTGCACTGGGCCGACGGGTTCCGCGACATCGGCGTACGCGCCAATGCCGATTCGCCCTCGGATGCGCTGACCGCCCGCGACTTCGCCGCCGAGGGGATCGGGCTGTGTCGGACCGAACACATGTTCTTCGAGCACGACCGGCTGGTGGTGATGCGCGAGATGATCTTCGCCGACAGCCCCGCCGACCGGGCCTCGGCGCTGGAACGCCTCTTGCCGATGCAGCGCGAGGATTTCATCCACCTGTTCGAGATCATGAAGGGCCACCCGGTCTGCATCCGGCTGTTCGACCCGCCCCTGCATGAATTCCTGCCCCATTCGCGCGAGGGGATGCAGGAGCTTGCCGAGGCGCTCGACCGGCCCCTGTCCGAGATCACCCGCCGGGCCGAGGCGCTGTCGGAGTTCAACCCGATGCTGGGGATGCGCGGGGTGCGCCTCGGCGTCGTGCTGCCCGAGATCTACGAGATGCAGGCGCGGGCGATCTTCGAGGCCACGATCGCCGCCGCCCGCCGTGGCGCGGTGGTGGTGCCCGAGATCATGTTGCCGCTGGTCTCGGCGGTGCGCGAGGTCGAACTGATCAAGACCCGGATCGACGCGGTGGCCGCCATGGTGCGCACAAGGCGCGGCGCGGAATTCGACTACCGGCTGGGGGTGATGGTCGAGACCCCGCGCGCCGCGCTGCGGGCGGGCGACGTGGCGCAGCATGTGGGGTTCCTCTCGTTCGGCACCAACGACCTGACGCAGATGACCTATGGCCTGTCGCGCGACGATGCCGGGCGGTTCATGTCGGCCTATGTCCAGCAGGGCGTGTTCCCGGAAGACCCGTTCCACACGCTCGATGTCGAGGGGGTGGGGGAGCTTTTGCTCATTGCCGCCGAACGCGGGCGCCAGACGCAGGCGGGGCTTACGCTGTCGATCTGCGGCGAGCATGGCGGCAACCCCGAATCAATCGCCTTCTGCCGCAAGGCCGGGTTCGATTACGTCTCCTGCTCGCCCTACCGGGTGCCGCTGGCCCGGCTGGCGGCGGCGCAGCTGGTGCTGGCCGAACGGGCCGGGGCGCACAACCGCAGGGGCGACGGCGAATCAGGCGTTTGACCCCGGGCCGGGTCGGGCGCCACAATCTGAGATTGTGCGCCCCGGCCACCCCCTGTTGCGCATTTGCCACGCGAGGCTGGACCTTTGCCGGGGTTTCGGCTAGGGCATCGCGCTTGTGGCGCGGGGGTTGCCTGCCGTGCGCCAGCGGGGCGGGTCGCCAAGCGCCCGCCGACAGCAAGCAAGACGGAAAGAGCCTGGGGGCACGAACATGCGTTTTTCGGTGGTTTGCGCGTTTGGCGCCGCGATGGGGCTGGCCATGTCGGCACTGGTCATGCCGGGACCGGCCACGGCCGAGATCACGGTCAGCCAGTCGAACGATCCCACCGCGATGATCGACAGCCAGTTGTCGCAGCTTCTGGGGGCCGAGCGGGTGGCGCTGGCCACCCTGCCGCCCGACCGGGTGCGCCAGATCGTGACGCCGCGCCCGGCGTCCCCGCAATCGCCGGGGCGGATCGGCTTCGACCCGGGCTGGCTTGCCGCCCAGCCCGCGCCGGGCGGCGGGCAGCAGTGGCACTGCCTGACCCAGGCGCTCTATTTCGAGGCCCGGGGCGAGGCGATCCAGGGCCAGGTCGCGGTGGCCGAGGTGATCCTGAACCGGGTCGATGCGCCCAACTACCCGGATACGGTCTGCGAAGTGGTGCATCAGGGCACCGGGCGGCTCCATGCCTGCCAGTTCTCCTTCACCTGCGACGGCAAGCCCGAGGTGATCCGCGAGGCCACCGCCTACGAGCACGCGGGCAAGATCGCCCGGCTGATGCTCGACGGCGCGCCGCGCACGCTGACCAGGGGCGCGACCCATTTCCACACCCGCGCGGTGCGCCCGGCCTGGTCGCGCAGCTTCCCGCGGACCGCCGCCATCGGCGCGCATCTGTTCTACCGCCAGCCCGGCACGCGGTCCGCCGGATCGGAATCCTGACGTCCCCCCCATGTCGCAACCGGCACGGCCTGCGCCGCATCGGGGCCTGCCGCCCGCACCCGCCCGGCCCATACCATACCGGCGTGACGGGCGGTTTCCCGCCTTCCATGCTTCATCTTGCCTGAAATACTCCCGCCGGAGGCTCCCTTTCTCTCCCCCTTCGGTGCCCATTGGGGTAAACAGCGCCGGAGCGGATCAGGAATTCCCATGCCCAGCGACAGCAGACTGGCCTTCGCCCATCCCGAGGAACGCGCCGCCGCCACCGGCGGCCCGGCGCCCCGCGACCGTATCTGCCTGCGCGACCATGTGGTCGAGGCCGAGATCGGCGCCTTCCAGCAGGAACGCGGCACCACCCAGCGGCTGCGGTTCAACGTGGTGGTCGAGGTGCGCCCGGCCTCCGGGCCGCTCGACGACGATGTGGACCGCATCCTCTCCTACGACCGGATCACCGAGGCGATCGCGGCCGAACTGGCGCAGGAACGGCTGAACCTGCTGGAAACGCTGGCCGAGCGGGTGGCCGAGCGCATCCTGACCGAACCGCGCGCCATGCGGGTCTTCGTCCGGGTCGAAAAGCTGGACCGTGGCCCCGGCGCGCTGGGGGTCGAGATCGTGCGCGCCCGTGCCGCCGCGCCCCTGCGTGCCACCGCCACCGACGGCAGCGAAAGCGCGCTGCATCCGCTGGTCGTGCATCTCGACAATGCCACCATCGCCGCCCCCGACCTGCCCGCGCGGCTCGACGGGTGGGAGGCCGCCGGCCTGCCGCTGGTCCTGACCGTGGGCCTTCCCGAAGGGGCGCACCCGCAATCGGCCGTGGCTCCGGCGCAGCGGCGTATCGACCTGCTGGCGATGGAGCAGAACGCCTGGGTGCTTGCCGGGCGCGATCCGCGTTGCGTCGTGATGGCCAGCCGGACCGAGATCGACTGGGCCATGCGCCACGGCCAGACCGTGGTCTGGGCGCCCTCCAAGCTGGTGCTCGATGCGGTCGATGGCCCCGGCACCTGCGATCCGGTGGCGCTGGCGCTGTGGCTGGCCGAGTCGCTGGCGGCGGAACGGCTGATCGTTCACGGGCCTGAAACAGTCCCGGCGGGAAGCCGCGTTCCCGTGGTGCGCGCGGCGGGCTGAGCCCGCCACGGCCCTTGCCAGCCCGGCCCCCAGCGCATAATCCCGGCGCATGAGCTACCTTCGCCCCCGCCCGCGTTGCGACCTGCCCCGGCCTCCGGAGGCGCAGCCGCTGGCAGGCAGCGCCCATGTCTGGTTCGACACGGTGGACCGGCTGTCGCGCGACGCCCCGCCGGAGGCCGCCGCAGCGACGGTGGCGCTCGCCGCCGCCCGGCCGGTCCTGCCCGGCCTGCCGTCCGACCGGCCGCTGGTCATGGGCATAATCAACGTCACCCCCGACAGCTTCTCGGACGGCGGCCGGTTCCTCGACCGCCCGCTGGCCGTCGCCCATGCCCGGCGGATGCTGGCGGACGGCGCCGATCTTCTTGACATCGGCGGCGAATCGACCCGCCCCGGCGCGGCGGACCTGCCCGAGACCGAGGAGATCGCCCGCACCGCCCCCGTGATCGCCGCGCTGCGCGATGCGGGCGTCACCGCGCCCGTTTCCATCGACACCCGCAAGGCCGCGGTGGCGCGCGCGGCGCTTGCCGCCGGGGCGGACATGGTCAACGACGTCTCGGCGCTGACCTACGACCCGGCCATGGCCGGGGTGGTGGCCGAAGCGGGGGTGCCGCTGTGCCTGATGCACGCGCAGGGCACGCCGCAGACCATGCAGATCGACCCGCGCTACGATGACGTCTGCCTCGATATCCACGACTGGCTTGCCGCGCGGATCGCCGTGGCCGGGGCGGCGGGTATCCCGCGCGCCCGGATCCTGATCGACCCCGGCATCGGCTTCGGCAAGACCGTGGGCCACAATATCGACCTGCTGCGCGGGCTGGCGCTGTTCCACGGGCTTGGCTGCGCGCTGCTGGTCGGAGCCTCGCGCAAACGGTTCATCGGCACGCTGGGCGGGGCGGATGAACCTGAGGCGCGTGTTCCCGGCTCGCTCGCCGTGGCGCTTCATGCGGCGGGGCAGGGGGTGCAGGTGCTTCGCGTCCATGACGTCGCGGAAACGGTGCAGGCGCTGCGATTGTGGCAGGCGCTGACCCATATCGGCAACAATCCCAGGTGAGAGACCCCATGACACGCAAGCTGTTCGGCACCGACGGGGTGCGCGGCACCGCCAACACCCCCCCGATGACCGCCGACCTCGCGCTGCGGTTGGGGGCCGCCGCCGGGCGTTATTTCCGGCGCGACGGACTCAACCGGCACCGGGTGGTGATCGGCAAGGACACGCGGCTGTCGGGCTACATGATCGAGAACGCGCTGACCGCCGGGCTGACCTCCACGGGGATGAACGTGCTGCTGCTCGGCCCGGTGCCGACGCCCGCCGTGGGCTACCTGACCCGCTCGATGCGCGCCGATCTCGGGGTGATGATCTCGGCCAGCCACAACCCGGCCGAGGACAACGGCATCAAGTTCTTCGGCCCCGACGGGTTCAAGCTGTCGGACGCCGCCGAGGCCGGGATCGAGGCCATCGTCGCGGGCGAGATCGCGCCGGTGCCGCCGCGCGAGATCGGCCGGGCCAGGCGGATCGAGGACGGGCGCGGCCGCTATGTCGAATATGCCAAGACCACCTTTCCGGGGCGCGGGGTGCTGTCCGGTCTCAAGGTGGTGATCGACTGCGCCAACGGGGCGGCCTACCGCGCCGCGCCCGAGGTGCTGTGGGAACTGGGGGCGAATGTGATCCCGGTGGGGGTGGCGCCCAACGGCCACAACATCAACGACAACTGCGGCTCGACCCATACCCAGACCGCGGCCGAGGCGGTGGTGGCCCATGGCGCCGACCTTGCGATCTGCCTCGACGGCGACGCCGACCGGGTGATCATCCTCGACCAGCACGGGCAGGAGGCGGACGGCGACCAGATCATGGCGCTGTTCGCCGCGCGCTGGGCGGATGAAGGGCGGTTGAACGGCGGCACGCTGGTCGCCACGGTGATGTCGAACCTCGGGCTGGAGCGGTTCCTGACCGGGCGCGGCCTGCGGCTGGAACGCACGCCGGTGGGCGACCGGCATGTGGTCGAGGCGATGCGCCGGGGCGGCTGGAATCTGGGCGGCGAACAGTCAGGCCATATCGTGATGACCGACTACGCCACCACCGGCGACGGGCTGATCGCGGGGTTGCAGTTCCTGGCCGAGATGGCCCGCACCGGCCGCCCGGCCTCGGAACTCGCGCGCAGCTTCGACACCGTGCCGCAGATGCTGAAAAATGTCCGCTACGCGGCGGGGCAGGAGCCGCTGTCGGCCCCCGCCGTGAAGGCCGCCATCGCCGGGGCCGAGGCGCGGCTGAAGGGCACGGGGCGGCTGCTGATCCGCAAGTCGGGCACCGAACCCCTGATCCGGGTCATGGCCGAGGCCGAGGACGAGGCGCTGATGGCCGAGGCGGTGGCCGAAGTGGTGAGCGCGGTCGAGGCGGCGGTCTGAGGGGACTGTTGTATGGCGCTACAGAGGGCAGCGGCCGCCCGTGCGGGCGGTCGGCCGCTGCCCGGGCCGCTGACGCGGCTGTTCCGGGCGGGTGCTTCGCTCGACCGATCGGGGTGGCAAAGGTGTTCATGCAGATAGCCCGCTCCGCATCCGCAGGGTGCGCTTCAGCGCACCCCCTCCCCGCGGTCCCCTCACACTGCATAACGCAGCGCCCGCCCATGCGGGCGGACGACCGCTGCCCGGACCGCTTTCGGCGTTTCCGCGTATTCCCGGACCACGTATTCCCCTTGGCAAGCGGTGGCAAAGCTGTAATCTGACACTACTGAATTAGCGTTATTTGAGCAATTGTCATGCAAGCACCCTCTATTGGAATCGGCGGCGCCGCGCCGGTGAACGATGGCGAAGTGAACCTCTACCTGACACCCGAAGGCACCGGCCAGCGATGGTTCGACGCCTCGCGCCGGGTGATCTTCGTCAACGGGATGCTGAACTCGGGCGACGACCACCGCAAGAGCGCGCTGGCGCTGTCGGTGTTGCGGGCCTGTGGCGTGGTCGGGGTCTACAACAAGACCGACGGCTTCTGGCGCGACCTCGGCCAGTGCATCACCGACAAGCTCAAGCTTTCAGGCGTGCAGTCGGGTTCGATGTTCGACTTCGCCACCTGGGAGCGCATCGTCGAGGATGCCTACCGCGCCGAACTGCGCCGCCGCCCCGGGCTCGACAAGCGGGATTTCGTGGGCGACCTGATCAAGGCCAACCCGGCCACCCATGCGCTTTACGCGCTGATGGTGGGGCGCGGCGGCATCGACGCCGGAACCCCGATCTACTGCCACAGCCAGGGCAACCTGGTCACCTCGAACGCGCTCACCGCCGTGGCGCTGGCCATGGGCGCGGCCTCGGTCCACGGGCTCGTGGTGAACAGCTACGGCTCTCCCGCGCGCTACTGGCCAGCAGGGCTCAACCGCACCAACAACGCCTATACCTTCGATCCGGTAAGCTGGCTCGACCTGCGCGTCGATCTGAGCAGTTCCAAGGTGGGCTTCAAGGCGGCGCACGGTTTCGACACCTATGTGCAGCAGGACGGCGAATTCGTCGTCAACCGCTTCCGCTGGGGCTCGTTCGGGATGACCGCCTCGATGGACGAGGACGGGCTGGCCGAATTCTGCGTCGGCCTCGGCGACAACACGCCGCGACTGCGGGGGATCTTCGACCGGCTGGAAAGCGCGCACTGGACCGACAGCGACGACGTGGCGCTGGCCTATGTGAACAAGCTTTCCGACATCCGGCTGCGCACCCTTGCACGGATCGACCCCGCCTTCATCCGCCAGCTGGTCCGGCTGCTGAAATCGGGCTGGACGTCACGTGCCGAGAAGCGCGCCATCGAGCGGCTGGAAAACGCGCTGCGGGCGTAACGCAACTTCAGAAAAACTGACAGACCTTTTCGGTTCGAAATGCGGTATCTGTCCTGTGTGTTGGCAGGGCCATCCGGAGCGCCACCCTTGCCCGGAATCAAGGCGCGGCACGCGCCGCCGGGCAAGCGGCCGACCGCCCGCACGGGCGGCCGCTATTGCAACGTTTCAACATGCACATAGGTCGGGGGTATCCGGCACCATAAATTGCCAGACGACAAGCGTCAGAAGCGGCCCCCCGCGGTCGGCCGCTTGCCCTCTGTTGCAATAGATCGGCTTCGGGCAGCAATATCGACCGACACGCAAGACAGACACCGCCTTCGGAAACGCTTCAGGGGGCGGCACGGGAAAGGGGCGCCCGCAGGCGCCCCCGTGCGCTTCAGCGCACCATCCCGCCGGCCCCGGATCAGTTCCGCGCCTTGTCCACCATCTTGCCGGCCGAGATCCACGGCATCATGTCGCGCAGCTTTTCGCCGACCTGTTCGATCTGGTGGCCGTCGTTGTTGCGGCGGGTGGCCTTGAAGAACGGCTGGCCCACGGCGTTTTCCTGCATGAAGTCGCGCACGAACTTGCCCGACTGGATATCTTTCAGCACCGCCTTCATCCGCGCCTTGGTCTCGTCATAGGGCAGGATGCGCGGGCCGCTGACATATTCGCCATACTCGGCCGTGTTCGAGATCGAGTAGTTCATGTTGGCGATGCCGCCTTCGTAGATCAGATCGACGATCAGCTTCACCTCGTGCAGGCATTCGAAATAGGCCATCTCGGGGGCATAACCCGCCTCGACCAGCGTCTCGAAGCCCATGCGGATCAGTTCGACCAGACCGCCGCAGAGCACCGCCTGTTCGCCGAACAGGTCGGTTTCGCATTCCTCGCGGAAGTTGGTCTCGATGATGCCCGAACGCCCGCCGCCGATGGCCGAGCAATAGGACAGTCCAAGCTCCAGCGCCCGGCCGGTGGCGTCGTTATCGACCGCCACGAGGCAGGGCACGCCGCCCCCTTTGACGTATTCGCCGCGCACCGTGTGACCGGGGCCCTTGGGCGCCATCATGATGACATCGACGCCCGGCTTCGGCTCGATCAGGCCGAAATGGACGTTCAGCCCGTGGGCGAAGGCGATGGCCGCGCCTTCGCGCAGGTTGTCGTGGACGTATTTGCGGTAGGTCTCGGCCTGAAGTTCGTCCGGCATGGTGAACATGATCAGGTCGGCCCAGGCCGCCGCCTCGGCGATGCCCATCACCTGAAGCCCCTCGGCCTCGGCCTTCTTCGCCGAGGGCGAGCCCTCGCGCAGGGCGACGGCAAGGTTCTTGGCGCCCGAGTCGCGCAGGTTCAGCGCATGGGCATGGCCCTGCGAGCCGTAGCCGAGGATCGCGACCTTCTTGTCCTTGATCAGGTTGATGTCGCAATCGCGGTCGTAATAAACGCGCATCGGCGTTCTCCTCTGTTGTGTCTGGCGGGCAGTATAGGCAGGGTCACGCAAATTCCCGTGCAAATTCTTTTGTTTCAGGCCGTAAAGTCAGATAACTATGCGCCTGATATCCGATTGATGAAGTTTTGATGCAGATCGACGATACCGACCGCCGCCTGCTGCGGCATCTCATGGCCGACCCCGGCCTTGCCACGGCGGAACTGGCCGCCCGTGCCGGCGTCACCCCGGCGACCTGCTGGCGCCGTCTGGAACGCTTGCGCGCGGCCGGGGTGATCCGGGGCACCGCGGCGGTGATCGACTGGCGCGCGCTCGGCTGGGAGGTGGAGGTCTCGCTGCGCTTCACCCTCGACAAGACCGCGCCGCGCGCCTTCGACGATTTCATCGCCGCCGCGCGCGAGGTGCCCGAGGTGATCGGCATCGAGACCTTCCTCGGCCGGGTCGATCTGCGGCTGAACGTGATCGCCCGCGACATGCGCCATTACAAGGAGGTCTACCGGAGCCGCATCCTCACCCTGCCGCATATCGCCGATATCGAGGCGCTGATGCTGGTCTCCACCATCCGCGATACCGAGGCGCTGCCGATATGATCGACCTCGACGCCACCGACCGGGCGCTGCTCCATGCGCTGTCGCAGGACGCGGGGCAGAGTGCGGGCGCGCTGGGCCGCCGATTCGGCCTGTCGCAGCCCGCCGCATGGCGGCGCATCCGCCGGATGGAGGAGGCCGGGATCATCGCCGGGCGCCGTATCGTGGTGGACCGCGAAGCGCTGGGCTTCGGCGTGACCGTGTTCCTCGGGGTGAAACTCGCGACCCGTGGCCGGATCAGCGTCGATGATTTCGAGCGCGCGGTGGCGGCGATTCCAGAGGTGCAGGTGGTGCAGCACGTCCTTGGCCTGTTCGATTACCGGCTGCGGGTGGTGGCGCGCGACATCGCGGATTTCGAGCGGGTGCTGCGCCGCCGGATCATGACCCTGCCGGGTGTCGGCCAGGTCGAGGCCAACGTGCTTCTGTCCGAGGAACGCCGCCCCGGCCCGCTGGGCTGACGGATCGGAGGTGGCTGCGTAGGGTGCGCTTCAGCGCACCCCAAGCCCCGCCTGCATCAGCGCCCGGCGCAGCGGCGCCACCGCATACATCGCTTCCAGCGCCCCGGCGCGCAGGTCGCGCAGCCCCCGCGCCCCGGCCATCGAGGCCCGGTTGAGCGCGTCGATCCCCGTCACCCGCGCCCTTATGTCGCCCTGCCGGGCCCTCGCATAGGCATCCAGCATCGCCCGCCCGCCAAGCCCCGCCGGATCGGCCGTGGCAAGGTCGATCAGCACCCGCAGGTCGGCGAGGCTCATGTTCAGCCCCTGCGCGCCGATCGGCGGCACCACATGCGCGGCCTCGGCCATCAGCGCGGTGCGCTCGGCGGTGATGCGGTCGGCGATCTGGCTGATGATCGGCCAGACCATGCGGCGGCTGGCCAGCGTCAGCGGCCCGAACAGGTTGCACGACCGGGCGCTGGCCCCGGCCTCGAAATCCGCCTCGGGCAGGGCGGCAAGGCGCTGTGCCTCGGGCCCGTGCTCCATCCAGATCACGGCCGAGCGCGGGGCGCCGTCGCGGTCCGGCAGCGGCACCAGCGTGAACGGCCCGCCGCTGCGGTGGATCTCGGTCGAGACGTTTTCATGCGGCAGCGGGTGCGAGACCGCGAAAACCACCGCCTTCTGCCCGTAACGGATCGTCCGGACCCCGATCCCCAGCGCCGTGCGCACGCCGGAATTGCGCCCGTCCGCCGCGACCAGAAGCCGCGCCGAAACCCTTGTGCCGTCGGAAAGGCCCACCAGCGCCGCCCCCTCGCGGGTGAGCACGGAGCGGGTCGCGGTGCCGGGGCGGAATTCCACCCCCGGCATTTCACCGATCCGCGCCACCATCTCGCGCCGCAAAAGCCAGTTGGGCAGGTTCCAGCCGAACGGCAGGTCGGAAATATCCGCCGCGTCGAAAACGCGGATCAACCGGGGCTCGGGCGTCTCGCCGCCCGCATCGACGATGCGCATCCGTTGCAGCGCCGTGGCATGGGGGGAAAGGCGGCCCCACAGGCCCGCCGCCTCCAGAACCGGGACCGAGGGTTGCAGAAAGGCGGTGGTGCGCAGGTCGGCGTCCGGATCGGCCTCGTCGGTGACGGGGGGGGCCGGATCGACGCAAAGCACCGAAAACCCCGCCGCGCCGAAACCCGCCGCCGCCGCAAGCCCGGCGACCCCGCCGCCCGAAACCAGTATGTCCACCGTGATCCGGTCCATCCGCGCCTCCATTCCGGCACTGGATACGCCAGCCGCGCCCCCGCGTCCACGTGGCATGTCACCGGGGCCTGCCGTCGGAACCCGTCGCCGGGCGGATCAGTCCCGGGTCACGGCAAGCAGGCCGAGAAAGACCAGCGGCACCGTGGCGAGCGCGCTCAGCGCCAACGCCTTGATGCCCCAGATGGCGGTGGCGATGGCCACCAGCACCAGCGCCCCGCCGATCAGGTAGAAGACCGGCTCAAAGGTGCGGGCGGCGCC
Source organism: Gemmobacter sp. (assembly GCA_041675885.1). Lineage (GTDB taxonomy): Bacteria > Pseudomonadota > Alphaproteobacteria > Rhodobacterales > Rhodobacteraceae > JBAYSY01. Next base: position 12,753 of record JBAYSY010000029.1, on the reverse strand, counting down.
GTCGGCCTGCGGCCGGTGCCGAGCGGAAGAATGGGGGGGAACATCGGTCGTGGTCATCGGCGCCTCCTGCCAGTGATGGGGACCGCTCAAAGGTAAGGGACAGATGCGCCTTCTGCCACGCCCGGCGGCCGGACGGGTTGTCGCACCGCGGCGTTATGCCGCAGGTTGCGGTGCTCAACCCATGAGCCGGGCGAGGAACCCCGACAGGTCGTCGGTGTGGTGGTGGATATGCGGCGCGGGCGCGGGGGCGGGGGCGACATGCACGGTGCGCATCCCCATCTCATGCGGGGCGGCAAGGTTGCGCGGGTCGTCCTCGAACATCGCGGCGCGGGCCGGGGTGGTGCCATCGGCGCCGAACACGGTTTCGAACGCCTGCCGTTCGGGCTTGGGGCGAAAGCCCGCGTGTTCGACCCCATAGACCGCGTCGAAGGCCGCGCCCAGCCCGCGCGCGCCCAGCACCCGCGCGGCATAGGGGGCGGAGCCGTTGGTATAGACGATCCGCCGCCCCGGCAGCGCCCGGATCCGCGCGGCCAGCAGCGGGTCGGGGGTCAGGCCGTCGAGCGGGATGTCATGGACGTCGATCAGATAGGGGCCGGGATCGACGCCGTGTTCGGCCATCAGCCCGGCCAGCGTGGTGCCGTAGCGCGTCCAGTAGTGGCGGCGCAGCCGGTCGGCCTCATCCCGGCCGACACCCAGCGCCTCCATCACCCAGGTGACCATGCGGGCTTCGATCCGGTCGAACAGCCGGACGGTGGGCGGGTAAAGCGTATTGTCGAGATCGAACACCCAGGTTTCGACCCCGCTGAACGTGGGCGTTTCCATACGCGCGAGGCTAGCCCTTCGGTGCGCCGGGTGCAATGGCGCCGCCCTCATGCCGCTTGATCCCCGGCCGTGCCCGGGGCAAGGTTCGCGCCCATGACGGAGAACCCGATGCCCGATGCCCGGTCCAGCCAGCGCGATGCCTATTCGCTGATCCTCGAAGCCATCGACGGCGGCCTCTACAAGCCCGGCGACCGGCTGGTGGAATCGGAACTGGCCGAACGTTTCGGCGTGTCGCGCACCCCGGTGCGCGAGGCGCTGCAACGGCTGGAAACCCAGTCGATGCTGACCCGCGACGGCCGCAGCCTGATCGTCGCCTCGCTCGACCACAACCAGCTGGCCGAGCTTTACGCGGTGCGAGCGGAACTGGAGGGGCTTGCCGCCCGCCTTGCCGCGCGCCACGCGACCGAGGAAGAGGTGCGCGTGCTGCGGGCGATGGTCGAGGACGATCGCCGCCTGCTTGGCGACCCGCAGGCGATGAGCCGGGCCAACCGGCGGTTCCACAAGCAGATCCATCTGGCATCGCACAACCGTTATCTGGTCCAGCAACTCGGCCTTGTGCACCGATCGATGGCGCTGCTGGCCTCGACCTCGCTGGCGGCTGAAGGACGCGACGCGGCGGCGCTGGGGGAACATGACGCGATCGTCGCCGCCATCGAGGCGGGCGACGGCGATGCGGCCTGCGCGGCGCTGCGCACGCATATCTCGCGCGCGTTCGAAACCCGGCTGCGGCTTGACGCGGGCGAGGTGCGCGGCGTCTGAACCGGCGCTGGCGGGGCGCCCACGGTGTCGTAAAGCCCGTGGCGGGTCTTGGCCCAGTAGAAGGGGCGGGTGAAAATCTCCCACAAGGCGCGCCAGGCGGCGACGGCGGCCAGCGGAAAGTAGAAATGCAGCCCCGGTGCCCAGTGCCAGAGCCGGTGGTGGCGGGTGCGCCGTGCACCGACCATGCCGAGGCCGATGTTCACCGCCTCTGCCGTCAGGAACAGCGCGACCAGCGCCGTGAGTGCCGCGGGCGGCAGCACCGCCGCCAGCGGATGCCAGACCCCGGCCGCCACCAGCCAGAACGACAGCATCAGCGGCGCAAGCACGAATTGCGACTGCGCGCCGAGAAAGATCACCTGATAGCCGAGGAACCCGCGCGGCCCGAGATCGCGCCACAGCGCGCGGGGCCTTCGCATATGCACCGCCCAGGTCAGCATGTGCCCCTTGATCCAGCGCGAGCGTTGCCGCATCCAGGCGCGCGGGCGGCAACAGGCTTCTTCCCCGGTGGCGGTTTCCAGCATTTCGGTGCGGTAGCCCCGGCGGGCCAGGCGGATGCCGAGGTCGGCGTCCTCGGTGACGTTATGCGCATCCCAGGCCCCGACCGCCTCCAGCGCCGCGCGCCGCACGAACAGCGTGGTGCCGCCCAGGGGCAGCGGCAGGCCGAGGCGCTGCAACGCGGGCATCGCCACCCGGAACCAGGCGGCATATTCGATGGTGAAACAGCGGGCGATCCAGTTCGAGCGCGGGTTGTAATAGTCGAGCACGCCTTGCAGGCAGCCGACCTCGGGCCCACGTTCGTGGAACCGCCGCACCACGCGGGAGATCTGGTCGCGGTCGGGCGCGTCCTCGGCGTCGTAGATGCCGATGATCGAGCCCCGGCAGAAGTCGAGCGCGTAGTTGAGCGCGCGCGGCTTGGTCTTCATCGGGCCGTCCGGCACCACGACCACCCGCATCCAGCCGGGCAGGGCGGCGTTTTCCAGCGCGGCCCGGGTCTCGTGGTCGCGTTCCTCGATCACCAGCAGCACGTCGAGCAGCGCGCGCGGGTAGTCGAGCCGCCCGAGACGGCGCAGCAGCCGGGGCGCGATATCGGGTTCGCGGAACATCGGCACCAGCACGGATACCACCGGGCGCCGGGCGATGGCGGGGGGCGGCCCGGCCGCCACCGGCGCGGGCCGCAGCGCAAGGACCAGCGCCGCCCCCTTGAGCGCGAGCGAGCAGACCAGTGTCAGCACCGCCCAGCCGGTCAGCGCCAGCAGCACCGCCCCCGGGGCCAGCACCAGCAGCAGCGCCAGCACCGGCAGCAGCAGCATCAGCCAGCGTCGCCCGGCGGCGGCGTGCCATGTCCGGCAGCTCAGCTCCGGGGGGACGCGGGCTTCGGCGCGGGCCCGCAGCATGCCCGCGCGGGCCGTGGCCAGCGCCCGGCGCAGCGCCTCGGGTTCGGCCAGGGCCGGGGCGACCGGGCCGAGCGCGGTGGTCAGTTCGTCCCGGATGCGGGCGAAGGTCTCGGGCCGGTCGAGCGCCACCACCACCGTATCCCCGGCCCGCCGCCACGGCAGCGCCCCGAGTTCGAGTCCGCGCGCCGCGCCCAGCCGGTCGATCAGCCGCGGGTCGGGCGGTTCGGCCAGCGGATCGACCAGCGTCAGCCCGTGGCACCGCGCGCGCGCCGTGGCGAGATCGGCCGGGGCGATCGTTCCCGCGGCCGTCAGCACGTCGGCAAGCGGCGCCCGGCTGTGCGCGGCCTCGGCCAGTGCGGCGACCATGGCATGGGGGGCGACCAGACCTTCGTCGATCAGGAACCGCGCGAGATCGCGCGGCCCGGCCGATGCGGCCGGGCCCGTCCGCGCAGCGATTCGCAAGGCCCCTGCGACCATGCCCCATCCGTCCTGTTCCGTTCTGACCGGCGCAGGGTGGCACGGGGGGTATTAATGTCGGGTTAACACGCGCGGGTCGCGCAGGGCGGGGCCCGGTGGGGCCGTCAGGCGGCCCGGCGGGTCCGTATCGCCTCGGCGAAGCGTTCGAACAGGTAATAGCTGTCCTGCGGGCCGGGGCTTGCCTCGGGATGGTGCTGGACCGAGAACACCGGCCGCCCGTCCATCCGGATGCCGCAATTCGTGCCGTCGAACAGGCTGACATGGGTCTCGACCACGCCTTCGGGCAGGGTCTGGCTATCGACGGTGAAGCCGTGGTTCATGATGGTGATCTCGACCTTGCCGGTCTCGACATCCTTCACCGGGTGATTGGCGCCGTGATGGCCGTGGTTCATCTTGACGGTCTGCGCGCCCAGGGCCAGCGCAAGTATCTGGTGGCCGAGGCAGATCCCGAAGACCGGCAGGTCGCGGGCCAGCACCTCGCGGATCATCGGCACCGCGTATTCGCCGGTCGCCGCCGGATCGCCGGGACCGTTCGTCAGGAACACCCCTTCGGGGTCGTGGGCCAGCACCTCTTCGGCGGTTGCCGTGGCCGGAAGCACCGTGACCTCACATCCCGCCGAGGCGAGGCAGCGCAGGATATTGCGTTTCGCGCCGAAGTCTATGGCGACGACCCGCAGCCCCGGCCCCTCGCGCCGGGGATAGCCGTCGGGCCAGGCCCAGCGCATTTCGTCCCAGCGGTAGCTTTGCGCACAGGTCACTTCCTTCGCCAGGTCCTGCCCGACGATACCGGGCCACGCCCGCGCCCTGGCGATCAGCGCCTCGACGTCGAACTTCCCCTCGGGGTCATGCGCGAGCGCCACATGCGGCGCGCCCTGTTGCCGGATGGCGCGGGTCAGCCTGCGGGTATCGACCCCGCCCATGCCGATCAGCCCGCGCCGGGCGAGCCAGTCGGCAAGCCCCCCCGCCGCGCGCCAGTTCGACGGCTCGGTCGGATCCCACTTCACCACCAGACCGGCGGCGACGGGATCGGCGCTCTCGTCATCCTCGGGGGCGATGCCGGTGTTGCCGATATGCGGGAAGGTGAAGGTGACGGCCTGCCCGGCATGGGAGGGGTCGGTCAGAACCTCCTGGTAGCCGGTCATGGCGGTGTTGAACACCAGTTCCGCCACCGTTTCGCCGGTGGCGCCGAAGCCGCGACCGTAGAAGACCGTGCCGTCGGCCAGGGCAAGGCAGGCGGTGGGGTTCGGCATCTGGGACATGGCGCGGCTCCGGGGGATTTGCGGGGAACCTATGCCCCGGCGCCGCCGGGGTCAAGCCCTTGGCTGAAATGCATTTTATACTTGCAATCAATGGGTTGGGCGGCGCGGCGGGCGGCGCGCCCCGGCAGTTGCCTGCCGCGCGCGGGCTCGTTAGAGTCGCCCGGCACCACAAGGAGGCGGCGATGGACCTGCGCGAGAGGCTGGCGACAGCGGTGAAGGAGGCGATGCGGGCCAGGGAGGCCGGGCGGCTTTCGACCCTGCGGATGATCGGCGCCGCGATCAAGGATCGCGAGATCGCCGCCCGGGGCGAAGGGACGGAGGTGGGCGAGGGCGACATCCTCGCGCTGCTCGGCCGGATGGTGAAACAGCGTCAGGAAAGCGCACGGGCCTACGAGGCCGGGGGCCGGGCCGAACTGGCGGAAAAGGAGCGCGCCGAGATCGCGGTGATCGAGGAGTTCCTGCCGCAGCCGCTGACCGGACCCGAGGTCGAGGCCGCGATCGCCGAGGCCATTGCCGAGGTGGGCGCCGGGAGCATCCGCGACATGGGCAAGGTGATGGCGGCGCTGAAGGCGCGGCACAGCGGGCGGATGGACTTCGGCGCCGTCGGCGCGCGGATCAAGGGGCGGCTCGGCTAGGGGCGGGCGCGCGGCCATGCCGGTCGGTATCTTCATCCTCGCCGCCGCGGCCGAGATCGCCGGGTGTTTCGCCTTCTGGGCGGTGCTGCGGCTCAAGGCGCCGGTGTTCTGGCTGGCGCCCGGGGTGGTCTCGCTCGTGTTCTTCGCCTGGGCGCTGACGCAGGTGCCGGTGGATGCGGCGGGCCGCGCCTATGCCGGTTACGGCGGCATCTATATCACCGCCTCGCTGTTGTGGCTGTGGCTGGCCGAAGGGCAGGTGCCCGACCGCTGGGATTTGCTGGGGGCGGCGATCTGCCTGCTCGGGGCCGGGGTGATCCTGCTTGCGCCGCGAGGGTGACCGGAAGGCGTGGCCGGGGCGAACTTTCCGGCCGGGACCCTGACACAGGAAACGCCGCTGCCTAGATGTGACTCTGTACCCGAACCTGCCCCCCCGAACCTGCCCCCGTGGAAGAAAACCGATCCCAAGGACAGCCCCAAGGACGGAAACGTGAAAAAACTCCTGACCGCCGATCGTTCGCTTGCTCTGACGGGGCTGACCGTCCTCGGGATGCTTGTGGCCACGCTCGCGCTCTGGCCGCTGAAGGGAGAGGCGGCCGGGCTGGCCTCGCTTGCAGGGCTTGTGCTGGTCTATCTGGCCGGGGGCTTGCCGGCCGGGTGGCGGGCCGTCTCTGCCCTGTGGCGGGAGCGCAACCTTGATATCGACCTGCTGATGGTCGTCGCGGCCATTGCGGCGGCGGCGGTCGGCGCGCCCTATGAGGGGGCGGTCCTGCTGACGCTGTTCAGCATCTCGACCACGCTGGAGGAACGCGCGCTGGGTCGTGCCCGCCGCGCCATCGAGGCGCTGATGGGGCTGCGCCCCGAAACCGCCCTGCGCAAGGGGCCGGACGGTGCGGTGACGGAAATTCCCGCCGCCGGCCTTCGGGTGGATGATGTCGTCGTGCTGCGCCCGGGCGCGCGGGTTCCGGCCGACGGGGTGATCGCCCATGGCCGGGGCTCGCTCGACGAGGCGAACATCACCGGCGAATCGATGCCGGTCGCCAAGGAGCCCGGCGCGCAGGTGTTCGAGGCCACGGTCAATATCGACGGCGTGCTGGAAGTCATGGTGACCAGGACCATCGAGGACAGCACCGTTGCCCGCATGATCGCGCTGGTCACGCAGGCGCAGGCCGCAAAGGCGCCGTCCGAGCGGTTCAGCGCCTGGTTCGGGCAGCGCTATACGGTGGCGGTGCTGATCGGGGCCGTGCTGGCCTTCGCCGTCTTCTACTGGCTGGGCCGGGGCTGGGAGGGCGCGCTTTACCGCTCCGCGATCCTGCTGGTGGCCGCCAGCCCCTGCGCCATCGTCATTTCGGTTCCGGCGGCGATCCTGTCGTCGCTGTCGGCGGCCGCGCGGGGCGGGGTGCTGTTCAAGGGCGGCGCGGCGCTCGAAACCCTTGCGGCCGTCGATACCTTTGCCTTTGACAAGACCGGCACGCTGACCACCGGCAAGGCTTCGGTGACCTCGGTCGTGGCGCTGGACGGGGACGAGGAAGGCTTCCTGTCGCTGATCGCGGGGCTGGAGGCCCAGTCCGAACACCCCGGCGCCGCCGCCATCCGGCAAGAGGCCGCCCGCCGCGGCCTCGTGCCGGTTGCGGTGCGCGAAGTGATCTCGCGGCCAAGTGCGGGAATCGTCGGCAATGACGGCAACGCGGGCCCGCTATGGGCGGGCAATCCGCGTATGGCCGGGCAGATGGGCGCGGATATCGACCTTCCGGCGCTGAAAGCTCTGGCAGAGGACCGGCAGACCGTCATCTATGCCGGGCGGGGGACGCGGATTCTGGGCGCGCTGACCATCGCCGATCAGGCGCGGGCGACCTCGGCCCCGGCGCTGGCGGCCTTGCGCGAAGGCGGGGTCGGCCGGATCGCGATGCTGACCGGCGACCGGCGGCCGGTGGCGCTGCGGATCGGCGAGGAACTCGGGTTGCGGCCCGCCGACATCCACGCCGACATGCTGCCCGAAGACAAGGTGCGGATGGTGGGCGAGCTTGCCGCCGGTGGCAAGGTGGCCTTTGTCGGTGACGGTGTGAACGACGCGGGCGCGCTGGCGCGGGCCGATGTGGGCATCGCCATGGGGGCGGCGGGGTCTGAAGTGGCGTTGCAGGCCGCCGACGTGGCGCTGTTGTCCGAGGACATGGGACGGCTTGCCGAGGCGCACCGGCTGTCGCGCCGCACGGCGGCGATCATCCGGCAGAACCTGACCTTTGCCATGGGCGCCATGGTGATCCTGGTGACCGGCGGGCTGTTCTTCGACCTGCCCCTGCCGCTGGCGGTGATCGGCCATGAGGGCGGAACGGTTCTGGTGGTGCTGAACGGGCTGCGCCTCCTGCGCGATCCGATCCGCCGGGGCAGGGCAAGGGCGGAAGCGCCTGCCGCCGTTTCGGCCGAGCCCGTTGCGGCGCAGGCCTTTGGCGAAGACCTGCCTGGGCGCACGGGCTGACGCCTGTCGCAACATGAGGGCAGCGCATGCCGCGCCTTGGTTCCGGGCAAGGGAAAAGGGTGCGCGGTTCAACGCCACCATCTTGACAGTATTCCCCGCACTGCCCATAAGTAGTGAGTACTCACTTACTTGCGGCCCCCATGCGAAGAACGGCAGGCAGCGGGCGGCAGCTTCCGGCCATGAGGGGGAATAGCCCATGCGGCGCAGGTGGCTTTACGGCGCGGCGGCGGCTCTCGCGGTTGGTGCGGGCGCGCTTTTCCTGACCGAACGGCCGCTCGTGGTCGAGGTGGTGCAGCCCGAGCGCAACGTGACGCTGCGGATCTACGGCCTCGGCTCGGTCGAGGCGCGGATCCTCAGTCGCGTGGGGTTCGAGGCCGGTGCGGCGCTGACCGGGCTTGCCGCCGATGCGGGGGACCGGGTGAGCCGGGGGCAGGAACTCGCCACCCTTGACCCGGCCGAGCAGGAAGCGCGTGTCGCGCGTGCCCATGCGGCGCTCAGCGCCAATACCGCGGCCCTCACACGTGCCGAGGCCGCGCTGGACCGTTCCCGCAGCGTTCTGGCGCAGCGCGAGGCGGCGAACCGTCGGCAACAGGATCTGTCGTTGCGGGATGTGGCCTCGGTCCAGCGCGCCGAGGAGGCCCAGCGCGACGAGGACGTGGCAAGGGCCGAACTGGCGGTGGCGGCGGCGGATGTGGCGGTGATCCGGGCGCAGGGCGAGGACGCGGCGGCAGCCCTGCGGCAGGAGGAGGTGCTGCTGTCGCGCCACCGGCTGGTCGCGCCCTATGACGCGGTGATCGTCACCCGCCACGCCGAGGCGGGGGCGGTGGTCCGCGCGGGCGATCCGATCTTCACCCTGATCGCCCCCGAAACCATCTGGATTCAGGCCTATGTCGATGAGGAACGCGCCGGGCAACTGGCGCTGGGCCAGCCCGGCACGATCCGGCTGCGCTCGCAGCCCGGGGCGGAGTTCAATGGCGCCATCGCCCGGATCGGCATCGAAAGCGACCGGGTGAACGAGGAGCGCCGGATCTGGCTGGCCTGCACCGACTGCCCGGAACAGATGTATCTGGGCGAACAGGCCGAGGTGCGCATCACCACCGGCACCCGCGACACGGCGCTGATGGTCCCCGAGGCGGCGATCAGCGGCTTTGACGGGCATTCGGGCCGGGTCTGGCTGGTGCGGGACGGGCGGCTGACCCGGCACGGGTTGGCCTTCGGCGCCCGCGACGATCGCGGCCGGGTCGAGGTCGCGGGCGGGCTGCCGGACGGGGCCGGGATCGTCGCAAGGGTGCCGCGGGGCGTCTCCGAAGGGCGGCGGGCGCGGGTCGGGGTGACGCCATGAACCTTGCGCTCAGGGATATCCGCCACGGGCTGTTTCGCTTTGTGCTCACCTGTTTCGGGCTTGGCCTGCTGATGACCGTCGTCATGGCGATGATCGGCATCTATAACGGGCTGATCGCCGATGCGCTGGCGGTGGTGCGCGCGCCGCAGGCCGATATCTGGGTGGTCGAGGCCGGAACCCAGGGCCCCTTTGCCGAAGCCTCGGCGATCCCCGCCGCCACGCGCGATGCGGTCGCACGGATGCCGGGGGTGGCAGAGGCGGGCGCGATCACCTTCCAGACCGTCGAGACCGCCCATGCGGGCCGGACGCTGCGGCTTTACGTGATCGGCCATGAACCCGGCCGCCCCGGCGGGCCGGAGCGGATCACCGGGGGGCGCGGCATCGGCGCTAGCCATTTCGAACTGATCGCCGACCGCAGGACCGGGCTGGTGCCGGGCGACACGATCCGGCTTGGCCGGGACCGTTTCGCGGTGGTGGGCCTGACCGAGGGGACGATGAACTCGGGCGGTGATCCCGCCGTCCATATCACGCTGCCGGATGCGCTTGCGCTGCAAACCGCGCGGTCGCCTTCGGCGGTGCGGGTGCAGGCGGCGCGCGGGGTCGAGCCGACACGCGAACCGACCGTGGCCGCCATCGTCGCGCGGGTGGTTCCGGGGGCCGATGTCGAACTGCTGACCGCGACCGTCCGGCAATGGAAACATCTGGCCGCGCTGACGCAGGCCGAGCAGGAGGAAATTCTGGTCGCCTCGGTCGTCGATCTGGCGCGGCGGCAGATCGGCCTGTTCCTCGGCATCCTGCTGAGCGTCACGGCGGTGGTGATCGCGCTGATCATCTACACGATGACGATGGAGAAACTGAAGCCGATCGCCACGCTCAAGCTGATCGGCGCGCCGGATCGCACCATCGTCGGGCTGATCGTGCAGCAGGCGCTGATCCTCGGGGCCTCGGGCTGGGCGGCCGGGCTGATGCTGATCCTGACGGTCAAGGACTATTTCCCGCGCCGGGTCGTGCTGGAGCCGTTCAACGTCATGGTGCTGGGGGGCATCGTCTTCGTGGTCTGCATCGCCGCCTCGGGCCTTGCCGTGCGCGCGGCGATGAAGGTCGATCCGGCCACCGCGCTGGGAAGCTGACATGGCGCTGCCCCCCGGAATCCTTGTCGATGTGCAGGGCGTCGCCAGGCATTTCGGCAAGGGCGACACCCGCGTCGATGCGCTGCGCGACGTGGGGCTTCAGGTCCGGGCGGGCGAGGTGATCGCGCTCCTTGGCCCCTCGGGTTCGGGCAAGACGACGCTGCTCAATATCATCGGCTGCATCCTTGCGCCATCGGCCGGGCGGGTGGTGCTGGACGGCGAGACGGTGTTCGACCGCAAATGGCTGCGCCGCGACCTGCGGCGGCTGCGGCTTGACAAGATCGGCTTCATTTTCCAGTCCCACAACCTGCTGCCCTTCCTGACGGCCGAGGAAAACGTCGCGGTCGTGCTGAACCTTGCGGGCTGGCCGGCGGAACAGGGCCGGGCGCGGGCACGCGAACTACTCGATTATCTCGAAGTCGGTCACCGCGCCGGGGCCGGGCCCGCGCATCTGTCGGGCGGCGAGGCGCAGCGGGTGGCCATCGCCCGCGCGCTGGCCAACCGCCCCCGCATCATCCTTGCCGATGAACCCACCGCCGCGCTGGACAGCACGCGGGCCGGGCTGGTGATGGACCTGTTGCGCAGACTCGCCGCCGAGCAGGAAGCCTGTATCGTCACCGTCACCCATGACGAGAAGATATTCGACCGTTTCGACCGCCTGATCCACCTGCGCGACGGCAGGCTGACCGGCGCCTGACCCCGGAGGGAGGCCATGACCGCAAGACCACCGGGCCTCTCCATCGCCGCCGGCGTGGCGGTGGTGTTCGGTCTGGCCACCATCGCCGCGGGCGGGTGCGCGCTGTTCGGCGGTGCCGATATGGGGGCGGTGGTCCCCTTCGTGCTGTGGTTCAACTTCGCCGCCGGTTTCGCCTGTGTGCTGGCGGGTGCCGGGCTGTGGCGCGGGACACGATGGGCGCCCGCGCTGTCCATCGGCATCGCGGCGGCAACCGCCGCGGTCTTCGCCGCCTTTCTGTGGCAGGTCTGGCAGGGCACCGCCCATGAGACCCGCACGACGGCGGCGATGACCCTGCGGCTTGCCGTCTGGGTCGCCATCGCGGCGGTGGCCGTGCGAAGCCGCCGGGGCCGGTAAAGGCGGAAGGGGGCCGACCACGGAAGCGTCGCCTGGAAACCTGTCCGCGGCTTGAAGCCGCCGTGCCCCCTGGCTATCTGGACAGTTTGGCCGATGCCGCACGTGCAGCGTGGCCATTTGCACTTGGAGCATGGAATGAAACTCTACTATTTCCCCGGGGCCTGTTCGCTTGCGCCTCATATCGTCGCCAACGAAGCCGGAATTGCGCTGGATCTCGTCAAGGTGGACGGGCAGACCAAGCAGACCGAAACCGGACGGGATTTTACGGAAACCAGCCCCAACGGCTATGTTCCGGCACTGGTGCTCGACGATGGGCGGATCCTGACCGAGGCGCAGGTCGTCGTGCAGTATCTTGCCGATCTGGCGCCTGAAACGGGGCTGTTGCCGAAAACCGGCGATTTTGCGCGCTACCGCGTCAAGCAGTGGCTGGCCTTCATCTCGTCCGAACTGCACAAGAATTTCAGCGTGTTCTTCAAACCGGACACACCGGATGAAACCAAAACCATCAACCGTGGGGTTCTGGGCAATCGCCTGCGCTTCGTCGATGAACAGCTTGCCGGAAAAAGCTGTCTGACGGGTGAGACCTTCACCGTCGCCGATGCCTATCTCTGGACGATCCTCGGCTGGGCGGGGTTCGCCGAACTGGACCTTTCGCCCTATGCGAACGTCCAGAAGTTCATCGACACCGTGGCCGCGCGCCCGGCCGTCATCAAGAGCCTTCAGGAAGAAGGGCTCGCCTGACATCCGCGGTATCCGGGCGGCCCGGTGCAGACGTGCCGGGCCGGACGGGCTTTCCGCGCCGGAGGTGAAGCGGCTGCGCCATCCCGGCACCGGGATCAACGCGACCTTTGCCGTGGGTGGCGTTCAGCCGGGTGGCGGCGCGGGCGCGCAGGCTCAAGCGGACCCGCGGGCTCGATCGAGCAGGATGCCGATGTGATGATGTTCGTGTTCCGGGAAGAATACTACCGCGAACGGGAAAAGCCGGGCGACCACGACCTTGAGGCCATGGCGAAACGGGCGCAGATCATGGAGCAGGTCCACGGCAAGGCCGAGGTCATCATCGGCAAGCAGCGCCACGGGCCGACCGGCTCGGTGGAACTGTCGTTCGAGGGCCGTTTCGCCCGGTTCGGCAATCTGCTGAAGCCGTGGCAGCAGGAGGGGGACGGGTTCTGAACGGTGCTGGACGCAACACCCTTTCCCTGCTATTTTCATTGAGAAAATATTTTGAAATGACCGGCGGGGAGGACAGTCATCATGGCATTCCGCATCGACCCCTCCGTGCGGGTCAAGGGCCGCACGGACACCGCCAGCCGCACCTTTGTCGGCTATCGACCACCCGGCAAGACCGCTTCCGGCCAGTTCATCGTCGGCG
>JBAYSY010000028.1:0-41539 GCA_041675885.1 Gemmobacter sp. | reverse complement strand
GCAGCCGTTCGGCCAGCGCGTGACCGGCGGCGACGGCGGGGCTGTCGTATTGCTCGACCAGTGCGCGGTCGAGCAGCACCAGCCGCCCCGGCAGATGCGCCGAAGGCGAAAGCCCCCGGCGCAGGATCACGATCTCGGCGCCGCCGGGGCCGAACAGCCGTTCCGACAGCCGCGCCAGCGCCGGGTTTCCGAAGGCCGAGGTGCAGGGCGCGCCGGTCAGCCGCGCGAGGTCGGCAAGCGCCAGCCGCCCGATCTCGGCCCGCTTGGCGGGCGGGACCACGGCGGCGGTATGGCGGGTCAGCGCGTCCGGCAGCCAGAACACCCCGAGCGCGGCGGTGCCCGCAAGGATCGCCGCGAAGATGCCGCCGCGCAGCCGCCCCGGGTGCGGCCGCCGCGCCGCCACCGCCCGGCGTACGGTCTCGATCGCCTCGATCATCGCCTCGTCGTCGATCTCCAGCGTCTCGGCGGCCTCGGTCGCGGGCGTGTAGAGCGCGGGGCGCTGGCCGGGGTTCATCCGCCGCAGCGCCGGAAGCGACCAGTGGCTGAGCGCGGTCTCGGTGCGGCCGTCCGACAGGATCAGCGAAGCCTCGCCGAAGTTCACCACCACCTCACGCCGCTGCGCCCCGGGCGCCGCGCGCCAGAGGCCGGAACATTCCAGTCTTGCGTATTTCCTGAGCGCCGTCATGGCGGCGGGGCCTGCCTCGTGCCGTTATTGCCGGGCAGGATAGCGCAGCCGGAGTGGGGCGTCCATCCGCCGCGGCGGCGGGTGGGGTGCGCGGCCTCAGCCGTGCAGCGCCGCGATATCCTCTGGCGTGCCGAAGGCGCGGGTCGTGGCCTCCTTCGCGATGCGCCGCACCATGCCGGACAGCGCCTTGCCCGCGCCGACCTCCCAGAATTCGGTGACGCCCTCGGCCGCCATCCAGCCCACGGATTCGCGCCAGCGGACCGAGCCGGTGACCTGCGCCACCAGCAGCGCCCGGATCTCGTCGGGGTCGGTGACCGCCTCGGCCCGGACATTGGCGACCACGGGGACGGCGGGCGCGGCGATGGTCACACTTTCCAGCGCCGCCGCCATGGCATCGGCGGCAGGCTGCATCAGCGCGCAATGGAACGGTGCCGAGACCGGCAGCATCAGCGCCCGCTTTGCGCCGCGCGCCTTGGCGATCCCGACCGCGCGTTCGACCGCCGCCTTGTGGCCCGAGACCACCACCTGCGCCGGGTCGTTGTCGTTCGCGGCCTGGCAGACCTCGCCGCCGGGGCCGCTGGCGACGGCCTCCCGGGCGACCTCGGTGGCGGTGGCGAAGTCGAGACCCAGGAGCGCCGCCATCGCCCCCGTGCCCACCGGCACCGCCTCCTGCATCGCCCGGCCGCGGATGCGCAACAGCCGCGCGGTATCGGCAAGCCCCAAGGCCCCGGCGGCGCAGAGCGCGGAATATTCCCCGAGGCTGTGGCCCGCGACGAAGGCGGCGTCGGTGATCGCGACCCCCTCGGCCTCCAGCGCCCGCAGCGCGGCGATCGAGGTCGCCATCAGCGCGGGCTGGGCGTTGGCGGTCAGGGTCAGTTCCTCGGCCGTGCCCTCCCAGATCAGCGCCGAAAGCCTTTCGCCGAGCGCCTCGTCCACCTCGTCGAACACCGCCCGTGCGGCGGGGTAAGCCTCGGCCAGCGCCCGGCCCATGCCGACGGTCTGGGCCCCCTGGCCGGGAAAGAGGAATGCGCGCGTCATGCCGGTGGCTCCCTGCGGTTGCTGCTTCCGGCGGAATAGCCGCCCGGGCGGCGCGGCGCAACCGGGCAGGCGCTGCGGTGGCGGGCGGGGCAGGGGCCGCCCGCGACGCTTGCATCCCGCGCCCGCCCGTGTATAAGGCCCCATCCTTCCGCGTCGATCCTGAAACCGGCGCTCTCCCTCGTGGACGGGGGCGGAAGGCTTCGCCCGTCCGTTGAAAGGCGCCCGAACATGAACGGAGACCACATGCCGCTTTACGAGCATGTTCTCATCGCGCGTCAGGATCTGTCCGGCGCGCAGGCCGAAGGGCTTGTCGAACACTTCTCCACCGTGCTTGCGGACAACGGCGGCAAGGTCGTCGATCACGAGTACTGGGGCGTCAAGACGATGGCCTACAAGATCAACAAGAACCGCAAGGGCCATTACGCCTATCTGCGCACCGACGCCCCGGCGGCCGCGGTGCAGGAGATGGAGCGTCTCGCCCGGCTGCACGACGACGTGATGCGGGTGCTGACGGTGCGGGTCGATGCCCATGCCGAGGGTCCGTCGGTCCAGATGCAGAAACGCGACGAGCGTGACCGCGGCGACCGCGGTGACCGGCGCGATCGCGGCGACCGTCGCTAGGCAGCGGGAAAGGATTCACACCATGGCCAACAAACCGTTTTTCCGCCGCCGCAAGGTCTGCCCGTTCTCGGGCGACAACGCGCCCGCGATCGACTACAAGGATGTGCGGCTGCTTCAGCGGTATATCTCCGAGCGCGGCAAGATCGTGCCGTCGCGCATCACCGCCGTCTCGGCCAAGAAGCAGCGGGAACTGGCCCGCGCGATCAAGCGCGCGCGTTTCCTTGCCCTGCTGCCCTATGCCGTGAAGTAAGGGGAACAGCGACATGCAAGTCATCCTTCTTCAGCGTGTGGCCAAGCTTGGCCAGATGGGCGATGTCGTGAACGTCAAGGACGGTTACGCCCGCAACTTCCTGCTGCCGCAGGGCAAGGCGCTGCGCGCGAACGAGGCGAACATCAAGGGCTTCGAACTCCGCAAGGCCCAGCTTGAGGCCGAGAACCTCGAAACCCGCAAGGAAGCCGAGGCCGTGGCCGAAAAGCTCGACGGCCAGAGCTTCGTGGTGATTCGTTCGGCCTCCGACGCCGGGGCGCTTTACGGTTCGGTCACCACCCGCGATGCGGCCGAGGCCGCGACCGAGGGCGGCTTTACCGTCAGCCGGCATCAGGTCGTGCTCGACCGGCCGATCAAGGATCTCGGCCTGCACACGGTTTCGGTCGTGCTGCACCCGGAGGTCAGCGTGAAGATCTCCCTCAACGTCGCGCGTTCGGCGGAAGAGGCCGAGCTTCAGGCTTCGGGCAAGTCGATCCGCGAACTGGCGGCCGAAGCCGAGGCCGCGGCCGATTTCGAGATCGCCGAACTGTTCGACGATATCGGCGGCGCGGCGACGGAAGACGAGGACGCCTGAGCCGGGCAGGGGCGGACCTTCCGGTCCAACCCATTGAAACGAGAAACCCCCGGCCGATCGCGGCGCGGGGGTTTTTTCTTGGGCGGTCGCGGAGGGAGCGTGGATCAGGGTGCGCTTCAGCGCACCGCACCACCGTAACGCACCGCCGTTTCGTGATCGCGGGGGAGGGGGCCGTGGTGCGCTGAAGCGCACCCTACGGCCGTGGCGTTCCGGGGACAGCGGCAGCGCGGGGCCCCCCGCCGCCCGGTTCAGCCGTTGCTGGCCAGCGCCGGTTTCGGGGCGGGCTTGCCCTCGGACAGCGGGTCTTCCTGCCGCTGGACCGAGCCTTCGAAATGCGCGCCGCTTTCGATGGCGATGGTCTTGTGGATGATGTCGCCCTCGACCCGGGCCGATGAGGTCAGCCGCACCTTGAGCCCGCGCACCCGGCCGATCACCCTTCCGTTGATGACGATATCGTCGGCCACGATCTCGCCGCGGATGGTGGCGCCTTCGCCCACGGTCAGAAGATGGGCGCGGATGTCGCCCTCGACCGTGCCTTCGACCTGGATGTCGCCGGTGGTCTTGAGGTTGCCGACCACGGTCAGGTCCGAGGACAGCACCGATGCGGGGGGCTTGGCCTTGGCGCTGGCGGGGGCGGCGGGCTGGCCGGCCGAAGCCTCGGGCGCCCGGCGTTCGGCCTCGCTGCCGGTCTGTTTCGGGCCGGGTTCGTTGATCTTGCTTTTAGAAAACATTTCGCGCTGCCTCGATATAGGTCATCGGGTTGACAGGATTGCCGCCGACGCGGACCTCGTAGTGAAGATGCGTCCCGGTCGAGCGGCCCGTATTGCCCATATCACCGATCCGGTCCCCGCGCGAGACCCGTTGGCCGCTGCTCACCCGGATTTGCGACAGATGGGCATAGCGGGTTTCGATGCCGAATTCATGGCGGATGGTGACAAGGTTGCCATAGCCCGACTGCCATCCGGCATGGGTCACCACCCCGTCGGCGGTGGAATGGATCGGCGTGCCGTGGGCACCGGCGAAATCGGTGCCCGCATGCATCCGCCGCCCGGCGCCCTTGGGATCGCGGCGGTAGCCGAAGCCCGAGGTGAAGCGGTAGCTGCCGCGCACCGGATTGGCGAAGGGAACCTTCGAGGCCGCAAGCCGGTAGAGGTTCATCCGGTCCAGCCCGTTCAGCACCGCATTGGCGCGCATCTCTTCGGCGGTGATATCGGGGTTGCCGCTGGTCGAGATCCGCAGCGGCGTGACCGGCCCGCCGGTGCCGGAATAGCCGCGCCGGACCTGGCGCAGAACCTCGTCGGGCTGAAGCCCGGCGGCGCGGAACATGCGGTCGAGCGGTTCCATCGACACGGTGACGGCCTCTTCCAGCCGGGCGAAGATGTCGTCGTTGCGTTCGGCGGTCAGGCGGCGTTCGATTTCCAGTTCGGCCACCTCGTCGCGGGCTTGCAGGGCCGCGCCCGCCATCAGGTCGCGTTCCGTCGCGGTGACTTCCAGCGCCTCGGACAGGAATTCCAGCGTGGCCTCGACCTCGCGCGCGCGTTGCGGTCCGCCTTCCGGCCCCTGTTCGGCCAGTGCCAGTTCCAGCGCCGCCTTGTCGGCCCGGGCCGTGTCGCGTTCGCGGATGGTGCGGCGCAGGGTCTTCTGCACCACGTCGAGCCCGGTCTCCATCTCGCGGCGGGTTTCCTCGGATTCGAGCAGCAGCGACTGCATCTGCGACACCCGCGACAGTGCGAGGTTGAAGCGGTCCTGCGCGTTGCGGGCCTCTTCGGCGCGTTCGTCGCGTTCATGCGCCAGTGCCTCGATCCGGCGTTCGTAGATGGCCTGGTCGCGGCGGGCCTGTTCGCGGGTGCTGCCCACGCCCAGCGTGTCGATCATCAGGATCGAGGTGGCGACGATGGCCCAGACCAGCAGCGCCGCCCCCCCGGCGATTCCGGCAAGCTGGGTCGCGGGGCGCAGGCGGACGAAACGGGTTTCGGTGTCGGTTTTCAGATAGAGACGCTTTTCGGGAAAACGTTGCTCCAGCGCGCGGTTCAGCCGGTGGGCGATCCGTTTCGGCATAGGTCTTTCCCTGTCCCGTTTCGTCGTATTTTCGTCGTCTTGTCGTTTGCGGCCCGTCTGCGCGACCTTCTCTCAGGCGCGCGGGGCTGCTCTGCCACGGGTTGCTTAGCCCCGGGGCGGGGGTTGGGGCAATCCGTTTGACCCTTTCGATGCAGAAGGTTGCCGATAAACGTTAAAATCGGCAAGAACCCGCCTATGCGGCCGGGCGGGAGGCTGCGGCGGATTGTCCCGGGGCGGGGTGGGGAAGGTCAACGGCAGGGCGACTCACCCGCCCGGAATTGCAACGCGCCCGCCCTGCGGGGGTGCCCCTCGATCTCGGCAACAGCCCCCGCCATTCTCACAGCTCCCGGGCCGCCTCCAGCACCTCTTCGGCATGGCCCTTGACCTTGACCTTGCGCCAGACGCGGGCGATCCGGCCTTCGCCGTCGATCAGGAAGGTGGCGCGTTCGATCCCCATGAACCTGCGGCCATACATGTTCTTCTCGACCCAGACGCCATAATCTTCGGCCGCCGTGCCCTCGGCGTCCGAGGCCAGAACCACCCCCAGCCCGTGCCTGGCCGCGAAACGGTCATGCGCGGCCACGCTGTCCTTGGAGATGCCGATCACCGTGGTTCCCGCTGCCTCGAAATCCCCCAGAAGCGCGGTGAAGTCGATCGCCTCGGCGGTGCAGCCCGAAGTGTCGTCCCTGGGGTAGAAATAGACCACCGCCTTGCCGGGCCGCAGCGCCGAAAGCGTGACGGAGCCGCCGCCGTCGCGGGGCAGGGTGAAATCGGGGGCTTCGGTGCCGGGAGCGGTCATGGTCTTGTCCTTTGCGTGATCCTGCGGGCCGCCTGTCACGGCCCTTTGTGTTTCGACTGCTTCCGGGTGAAGATAGACCCGGGACGGATGCGCGCAAGCCGAAGACCCGCGCAGCGGAAGAGGGATCGGGGCCGCAGATGAAAGGCCGCAGATGAAGGGCCGGGGTGGGAAGGGCGGGGCACAGATGCCGCAGCCGCGCCGCGGGAGACTGGCGCGGACCGGGGGGCGGGCACTGTTCCGCGCCGGGCTGGGGCTTGCGCTGGTGCTGCTCGTGCTTGCCGCGGCGGGCTACCTGATGTCGGGCCGCCCGGTTGCGCTGCCGCTGTGGGCGGTGGCCGAGGCCGAACGCCGCGCGACCGGGGCGCTTGGCGGAAGGGTGCTGGTCGCGCTCGGCGGGGTGGAGCTGACCATGGACGGGGCGCGGATGCCCTGGCTGCGGCTTTCGGATGTCCGGCTGACCGATCCGGCGGGCGCACCGCTTGCCCGGCTGCCCGAAATACGGCTGGGCTTCGCGCCCGGCGCGCTCATGCAGGCCCGGCTGCGGCCCGCGGTCCTGCGGCTGTCGGGTGCGCAACTGCTGCTGCGGCGCGAGGCCGACGGCGCCTTCGGTCTTTCCTTCGGCGAGGGGCCGGGCGGCGGCGCGCCCGCCAGCATGGCCGAGGTTCTCGACCGGCTGGAGGAAGTGCTGGCGCTGCCGGTGCTGGAAGGGCTCGACCGGGTGGAGGCCGAGGGGGTGATGCTGCGCCTCGACGACCGGCGGGTGCGGCGGGTCTGGACCGTGGGCGACGGCCGGATCGTGCTGGTCGCGCGCGAAGACGATGTGGCGATGGAACTCGGCTTCGGCCTGCTGGGCGGCGACGGGATGCCCGCGCGGGCCGAACTGACCTTCGTCACCGCGCGGGGCGGCGCCGAAAGCCGCCTCTCGGCCCGGGTGGATCACGTTCCCGCCGCCGATATCGCCGCGCAATCGCCGGTGCTCGGCTGGCTCGGGGTGCTGGACGCGCCGATTTCGGGCGAACTCAGGGCGCGGTTCGACGCGGCGGGCGAGGTCGCGGCGATCGAGGGGGCGCTCGGCCTCGGCGCGGGCGCGCTGAGCCCGGTCGAGGGCGCGCGGCCGATCGCCTTTGACCGCGCCGGGATCGCCTTCGCCTATGACCCCGGCGCGGCGCGGATCGCCTTTTCCGACATTTCCGTGGACAGCCCCTCGCTGCGGTTGACCGCCACCGGCCATACCGATCTGACCGAGATGGAGGGGGGGCTTCCCGGTGCCTTCGTCTCGCAGATCCGCTTTACCGAGGCCAGGCTCGATCCCGAAGGGGTGTTCGCCGAACCCGCCCGCTTTTCGGAAGGCGCGATCGACCTGCGGCTGCGGCTCGACCCGTTCAGCGTCACCATCGGCCAGTTGATGCTGCGCGACGATGGCCGCCGTCTGGTCGCCTCGGGCGGCGTCGAGGCCGGGGCCGCGGGCTGGACGGTGACGATGGATGCCGCCCTTGACACGATCCGGCCCGACCGGCTGCTGGCGATGTGGCCCCCGGGCCTTGCGCCGCGCACCCGGCTCTGGCTGGTGCAGAACGTGCAGGAGGGGCTCTTGTTCGACGTGCAGGCCGCGCTGCGCATCCGTCCGGGGCAGGAGCCGCGCATCGCGCTGGGGTGGGAGTTCGAGAACGCCGAGGTCCGGTTCCTGAACAGCCTGCCGCCGATCCGGGGCGGCTATGGCCGTTCCGGGCTGGAGGGGCAGACCTATACGCTGGTGCTCGACCGTGGCCATGTGGAGCCCGAGGCGGGCGGGCGGGTCGAAGTCCGCGATTCGCTGTTCCGCGTCCCCGACATCACCAAACGCCCGCCCGAGGCCGAGATCGTGCTTCAGGCCAGCGGCTCGGTCGAGGCGGCGCTGTCGCTGCTGGACCGCCCGCCGTTCTCGCTGCTGTCGCGCGCGGGGCTTCCCGTCGATCTGGCCGAGGGCAGGGCCGAGGCCCGGGCCGAGATCAACCTGCCGCTGATGCCGCGCCCGCCGCTCGACCGTATCCGCTACCGGGTGAACGGGGTGCTCACCGAGGTGACCAGCGACCGGATCGCCCCCGGACGGCGGATCGGGGCCGAAAGGCTGGTGCTGGAGGCCGACCCCTCCGGCGTCTCGATTTCCGGCCCCGGGCGGATCGGCGCGGTGCGGTTCGACGCGGCATGGCGGCAGGAGTTCCTGATCCATCCGGGCCGCGTGGTCCCGGTCGCCATGGCCGCAGACACGCATGGCCCGCCGATGCCCCCGGCCATCGAATCGGCCGGAAGCCGGGTCGAGGGCGAGGTCGAACTGTCGCCCGCCTTCATGGCCGAATTCCTGCCCGCCCTGCCCGAAGGCAGCGCCGGGGGCGCGGGCCGCGCCGCTTTCGAGATCGCGCTGGCCCGGGGCGAGCCGCCCGAATTCCGCCTGCGCTCGGACCTGCACGGGCTTTCCCTGCGCATCCCGCAACTGGGCTGGTCGCTGCCTGCCGCGACCACCGGGCGGCTGGAGGCCACCGGACGGCTGTCCTCGCCGCCGGTGCTCGACGGTCTGGTGCTGGAGGCCCCGGGGCTGGCCGCGCGCGGCACGATGCAGATGGAGGGGGCAGGCGGCACCCTGCGGCTGTCCGAGGTCCGGCTGGGCCAGTGGTTCCGCGGCACGGCCGAGATCGCCGCCCGCCCCGGCGCGCCCGCCGATATAAGCGTGACCGGCGGCACGGCCGACCTGCGCGAACTGCCTGCGGGCGGGCTGGGCGGCGGCGGGGGCGGGGCTGGCCCCGCCGCGGCGGCGGGTGTTGCCGTGACGCTCGACCGGCTCGACGTGACCGGCAATATCCACCTGACCGGGGTGCGCGGCAGCTTCGCGGCGGGGGCGGGGGGGCTCAACGGCCGCTTCACCGGCCGGGTCGGCGGCGCGGCCCCGGTAACGGGACAGATCGAACCCACCGCCTCGGGCAGCGCCTTCCGCATCACGGCGCAGGATGCGGGCGCGGTGTTCCGCGCGGCGGGCATCTTCGAGCGCGCCCATGGCGGCAGCATGGACCTCGTGCTTCTGCCCGCGGGCGCGCGCGGCCATTACGACGGGCAGATCTCGCTGCGCGACATGAGGGTGCGCAACCTTCCGGTGCTGGCCGAACTGCTCAACGCCATCAGCATCGTCGGGCTTCTCGAACAGTTGAACAGTTCGGGCCTGCTGTTCGCCGAGGCCGGCGCCCGGCTGCGCTTGACGCCCGAGGCGATCACCATCAGGGAAGGTGCGGCGACCGGCGCTTCGGTCGGGGTGAGTCTGGAAGGAAGCTATGACATGCGCAGCCGGGCGATGGATTTGCGCGGGGTGATCTCGCCGATCTACCTCATCAACAGTATCGGCGCGCTGATCTCGCGCCCCGGCGAAGGGCTGTTCGGCTTCAACTTCCGCATCCACGGGCCTGCCGACCGGGTGCAGGTCAGCATCAACCCGCTGTCGGTGCTGGCCCCCGGCTTCCTGCGCGACATCTTCCGGGGCAGCCCGGGGGGCGGGGACCGCCCGACCGGATGGGATGCCATGCCAGAGGCACCGGGGCGGTGAGGCTCTCGGATTTCGACTTCGACCTGCCGGAGGCGCTGGTCGCCACCCGGCCGGTCCGCCCGCGCAGCGCGGCGCGGCTTCTGGTGGCGGAAGGCGGCGCGATCCGCGACCTGCATGTGCGCGACCTGCCGGGGCTGCTCATGCCGGGCGACATTCTGGTGCTGAACAACACCCGGGTGATCCCGGCCCAGCTGACCGGCGAACGGCTGCGCCATAGGCCGGAGGGCGAGGCGCGGGCCAGGGTCGAGGTCACGCTGCTGGAACCCGCCGCCGCCGGGGGCTGGCGGGCGCTGGCGAAACCGCTGCGCAAGCTTGCGCCGGGCGAGACCGTCACCTTCGCCGAGGGGCTGACCGCCGCCGTGGCCGAACGCGACGAGACCGGCCTGCGGTTGGTGTTCGACCGTGAAGGCGCGGATTTCGACGCCGCGCTGGCCCGCGCGGGCGCCATGCCGCTGCCGCCCTATATCGCCGCCAGACGCCCGGCCGACGCCCGCGACCACGAGGATTACCAGACCGTCTTCGCCCGCCACCCCGGCGCGGTGGCGGCGCCCACGGCGTCCTTGCATTTCGACGACGACCTTCTGGCGGCGCTCCGCGCGCGCGGCCTGCACTTCGCCGAGGTCACGCTGCATGTGGGCGCGGGCACCTTCCTGCCCGTGAAGGTCGAGGACGTGACCACCCACCGGATGCACGCCGAACGCGGCGAAGTCACGCCCGAAGCCGCCGCCGCGATCAACGAAGCCCGCGCCGCGGGCGGCCGGATCGTGCCCGTCGGCACCACCGCGCTGCGGCTTTTGGAAACCGCCGCCGATGCGGACGGGATCGTCCGCCCGTGGCGCGGCGCGACCGACATCTTCATCTATCCGGGCCACCGCTTCCGTGCCACCGATGCGCTGATGACCAATTTCCACCTGCCGAAATCGACGCTGCTGATGCTGGTCTCGGCGCTGATGGGGCAGGAACGGATACATGCCGTTTACGAACATGCGGTAAACAGCGGGTATCGCTTCTTCTCTTACGGCGATGCCTCGCTTCTGGTTCCCGATGCCGCAGGGCCGTCCCGGAGTGTCGCCCGCGACCCTGTGCCTCCCGGACCTGCCGGGCTAGACTGATACGAGACGTCAACTGCTTCCGCACTTCATCTTGCCGGAAATACTCTCCGGGGGTGCGGGGGTGGAAAACCCCCGCTCCCGCCGCATCGACCGGCGCCGACGGGCGAACATGGCACCCCCCGCACCCGGCGGGACAGATTACGGAGCGCGCGATGGTCAGGGTTATCGGCAGCACGTGGCCCCTGCTTCTGGGGGTGATGCTGCTCATGGTCGGCAACGGGATGCAGGGCACGCTGCTCGGCATCCGCGGCGCGATCGAGGGGTTCTCGACCAGCGAGATGTCGGTCGTGATGTCGGCCTATTTCGTGGGCTTCCTCGGCGGGTCGCGCCTTGCCCCCTGGATGATCCGCCGGGTGGGCCATGTGCGGGTGTTCGCGGCGCTCGGCTCGCTCATCTCGGCGACGCTGGTGCTCTACCCGGTGTTTCCCGAATGGACCGCCTGGACGGCGATGCGCATCGTCATCGGTTTCTGCTTTTCCGGGGTCTATGTGACGGCGGAAAGCTGGCTCAACAATACCGCGACCAACGAGACCCGGGGCAAGGCGCTGTCGCTTTACATGATCGTGCAGATGGTCGGCATCGTCGCGGCGCAGGCGCTCCTGAACGCGGGCGATCCGTCGGGGTTCATCCTGTTCGTGATCCCCTCGGTGCTGGTGTCGCTCGCCTTCACGCCGATCCTGCTGTCGGTCACGCCGGCGCCGGTGTTCGGCACCATCCGCCGCCTGTCGTTCCGTAAGCTCTATCGGATATCGCCGCTTGGCTGTATCGGCATGTTCATCGTCGGCGGCATCTATTCGGCGATGTTCGGCATGGCGGCGGTCTGGGGGGCGTTGCAGGGGCTTTCGGTGCCCGAGATCTCGATCTTCATCGGGGCGATGTATCTGGGCGGGCTGCTGTTCCAGTTCCCGATCGGCCATGCCTCGGACCGGATGGACCGGCGCAAGCTCATTCTCGGGCTTTCCGCGGTCGGGGCGGTGCTGATGCTGTTCACCTCGATGGTCGAGCCTCCGTTCATGCTGCTGGTGGTGCTGTCGCTGCTGCTCGGGGGGATCGCCAATCCGCTTTATTCGCTGCTGATCGCCTATACCAACGACTACATGGGGGTCGAGGACATGGCGTCGGCCTCGGCCGGGCTGCTGTTCATCAACGGGCTGGGGGCCATCGCGGGGCCGCTGCTGACCGGCCTGCTGATGGAAGAGTTCGGCCCCGGCGGCTTCTTCCTGTTCATCGCCGTGCTGATGGCGGTGCTGGCCGCCTATGCCGCCTGGCGGATGACCCGGCGCCCGGCCCCCGCGGCCGAGGAGACCGGAAGCTTCGTGCCGATCACCCCGGTTGCCTCGGCGCTGGCGGTCGATGTGGTGATGGGCGAGCGCGACGACGGCGATGGCGATGATGGCGGCGACAGCGCGGAGCCGGAGGATGCGGAGGCAGAGGACGCGGAACCGGAGAACGCGGGGGCCGGGGGCGTGGAGGCAGAGGAACCCGCCGACCCCGCCCCGCAGACGGACGCCAGACCGGACCGCCCCGCCCCGTAGGGCGGCAATCCGCCCGACCCCCTACCGTCCCGCCACCCACCGCCCCAGCGCCGCGAGGCGCGAGGGCGGGCCGGGGCGGCGGTCCTCGTGCGCGTCGGCGGCGTTCAGCAGCGCATACATCCCCCGCACCCCGAGCCAGCGCAGCGGCTCCGGCTCCCACCGGCGCACCCGGCGGTTGACCCAGGGCAGCGCGGTCAGCCCGGTCTCGCGCCCGAGCGCAAGATCGGCGAGCGTCCGCCCCGCGAGATTCGAGGTCGAGACCCCGACCCCCACATAGCCCCCGGCGCAGCCGATTCCCGTGACAGCATCGAACCCCACCGTCGCGCACCAGTCGCGCGGCACGGCCAGAACCCCGCACCAGGCGTGGTCGATGGCAACGGCCCTTGTGGCCGGAAACAGCCGGTGCAGCCGGGCGATCAGGCGGCGGATGGTTTCGCCGTCCGCGGTCCCTGCGTCGTCGATATGCGAGCCGAAACGGTAGGGCACACCGCGCCCGCCCATGGCGATGCGGCCTTCCCGGGTGCGTTGGGCGTAGCAGTAGGAATTGGCGGAATCGCCAAGGATTTCATGTCCGTCCCAGCCGATCCTCGCCCAGATCTCCGGCGGCAACGGTGCCGTGACCACCTGCGCGGAGTTGAGCGGAAGCCACTCCCGCCGCAGCCCCGGCAGCCTTGCGGTGAAGCCCTCGGTCGCGCGCAGGATCACCGGGGCCGAGACCGTGCCGCGATCCGTGACCACCCGGCCCGGGGCGATGGCACTGACCCTTGTGCCCTCGCAGATGGTCGCGCCCTTGCGTTCGACCGCCCCGGCCAGACCGCGCACCAGCTTCGCGGGCTGGATGCGGGCCACGCCTTCGGTCAGCAGCGCGCCCTGAAGGCCGGGGATGTCGAGGCGCTTGCCGGCCTCCTCGGCCGAGAGCAGGCAGATCCGGTCCTCGGCCACCTGCCACGCCCGGCGGTCTTCGTATTCCTCGCGCAGACGGGCAAGCTGGGCCGGGTTGGTGGCCACGGTGAGTTCCCCGGTGCGGCGGATGTCGGCGTCGATCCCCTCGGCCTCGGCCACCGCGATCACCTCGTCCACCGTGCCGGCCATGGCGCGGATCATCGCCCGGACGCCCTCGCGCCCGCCCGCTGCAAGGTAGCGGTCGTGCCGCCACGCGAAGCCGCCCGTGAGCCAGCCGCCGTTGCGGCCCGAGGCGCCGAATCCGGCGAACTCCTGTTCCAGCAGCACGACCTTGAGCGTCGGGTCGGCGGCCAGCAGATACCACGCCGCCCAGAGCCCGGTGTAACCGGCGCCGACGATGCAGACATCCGCCGTGATGTCGCCGTCGAGCGCCGGGCGCCGGGCGGGCAGCCCGCCCATGTCCGCATACCAGAACGAGACTCCGCCGTTTTTCATCCTGCCGCCCTCCGCTGCCGGGCGCAGGTTGGCGCGGCGCGGGCAAAGGCGCAAGGCTTCCGGCACAACAAGGGGCAGCGGCCGCCCGGGCCGTCGGCGCGGCTGTTCCGGGGCAAGTGGGGTGCCCGTATCCGGCGCTCCGGGCATTTCCGCCCCCCGTCCCGTCCGGCGCGGCGCCATTCGTGCGTGTCGGCTGGATGTTTGCGCCGGACAGGTCACTTTCGCGCGACCTTCGCGGTTGCGGCACGATACGACCTCTGCTACACGCAAGCCGGATTTGCGGCCCCGTCCCCGGGCGGGCGCCCGGTCGGGTTCGGGCCTGGGGTCCCCTGAACGGGGCATCCGGGCGCGGGCCGAACGAACGATGAATGACAGCGGAAGGTCTGACGTGTCCGAACCAGCTTCGATCTCATCCGGCATTGCCGCCCGCTATGCGGCGGCGCTTTTTGAACTGGCGAAGGAAGCAAAGGCGCTCAAGGCGCTTGAAGCCGATGTCGATGCGCTCGACGCCGCACTCGCCACCAGTGCCGATCTGCGCGAGATGATCGCCTCGCCCGTGCTGGGCCGGGCCGAACAGGGCGCCGCCATCGGCGCCATCGCCGACAAGGCGGGCCTGTCGGATCTCACGGCCAACACGCTTGCGCTCATGGCCGCCAAGCGCCGCCTGTTCGTGCTGCCGATGCTGAGCGCCGACCTGCGCGCCCGCATCGCCGACGAAAAAGGCGAGATCACCGCCGAGGTGGTCAGCGCCAGCAAGCTTTCCGCCGCGCAGGCCAAGCAGCTTGCCGCCACCCTCAAGGAGCGGGTGGGCCGCACGGTGAAACTGAATGCGACCGTCGATGAAACCCTCATCGGCGGTCTTGTCGTCAAGGTGGGCTCGCAGATGATCGACACCTCGATCCGCTCCAAGCTCGCATCCCTTCAGAATGCAATGAAAGAGGTCGGATAATGGGTATCCAAGCGGCTGAGATCTCTGCGATCCTCAAGGAGCAGATCAAGAACTTCGGCAAGGATGCAGAGGTGGCCGAGGTCGGCCGTGTGCTGTCGGTCGGCGACGGGATCGCCCGTGTCCACGGCCTCGACAACGTGCAGGCCGGCGAGATGGTCGAGTTTCCGGGCGGGATCCGGGGCATGGCGCTGAACCTCGAGACCGACAACGTGGGGATCGTGATCTTCGGCGACGACCGCGATATCAAGGAAGGCGATACCGTCAAGCGCACCAAGTCCATCGTGGACGTGCCCGCGGGCGACGGCCTCTTGGGCCGGGTCGTGGACGGCCTCGGCAACCCGATCGACGGCAAGGGCGAGATCGCGGCCTCGGAACGGCGCATCGCCGACGTGAAGGCCCCCGGCATCATCCCGCGCCGCTCGGTGCATGAGCCGATGGCCACCGGGCTGAAGTCGGTCGATGCGATGATCCCGATCGGCCGCGGCCAGCGGGAACTGATCATCGGCGACCGCCAGACCGGCAAGACCGCCGTCGCGCTCGACACCATCCTGAACCAGAAAAGCTACAACGACGCGGCGGGCGACAACGAATCGAAAAAGCTCTACTGCGTCTATGTCGCCATCGGCCAGAAGCGTTCGACCGTGGCCCAGCTCGTGAAGAAGCTGGAGGAAAGCGGGGCGATCGAATACACCGTCGTGGTGGCGGCCACCGCTTCGGACCCGGCGCCGATGCAGTATCTCGCGCCCTATACCGCGACCGCGATGGCGGAATATTTCCGCGACAACGGCCGCCATGCGCTGATCATCTACGACGACCTTTCGAAACAGGCCGTGGCCTACCGGCAGATGTCGCTCCTGCTGCGCCGCCCGCCGGGGCGCGAAGCCTATCCGGGCGACGTGTTCTACCTGCATTCCCGCCTGCTGGAACGTTCGGCCAAGCTGAACGAGGATTTCGGCGCCGGTTCGCTGACCGCGCTGCCGATCATCGAGACCCAGGCGGGCGACGTGTCGGCCTATATCCCGACCAACGTGATCTCGATCACCGACGGCCAGATCTTCCTTGAGACCGAACTGTTCTACCAGGGCATCCGCCCGGCGGTGAACACCGGCCTTTCGGTGTCGCGGGTGGGTTCGTCGGCACAGACCGATGCGATGAAATCGGTTGCTGGTCCGGTCAAGCTGGAACTGGCGCAGTATCGCGAGATGGCGGCCTTCGCCCAGTTCGGCTCCGACCTCGACGCCTCGACCCAGCGGCTCTTGAACCGTGGCGCACGGCTGACCGAGCTGATGAAACAGGGCCAGTATTCGCCGCTCACCAACGCCGAGATCGTCTGCGTGATCTTCGCGGGCACCCAGGGTTATCTCGACCAGATCGCGGTCAGGGACGTGGGCCGGTTCGAATCCGGGCTTTTGAACCATCTGCGCACGAAACACGCCGATCTTCTGGCCGACATCACCGACAACGACCGCAAGGTGAAGGGTGAGCTGGAAGAAAAAATCCGCGCTGCGCTGGATACTTACGCGAAAGACTTCGCCTGACGGCGGGGCAGGGGGAACAGCCAGATGCCCAGCCTCAAGGATCTCAAGAACCGGATCGAAAGCGTCAAGAACACGCGGAAGATCACCAAGGCCATGCAGATGGTCGCGGCGGCCAAGCTCCGCCGCGCCCAGGAAGCCGCCGTGGCCGCCCGGCCCTATGCCGAGCGGATGAACGTGGTGATGGCCGGACTCGCCGCTTCGGTGGGCGGCTCGGACTCCGCGCCCCGGCTCCTGGCCGGGACCGGGGAGGACCGGGTTCACCTGCTGGTGGTGATGACGGCCGAACGCGGATTGTGCGGCGGCTTCAACTCGTCGATCGTCAAGCTGGCGCGGCAACGCGCGCAGGAACTGATCGGTCAGGGCAAGACGGTGAAAATCCTCACCGTCGGCAAGAAGGGGCGCGAGCAACTGCGTCGCGACCTCGGCGATCACCTGACCGCCCATGTCGATCTGACCGAGGTCAAGCGCGTGGGCTACGACAACGCTGCCGCCATCGCCCGCGACGTGCTGTCGCGTTTCGATGCGGGCGAATTCGACGTGGCCACGCTGTTCTACGCGCGGTTCCAGTCGGTGATCGCGCAGATCCCGACCGAACAGCAGATCATCCCCGCCTCCTACGAGGCCGGGGAGGACGGCGCCGCCTCGACGCTTTACGACTACGAGCCCGAGGAAGAGGCGATCCTTGCCGATCTGCTGCCGCGCGGCGTCGCGACCCAGGTGTTCACCGCGCTTCTGGAAAACGGCGCCTCGGAACAGGGCGCACGGATGAGCGCGATGGACAACGCCACCCGCAACGCGGGCGACATGATCAACAAGCTCACGATCCAGTACAACCGTTCGCGGCAGGCCGCGATCACCAATGAACTGATCGAGATTATCTCGGGCGCCGAGGCGCTCTGACGGAACCGGAGAAAGACGAATGGCTGAAGCACAAGGAAAGGTGACCCAGGTCATCGGGGCCGTGGTGGACGTTCAGTTCGAGGGCACGCTGCCCGCGATTCTGAACGCGCTGGAAACCACCAACAACGGCAAGCGTCTGGTGCTGGAAGTGGCGCAGCACCTGGGCGAGAACACCGTGCGCACCATCGCGATGGACGCGACCGAAGGGCTCGTCCGCGGCACGGCGGTGACCGACAGCGGCGGGCCGATCTCGGTCCCGGTGGGCGACGGCACGCTCGGGCGCATCCTCAACGTGGTGGGTGAGCCGATCGACGAAAAGGGCGAGATCGCCCATACCGAGAAGCGCGCGATCCACCAGCCCGCGCCGACCTTCGCCGAACAGGCGACGGAATCGCTGGTGCTGGAAACCGGGATCAAGGTCATCGACCTGCTGGCCCCCTACGCCAAGGGCGGCAAGATCGGCCTGTTCGGCGGCGCCGGGGTGGGCAAGACCGTGCTCATCCAGGAACTCATCAACAACATCGCCAAGGTGCACTCGGGCTATTCGGTGTTCGCCGGCGTGGGCGAACGGACCCGCGAGGGGAACGACCTTTATCACGAGTTCATCGAATCGGGCGTCATCAACATCGACAATCTGGAAGAGTCGAAAGTGGCGCTGGTTTACGGCCAGATGAACGAGCCGCCGGGGGCCCGTCAGCGCGTGGCGCTAACCGGCCTGACCTTGGCCGAGCAGTTCCGCGACCAGTCCGGCACCGATGTTCTGTTCTTCGTGGACAACATCTTCCGCTTCACCCAGGCGGGGTCCGAGGTGTCGGCGCTGCTGGGCCGGATTCCTTCGGCCGTGGGCTACCAGCCGACGCTGGCGACCGACATGGGCGCGTTGCAGGAACGCATCACCTCGACCAAGGCGGGGTCGATCACCTCGGTGCAGGCGATCTACGTTCCGGCCGACGACCTTACCGACCCGGCCCCGGCGACCTCGTTCGCGCACCTCGACGCCACCACGGTGCTGTCGCGCGCGATCTCGGAACTGGGGATCTACCCGGCGGTGGACCCGCTCGACTCGACCTCGCGGATCCTCGACCCGCAGGTGGTGGGCGAGGAACACTATCAGGTGGCGCGCGACGTGCAGGGCATCCTGCAACGCTACAAGTCGCTTCAGGACATCATCGCCATTCTCGGGATGGACGAACTCAGCGAAGAGGACAAGCTGACCGTGGCCCGCGCCCGGAAGATCCAGCGCTTCCTGTCGCAGCCGTTCGACGTGGCGCAGGTCTTCACCGGCTCGCCCGGGGTGCAGGTGCCGCTTGAGGAAACCATCCGTTCGTTCAAGGCGGTGGTCGCGGGCGAATACGACCACCTGCCCGAGGCGGCCTTCTACATGGTCGGCGGCATCGACGAGGTGATCGCCAAGGCCGAGCGCCTCGCGGCGGCGGCGTAGGGGGGCATCATGGCGACGGTGCAATTCGATCTGGTCTCGCCCGAGCGCAGGCTTGCCTCGCTCGAAACCTCCGAGGTGCAGATCCCCGGGGCCGAGGGCGACCTGACGGCGATGCAGGGCCACGCGCCCACCATCACCACGCTGCGCCCCGGCGTGCTGCGGGCGGTCTCGGCTGCGGGCACCGAATCCTACGTCGTGACCGGCGGCTTTGCCGAGATCACGGCGGGCACGGTGTCGGTGCTGGCCGAACGCGCGATCCCGGTGGCCGAAGTCACCCAGGCGGTGATGGATGAACTTCTGGCCGAGGCCCGCGCACAGGCCGAGGGCGCGCAGGATGCGGCGGCAGCGGAGAAGCTCGTCAACGACATGCTGGCGCTGAAGGCGGCGGTCGGGGTCTGATCCCGATTTTCGATTATCGCGCGGGCCGGGACGAAAGTCCCGGCCCGTTTGCGTTTTGGGGATGGCGGGTGGTGCGCTGAAGCGCACCCTACGCCGCCGGGACGGGGCAGAATGCCGAATGCGGGCATTCCTTGCCCGGATATGCCGCGAAGCGGCCCGGGCAGCGCCCGCGCCCACCCGCGACAGGTGCGGTGCCCGCCCGCAGGGTGCGCTTCAGCGCACCACTCCACCGTTGCTCAGAACAGGCTGCCCACCCGTTGCGCCCCGCCCGAAATGTCGCGGCCGACTCCGTCCACCGTGTTGCAGCCCGCAAGCGCCAGCGCCACAAGCGCGATGCCGATGATCCGTTTCATCCCTGCCTCCATCGTCTTTTCAATCCTCATACCACCAGATTTCCGGCTGGAACCCCTGCCAGTCGCCGTAAACCGGCAGGTGTTCCGGGTAGCGCAGCCGTCGGTCGTGGGCGATCCGGCCCATGTCGGAAAACCACAGCGGCACCACGTAGCGCCCGGCCATCAGCGCCCGGTCGAGCGCCCGCACCGCATCGGTGAATTCCCCGGTCGTCTCCACCACCAGCATCCGGTCGATCATCGCCTCCACCGCCGGGCTGTCCACCCCCGGCCAGTTGCGGGTGCCGGGCAGGGTGACGCCGAACCGGCCCCAGTAAAGCCGCTGCTCGGTTCCGGGCGAAAGCGACATGGCCCGCGTCATCGGCGTCATGTCGAAGTCGTAATCCCCGGTCCGCGCGGTGTATTGCGCCGAATCGACCATGGCAATGCGCAGGGAGATCCCCAGCCGCGTGAGCGCCGCGGCATAGATGTTGACCGCTGCGCGCATCTCGGCCGCGCCCTGCGGCAACAGCATCTCGAAGGCGAACGCCTCGCCCGCCGCGTTGCGCAAGACGCCGCCCTCGACCTCCCAGCCCGCCTCGGCCAGCAGCCGGGCGGCGCGGCGGATTCCGGCGCGGTTGGCCTCGGTCCCGTCGCTTGCGGGGAGGGCGAGGTTGCCCATCGCATCGGGCGGCAGGCTGCCCGCGAAGGGTTCCAGCAGCGCCCGCACCCCGGGCGAGGCCGGGCCCTCGCCCATCCCCAGGCCCGAGTTGGCGAAATACGACGCGATCCGGGGCTCCAGCCCGCCGTTCAGCGTGGCGTTGACGAATTCGAAGTTGAACGCCTCGATCAGCGCCGCCCGCACCCGCCAGTCGGTGAAGATCGCCCGGCGGGTGTTGAAGGCAAAGCCGTTCATGCCCGAGGGGCGGCCGTGCGGAATCTCCGAGCGCACCACCTCGCCCGCGCGCAGGGCCGGGAAGTCGTAGCCATGCACCCAGCGGGTGGCGGAATGTTCGCGGAAGGTGGTGATCTCGCCCGCCTTGAACGCCTCGAACATGGCGCCGCCATCGGCGAAATACTCGAAGCGGATCTCGTCGAAATTGTGCTGGCCCCGGTTGAACGGCAGGTCGGCCCCCCACCAGTCCGGGTTGCGGTGGAAGGTGATGAAGCGGCCGGGCTCGAACCCCGCGACCACATAGGGGCCGGAGCCGGTGGGCGCCGCAAGGCCCGAGGCGGCGAAGTCGCGCCCCTCCCATTCGCTTGCCTTGAACACCGGCCGCAGCCCGATCAGCAGCGGCAGTTCCCGGTCGGGTTCGGTGAAGTCGAACCGGACCGAGCGCGGGCCGGTCGGGGTCACGCTGGCCACTTTCGAGGATACCGACAGGTAGCGCGGCGCCCCCGAGGCCGCGAGGATCTCGTGCGAGCCGATCACGTCCGCCACCGTCACCGGGCTGCCGTCGGCGAATCGCGCATTTTCACGAAGCGTGAATTCCACGTGAGTCCGCCCCGGATCGGTCGCCACCGATTCGGCCAGCAGCCCGTAAAGCGTGAAGGGTTCGTCCCAGGCCCGGCCCATCAGCGTCTCGACCGTGAACGAGGCCACCCCCCAGGGCGCCCGCCCGCGCAGGATGAACGGGTTGAGCGAATCGAAGCCGCCGGTCTCGCCGAACACGATCCGCCCGCCCTTCGGCGCCTTCGGGTTGACCTGCGGCAGAGACACAAAATCTGGTGGCAGCGCCGGGTCGCCATACATGGCAATGCCGTGCCGGGGCGTGGCGGCGGGGGAATCGCCTGCCTGAACCTGCCCCGGAAATGCCGCCGCCAACAGCAGCGCCAGCCCGGACAGGGGGGCGAAAAAGACTGTTCTCATGATGCCGACGGTCCGCCTGCTTCTTTGTTTTCTTGGCGGGCAAGGTAGCGCCACAGCCGCATGTTTTCAAACTTTTAGCTTGGACAGCGGCAATGGAGCGCGTATAAGAGACTTACTGCTCGATAGGTTTCTTGCCTGTATGAAACCTGCCTCAATGACTTGACGCCCGCCTCGTGCGGGCGTTTTTTTTTGGTGCCGCCCCGCGGTCCGCTCCGGCTGGTATTCGCGCCTGCGGCATGTATCCTGCCGCGCAGCAAACAGCAGATGGGGACATGACATGACACTCAGGGGCAGGCGCGCGATCGTCACCGGCTCGAACTCGGGGATCGGCCTCGGCGTGGCCGAGGCGCTGGCGGCGGCGGGGGCGGAGGTCGTCCTCAACTCCTTCACCGACCGGCGTGAGGATCACGCGCTGGCCGAGCGGCTGGCGGCCGAGCACGGGGTTGCCGTCCGCTATATCGCCGGCGACATGTCGAAGGGCGCGGATTGCCGGGCGCTGGTCGAACATGCCGGGGGCTGCGACATCCTGGTGAACAACGCCGGTATCCAGCATGTCGCGCCGATCGAGGAGTTTCCGGCCGAACGCTGGGACGCGATCATCGCCATCAACCTCAGTTCCGCCTTCCACACCACCGCCGCGGCGCTGCCGGGGATGCGCGAGCGGGGCTGGGGCCGGGTGATCAACATCGCCTCGGCGCACGGGCTGACCGCCTCGCCCTACAAGTCGGCCTATGTGGCGGCCAAGCACGGGGTGGTCGGGCTGACCAAGACCACCGCGCTTGAGGTGGCGGGGCAGGGGATCACCTGCAACGCGATCTGCCCGGGCTACGTGCTGACCCCGATCGTCGAGGCGCAGATCCCCGACCAGATGAAGACCCACAACATGAGCCGCGAGGACGTGATCGCCAAGGTGATGCTGCAACGCCAGCCCTCGGGCCAGTTCGGCACGGTCGAGCAACTGGGCGGCACCGCGGTGTTCCTGTGCTCGGCCGCCGCCGACCAGATCACCGGCACCACGATCAGCGTGGACGGCGGCTGGACCGCGCTTTGACGGCATGACCGGCACGCGGATCAACCTTGCGCTTCAGGGCGGCGGCGCGCATGGCGCCTTTACCTGGGGGGCGCTGGAGCGGCTGCTGGACGAGCCGGGGCTGAAGATCGCGGGCATCTCCGGCACTTCGGCCGGGGCGCTCAACGGTGCGGCGCTGAAGTCCGGGCTGATCGAGGGCGGCGCGCAGGGCGCGCGGGCGGCGCTCGGGGCGCTGTGGCGCCAGGTGGGGGCGGTCGGCGCCAGCGCCTTGCCGGGTGGTTCCAGCCCTGGGTGGGCGCCATGGCGGCCGGAATGCAGGCGGTGATGCCGGTTTCCGCCCCCGGGATCGCCGGGCAGATCTGGACGCCCTACGCCTTCGGTCCGGTCTGGCTCAACCCGCTCGACCGGATCGTGCGGCGGTTCCGCTATGATCAGGTCTGTGCCGCCACCGGCCCGGAGCTGTTCGTCAGCGCGACCAATGTGCGCACCGGCAAGATCCGGGTGTTCTCGGGCGACGAGATCGGCCCCGAGGCGATCCTCGCCTCGGCCTGCCTGCCGACGCTGTTCCAGGCGGTCGAGATCGACGACCCGGCGACCGGCCTGCGCGAGGCGTTCTGGGACGGCGGCTATACCGGCAACCCGGCGCTGTTCCCGCTGTTCGCCCCCGAACTGCCCGAGGATGTCGTCATCATCTCGATCAACCCCTTGCGGCGCGAGGAAATTCCCCGCACGCCGCAGGAGATCCAGAACCGGATCAACGAGATCAGCTTCAACTCCTCGCTGCTGCGCGAGATGCGGGCCATCCACTTCGTGCGCAAACTGCTGGCGGAGGGGCGGGTGGCGCCCGGCACGATGAAGGATGTGCGGCTGCACATGATCGCCGACGACGTGCTGATGAACGGGCTTTCCGCCGACAGCAAGACGGCACCGACCCCCGCGATGCTCTACCGGCTGCGCGACGCCGGGCAGGCGGCGGCGGACCGGTTCCTGGCCGCGCACCGCCGCGACCTTGGCCAGCGCGCCAGCGTCGATCTGCCGGAGATGTTCGGTTAGGCGGCTACCGGCCGGGCGAAACGCCTGCACTTCGCCTTGATGCAAATGTCCTCGGGGTGAGCCGCGCCCGAAAAAGCTGCCAGTGGCAGGTTTTCAGCGGCGAACAATCGGCCGCAGGCCAAGAGGGGGCGGAAAGCCCCCTCTCTCCTCACTTCTCCGGAATCAGCCCGCGCGGACTGAACCGCAGCACGAACAGCAGCACCAGCCCCATGGTCAGCATCCGCATATGCGCCGCCGCGTCGAGCAGATGCGTGCGCAGCCAGCCCTCGGCCATGCCCCAGGTGATGAGCTGCATCAGCCAGTGGCCGATCGGCTCCACCATCACCCAGAGCCACCAGATCAGGAATCCGCCCAGCACCGCGCCCCAGTTGTTGCCCGAGCCGCCGACGATCACCATCACCCAGACCAGGAAGGTGAAGCGCAGCGGCTGGTAGGAACCCGGCGTCAACTGCCCGTCGAGCGTGGTCATCATCGCCCCCGCGACCCCCAGCACCGCCGAGCCGAGGATGAAGACCTGCAAATGCCGCCGGGTGACATCCTTGCCCATCGCCCCGGCCGCCACCTCGTTGTCGCGGATCGCGCGCATCATCCGGCCCCAGGGCGATTTCAGCGCCTTTTCGAACAGCCAGATCAGCGCCAGCAGCACCACGATGAACAGCGCGGCATAGGCCAGCTTGACCACGACCGACGATGCGGCCACCGGATCGGTGCCCCAGCCGCGCGCCCATTCGACGAAACCGGGGCTGCGTTGCAGATCGACCTCATAGGGCACCGGCCGCGGAATGCCGACCACGTTCTTGACGCCGCGGGCCAACCAGTCCTCGTTCTTCAGGATGGCGATGATGATCTCGGCGATCCCCAGCGTGGCGATGGCCAGGTAGTCCGACCGCAGCCCCAGCGCCGCCTTGCCGATCAGCCAGGCCGCGCCCGCCGCCAGCAGCCCGCCCACCGGCCAGGCCAGCAGTATCGGCAGGCCGAGCCCGCCGAGATAGCCTTCCAGCGCGGGGTTCACCGCCTCGACCGCCGCCGTCGCCGGGTCGATCACCATCCGGTAAAGCCAGAAGCCCGCGACCAGCACCGCAAGCATCGCCGCGACCCGCAGCCGCCCCGGTGCCATGCGCTTCCACACCTGCACCGCGCCGGCGATGGTCGCGGCGCCCAGAAGCAGCCCGGCCACCACGCCCAGCCCGCCCGCCGTCCAGGCGGCCGGCACCGGCGGCATGGCGATCAGCACCGCGGCCAGCCCGCCAAGCGCGACAAAGCCCATGACCCCGATGTTGAACAGCCCGGCATAGCCCCACTGCATGTTCACCCCCAGCGCCATGATCGCCGAGATCAGCCCCATGTTCAGGATGGTCAGCGCCACGTTCCAGCTTTGCGTCAGGCCGGTGATGACGAGCAGCAGCCCCACCACGCCGAACAGCGCCAGATTGCGAAGGTTCAGCCGCATCATATCACCTTCCCCCGGAAAAGGCCGGTCGGCCGGAACAGAAGCACGATGATCAGGATGCCGAAGCTCACCGCGAACTTGTAATCGGTGGACATCAACTGCACGAGGCCCGAGGGCGCAAGGTCGTCGGGCAGCCAGTAGGTCAGCACCCGCCGCCAGGCATAGGTGACCGTGACCTCGGAAAAGGCGATCACGAACCCCCCGGCGATGGCGCCAAGCGGGCTGCCCAGCCCGCCGACGATGGCCGAGGCGAAGATCGGCAGCAGAAGCTGGAAGTAGGTGAACACCTTGAACGACTTGTCGAGCCCGTAGAGCGTGCCCGCCGTGGTCGCCAGCGCCGCGGTGATGATCCATGTCACCGCCACCACCCGTTCGGGGCTGATGCCCGACAGCAGCGCGAGATCCTCGTTGTCGGAAAAGGCGCGCATCGACTTGCCGGTGCGGGTGCGGCCCAGGAACCAGAACAGCGCCGCCACCGCGATGGCCGCGGTGATCAGCGTGATGACCTGGGTGGTGCGGATCGCCAGCCCCTCCTGCAACCCGGTCATGTCGCGGAACTCGCGCGCGGTGACGATGAACCGGCCACCATCGGCGAAGTTGACCTCCTCGACCCCGATGATGAAGCGCGTCAGCCCGTTCATCACGAACATCACCCCCATCGAGACGATGACGAGGATCACCGGCGCCGCCTTCTGCACCCGGTAGAAGCGATAGACCGCCCGGTCGGTGCCCAGCACCAGAAGCGCGGTCA
This sequence comes from Gemmobacter sp., assembly GCA_041675885.1. Classification (GTDB taxonomy): domain Bacteria; phylum Pseudomonadota; class Alphaproteobacteria; order Rhodobacterales; family Rhodobacteraceae; genus JBAYSY01. The sequence goes on along the minus strand of JBAYSY010000028.1, from coordinate 16,173 downwards.
GCGCGATCCCGAACGGCAGCGCCAGAAGCGCCGTGGGCAGCACGCCGAAGCCGATCCCGGCGGCCTGCATGGCCCAGGTGATCAGAATGGTCATCGTGGTGCCGAAGGCCATGGTGTCGCCATGGGCGAAGTTCGAGAACCGCAGGATGCCGTAGATCAGCGTCACCCCCAGCGCCCCGAGCGCAAGCTGCGCCCCGTAGGCAAGGCCGGGCACGATCACGAAATTCGCAAGCGTGACGAATCCGTTGATGAAATCCATGGCCTCAGCCCCCCAGGAAGGATCGCCGGACTTCCGGGTCTGCCAGAAGCGCCTGCCCGGTGTCGGTGAAACGGTTGGCGCCCTGCACCAGGACATAGCCCTTGTGGGCGATCTCCAGTGCCTGGCGCGCGTTCTGCTCGACCATCAGGATCGAGATGCCGGTGCGCGCCACCTCGATGATCCGGTCGAACAATTCGTCCATCACGATGGGCGAGACCCCGGCGGTCGGCTCGTCGAGCATCAGCACCGTGGGCCGGGTCATCAGCGCGCGCCCGACCGCGACCTGCTGGCGCTGGCCGCCCGATAGCTCGCCCGCCGCCTGCCGCCGCTTGTCGCGCAGGATCGGGAACAGCTCATAGACCTGTTCCATGGTGCCGGAAATGTCGTCGCGGCGCAGGAAGGCACCCATCTCCAGGTTTTCCTCGACCGTCATCGAGGTGAAGATGTTGTTGGTCTGGGGGACGAAGGCCATCCCCCTGGCCACCCGGTCCTGCGGGGAAAGCCGGGTGATGTCCTCGCCATTCAGCCGCACCGCGCCGCTGCGCAGGGGCAGCATCCCGAACACGGCCTTCATCGCGGTGGATTTGCCCGCCCCGTTGGGGCCGACGATCACCGCGATCTCGCCCTTCTCCACCGCTATCGTGCAGTCGTGCAGGATATCGACCGCGCCATAACCGCCGGTCATGCCGTCGCCGATCAGAAAGGGCTCAGCCATGCGCGTTCCCCTTCTTCCTGCTTTTCATCTTGCCGGAAATACTCCGGGGGGGCGCCGGTTGGTGCGCCACTGGTTCGAGAACCAGCCGGCGCCGGGGGGCCGGCGCCACGCCGGGAGTTGCGCGCCCGTCAGCCATGCCCCACCACCTTGTTCTTGAGCCCGGTGCCCAGATAGGCCTCGATCACCCGCTCGTCGTTCCTGATCTCATCGACGGTGCCCTGCGCCAGCACCTTGCCCTCGGCCATGCAGATCACCGGATCACACAGCCGGGCGATGAAATCCATGTCATGCTCGATCACGCAGAAGGTATAGCCGCGCTCCTGGTTCAGCCGCACGATGGCGTCGCCGATGGTGTTCAGCAGCGTCCGGTTCACCCCCGCGCCCACCTCGTCCAGAAACACGACCCGCGCATCGACCATCATGGTGCGGCCCAGTTCCAGGAGCTTCTTCTGCCCGCCCGAGATATTCGCCGCCTTCTCCTCGGCCAGATGCGCGATGGTCAGGAATTCAAGCACCTCGTCGGCCTTTTCGCGCAAGGCGCGCTCTTCTTCGGCGACACGCCCGCGCCGGAACCATGCGCTCCACAGCGATTCGCCCGACTGATGCCCGGGCACCATCATCAGGTTTTCCCGCACCGTCATCGAGCCGAATTCATGGGCGATCTGAAAGGTGCGCAGCAGCCCCTTGTGGAACAGCTCGTGCGGCGGCAGGCCGGTGATATCCTCGCCCGCCATCAGCACGCGGCCCGAGGTGGGCGGCAGCCGTCCGGCGATCACGTTGAACAATGTGGTCTTGCCCGCGCCGTTCGGGCCGATCAGCCCGGTGATGGAGCCTTCGCGGATCTCCAGCGAGGCGCCATCGACGGCCCGGAAGCCGCCGAAATACTTGTGCAGATCCTCGACGACGATCATGCATGTCTCCCCTGGGGCGGCGTGGTTCAGGCGCATCCGCACCCGCCCGCCGCTCGTCGTTGTAAGCGAACGGCCCGGGAGAACAGTTCCCGGGCCGAGGTGTCCGCCTATACCGTTTGCACCATCAACGGAAGCCGACGGTGACGATTTCACCGTCCTTGAAGTCCACTTCGCGGTAGTTCCCGGCGCTTTCCCCGGGCGGGATCAGCTCCACCGCGGTCGCGCCGACATAGTCGATTTCGCCGCCGGCTTTCAGGATCTCGATCCCCTTGGCCAGTTCGCCGGGATAGATCGGCTCGCCCGGGGCGTTGGCGACCGCCATCACGTGATCCTTGAAATCGGCCGGGGCCGAGGAACCGGCCGACTGCATCGCCAGCAGGATCAGCGCCGCCGCGTCATAGCTTTCGGCCGCGAAGGCCGAGGTGCCGTCGAAACCCGCTTCGGTCGCCATCCGCTGATAGATTTCGGCGCCGGGGCTGTCGGTGCCCGGATACTGGCCGAAGGACTGGTTGAGGTCCGACCCGAAGGTTTCGGCAAGCTGCTGGCTCACCATGCCGTCGGGCAGCACGAACACGTCGAAGGCCCCGGTGTCGAGCGACGCCTGGATGATGCCGCGGCCGCCCTGGTCGGTATAGCCCGCGACCACCAGCGCCGCGCCGCCCGCCGATGCGAGCGCGCCGACCTCGGCCGAATAGTCGGCCTTGCCGTCCTCATGCGCGGCGTTGATCGTCACCGTGCCGCCCGTGGCGGTGAAGGCTTCGGCAAAGCTGTCGGCCAGCCCCTTGCCGTAGTCGTTGTTGGTGTAGGTGACGGCGACCCTGTCGATGCCGCGGTCGCGGATCACCTCGGCCATCACGGTGCCCTGCCGCGCGTCCGAAGGCGCGGTGCGGAAGAACAGCCCGTCGCTTTCGGCGGTGGTGAAGCCCGGCGAGGTGGCCGAGGGCGAAATCATCACCACGCCGTTGGCGCGGGCCACGTTTTGCAGGATCGCCATGGTGACGCCCGAACAGTCGGCGCCCATGATCGCGTTCACCCCTTCGGCGGTGACGATGCGTTCGGCGGTCGCGGTCGCGGCCGAGGAATCGATGCAGGTCGAATCGCCGCGCACCGTGCCGACCGTGGCACCGTCGAGCAGCGTCCCGGCGTCGTTCACCTCCTTCACCGCAAGCTCGGCCCCGTCCGCCATGGTCGGGGTGATCGATTCGAGCGGGCCGGTAAAGCCCAGGATGATGCCGATCTTGATGTCGTCGGCCGCCGCGGCCCCCGCCAGTGCAAGGCTGGCGGTGGTGGCCAGTAGCAGTTTCTTCATTTTTTACTCCCATGCTGGATCGTAACCCGCCGGAAACACTAGAGGGATGCCGTCGAAAAGGAAAGGTATTCCGGTGCGTCAGCCTGTCATGCCGCACCCGTTCCGCTCGCCCCTGCCTTTCGCCGCCCCGCCGGATGGTTTCCGCCACGTTCTTCTTGCGTGAACCGGCCATCGGGTCGCAGGATCGTCATGCGGCGCGGAGCCATGCGCGTTTCGCAAGACCTTCGCAAGACCGCAGTCACAACGGGAAGGGAGGCCCGCCATGACGATCCGATCCATCCTGTCCGCGCTTGTCGTTCTGGGCCTTGCCTTCGCCGCCCCGGCGGCGGCCGATCCGGCACTGGGCATCTGGCGCACCAGCCCCGACGACAACGGCAATTCCGGCCATGTCCGCATCGCGCCTTGCGGCGACAGGATCTGCGGCACGCTGATCCGGGCCTTCGACGGTGCGGGACAACAGGTCAGCTCCGACAATATCGGCCGCGCCATCGTCTGGGACATGGTGCCGCGCGGCGGCGGCCAGTATCGCGACGGCAAGGTCTGGGCCCCCGACCGCAACCGCACCTACAACGCGCGGATGCAGCTTCAGGGCGATGTGCTTGATGTTTCGGGCTGCGTGCTGGGCATCTGCCGCGCAACCCGCTGGCAGCGGCAGCAGTAGCGGGGCAGAGGGCAGCAGCCGCCGTCGTGCCAGGCGCGCGCCTCTGGCGTGACGGGGCACCCGACCACTGCCTGGCGGGGCGTGACGCGCCTTGTGAGTCCGGGCACGGCGGCGCACCGGACGGCCCTGCCGGGGCGAAAGGCGAATGATGCCTTAAAGTGCGTAAAAACAACAGCCTGGAGCCGTGTCTTGATGGGTCGAAACACGAAGGGCGCTAAACCATCATCTCCTTCGTCGCCGTCAGCTTCAGTTCCGGGTAGTCCCGCACCACGCGGTCGATGTCCCATTGCAGGCGGGTCAGGAACACCACGTCGCCGTCGTGGTCATGGGCGATGTGCTGCTTGTTGGCGTTCACCAGCCGTTCCATCGTGTCCTTCGGGCCGTTCACCCAGCGGGCCGAGGTGAACTGAGAGCCCTCGAACCGGACCGGAAGCCCGTATTCCAGTTCGATCCGGCTGGCCAGAACCTCGAACTGCAAGGGGCCGACCACGCCGACGATGAAGCCCGAACCGATGGCGGGTTTGAACACCTTGGCCGCGCCTTCCTCGGCGAATTGCATCAGCGCCTTTTCCAGATGCTTGGCCTTCATCGGGTCGCCCGCCCGCACGGTCTGCAACAACTCGGGCGCGAAGCTCGGAATGCCGGTGAAGCGCAGGGATTCGCCCTCGGTCAGCGTGTCGCCGATGCGGAGCTGGCCGTGGTTCGGGATGCCGATGATGTCGCCCGCCCAGCCCTCTTCCGCCAGTTCGCGGTCGGCGGCGAGGAACAGGACGGGGTTGGAGACCGCCATGGGTTTCTTCGAGCGAACATGCAGCAGTTTCATCCCGCGCGAGAAATGCCCGGAGGCGAGCCGGACGAAGGCCACCCGGTCGCGGTGCTTCGGGTCCATGTTGGCCTGCACCTTGAAGACGAAGCCGGTGACGGCGGGTTCCTCGGGGGCGATCTCGCGCTCGGCGGCGCGCTGGGGCTGGGGCGGCGGGCCGTAGTCGCCGATCCCGTCCATCAGCTCCCGCACCCCGAAGGAATTGATCGCCGAGCCGAACCAGATCGGCGTCATATGCCCTTCGAGAAAGGCGCGGCGGTCGAAGGCGGGCAGCAGCGCGCGGGCCATCTCGACCTCCTCGCGCAGCTTGGCAAGCTGGGCCCCGGGGATGTGGTCGGCCAGTTTCGGATCGTCGAGCCCGGCGATCTGCACGCTCTCGGCCACCCGGTTGCGGTCGGCGCGGTCCATGATCTCCAGCCGGTCGTGGATCAGGTCATAGGCGCCGAGAAAGTCTCGGCCCTGACCGATCGGCCAGCTTGCCGGGGCCACGTCGATCGCGAGGTTCTCCTGAATCTCGTCGATGATCTCGAACGTGTCGCGCGATTCGCGGTCCATCTTGTTGCAGAAGGTCAGGATCGGCAGGTCGCGCAGGCGGCAGACCTCGAACAGCTTGCGGGTCTGGCTTTCCACCCCCTTGGCGCCGTCGATCACCATGATCGCGGCATCGACCGCGGTCAGGGTCCGGTAGGTGTCTTCGGAAAAGTCCGAGTGCCCCGGCGTGTCCACCAGGTTGAAGCGGAAGCCGCGGTAGTCGAAGGACATGGCGGAGGCCGAGACGGAAATTCCCCGGTCCTGCTCCATCTTCATGAAGTCCGACCGGGTGCGCCGGGCCTCGCCCTTGGCGCGGACCTGTCCGGCCATCTGGATCGCGCCGCCGTAAAGCAGGAACTTCTCGGTCAGCGTGGTCTTGCCCGCGTCCGGGTGCGAGATGATCGCGAAGGTCCGGCGGCGGCCGATCTCGGCCGGCAGGTCGGGGCGGTTGGCGGTCTGGGGCGCGGTGTCGGGCATGGCCGCGCTATAGGGCAGCGGCCCGCGCTGGGCAAGGGCGCTTCTGGGGGACGCGCCCCTTGCCCGGATTCAAGACGCGCAAGCGCCGCCGACAAGCGTCTGACCGCTTGCCTCTGTTGTGACGGGGGCAAAACCCGGACCCGCCCGCAGCCGCTTGCCCCGCCCGGCGCCACGGTTTAACCCGGATTCCGGCGCATTCGCGGGATATCGCGGCACGGAGGGAGGGGGCGGATGCGGATACTCGGCAGCCACCGGATCGGGATTGCCCAGGGCACCCGGCTGATGTTCTCGGATTTCGCCGATGGCGGGCCGATGTGGGCCGGGACCGGCCCGCGCGAAAGCCGCCATGCGGTGCGCTTCGACCGGCCGTTTCTGGAGCCGCCCGCGGTGATGGTGGCGATCTCGATGTGGGATCTCGACCGTGCGACCAACATCCGCGCCGACCTGACCGCCGAGGCGGTCACCGCGGCCGGGTTCGACCTGGTGTTCCGCACCTGGGCCGACAGCCGGGTGGCGCGGATCCGCGCCGACTGGACGGCAATCGGCGCGGTGGCGGACGAGGATCACTGGGACGTCTGAACCCCCGGTGTTCAGCCCGGAGCGTGTTTCGCAACAGAGGGCAGCGGCCGCCGTCGTGCCCGGGGGCGGGGCCGAAGCGCCTTGAGTCCGGGCCGGGGGCGCGTATCCGGCGTTCCGCCCCGCCCTCAGCGGGTCAGTTCCTTCACGCCCCGGGTGATGCCTTCCAGCGTCATCGGCACCATGCGGTTCTCGAAAATATCGCGGATCAGCCGGATCGACTGGGTATGGCCCCAGAACCGTTCCGGGGTCGGGTTGATCCAGAGGTTCGCGGGCCATTGCGCGCGCGCGCGGGCCAGCCAGACCGCGCCCGCCTCGGGGTTCCAGTGCTCATTGGCGCCGCCCGGATGGGTGACCTCATAAGGCGACATGCTGGCATCGCCGACGAAGATGCAGCGGTAATCCGGCCCGTAGGTGCGCAGCACCTCGGCGGTGGGGGTCTGCGCCTGCCAGCGGCGGCGGTTGTCGCGCCATACGCCTTCGTAAAGACAGTTGTGGAAATAGAAATATTCAAGCTGCCGGAACTCGGCCCGCGCGGCGGAGAACAGTTCCTCCACCACCTTCACATGCGGGTCCATGCTGCCGCCCACGTCGAGAAACAGCAGCACCTTGACGGCGTTGCGCCGCTCGGGCCTTGTCTTCACGTCCAGCCAGCCCTGTTCGGCGGTCGCCCGGACCGTGCCGTCGAGGTCGAGTTCCTCCCGTGCCCCGTCGCGGGCCCATTTCCGCAGCCGACGCAGCGCCACCTTGATGTTGCGGGTGCCCAGTTCCACCTGATCGTCGAGATTGCGGAACTCGCGCTTGTCCCAGACCTTGACGGCGCGGCCGTGGCGGCCCTCCTTCTGTCCGATCCGCACGCCCTCGGGGTTGTAGCCGTAGGCGCCGAAGGGCGAGGTGCCGGCGGTGCCGATCCATTTCGAGCCGCCCTGATGCCGGCCCTGCTGTTCCTCAAGCCGCTTGCGCAGGGTCTCCATCAGCTTGTCGAAACCGCCCAGCGCCTCGATCGCGGCCTTTTCCTCGTCGCTCAGGTGGTTTTCGGCCAGCTTCTCCAGCCATTCGGGCGGCAGGTCGAGCGCCTCCAGCACCTGCTCGACCGAAAGCGATTCGAGGCCGCGGAAGCTTTCGGCGAAGGCCCGGTCGAAGCGGTCGATGTGGCGTTCGTCCTTCACCATCGCGGTGCGGGCGAGGTAATAGAACCCCTCGACGTCATAGATCACCAGTCCGGCGCGCATCCCTTCGAGGAAGGACAGATATTCGCGCAAGGATACCGGCACCCCGTTGCGGCGCAGCGTGTCGAAAAACGGCTGGAACATCGGGCGGCCCCCTTGCGGTGTCTGTCTTGCCTGTCGGTCGGTATAGCTACCCAAGGCAAATGTGTTGCGCAACAGACGCAGCGGCCCGGCGGCGCGTGAAGCGCCTTGGGTCCGGGCGAAGGTGGTGCTTCAGAGCATCCGTTCAAGGAAGATCGTGGCGAAAAGCCCGAGCAGCGCGAAGGCGATCCCGAACCCGGCGGCGTATTGCGCCATGTCCAGCCGGTTGCCCCTGCGGCGGCGGGCCAGATATGCGCCCCACAGCGCCCCCAGAACGAAACCCGCGATCACGATCATTCCGGCCCGACTCCCTGTCTGTCCCGTGCCTTTTCCCCGCGCCCGCCCCGCCCGGCGTCAGCTTGCGGGGGCGGGGGTCAGCGCGCCGATCTCGGCCAGCCTGCGGCGGACGGTCGCTTCGGCGCCGAACCCATAACGCGCCCAGCCGAGACTGTCGAGCCGCGCGGCCCGCGCCTCGGCCGGGCGCCCCATGAGGTCGAGCGCCTCGGCCCGGATCATCAGCAGCGTGGCCAGAAGCGCCGCGTTCTCGGCCCCGGCCGCGGCAGGGGTGGCGCGTTCCGCCAGCCGCAGCGCGTCGGCCGCCTGGCCGGTCGCAAGCGCGAAGGCCGCCATCTGCATGTCGATATGCGCCACATGGATGCGCGCGTCGGGCAGGCCCGCGTAGATCCGCGCGGCCTCGGTGAAATGCGCCACCGCGATGTCAAGCTCATGCGCCGCGCTCAGCCGGGCGGCGACGAAATGGCTGAAGGCGCGGCGGTTGCCGGTCCAGCCCTGCGCCTGCGCGATCTCCAGCGCCCGGTATGCGGCGGTGTGGCGTTCGGCCATGCCGGCGCGGGGGCCGAGCGCGGTTTCGATCGCGTCGATCCATGCGCGTGGCGTCGGGCCGGGGTCGCGGTCGGGCCGGCCCCGGCCTTGCGGGTTCAGCCGTGCGAGGATCGCGGGCAGGCGGGCGGCGACTTCGGCCCGGCTCATGCCGCTGCGCAGTTCGGGCGCGTAGGTCATCCGCAGGATCAGCATGTCGAAGCCGGTCAGCACGGTATGGAAATTGTCGTCGTTGAACACCGAATCCGGCAGCCGGTAGAGGTCGTTCAGCGGCCCCAGCGCCTGCGCCATTTCTTCGTGCATGCAGTCGCGCACCTCTTGCGGGGCGACGTCCGAGGGGATGAACACCGCGATCTGTTCGCGCTCGGTCAGCGTTGCCCAGTCGGTGCGGCCGCCGCGGCGATGGGCGCGGAACCCGGCCCATGACCCCACGCGCGGCACCACGAAACAGGCGGCGTTGGGCACCACCGCCTGCATCCTTGCGCGGGGCAGGAATTCGATGGTGATCCCCGCCGCCCCGCCGGTGCGGCGCATGTCGATCCCGGCCTCGGCCCGCAGCCGGGCGATCAGCCGGTCAAGCTCGGCCCCGGCGGTCGGCGGCACCCGTCCGGCCAGCGCCACCGTCACCGGCCCTTCGAAGCGGCTGAACTGCGGCACCTCGCGGCCGCTTTCCAGCCGGAAGGCGAGGTCGAGGAAATCCCGCGCGATCTCGGCGTTCGAGCGCCGCGGCGCCGGGGCAGGGCGGGGCGCGAAGCTGCGCATGGCGGGCAGCGGCTCGGCCTCGACCGCGCGGCGGCTGGCGATCGCGCCTTCGGGCACCGGCGCGCAGGCGGTCAGCAACGCAAGCACGGCGGCCAGCGCCGCGAGGGGGCTGGACAGGCGCATCACAGCGGCCGGTTGTAGCGGATGAACGGGGTTTTCACCGCCACCCGATCGTAGAGCATCCGGCCGCGATAGTTGAATTCCTGCGTAAGCCAGTAAACGGCGGGTGCGCCTTCGGTGTCGGCGGCGGCATAGACCGCCTCGATCAGCGCCCGGCCAAGCCCGGTGCCGCGCATATCGGGATCGACGAACAGATCCTGAAGGTAGCAGATCGGTTCGATCTTCCAGCACGAGCGATGGAACAGGTAATGCGCAAGCCCCGCCGGGCGGCCGTCCACCTCGGCGATCAGCCCGCGAAACTCGCCCGCCGTGCCGGAAAGAAGGCGGGCGAAGGTGGTGTCGTGGACTTCGGGCAGGAGCGTGGTTTCGTAAAATTCGAGATAGCCGGTCCAGAGCCGGTCCCAGTCCGCCCGGTCGGCGGCGGCCAGGGGGCGGATGGTGGTGTCGGATGCGGCGGTCATGGCGGGCCCCCTGATGGTTCGGCAGGCAGCATAGCCGGGCGGTGCGGGAATTGGAAACCGGGTTTGGGGGGAAACGACGGGGTGTTTTCGGGGGATCGGGTTGGCAACGTTGCCGAACAGGGCCGACAGGTCGCGCAACATCGCAACATAGGGCAGCGGCCGACCGCCGGGGGGCCGCTGCAACACCTGTGGCCTGGCAGTTTATGGGGCAGAATACCCTGACGTATGTGCCTGCGGTGACGTTGCAATAGCGGCCGCCGTCGTGCCGTAGGCACGCCTCCGGCATGACGCGGGCGGTCGGCCGCTGCCCGGGCCGCTGAAGCGGCTGTTCCGGGCATGGGTGCGCGTGGCGAAGGCTGCGCTTCGGGCGGTCTTGTGGCTCGGACCTGCGCCGAACAATCCTCCCGCACGATTGATGAAAGAAGGGGCCGGGCCGGTGTGATGGCCCGCCCCGGCCCCTGTTGCCGACCGGATCGGGGGTTGCGACGGGGTGGGCTTGTGTCCATGACGGGCGGATGAGCAAGTCGGTCCATTCCCCCGCGCTGGCGCGGCCGCTGGCCGGTATCCTGTGGATGCTGGCCTCGGGCCTGTGTTTCGTCGCGGTCACCGGGATCGTGCGCTATCTCGGCACCGATCTTCCGGCGGTGCAGTCGGCCTTCATCCGCTTTGCCTGGGGGGTGGCCTTTCTCGCGCCGACGCTGTGGCCGGTGCTGCGGGCGGGCATTCCGGCCGGGACGGGCGGGCTGATCCTCACCCGGGGCGCGGTGCATACGCTGGCGGTGATCTGCTGGTTCCATGCCATGGCGCGGATCCCGGTGGCCGAGGTCACCGCCATCGGCTACCTGACCCCCATCGGCGTCACCATCGGCGCGGCGCTCCTGTTCGGCGAGCGGCTGGCGGCGCGGCGTATCCTTGCCGTCGTCGTGGCGCTCGTGGGCGCGCTGATCGTGCTGCGCCCGGGGCTGCGCGAGGTGACCGGCGGGCATCTGGCGCAACTGGGCGCGGCGGTGGCCTTCGCGGGCTCCTACCTTGCGGCCAAGCGGCTGTCCGGGATCATGCCCCCCGTCACGGTGGTGGCGCTGATGTCGCTGACGGTGACGCTGGGCCTTGCGCCCTTCGCCTTCGCGGTCTGGGTGCCGGTCAGCGGCGGGCAAGCCGCCTGGCTGGCGCTGGTCGCGGGGTTCGCCACCACGGGGCACTACCTGATGACCCGGGCCTTCATCGCCGCGCCCCTGTCGGTCACCCAGCCGGTCACCTTCCTGCAACTGGTCTGGGCGACGATGCTTGGCGCCATCGCCTTCGGCGAGGGGGTGGACCCCTTCGTGCTGGCCGGGGGCGGGCTGATCATCGGCGCGGTCAGCTACATCACCTGGCGCGAGGCCACGGCCAAGCGGCGGCAGGTGACCCCGGCGGTGAACGCGGCCAAGCTGTAGCTCTCAGGCCGCGTCGGCGCCGCCGGGGCGGATCAGGCGCGACAGCACGCTTTCGGTGGTGATCTCGCCGATGACCGCGCCGGTGTCGTCGCGCACGCCGAGCGGGCCGGGGGCCTCGCGCAGCCGTTCCATCACCGTGCGGATCGGGGTTTCCGGGGCGCAGGCGGCGGCGGGCTCCGCGCCCCCGCAGGGCTGCATCGCGTCGCGGGCGGTCAGCACCCCCAGCGGGTTCATGTGGGCGACGAAATCCGCCACATAGTCCGAGGCCGGGGCGGCGATGATCTCGCGCGCGGTGCCGGTCTGCACCAGCCGCCCGCCCTCCAGCAGCGCGATCCGGTTGCCCAGCTTGAACGCCTCGTCGAGGTCGTGGCTGACGAAGACGATGGTGCGTTTCAGCTTGGCCTGAAGGTCCAGAAGCTCGTCCTGCAACCGCGCCCGGATCAGCGGGTCGAGCGCCGAGAAGGGTTCGTCCATCAGGAGGATCGGCGCTTCGGTCGCGAAGGCCCGCGCCAGCCCGACCCGCTGCTGCATCCCGCCCGAAAGCTCCGCCACCTTGCGGTCGGCCCATTGCGACAACCCCACGAGGTCGAGCTGCGCCGCTACCCGCGCCCGGCGCTCGGCCGCCGCCATTCCGGCGAGTTCGAGGCCCAGCCCGACGTTCTCCGCCACCGTCCGCCACGGCAGCAAGCCGAACTGCTGGAACACCATGGCGATGCGCGTGAGCCGCAGCCGCCGCAGGGTGGCGGGGTCGGCCTTCGTCACCGACACCATCCGGTCGCCGTCGCTCACCCGCACCTCGCCGCGCACCACCGGGTTGAGCGCGTTGACCCCGCGCAGCAGCGTGGACTTGCCGGAACCCGACAGGCCCATCAGCACGAGGATCTCGCCGTTGCCCACGTTCAGCGTGCAGTCGTGGACGCCCAGCACCTGCCCGGTCTCGGCCTGGATCTCGGCCCGGCTCTTGCCTGCGTCCATCAAGGGCAGCGCCGCGCCGGGCCGGTCGCCGAAGACGATGGAGACCCGGTCGAACTCGACAGCGTTCATCGTCGTCATCGCGTCACCCGCAGCATCCGGTCGAGCAGGATCGCCACCACGACGATGATGAAGCCCGACTCGAACCCCAGCGCCGTGTTGACCGAATTCAAGGCCCGCACCACCGGCACCCCGAGCCCGTTCGCGCCGACCAGCGCCGCGATCACCACCATGGACAGCGACAGCATGATGGTCTGGTTCAGCCCGGCCATGATCTGCGGAAAGGCCCATGGCAGTTCCACCTTCCACAGCCGCTGCCGGGGGGTGGCGCCGAAGGCGGTGGCGGCTTCCAGCAGCGGCAGCGGGGTGGAGGAGATGCCGAGATGCGTGAGCCGGATCGGCGCGGGCAGCACGAAGATCACCGTGGCGATCAGCCCCGGCACCATGCCGATGCCGAAGAACACGATGGCCGGGATCAGATAGACGAAGGTGGGCAGGGTCTGCATCAGGTCCAGCACCGGCCGCATCCATGCGTAAAGCCGTGGCCGGTGCGCGGCGGCGATCCCTGTGGGCACGCCGACCGCCATGCAGACCATACAGGCCGAAAGCACCAGCGTCAGGCTTTCGGTCGTGGCCCGCCAGTAGCCCTGATTGAGGATGAACAGGAACCCGGCCAGCACCAGCAGGCAGGTCTTCCACGATCGTTGCAGCACCCATGTCAGCGCCACGAACACCGCCACCACCGCCAGCGGATGCGGCGTCTGGAACGCCCAGAGGATCGCGGCGATCAGCCGCTCCATCGCGAAGGCGATGGCGTCGAACAGGCCCGCGGCATTGTCCTGAAGCCAGTCGAACACGTCGCGCGCGGTGGCGCCCACGGGGATTTTCGTGCCGGTGATCCAGTCCATCGGGTCCATGGATTATCCTGTGGCCGGGGCGGCATGGCTGCCGGGAAGGGGGCACCGGGCGGACCCGGCGCCGCGAAACCCTTGGGCGCTACTCCAGCGCCGCCGTCACCGCCGCCAGCGCGTCGCCGCCGTCGCGGGTGGTCACGCCGTCGAGCCAGGGCCCCGCCACCTCGGGGTTGGCGGCAAGCCACGCCCGCGCCGCGTCCTCGGGATCGGCGCCGTCGTTCAGGATCGCGCCCATGATCTCGTTTTCCAGCGCCAGCGTGAAGGTCAGGTTCTGAAGCAGCCGCCCCACGTTCGGACATTCCGCGACGTAACCGGCGCGGGTGTTGGTGAAGACCTCGGCCCCGCCCAGATCGGGGCCGAACCAGTCGTCGCCGCCCTCCAGATAGGTCATGTCGAAGGCCGCGTTCATCGGATGCGGCTCCCACCCCAGGAAGACGATCGGCTCGCCCCGCCGGGTGGTGCGGTCGACCTGCGCCAGCATCCCCTGTTCCGAGGATTCCGCCAGCGTGAAGCCGCCCAGTCCGAAGGCGTCGGCCTCGATCATGTCGAGGATCAGCCGGTTGCCGTCGTTGCCCGGCTCGATCCCGTAGATGGTGGCGCTCAGCGGCCCGGACTGCCCGGCGATATCGGCGAAATCGCCGATCCCCAGCGCCGCGCCCGCCGCGTTGGTCGCGAGCGTGTATTTCGCGCCGGTGAGGTTGCGCGCCACCGTATCCACCGTTCCGGCCTCGCGGTAGGGGGCGATATCGGCCTCCATCGTCGGCATCCAGTTGCCGAGGAACACGTCGAGATCGCCGTTCGCCAGCGAGGTATAGGTGACCGGCACCGACAGGATCTTCACATCCGTTTCATACCCCAGCGCCTTGAGCACCGTGGTGGCAACGGCGGTGGTGGCGGTGATGTCGGTCCAGCCGACATCGGAAAAGGTGACGGTATCGCAGGTGGCGAAGGCGGGGGCGGCAAGGCTGGCCAGGGCGGTGGCCATCAGCGTACTGCGGAGGGGTGTCATGCGGTCTCCCTGTGACTGGCGTTTTTGTTGATTGACGAGTCAATAAACATCAGGTTAGCACCATGAGGCAATGGTTTTCGAGGTGAGCCGATGCCGAAGCTCGGGATGGAACCTATCCGAAAGGCCGCGCTGGTCCAAGCGACGATCCACGAGATCGGCCGCGCCGGATCGCTCGACGTGACCGTAAGCCAGATCGCCCGGCGGGCGGGCATGTCCACGGCGCTGGCGCATCATTATTTCGGCGGCAAGGAGCAGATGTTCCTCGCCGCGATGCGCCATGTGCTGACGCTCTACGGCGCCGAGGTGCGCGGCGCGCTGGCCACGGCCGAGGGGCCGCGCGGGCGGCTGCTGGCCATCGTGCGGGCCTCGTTCTCGCCGGGCAACTTCCGCCGCGAGGTGGTGGGGGCCTGGCTGAACTTCTGGGTGCTGGCCCGGACCGTGCCCGAGGCGCGGCGGCTTCTGGACGTTTATCAGGGGCGGCTGCGGTCGAACCTGACCCACGCGCTGCGGCCACTCGTTGGGACGGGGGCCGGGGAACGGGCCGGGGCGCTGGCGGACGGGGTGGGGGCGATGATCGACGGGGTTTACCTGCGCGAGGCGCTGAAGGCCGGGGCGCCCGACGGTGCCGCCGCGGTGGCGATGGTGCGGGCCTATCTGGACGCCGAACTCGGGGAGAGCGGGGCATGAGGGCGCAACCTGCCGCCAGCCATTTTGTCGATGGCCGCTATCTGGAGGACGAGGGCGGCGACGCCTTCGACGTAACCTATCCGGCGACCGGCGAGGTGATCGCCCGGCTCCATGCCGCGACCCCTGCGGTGATCGGCGCGGCACTCGACGCCGCCAAGCGGGCGCAGGGGGCATGGGCGGCGCTGCGGCCGGTCGAGCGCGGCCGGGTGCTGATGCGCGCCGCCGGGCTGATCCGCGAACGCAACCGGGAACTGTCGGAACTGGAGACGCTCGACACCGGCAAGCCGTTGCAGGAGACGCTGGTCGCGGACTGGGCCTCGGGCGCCGAGGCGCTGGAGTATTTCGCCGGGCTCGCCCCCGCCGTGACCGGGCAGACCGTCCCCTTGGGCGGTGATTTCGTCTATACGATCCGCGAGGCGCTGGGGGTCTGCGTCGGCATCGGCGCCTGGAACTACCCGAGCCAGATCGCCTGCTGGAAGGCCGCGCCCGCGCTCGCGCTCGGCAATGCCATGGTGTTCAAGCCCTCGGAAGTGACGCCGCTCGGCGCGCTGAAGCTGGCCGAGATTCTGGTCGAGGCCGGGCTGCCCGCCGGGCTGTTCAACGTGGTGCAGGGCATGGGCGCGGCGGGGGCGGCGCTGGTCACCGATCCGCGCGTCGCCAAGGTCTCGCTGACCGGATCGGTGCCGACCGGCCGCAAGGTCTATGCGGCGGCGGCCGAGGGCATCCGGCATGTGACGATGGAACTGGGCGGCAAGTCGCCGCTGATCGTCTTCGACGACGCCGATCTGGAAGGCGCGGTGGGCGCGGCGATGCTGGGGAACTTCTATTCCTCGGGGCAGGTCTGTTCGAACGGCACGCGGGTCTTCGTGCAGCGCGGCATCAAACCGGCGTTCCTCGACCGGCTGGCGGCGCGGACGGCGGCGATCCGGCTTGGCGACCCGCTCGATGAGGCCACCCAGATGGGGCCGCTGGTCAGCCCCGCGCAGGTGGCGAAGGTCACGGGCTATATCGAGGGCGCCAAGGCCGAGGGCGCGCGGCTGATCTGCGGCGGCGGGATCGCGCCCGAGGGGCCGGGCTTCGTACAGCCCACCGTGTTCGCCGATGTGACCGACGACATGGTGCTGGCGCGCGAGGAGGTGTTCGGTCCGGTGATGGCGGTGCTCGACTTCGAGACCGAAGCCGAGGTGGTCGCCCGCGCCAACGCCACCGAATTCGGGCTGGCGGCGGGGGTGTTCACCGCCGATCTTGCCCGCGCGCACCGGGTGGTGGCGGCGCTTCAGGCCGGGACCTGCTGGATCAACGCCTATAACCTGACGCCGGTCGAGGCCCCGTTCGGGGGCGTCAAGCTCTCGGGGGTCGGGCGCGAGAACGGGCAGGCGGCGATCGAGCATTATTCGCAGGTG
>JBAYSY010000027.1:0-44082 GCA_041675885.1 Gemmobacter sp. | reverse complement strand
GCCGGTCGAGGCGCCTTATTGAACGGGGTGAGCGGGGCGGTGCGCCGAAGCGCACCCTACGGCGGGCGGGGTGCCCGCGGCATGTGGATGAAGGCGCGGGCAGCCGCGCCGGGGAACGGAGCGGATGGAAGCGGATTTCGTGATCGTGGGCGCGGGTTCGGCCGGCTGCGCGCTGGCCTTTCGGCTGGCCGAGGCAGGGGTCTCGGTCGCGGTGATCGAGCATGGCGGTTCGGACGCCGGGCCGTTCATCCAGATGCCCGCCGCGCTCAGCTACCCGATGAACATGCCGACCTATGACTGGGGCTTCCGGTCGGAACCCGAGCCGCATCTGGGCAACCGGACCCTTGCCACCCCGCGCGGCAAGGTGATCGGCGGATCGTCCTCGATCAACGGCATGGTCTATGTGCGCGGCCACGCCCGCGATTACGACCACTGGGCCGGGGCGGGGGCCACGGGCTGGGGTTTCGCCGACGTGCTGCCCTATTTCAAACGGATGGAGCACTGGCACGGCGCGGGCGATGGCGGCGATCCGGCCTGGCGCGGCTCTGATGGCCCCTTGCATGTGACGCGCGGCCCGCGCTCGAATCCGCTGTTCGCGGCCTTCATCGAGGCCGGGCGGCAGGCGGGCTATCCGGTCACCCCCGATTACAACGGCGCCCAGCAGGAGGGTTTCGGCCCGATGGAGGCGACGATCTGGCGCGGGCGGCGCTGGTCGGCGGCCAACGCCTATCTGCGCCCGGCGCTGCGGCGGAAAAACTGCCGCCTGATCCGCGCCTTCGCCCGTAAGGTGGTGATCGAGGGGGGCCGCGCCGTGGGGGTCGAGGTCACGCGCGGCGGCCGGACCGAGGTGATCCGGGCAGGGCGCGAGGTGGTGCTGGCGGCCTCGTCGATCAATACGCCGAAGCTGCTGATGCTCTCGGGGGTAGGCCCCGGCGCGCATCTGGCCGAACATGGCATCCCGGTCGTGGCCGACCGCCCCGGCGTGGGCGCGAACCTTCAGGACCATCTGGAGATCTACATCCAGTATGCCGCTGCAAGGCCGGTGACGCTGTTCCGCTACTGGAACCTGCTGGGCAAGGGGCTGATCGGCGCGCAATGGCTGTTCACCGGCCGGGGCCTCGGCGCCTCGAACCAGTTCGAAGCCTGCGGCTTCATCCGGTCGCGCGCCGGGATCGACTATCCCGACATCCAGTATCATTTCCTGCCGATCGCCGTGCGCTACGATGGTCGCGCCGCCGCCGCCGGACACGGGTTCCAGGCCCATGTCGGGCCGATGCGCTCGAAGTCGCGCGGATCGGTCAGCCTGCGTTCCGCCGACCCGGCCGATGCGCCGGTGATCCGCTTCAACTACATGTCGCACCCCGACGACTGGGAGGAATTCCGCGCCTGTATCCGGCTGACGCGGGAAATCTTCGGCCAGCCCGCCATGGCGGATTTCGTCAGGCACGAGATCCAGCCGGGGCCGGGGGTGGAGAGCGACGCCGAACTCGACGCCTTCATCCGCGACCACGCCGAAAGCGCGTTTCACCCCTGCGGCACCGCGCGGATGGGCGCGCGCGACGACCCCGGCGCGGTGGTCGATCCGGAATGCCGGGTGATCGGGGTCGAGGGGCTGCGGGTGGCCGACAGCTCGATCTTTCCGCGCATCACCAACGGCAACCTGAACGCGCCCTCGATCATGGTGGGCGAGAAGGCGGCGGACCACCTGCTCGGGCGCGCGCCGCCCGCGCCCCTGAACCTGGTGCCCTGGACCAACCCGGACTGGCAGGAAAACCAGCGGTAGGGCGGGGGCGTAGCACCACCCTCTTCCCGCCTGCCCGGACTCAAGGCGTGCCAGCGGCCCGGGCAGCCGGGGGCGGTGGGTGGCATCGCCCCCTTGCGGGTGCGGCGCAGGCCGGGCAATCTGCCCGCCGCCCGCCTCATCCCCGCAGCCGCGCGCCGTCCGGGTCGAAGAGCGGGGTGGTGACCAGCCTTGCCGGGCGGCGGTGACCCAGGATCTCGATCTCCGCCTCCAGCCCCTCCACCGCGCGACCGGCGGGAACGAAGCCCAGGGCCACCGACACGCCCGCATGATGCGAATATCCGCCCGAGGTGCAGAATCCCGCCACCTCGCCGCCGATCCGGATCGGCTCCCAGGCGACGACATCGGCGTCCCCGACCTCGACGGTGAAGGCGCAGAGGCGGCGGGCCGGGCCTTCGTCGCGTTCGCGTTCCGCCGCGGCGCGGCCGATGAACGCCCCGGGCTTCGACCACTGGATGAAGCGGCCCAGCCCGGTCTCGCCCGGCAGGTAGTCGGGCGAATATTCCCGCCCCCATGAGCCGAAGAAACGGTCGAGCCGCAGGCTCATCATCGCGCGCATGCCGAAGGGGCGCAGGCCCATCGGCTCGCCCGCCTCGGAAAGCACGTCCCAGAGGTGGCGCAGGCTCATGTGGTCGCAGAAGATCTCGTAGCCCAGATCGCCGGTATAGCTGACCCGCTGCACGATGCAGTCGGCCATGCCCACGGTCATGCGCCGCACATCCATGAACCGCAGCGCCTCCGGCCCCACGTCGGCGCGGGTCACCGCCGCCAGCAGCTCGCGCGCCTTCGGCCCGGCGATCTGGAAGCCGGTGCGTGTGTCCGAGACGTTTTCCACCCTCACGCCCTCGCCGGGGTGCGCCTCGAACCAGCGCATGTGCCAGCCCTGCGCGCCGTAGCTCGCCGTCAGCAGGAATTCGGTTTCCGACAGGCAGGAGACGGTGAAGTCGCCGATGATCCGCCCGCTTTCGGCCAGCATCGGGTTCAAGGCCAGCCGCCCCGGCTTCGGAATCCGCCCGGCCATGATCCGGTCGAGCCAGCCCCGCGCCCCCGGCCCGGTCACGCGATACTTGCCGAAGTTCTGCAACTCGTTGATGCCGACCCCGGCGCGCACCGCCGCCACCTCCTGCGCCGTGGCCTCCCATGCGTTCGAGCGGCGGAAGCTCGGGGTCTCGTAACGCGGCTGGCCCGGCAGGGCGAAGTAGTTCGCGACCTCAAGCCCGTACTGGGCGCCCCAGACCGCGCCCATTTCGCTGAACGTGTCATGCATCGGCGTGGTGCGGAACGGGCGGGCGGCGGGTTTTTCCTCGTTCGGGTAGGCGACGGAAAAGCGGGTCCGGTAGGTCTCGACCACCTTGGGCACGGTGTAGCCCGGCGTGGTCCAACTGCCGAAGCGCGCCACGTCGAAGCCGCGCGGATCGCGCTCGACCTCGCCCTCGATCATCCATTGCGCGAGCGCCAGCCCCATGCCGCCGCCTTGCGAGAAGCCCGCCATCACCGCGCAGGCCGACCAGTAGTTGCGCAATCCCGGCACCGGGCCGATCAGCGGGTTGCCGTCCGGGGCGAAGGTGAAGGGGCCGTGGATCACCCGCTTGACGCCCGCGCGCTCCAGAACCGGAAAGCGTTTCCACGCGAATTCGACCGAGGCGGCGATCTTGTCGAACTGGTCCGGCAGCAGTTCGTGGCCGAACCCCCACGGGGTGCCGTCCACCGACCACGGCTCGCAGGGCTGTTCGTAGAAGCCGATGCAGAGGCCGCGCCCCTCCTGCCGCAGGTAGCTCTCTCCGCCCGGGTCCATGACATGGGGGAACTCGGAGGCGCGGCCCATGATTTCCGGAATGTCCTCGGTCACCAGATACTGATGCGCCATCGGCAAAAGCGGCAGGTAGATGCCCGCCATCGCCGCCACCTCGCGCGCCCAGAGCCCGGCGGCATTGACCAGATGTTCGGCGATGATCGTGCCCTTCTCGGTCACCACCTCCCAGCCCTCGGGATGCGGGCGGGTCTCCAGCACCCGGTTGTGCAGGACGATCTCGGCGCCGCCCATCCGCGCGGCCTTGGCATAGGCATGGGTGGTGCCCGAAGGGTCGAGGTGGCCGTCGAGCGGGTCGTAGAGCGCGCCGAGGATGCCCCGGGTATTCACCAGCCCGTCGGTCATCTCCGCCACTTCCTGCGGGTCGAGGATGCGCGTGTCCAGCCCCATGTAGCGGTGCTTGGCGCGCTCGGCCTTCAGCATGTCGAAGCGTGCCTCGGTGTCGGCAAGGGTGATGCCGCCCACGTGGTGCAGCCCGCAGTTCAGCCCGGTGATCTGCTCCAGTTCCCGGTAGAGCCGGATCGTGTAGCCCTGGAGCGCCGCCATGTTGGTATCGCCGTTCAGCGTATGGAACCCGCCCGCCGCGTGCCAGGTGGAGCCCGAAGTCAACTCCGACCGTTCGATCAGCACCACGTCCGGCCAGCCCAGTTTCGTCAGGTGATAGGCTACAGAACAGCCGACGACTCCGCCGCCGATCACCACCACGCGGGTATGGGTCTTCATGCACTCCGCTCCCTGCTGCCGGGCCTCGATACGGGGTCGAGCCTTGCGGGCGCCGCAGGCGCGGGCATTGCCGGAAGCGACGGAAAATGTCGCAAACGGGCGGGGCAGGGGGCGGGGGCGAAGCAGGGGATATCCGTCCGGTGTTCCGCGTATCGGATCTGCGGGAGCCTCCGGCGGGGATATTTAAGAGACAGAAGAAGCGCAAGAACACCAGATATTCTTCATCTTTCCAAAAATACTCTCGGGGGTGAATTGCGCCGTCAGGCGCAAGAGGGGGCGGAAGACCCCCTTCCGCCCGCGGGATCAGCCGCGCCGGTCGAGCAGGAGCAGTTGCAGCGCCGTGCGCCGGGCCGCATCCTCAAGCCCGATATGGCGCAGCAGCGCAAGCCCCTCGGTCACGCCGCGGCGGTCGCCGGTGGTGCCCTCGGTGATCCGGTCGATGGCGGTCAGGATCGCCTCGCCCATCCGGTCCTCGGCCAGCATCGCCGCAAGTGCCGGTCCCGTCGTCGCCCCGGGCGTTCCGGTGAAGACCGGGGCGATGGCGCGGGCCATGCTGTCGGGCGGCGCGGCGCCCTCGGTCCGGCCGGTGGCAAGTGCCGCGAGAAACCGTGCCCCGGCATCCCGGGGCGCGTGGTCCAGCGCGGCGCGTTCATAGCCCGGGGCGAGCAGGGCGATGTGGAACGCCAGCGCCCGCGCCGCCTCGGGCAGGTCGAGCGCGGCGAGCGGTTCGGCATAGAGTTCGGCGAAGGGCACTTCAAGCTCCGCCTCCTGCATCCGGGCCCAGACCGGGGGCAGGGCGCTTGCGGCGGCCCCGGCATCGCCCGCCGCCAGCGCCGCGTCGAAGGCTTGCAGTGCCGCCGCCCGGTCCCAGACCCCGCCCGAAGCGGCCGGGCGGCGTTCGGTGTAAAGCCCCAGCAGCCGGTTCGACGGGATCGCGCCCACCCGCGCCAGCCGTTCCGCCGCCTCCAGCTGCGCCTTCCAGCCCGAGGTCGGGCGCAGCTCGGCATGGGCGAAGGCAAGCGGCAGCCCGTGGGTGCCCAGCGGTTCGCCCACCGCCTCGTACATGCGCCAGATCAGCGGTGTCGGCCGGTGCGGCGGCGGCAGGGGATTGTCGCCGTCGTAAAGTTCGGGGTCGAGGAAACGGGCGAGCAATTCCTCCTCCTCGCCGCTGACGTAACCCAGCGCCTGCGCGGT
This sequence comes from Gemmobacter sp., assembly GCA_041675885.1. GTDB lineage: Bacteria > Pseudomonadota > Alphaproteobacteria > Rhodobacterales > Rhodobacteraceae > JBAYSY01. The sequence goes on along the minus strand of JBAYSY010000027.1, from coordinate 38,554 downwards.
GCGCAGCGTCAGCGCCGCCGCCTGCCAGTCGCCGCCCCGGGCAAGGCAATAGATCCGGGCCGGGAAGGTCGGCGCCAGCCCCGGTGAGCGGCGCATCTCGGCGCAGGTGTCGTCCTCGGTGCCGGTCAGAAGCGCCACGTCGAAGGCGCGGCGGAACATCTCGGCCCCGGCGACGGTGCTTCCGGCCACTTCGATCAGCGCCGCCGCCTCCTCGATCGCGGCCATCTCCAGCAGCTTGTCGATCCGCGCCAGCAGCATCCGCCCGGTGGCGTCGCTGTCGGCGGGCGGGTCGAGTTCCGCCAGCAGCAGCGTGCGGAACAACTCGCGCAGCGCGGGCAGCGGTTCGGGCCGGGCGGTGGTGATGATCCGGATCAGGTCGTCGCGCGACGAGGCCCCCCAGAGCCCGCGCGGCAGCCCGGTGACGGCCGGGGAAAACAGCCCGGCGGCATCGGCGCGGCTGGCCCCCAGCACGCTTACCGCGATATCCTCGGTCGCGATGCCGCCCGTGGCCGGGGGCTCGTCCAGCAGGGGCGGCCCGGCGGCGGGAGAGATCGACTCCGACAGCCAGTCGATGGCCGAAAGCGGTGCGCCGGGGGGGGTGCCATGGGGCGCTTCGGCCAGTGCCGGGCCGCCCGCCGCCAGCGCCAGCGCCAGCAGCGGCCCCCTGATCAGGTCAGCCCCCATCCAGCGGCACCGGAATTTCGATCTGGCGCGTCTCGGGGCGCATGTCGCCGAAATAGGCATATCCGGCGAGCCCGATCAGCCCCGCCAGAACCAGCACCGCCAGCACCTTCAGTTTGCGCATCCCACTGCCCCCGGTCTGCTGTTGTCCTGCCCGTCTGTAGTCCGTCCCGCCCGTCGCCGACGGGGGCGTCTCTGTCACTGGATGGTGCCCGCCCCGGTTGTCCCCCGGCTCCGGGCCTCCTGCCTGCGATGACGATTATATATGGCCTTTTCGGGAAGATCACGCCATTCAAAGCGAATGTGATGAGCGGGCGGTGATGACCGGGCCGGGATGAGGGCGCGAATGGGCGGGGGCCTGCCGAAGTGAACTGGCGGCTGCGGAAAACGGTGGTGCTGGTGGGCATGATGGGGGCGGGCAAGACCGCCGTCGGCAGCCAGCTTGCCCGGATTCTGCGGGTGGGCTTTACCGATTCGGATGACGAGATCGTGCGCGCCGCCAATATGAGCATCCCGGAAATCTTCGCCCGCGACGGCGAGGCGTTCTTCCGGCTCAAGGAAAGCCAGGTGCTGGAACGGCTGCTGCGCGGGCAGCCCGGGGTGCTCTCGACCGGGGGCGGGGCCTTCATGGCCGAAGCCAACCGAGAGGCGATCCGCCGCGCCGGGGTCTCGGTCTGGCTGCGGGCCGACCCGGAATTGCTGTGGAGCCGGGTGCGGCACAAGACGACGCGGCCGCTGCTGCGCACCCCGGACCCGCGCGGCACGATCCGGCGGATGTGCGCGGAACGCGATCCGGTCTATGCCGGGGCCGACCTGATCGTGGACAGCGCCGCCGGGCTCTCGATCGAGGATATGGCCGGGCGGGTGCTGGCGGCGCTGGAGACAAGGCCCGACGTGCTGGAAGGGAAGTGACGATGATGGATGTGGTGCCGGTGGCGCTGGGGGCGCGCAGCTACGAGGTGCGGATCGGCCCCGGCCTGATCGGCCGCGCCGGGGCCGAGATCGCGCCGCTCTTGCACCGGCCCCGGGTCGCGGTGCTGACCGACGAGACCGTGGCGGCGGCGCATCTGTCGCGGCTGGAGGCGGGGCTTGCCGCCGAAGGCATCGCCATGCAGGCGCTCGCGCTGCCTGCGGGCGAGGGCACCAAGGGCTGGCCCGGCCTCGCCCGCGCCGTCGAATGGCTGCTGGAGGCGGGGGTGGAGCGGCGCGATCTGGTCGTGGCTTTCGGCGGCGGGGTGATCGGCGATCTCGGCGGTTTCGCGGCGGCGGTGCTGCGCCGGGGGGTGCGCTTCGTGCAGGTGCCGACCACGCTGCTGGCGCAGGTGGACAGTTCGGTGGGCGGCAAGACCGGGATCAACACGGTGCAAGGGAAGAACCTTGTCGGCGCCTTCCATCAGCCCTCGCTGGTGCTGGCCGATACCGCGGTGCTGGACACGCTGCCCGCGCGCGACTTCCTCGCGGGCTGCGGCGAGGTGGTGAAATACGGGCTTCTGGGCGATGCGGATTTCTTCGAATGGCTGGAGGCGAGCGGCCCGGCGCTGGCCGCGGGCGATGCGGATGCGCGGCAACAGGCGGTGCGCCGCTCGGTCGAGATGAAGGCCGGGATCGTGGCCCGGGACGAGACCGAACAGGGCGAGCGGGCGCTGCTCAACCTCGGCCATACCTTCTGCCATGCACTGGAGGCCGCGACCGGCTATTCCGCCCGGCTCCTGCATGGCGAAGGGGTGGCGGTGGGCTGCGCGCTGGCCTTCGACCTGTCGGCCCGGCTCGGCCTTTGCGCGCAGGAAACCCCCGGCCGGGTGCGGGCGCATCTGCGGGCGATGGGGATGAAGGCCGACCTTGCCGATATTCCCGGCGATCTTCCGGGGGCGGCGGCGCTGATGGCGCTGATGGCGCAGGACAAGAAGGTCGTGGACGGCCGGTTGCGCTTCGTGCTGGCGCGCGGCATCGGTGATGCCTTCGTCGCCGAAGACGTGCCGCCCGAGACGGTGACCGCGCTGCTCGCGGACGCGCTGGCGCTGCGCTGAGGGGGGCTCCGCCCCTTTCGCACGGGCTTTCGCCCATGCAAAAGCGTTGGGCCGCGCGCGCCCTGTCGGGCGCGGGCCCGCGGGCCGGGGGCGGGGAGTGCCCGCCCGGCGCTCTGCAAGCGGTTCGCGGCCTCCGGGACGCCCACGGGACGCCGCTCACCCTCCGGCGGGGATATTTTTTCGCGGTGAGGATGAAGAGGTGCTCATAATATTCTTCATCTTGCCAGAAATACTCTCGGGGGGTGAATTGCGCGCAGCGCAAGAGGGGGGCGGAAGGCCCCCCTTTCGCGCTCGGTCACGGGCCCGTCGCCCTCAGTACAGCATCGAGGGCAGCCAGGTCACGATGCCGGGGAAGACGAACAGTATCCCCAGCGCCACCAGTTGCAGGCAGACGAAGGGGATCACCCCGCGATACATCGTGCCGGTCGAGACGCTCGGCGGGGCCACGCCGCGCAGATAGACCAGCGAGAAGCCGAAGGGCGGGGTCATGAAACTGGTTTGCAGGTTCACCCCGATCATCACCCCGAGCCAGATCGGATCGACCCCGAGCGTCAGCAGCAGCGGCGCGGTGATCGGGATCACGATGAAGATGATCTCGAACGCGTCGAGGATCAGCCCCAGCACGAACATCAGCGCCATCACCGCGATCATCGCGCCGATCCAGCCGCCGGGCAGGTTCTCCATGAATTCGTGCACCAGGTCGTCGCCGCCCATCATGCGGAACACGATCGAGAACACCGAGGCGCCGAACAGGATGATGAACACCATCGAGGTGATGGTCGCGGTCGAGATCGCCGCCTCGCGCAGGATCCGCAGCCGCAGCCGTCCGCGCAGCGCCGTCAGCAGCACCGCGCCCACCGCCCCCACCGACGAGGCTTCGGTCGGCGTGGCGACCCCGCCGAGGATCGAGCCGAGCACGCCGATCACCAGCATCAGCGGCGGGATCATCGCGGTCACGATCTCGCGGCCGAGGTTCTTGCGCTCCTCGGGCGGGATCGGGGTGGCGGGGCAGCTCTCCGGGTCGGAAAACGCCTTCCACGCCATCCACAGCAGATAGAGCCCCACCAGCACGAAGCCGGGGAAGAAGGCGCCCGCGAACAGGTCGCCGACCGAGACCGTCTTGGGCGCGAAATTGCCCTGGGCCATCTGCACCTGTGCGTTGATGCCCGACAGGATGTCGCCCATGAAGATCAGCACGGTCGAGGGCGGGATGATCTGCCCCAGCGTGCCGCTTGCGCAGATCACCCCGGTGGCCAGTTTCGGATCATAGCCCGCCCGCAGCATCGCCGGCAGCGAGATCAGCCCCATCGTCACCACCGTCGCGCCCACGACCCCGGTGGAGGCCGCAAGGAACACCCCGACCACGATCACCGAATAGCCAAGCCCGCCGCGGATATTGCCGAACAGCCGCCCCATGGTGGACAGCAGCTGCTCGGCGATGCGCGAGCGTTCCAGCATCACCCCCATGAAGATGAACATCGGCACCGCGACCAGAACCTCGTTGGTCATGAAGCCGATGTAGCGTCCGGCAAGCGCGCCGAAGTTCGACGGATCGAACACGCCGAACTGCATCCCCACCAGCGCGAACAGAAGCGAGGTGCCCGCCAGCGTGAAGGCCACGGGAAAGCCCATCATCAGGAAGCCGATGATGGAGATGAACATGAGGCCGGAGAGAATCTCCCCGATCAGGACCGGATCCATCGGGAATTCACTCCGTACCGTAGGAATAGCGGTAGCGTTCGGGGATCAGATCCTCGCGCCGCGCCAGTGTCAGGATCGAGCGGATCACCATCGACACGCCCTGAAGCGCGACCAGCGTCGCGAAGACCAGGATGAAGCTGCGCAGGACGAAGAGCCCGGGCATCCCGCCCACGTTGGCCGACGCCTCATGGCGCAGCCAGGAGCGCATGACGTTGGGATAGACATAGACCCAGACGACATACATGAACGGCAGCAGGAAGACGAGGACGCCGATCAGGTCCAGGAGCGCCTTGGTCCGGTCCTGGGCCGGGCGGTAGAGGATATCGACCCGCACATGGTCGTTGCGCAGCAGCGCGAAACCCGCGACCCCGGTGAACATCGCACCGTTCAGCCAGACATAGAGATCCTGCATCCACAGCCTTGTGGTCGTGAACAGGTAGCGTTCGACCACCACCCAGAAGCAGACCAGCACGATCGCCACCGCAAGCCAGCACAGCACATTGCCGACCGTGCGGTTGATGCCGTTGATGAACCGCATGATCATCGCGAGAAAGGCCAATCCGGGTTCCTCCCTGCCTGTCCGTATCCTTCCGGCCCGGGTCCACGGGCGGGTCATGTCCGTGTTCCGGGGCGAGTCCCGGGCTGGCGGCCCGGACGGGTCTCCGGATGGGCTTGTCCCGCTGCGCGGGTGCCTGTCTATGCCGCCGGGCCGCGGGCCGGTCAACAGCTTTTCGCCATCCTTGCGCGACGGCACGCGCGGGGCGGGGCGGTTTCACGCGGGGGTTGCGGCTGGGCGGGCGCCCGGTCGCGCAGGGAAACGGGCGGATGGTGCGCTCAGCCGCGCGTGCGCAGGGCGTCGGGCAGGCTGATCCGCGCCACCTGTTCGGCGATCGGATCGACCGACAGGGGGTGCAGCGCCGCGTCGTGGCTTGCGGGATCGCCGATCGGCTGCCAGATGCCGCCCTTGTAGATCTCCAGCGCGTCGAACCCGGCCTTGTAGCCCATCTTGCGGCTGCCGGGCACCCAGTAGCCCAGGTAGACATAGGGCAACCCGGCCTCGCGCGCGATCTCGACATGATCGAGGATCACCCAGGTGCCGAGGCTGCGGGACACCATGCCGGGTTCGTAGAACGAATAGACCAGGCTCAGCCCGTCGTCGAGCAGGTCGGTCAGGCAGACCGCCGCCAGCGCCGCGTCCGCCCCGGCCCCGGGCAGGGAATATTCCACCACGCGCGAGCGGATCGGGGTTTCCTCGATCATCGCCGCGAACTCGAACACGTCCATGTCGGCCATGCCGCCGTCGGCGTGGCGGCTGTCGAGATAGCGGCGGAACAGCGCATATTGCGCCTCGGTCGCCCAGGGGCTGGTGACATTGCGCTTCAGGTCGGTGTTGCGGCGCGCTATCCGGCGCTGGGTGCGGCGCGGGGCGAAATCCGCCACCCGGATCCGCGCCGACATGCAGGCCGAACATTCGGCGCAGGACGGCCGGTAAAGCACGTTCTGCGACCGCCGGAACCCCTGTTTCGACAGCGCGTCGTTCAGCCGCTCGGCCTGTTCGCCCTGAAGCGCGGTGAACAGCTTGCGTTCGCTGCGCCCGTCGAGATAGGGGCAGGGCTGGGGGGCCGTCACGTAGAACTGCGGCGCAAGGGGCAGGCTGTGGCGCATGGGGTTTCCCGGTTTCCGCCGCGAACGGTAGCAATCTTGTGCCCGGGCGCCAAGCGGGAAACGCCGGGGTCAGCGCGGCAATGCGCGCAACAGCGCAAGGCTGACCCCCGCCACCAGCGTGATCGCGCCCGCCAGCGGCACCGGCGTTCCGTCGAAGGCCAGCCCCACCGGCACCGCGACCACGATCGCCAGCATGGTGGAGAGCGCGGCGATCACCGATGCGGCGGTGCCCGCGACATGGCCCATCGGCTCCATCGCGATGGCGTTGATATTGCCGAGCGTAAGCCCCGCCATGCAGAACAGCCCGGTGGCCCAGACCACGAAACCGGCAAAATAGACCCCGCCGGACCAGAACCCGGCCACGGTCATCAGGGTCATCACGCCCGAAAGCCCGACCTGCGCCACCAGCGCCGTTGCGATCATCCGCCGCATCCCCACCCGCACCACCAGCGCGGCATTGGCCAGGCTGGCAAGCGCCGAGACCAGCGCGATGCCGGCGAACCAGGCCGGAAAGCTTGCGCCCCGGCCGAAGGTCACGTCGAAAATCTGCTGGATCGAGGAAATCGTGGCGAACAGCGCGCCGAACAGCAGCGACTGGATCAGGATCGACAGCCGCACCACCGGATGGCGCAGCACCTCGGCCATGGCGGCGAGCAGCGGCCGGAGGCGCAGCGGGCGGCGGGCGGTCTCGGGCAGGGTCTCGGGCTGGCGCAGGGCGAACCACAGGATCGAGATCGCGGCAAAGCCGAGGAACGACACGAAGATCGCCCGCCAGTCGGCCAGCGCGATGATCCCCGCGCCGACCGCGGGTGCAAGCGCCGGAACCAGCGCGAAGATGATCATGGCGATCGACATGATCCGCGCCATGTACCGCCCGGAATACATGTCGCGCACGATGGCGATGGTGATGGTGCGCGGCCCGGCGGCACCGAAGCCCTGAAGGATGCGCCCCGCCAGCACCAGTTCCAGCGAATCCCCCGCCCAGGCGACCAGCGTGCCGATGATGTAGATCCCCGCCCCCAGCATCACCACCGGCCGCCGCCCCAGCGTGTCCGACAGCGGTCCGGCGACGAAGGTGCCCACCCCGAGCCCGAGGATGAAGCTGGTGACGATCAGCTGTGCGAGGTTGGGCCGCTCGGGGCTCAGTTCCGCCGCGATCTGCGGCAGCGCGGGCAGCATCGCGTCGATCGAGAAGGCCACCGTCGCGATCAGCATCGCGATCAGCGCGACGAACTCGGGCTGCGACAGCGGCTTCCGGCCGGGAAGGGGGGCGGCAAGGGTCATGCCCCGGCCATACGCGCTTTCACGGGGCGGCACCAGTGGCCGGGCGGCAGACGGGTTGTGCGGCGATGCACGGGGCGGAGTGACGAGAGCGAAAAGGGCAGGGCAGAGGACAGCGGCTCCCCTTCCGGGCGACCGCCCGCTGCCCGGCGGCGCATGCCGCGCCTTGATTCCGGGCGGTGGGCAATATTGCCCACCCTGCGGGTCGCGTGGGCTGTAGGGTGCGCTTCAGCGCACCGCCCCCCCGGCTCAGAACACCAGCCGCGGCAGCCAGGTGGCAATGGTCGGGAAGAACCAGATGATGAACATGGCGACGATCTGCAACACGATATAGGGCACCACCCCTTGATAGATCATGCCGGTGGTCACCTCGGGCGGCGCCGCCCCGCGCAGGTAGAACAGCGAGAACCCGAAGGGCGGTGTCAGGAACGAGGTTTGCAGGTTCACCGCCAGAAGCACCGCCACCCAGATCGGGTCATGCCCCATCATCAGCAGGGGCGGGATCATCAAGGGCAGCAGGATCACCGAGATTTCCACGAAGTCGAGGAAGAAGCCGAGGATGAACACCATCGCCATGGCAAAGAACAATGCCCCGTTCGGCCCGCCCGGCAGCGCCTCGATGATCTCGGCCATCCGGTGCTCGCCCCCCAGCCCGACGAAGACCAGCGAGAAGAACGAGGCCATCAGGATGGTGGCGAAGATCATCGAGGTGATGACCATGGTCTGCGTCAGTGCCGGGATCGCCGTGCCGCTGCGCATCAGCGCCCGCAGCGCAACGACGATGGCGACGATCCCCAGCAGCGCAAGGCCGGAATAGAATGTCGCCAGCGCATATTCGAAAAGCCCGGTGTCCGACCGGGCCAGCCGCACCGGCGCGGTGCCCGCAACCAGGGCCAGCAGCAGAAGCGCCGCCGCCCCCGCCACGACCAGCCGGCGCGACGCCCCCTGTTTCAGCCCCGCCAGCAGGATCGCGCCGATGGCGCCGACGCTCGCCGCCTCGTTCGGCGAGGCGATGCCGCCGAGGATCGCGCCCAGCACCGCGAAGATCAGGATGACCGGCGGCAGGATCGCCCCGAGGATCGCCCGGCGCGACGGCTTTTCGGGCGTCTCGCGCATCGCGGGCGCATCGCCCGGCACCAGCCAGGCCCGGACGACGATGTAGAGGATGTAGATCACCACCAGCATCAGCCCCGGCATCAGCGCCGCCGCGAAGGTCTGGCCCACGGAAACCGTCTCGATCGAGAACCGCCCCTCGCGGTATTGCGCCTGCTGGAAAGCGGTGGACATCACGTCGGCAAGGATGATCAGCAGGGTCGAGGGCGGGATGATCTGTCCCAGCGTCCCCGCGGTGCAGACCGTGCCCGCCGCCAGCCGCGGGTTGTAGCCGTTTCGCAGCATGGCGGGCAGCGCGATCATCCCCATTGCCACCACCGTGGCGCCGACGATGCCGGTCGAGGCGGCGAGCAACGCGCCCACCAGCACCACCGACACGCCCAAACCGCCGCGCATGGTGCCGAACAGGCGGCCCGATGTCTCCAGGAGTTCCTCGGCGATGCGCGACTTCTCCAGCACCACCCCCATCAGCACGAACAGCGGGATCGCGGTCAGAACCGGGTTGGTCATCACCGCGAAGAACCGCTGGCCGAGCGCGCCCATCAGGTTGATCGGAAACGCATCCAGCGCCCAGCCCAGAAGCGCGAAGCCGGTGGCCACGCCCGCGATGGTGAAGGCCACCGGATAGCCGATCAGGATGAAGACGATCAGCGCCGCGAACATCAACAGGTCTAGCGGCATCAGGAATCCTCGCGCAGGCGGATCAGGTCGCGGATCAGCGCCGAGATGCCCTGGATCAAGAGCAGGACGCAGAAGGCCGGGATCAGCGATTTCAAAAGAAACGAGGCGGGGATGCCGCCGACCGAGATCGGCCCTTCGAGGATCGCCCAGGATCGCCGCACGGTGGGCCAGGAATAGTAAAGCAGGATCAGCAGCGAGGGTGCCAGCAGCGCCAGATGGCCGAAAATGTCGATCATGGCCCGGCCGCGGGTTCCGAACTTGGCGTAGAAGATATCCACCCGCACATGGCCGTTCGCCAGCAGCGTATAGCCCGCCCCCAGCATGAAGATGGAGGCGTGCAGATACAGCACGCCCTCGTTGATGAAGATCGAACTGTAGCCGAACACGTAGCGCAACAGCACCACGCCGAACTGCAACAGCGCCATGGCCAGCGCCAGCCATATCGTCACCGCGCCGACCGCGCGGTTGACCAGATCGAGCGCACCCGCGATCCGTTCCATGCCGTTCCCCAAGCTGTCCCCGTCGGTTCGCTATCGCAGGCGCGGCCGGGGGGATTCAACCCCCCGGCCGCGTCGTCGCCCTAGCGGGCGTAGGTGAAATCGAGGCTGCGCGCCGCAAGCTGCGCCGCCTCGGCATGGGGCTGGTAGTCGGCCATCAGCCCCCGGTATTCGAGGAAGCTTTCGGTGATCCGCCCGACCAGTTCGTCGGAATCGTTGCGCATCTCTTCAAGGATCTCGCCCATCGCGTTGCCCATGGCGGTGATGATCGCCTCGGGCCATTGCCGCACCTGCACGCCCTGGGCGATCAACTCGCGCAGGGCCATGGCGTGCTTGGTGTTGTATTCGGTGTGGACCACGTTGTAGAGGCTTTCGGCCGCGATCTGCACCGCCTGTTTCAGGTCGTCCTCCAGCCCGTTCCAGGCGTCGATGTTGATCCCGCATTCCTCGGCCGAACCGGGTTCGCCCACGCCGTTGTCGTAGTAGTAGGACGCGACCTGCTGAAGCCCCAGCGCGGCGTCGGACCACGGGCCGATGAACTCGCCCGCATCCAGTGCGCCCGATTGCAGCGCCTGGAACATCGCCGGGCCGGACATGGCCTCGACCGCGACGCCGAGCTTGGACATGACCTCGGAGTTCAGGCCGGTGGTGCGGTATTTCAGCCCGCGCAGGTCGTCGAGCGTGTGGACCTCGTTGCGGAACCAGCCCGCCCATTGCGGGCCGGAGTTGCCGCACAGGAAGGGCTTGAGGCCGAAGCGGCCGTACATCTCGTCGTAAAGCGCCTGCCCGCCGCCGTGCAGCATCCAGCCGTGCTGCTCGTTGGCGGTGAGACCCAGGGGCTGCGAGCCGAACAGCAGGATGCCCTTGGACTTGGAGCCCCAATAGGCGGGAACCGCGTGGTAGATCTCGGCCGTGCCCTCGGCCACCGCGTCGAACACGCCGGGGCCGGGGACGATCTCGCCCGCGCCGAACAGTTCGACCTCGATCCGGCCGCCCGAAAGCGTGGTGATCCGGTCGGCAAGCATCTGCGCCGCCACACCCGGCCCCGGCAGGTTGCGCGGCCAGCCCGAAAGCAGCCGCCAGCGGCGGGTGTTCTGCGAAAGCGCGGGGGTGGCGAGGGTCGCGGCGGCGGCGCCCACCCCGGCGGTGGTCAGGAATTGCCGTCTTTTCATGGTCGTCTCTCCTTGTTGGTGTTGGGGTCGGTGTCGGCCTGTTGATGTTGCGTGTCTGCCCCGCCGTGGCGCCGGTGGATAGTGCGGAAGCCTCCGGCGGGGGTATTTTCCGGAAAGATGATGATCAGGACTTCAGAATCCCCGGCAGATCAAGCCCGTGTTCGCGGGCGCAGTCGATGGCGATCTGATAGCCTGCGTCGGCGTGGCGCATCACGCCGGTGGCGGGGTCGTTCCACAGCACATTGGCGATCCGCCGGTCGGCGGCCTCGGTGCCGTCGCAGCAGATCACCATGCCGGAATGCTGGCTGAAGCCCATGCCGACGCCGCCGCCGTGGTGCAGGCTGACCCAGGTGGCGCCCGATGCGCAGTTCAGCAGCGCATTGAGCAAGGGCCAGTCGCTGACCGCATCCGAGCCGTCCATCATCGCCTCGGTCTCGCGGTTGGGCGAGGCGACCGAGCCCGAATCGAGGTGGTCGCGGCCGATCACGACCGGCGCCTTGAGTTCGCCGCTGCGCACCATCTCGTTGAACGCGAGGCCCAGCCGGTGGCGCTGGCCGAGGCCGACCCAGCAGATCCGCGCCGGCAGGCCCTGGAAGGCGATGCGTTCGCGCGCCATGTCGAGCCAGTTGTGCAGGTGCGGATCGTCGGGGATCAGTTCCTTCACCTTCGCGTCGGTGCGGTAGATGTCTTCCGGATCGCCCGAAAGCGCGCACCAGCGGAACGGGCCGATGCCGCGGCAGAACAGCGGCCGGATGCAGGCAGGCACGAAGCCGGGGAAGGCGAAGGCGCGCTCGAACCCCTCCTCCAGCGCCATCTGGCGGATGTTGTTGCCGTAGTCGATGGTGGGCACGCCCGCGTCGTGGAAGCCGACCATGGCCTCGACATGCACCCGCATCGAGGCGCGGGCGGCGCGGTCCACGGCCTTCGGGTCGCTCTCCTGCTTCGCGCGCCATTCGGCCAGGGTCCAGCCCTGCGGCAGGTAGCCGTGGATCGGGTCATGGGCCGAGGTCTGGTCGGTGACGATATCGGGGCCCCCGTTCGACAATTGGCCGCCCGCCTGCATCCGCTTGAGCAGTTCTGGGAACACGTCGGCGGCGTTGCCGATCAGCGCGACCGACTTGGCCTCGCCCGCCCTGGTCCAGCGGTCGATCAGGGCGAGTGCTTCATCCAATGTGTGAACTTTCTCGTCCACATATCTGGTACGGATACGAAAATCTGCCCGGGTCTCGTCGCATTCCACCGCGAGGCAGCAGGCCCCGGCCATGACGGCGGCCAGGGGCTGCGCACCCCCCATGCCGCCGAGCCCGGCGGTCAGGATCCATTTGCCCGTGAGGTTGCCGCCGTAATGCTGGCGCCCGGCCTCGACGAAGGTCTCGTAGGTGCCCTGCACGATGCCCTGCGAGCCGATGTAGATCCATGACCCAGCGGTCATCTGGCCATACATCATCAGGCCCTTGCGGTCGAGTTCGTGGAAATGCTCCCAGTTGGCCCAGTGCGGCACGAGGTTGGAGTTGGCGATCAGCACCCGGGGCGCGTCCGTGTGGGTGCGGAACACGCCCACCGGCTTGCCGGACTGCACCAGCAGGGTCTGGTCGGCCTCCAGCCCGCGCAGGGTGTCCACGATACAGTCGAAATCCTCCCACGTCCGGGCGGCGCGGCCGATGCCGCCATAGACCACCAGCTCATGCGCGTTTTCCGCCACATCCGGGTGCAGGTTGTTCATCAGCATCCGCAAGGGCGCCTCGGTCAGCCAGCTTTTCGCGCTGATTTCGGTTCCGGTGGGCGGAAAGATGTCGCGGATGTTGTGACGCGGGTTGGTCATGGCAGGTCCTTCGGTCAGGGGGCCAGTCTGGGGGCCAGATCGGCCAGCGCGTGGAGGATGTCGGCGAGGATCGGCCGCAGCCGGGCGGCCTTCTCGGGGCTGTAGTCGTAGGGCGGGGTCTCGGTTTCCAGATGGGTGGATTGCGCCAGTTCCATCTGGATCGCGTGGAAGCCTGTCGAGGGGCGGCCGTAGTGGCGGGTGGTCCAGCCGCCCTTGAAGCGGCCGTTGAGGATCGACGTGTAACCCTCGGCCCCGGCGCAGATTTCCGCGACAGTGTTTTCCACGCGCCGGTTGCAGGAAGCGCCGTTTGAGGTGCCGATGTTGAAGTCGGGCAGAACGCCCTCGAACAGGAACGGAATGCGCGAGCGGATCGAGTGGCAGTCGTAGAGGATCGCCACCCCGTGCAGGGCGCGGACCCGCTCCATCTCCGCCATGAGCGCGGCGTGATAGGCGGCGTGATAGCCTTGGCGCAGGGTCTCGATCTCGGACGCACCGGGGGGGCGGGTCCAGATCGGGCGGCCGTCGAAATCGGTCAGCGGCACCAGCCCGGTGGTGTTCTGCCCCGGATAGAGGCTTTCACCGTCGGGCGGGCGGTTCGCGTCGATCACGTAGCGGTGGAAGGTGGCGCGCACCGTGGTCGCGCCGGGCAGCAGCCCGTCGTAGAGCCGGTGGATGTGCCAGTCGGTATCCGAGAGCACCTGGCCCCGGGCATTGAGCCGGGCCATGATGTCGGGCGGCAGGCAGGTGCCGGTATGTGGCAGGCCCAGCACCACGGGGCTTTCGCCGTGATGGACCTCGACCGGGGTCATGGCGTCACCCGTGGATGGGGGGCGCGGCCCCCCGCCGCTGCGCGGCTCCCCCCGGAGTATTTGTGGCAAGATGAAGATATCACAGCGAAAACTCCATTCCGGCGGCTTGGGCGAGGCGGTTTTCCCGGACCAGCGCGGCGGCGGATTCGATGTCCGGGGCGAGATAGCGGTCCTGGGTGAGCGCCGGGCAGGCGACGCGGATCGCGGCCAGCACCGCTTGCAGCGCGGGCGAGGTGGCCAGCGGCGCGCGGAACTCCACCCCCTGCGCCGCGCAGAGCGCCTCGACCCCGAGGATCACCGAGAGGTTGGCGTTCATCCGGCCGAGGCGGCGGGCGCCATGGGCGGCCATGGAGACGTGATCCTCCTGATTGGCGGAGGTCGGCGTCGAGTCGGTCGAGCAGGGGTTGGCGAGGTGCTTGTTCTCGCTCATCAGCGCGGCGGTGGTCACCTCGGCGATCATGTAGCCGGAGTTGAGGCCGGGGTCGGGGGTGAGGAAGGGCGGCAGGTCGTGGCTGAGCGTGGGATCGACCATCAGCGCCACCCGGCGCTGGGCGATGGCGCCGATCTCGGCCAGCGCCAGCGCGATCAGGTCGGCGGCGAAAGCCACGGGTTCGGCATGGAAATTGCCGCCCGAGACGATCCGGCCCTCCCCCAGCACCAAGGGGTTGTCGGTGACGGCGTTGGCCTCGGTCTCCAGCGTGGTCCCGGCGAAGCGCAGCAGATCGACCGCCGCGCCCGCAACCTGCGGCTGGCAGCGGATGCAATAGGGGTCCTGCACGCGGCTGTCGCCCTCGCGGTGGCTTTCGCGGATTTCCGAGCCCTGCATGATGGCGCGCATCCGCTCGGCCACCTCGATCTGGCCGCGATGGCCGCGCAGGCTGTGGATTTCGGGTTGCAGGGGGGCGGTGGAGCCCATGATGGCGTCGGTCGAAAGGCTGGCCGTGATCAGCGCGGCGGCGGCGTTGCGCCAGCCGTCGAACAGCCCGGCGAGCGCCAGCGCGGTGGAAAACTGGGTGCCGTTGATCAGGCCCAGCCCTTCTTTCGGGCCGAGGATGACGGGGGTCAGGCCCGCCTTTGCCAGCGCCTCGGCCCCCGGCAGCCGCTGGCCGTTGTAGTCGGCCTCGCCCGCGCCGATCATCCCCGCCGTCATATGGGCGAGCGGCGCGAGGTCGCCCGAGGCGCCGACCGAGCCCTGCGCGGGCACCACGGGGGTGACGCCGGCGGCCAGCATCGCCTCGATCAGCGCGATCACCTCCCATCGCACGCCGGAGGCGCCGCGACCGAGGCTGAGGAGCTTGAGCGCCATCATGAGGCGGGTGGTCGGCACGTCCAGCGCCTCGCCGACGCCGCAGCAATGCGACAGGATCAGGTTGCGTTGCAGGGTCGCGGTGTCCTCGGGCGCGATCTTCACCGAGGCCAGCTTGCCGAAGCCGGTGTTGACGCCGTAGACCGCCGCCTCGCCCGCCGCCGCCTTGGCGACCTCTGCCGCCGCCGCCTCGATCCGGGGCCGGGCGGCGGGATCGAGCCGGGCGGGCACCCCCTCGCGCCACAGGGTTTCGAGTTGCGCCAGCGTCGCCGCGCCGGGGGTGAGCGTCAGGGTCATTCGGGGCCTCCGAAGATGCGGGCGTGAAGCGGGTTGAAGCCGAAGCGATAGGCGAGTTCGGCGGGGCTTTCGGCATCCCAGACCGCGAGGTCGGCGCGCAACCCGGGTGCGATCCGGCCGGTGTCCGTCAGGCCCAGCGCGCGGGCGGCGTTTACGGTCACGCCGCGCAGGGCCTCGTCCACCGTCAGGCGGAACAGGGTGCAGCCCATGTTCATCGCCAGAAGGAGCGAGGTCAGCGGCGACGACCCCGGGTTGCAATCGGTCGCCAGTGCCATCGCCACGCCATGCTTGCGGAAGGCGGCCACGGGGGGCCGTTGCGTCTCGCGGATCGCGTAGAAGGCGCCGGGGAGCAGGACGGCGACGGTGCCGGAGGCGGCGAGCGCGGCGGCGTCGGCCTCGTCGGCATATTCGACGTGATCGGCCGAAAGCGCGCCATATTGCGCCGCCAGCCTTGTGCCGCCCAGGTGCGAAAGCTGTTCGGCATGGAGCTTGACCGGCAGGTTCAGCGCCTTCGCGGCGTCGAACACGCGGGCGATCTGGGCGGGCGAGAAGGCGATCCCCTCGCAGAAGCCGTCCACCGCATCGACCAGCCCTTCGGCATGGGCGGCGTGGAGCGCGGGCAGGCAGATCTCGGTTATATAGTCGTCGGCGCGGGCGGCGTATTCGGCGGGCACCGCATGGGCGCCGAGGAAGGTCGTGCGCACCCGCACCGGGCGCACCTGCGCCAGACGGCGGGCCACGCGCAGCATCCGCAACTCGGTCTCCACGTCGAGGCCGTAGCCCGACTTGACCTCGATGCAGCTCACCCCCTCGGCCAGGAGCGTGTCGAGCCGGGGCAGGGCCTGCGCCAGCAGCTCGTCTTCCGAGGCGCCGCGGGTGGCCGAGACGGTCGAGACGATGCCGCCCCCGGCGCGGGCGATTTCCTCATAGCTGGCGCCTTCGAGCCGCAGCGCGAATTCCCGCGCCCGGTGGCCGCCGTGGACGATATGGGTGTGGCAGTCGATGGGCGCGGGGGTGACGAGACGGCCTTCGAGCCCGTGCCGCTCCCAGCCCGCGTAGTCGCCCGGCAGATCGGCCAGAGGCCCCGCCCAGCGGATGCGGCCGCCGGAGAGCGCCACCGCGCCCCGGTCCAGCACCTCATGCCCCGCATCGCCCGCCAGCGTCACCAGGCGCGCTTCGGTCAGAACGGTCGGCCCCGGTAATTCCATGCTTGATTCCCCCTCGTTGCCCGCTATTATGTATGCACATATTATCGCTGTCAATCGGGGAGGACACGATGCAGGTGATCCGGGCGGAGCAGGCGCTGACGGCGGAAGGCTGGGTCGAGGGGCTGACGGTCGGGATCGGCCCTGATGGCCGCATCGCCCGGCTGGCGCAGGAGCCCGCGCCCGAAGGCGCGCATCGGGTGGCGGTGCTGCTGCCCGCGCCCGTGAACCTGCATTCCCACGCCTTCCAGCGGGCGATGGCGGGCCTGAGCGAGCGGCGCGGCCCGGACCCGCGCGATTCGTTCTGGACATGGCGGCAGTTGATGTATCGGTTCCTCGACCAGCTTACCCCCGGGGATGTCGAGGCGATCACGGCATTCGTGCAGATGCAGATGCTGGAGGCGGGCTATGCGGCGGTGGCGGAGTTCCACTACCTGCACCACCAGCCGCGCGGGGTGCCCTATGACAATATCGCCGAACTTTCGGCCCGGATCGCGGCGGCGGCGGGGCAGACCGGCATCGGGCTGACGTTGCTGCCGGTGCTTTACCAATACGGTGGCTGCGACGGGCGGGAACTGGGGCCGGGGCAGAACCGCTTCGGCAACGACCCGGAGCGGTTCGCGGATCTGGTCGAGGGGGCGGAAGTGGCGTTGCGCGCGCTGCCCGCCGATGCGCGGCTGGGTATCGCGCCCCATTCGCTGCGTGCGGTCAGCCCGGAGGGGCTGGCCATCGCCGCCGGGCTGCGGCCCCATGCGCCGCTGCATATCCATCTGGCCGAACAGGTGGGAGAGGTCGAGGAGGTGCTGGCCCATCACGGCGCGCGTCCGGTCGAATGGCTGCTGGCCAATGCGCAGGTGGACCGCCGCTGGTGCCTGATCCACGCCACCCAGATGCTGCCTGCCGAGACCGCGGCGCTGGCGCGGACCGGCGCGGTGGCCGGGCTTTGCCCTATCACCGAATCGAGTCTTGGCGACGGCATCTTCGACGGCACCGGCTGGCGCGCGGCGGGGGGGCGCTTCGGTGTGGGATCGGACAGCAACATCCGCATCGCGCTGGCCGAGGAGTTGCGCACGCTGGAATATTCCCAGCGGCTGCGCGACCGGGCGCGGGCGGTGCTGGCCGAGCCGGAGCGGTCCACCGGCCGGGTGTTGTTCGATGCCGTGGCCGAGGGCGGCGCGCAGGCGGCGGGCCGGGCCTCGGGCGCCATCGCGCGCGGGATGCTGGCCGATCTGGTGGCGCTTGACGGCGCGGCGGTGGACCTTGTGGGCAAGCGCGGCGATACCGTGCTCGATACATGGATTTTCGCGGGCGACGACCGGATGGTGCGCGATGTCTGGTCGGCCGGGCGGCATCTGGTGCGCGAGGGGCGCCACCATGCGCGAGAGGCGATCACCGCGCGCTATGCCGGGACGCTGGGCCGCCTGAAGGATGCGATGTGACCATGGTGCAGCCCGTCACCTGGCAATCGGTGCAGGCCGAGGCGCTGCGCCGGATCCGCGACCGCGAATGGCCGCCCGGCAGCATGATCCCGAACGAGGCCGATCTTGCCGCCGAATTCGGCTGTGCCCGCGCGACGGTGAACCGGGCGCTGCGCGAACTTGCGGCGGCGGGGCTTCTGGAACGGCGGCGCAAGGCCGGGACGCGGGTGCCGGTGAACCCGGTGCGCAAGGCCACTTTCGAGGTGCCGATCATCCGCCACGATATCGAGGGCCGGGGCAAGGCCTACGGCTACCGGCTGC
Organism: Gemmobacter sp.; assembly: GCA_041675885.1. Classification (GTDB taxonomy): domain Bacteria; phylum Pseudomonadota; class Alphaproteobacteria; order Rhodobacterales; family Rhodobacteraceae; genus JBAYSY01. The sequence goes on along the minus strand of JBAYSY010000027.1, from coordinate 20,558 downwards.
TGGAGGTGGCCACGGGTGTTCCGCCGGAACCCGTGCGTGCGGTGCTGCGGCTGGGGCCGCGGGCGCGGCTTTTGCATGTGCGGGCGCTGCATCTGGCGGATGGCGCGCCCTGGTGCGTCGAGGACCGCTGGATCAACCCGGCGGCGGTGCCGGACCTCGACACTGCCGATTTCGCGGCGATGAGCGCGAATGAATGGCTGGTGCGCAACACCGCCTTCTCCAGCGGCGGGATCGAGTTCTTCGCACTGCCGGCCGATGCCGGGCTTGCCGGGCTGCTGGGCTGCCCCCCCGGCGCGGCGCTGTTCGGGGCCGAGCGCACCACCTGGGCGGGGATGCTGCCCATTACCGCGGTGCGGCTGGTCTATGCGCCGGGGCACCGGATGGTGACGGCGATCTGAGCGGTGGCGGGTGGTGCGCTGAAGCGCACCCTGCGCGGCCGCCACCGTAGGGTGCGCTTCAGCGCACCATCACCCCCGGGTGCCCCCCGCATTGCGGACCCGGGCGAAAGCTGGCACCCTCGGGCCGTTGCGACAGGGGGAAATGCAATGACCATCCGCGAAGCGATCCTCGACCACTGGCTCCGGGAACTCGGGCCCGAGGGCTGGTATGCCGGGGGCGAGGCGCTGGACGCCGATATCCGGGCCCGGTTCGGCGGTGCCTGGGCGCGCGCGCGGGCAGGGGCGTTCGACCACTGGCTCGACGGTGCCGAAGGCTGCCTCGCCTTCCTGATCCTGACCGACCAGTATCCGCGCAACATGTGGCGCGGCTCGGGCGATTCCTTCGCCACCGACGCGGCTGCGCTGGCGGCGGCGAAACGCGCGGTCGCCGAGGGCTGGGACATGGGCGTGCCCGAACCCGAACGGCAGTTCTTCTACCTGCCCTACATGCATTCCGAGGCGCTTGCCGATCAGGAGGAATGTATCCGCCTGTTCACAGGGCGGATGCCGGAAACCGGGGCCGACAACCTGCTGCACGCCCATGCCCATGCCGAGGTGATCCGGCGCTTCGGCCGCTTTCCCTACCGCAACGACGCGCTGGGCCGCGAGACCACGGCGGAGGAGGCGGACTTCCTGTCCGGTGGCGGCTATATGTCGGTGGTCGAGGAACTGAAGGCCCGCTGACGGCCATGCATCCGGCGCATGGCGTCTTTTCCGTGGCGTCATTGCGCGGTTTTCGAAAATAGTTTAACGGTAAACCACTTTTCGCAGGGAGGGGAGACATGGCTGCCAAAGCCTACGACATGATCGTGATCGGCGCGGGTCCGGGCGGCTATGTGGCCGCGATAAGGGGGGCGCAACTGGGGTTGAACGTCGCCATCGTCGAGCGCGAGCACCTGGGCGGCATCTGCCTGAACTGGGGCTGCATCCCGACCAAGGCGCTCTTGCGTTCGTCCGAGGTGTTCCACCTCATGCACCGCGCCAAGGAGTTCGGGCTGAAGGCGGACGGGATCGGCTACGATCTCGACGCGGTGGTGGCGCGCTCGCGCGGGGTGGCGAAGCAGTTGTCGGGCGGCATCGGCCATCTGATGAAGAAGAATAGGATCACGGTCTTCATGGGCGAAGCCACGCTGCCCGCCAGGGGCAAGGTCTCGGTCAGGACCGACAAGGGCACCGAGGATCTGACCGCCCCCGCCATCGTGCTGGCCACCGGCGCAAGGGCGCGGGAACTGCCGGGGCTGGAGGCCGACGGCGATCTGGTCTGGACCTACAAGCACGCGCTGCAACCGAAGCACATGCCGAGGGAACTTCTGGTGATCGGCTCCGGCGCCATCGGCATCGAATTCGCCAGCTTCTATAATACGTTGGGCGCGAAAACCACCGTGGTCGAGGTGATGGACCGCATCCTGCCGGTCGAGGACGCCGAGATCTCGGCACTTGCGAAGAAGCAGTTCGTCAAACAGGGCATGACCATCCTTGAGAAGGCGACGGTGAAGAAGCTGGACCGGGCGAAGGGGAAAGTGACCGCGCATATCGAGGCGGGCGGCAAGACCGAGACCCGCGTGTTCGACACGGTGATTTCCGCGGTCGGCATCGTCGGCAATACCGAGGGGCTGGGGCTGGAGGGCCTCGGCGTCAAGGTGGACCGTACCCATGTGGTGACGGATGAGTATTGCCGCACCGGGGTCGAGGGGCTTTTCGCCATCGGCGATATCGCGGGCGCGCCCTGGCTGGCGCACAAGGCCAGCCATGAGGGCGTGATGGTGGCGGAACTGGTGGCGGGCCTGCATCCGCACCCGGTCAAGCCGGGTTCCATCGCCGGCTGCACCTATTGCCACCCGCAGGTCGCTTCGGTCGGGCTGACCGAGGCGAAGGCGAAAGAGGCGGGCCATGAGGTGCGGGTCGGCCGCTTCCCCTTCATCGGCAACGGCAAGGCCATCGCGCTGGGCGAGCCCGAGGGGCTGGTCAAGACCGTGTTCGACGCGAAGACCGGCGAGCTGCTGGGCGCGCATATGGTCGGCGCCGAGGTGACCGAGCTGATCCAAGGCTATGTGGTCGGCCGGACGCTGGAGACGACCGAGGCGGAACTGATGGAAACCGTGTTCCCGCACCCCACGCTGTCGGAGATGATGCACGAATCGGTGCTGGACGCCTACGGCCGCGCGCTGCATTTCTGAGCGTCCCGCCGGGCGGGGAGGCTCCCGCCCCCTTGTGGCGCGCCTTCGCGCGCGACAAGGCGTTGGGCCCGGCGCCGCTTCGCGGCGCTGCCTCCGGCGGGAGTATTTATAGCAAGATGAAAGGGTTGCGGGGGAAAGTCGCCGCAACGTGATGGATCGGCCGGGCAGGGGCGGCGGAGAATTTTTGCCTGTGACGGCAAATGTTCACTGAACGTTCACGTTTCCCGGTTGGAGTCGGCGCAAGCCTCCGCTATCTCTGTCGGGTCGCATATGCGGGGGCGGTCATGGCCGAACAGAAGTTCATCGAGGTCCGGGGGGCGCGGGAACACAATCTTCAGGGGGTCGATGTCGATATCCCCCGCGACCGGCTGGTGGTGATCACCGGGCTGTCCGGTTCGGGCAAGTCGTCGCTGGCTTTCGACACGATCTATGCCGAGGGGCAACGGCGCTATGTCGAAAGCCTCAGCGCCTATGCGCGCCAGTTCCTCGACATGATGCAGAAGCCGGATGTGGATCACATCTCGGGCCTGTCGCCCGCGATCTCGATCGAGCAGAAGACGACCTCGAAGAACCCGCGCTCGACTGTGGGCACGGTGACCGAGATCTACGACTACCTGCGGCTGCTGTTCGCCCGGGTCGGCACACCCTACAGCCCCGCCACCGGCCTGCCGATCGAGGCGCAGCAGGTGCAGGACATGGTGGACCGGGTGATGGCGATACCCGAGGGCACGCGGGCCTATCTGCTGGCACCCGTGATCCGCGACCGCAAGGGGGAATACCGCAAGGAATTCCTTGAGTTGCGCAAGCAGGGCTTCCAGCGGGTCAAGGTGGACGGGGCGTTTCACGACCTTGACGAGCCGCCGGTGCTCGACAAGAAGTTCCGCCATGACATCGACGTGGTGGTGGACCGGATCGTGGTCCGCGAGGGGCTGGAGACCCGGCTGGCCGACAGTTTCCGCACCGCGCTGGACCTCGCCGACGGCATCGCGGTGCTGGAGACCGCCGTGGACGAGCCCGAGCGGATCACCTTCTCCGAACGCTTCGCCTGTCCGGTCTCGGGCTTCACCATCCCCGAGATCGAGCCGCGGCTGTTCTCCTTCAACGCCCCCTATGGCGCCTGCCCGGCCTGCGATGGTTTGGGGGTCGAACTGTTCTTCGACGAGCGACTGATCGTGCCCGACCAGGGGCTGACGCTGGCGCAGGGCGCGCTGGCCCCCTGGGCGCGGTCGAAGTCGCCCTACACCACCCAGACCATCGAGGCGCTGGCCAGGCACTACAATTTCGACCGGCGCAAGAAATGGAAGGACCTGCCGGAAAAGGTCCGGCAGGTGTTCCTCTACGGTTCCGAAGGCGAGGAGATCGCCTTCCGCTACGACGAGGGCGGGCGGGTCTATCAGGTCAGCCGCGCCTTCGAGGGGATCATCCCCAACATGGAACGCCGCTACCGCGAGACCGATTCGGCCTGGTCGCGCGAGGATATGGAGCGGTATCAGAACAACCGCCCCTGCGGCGTCTGCGAAGGATTCCGCCTCAAGCCCGAGGCGCTGGCGGTGAAGATCGGCGGGCTGCATGTGGGCGAGGTGGTGCGGATGTCGATCCGCGAGGCCGAGAGTTGGATCGCCACCGTGCCCGGGGCGCTGACGGCGCAGAAGAACGAGATCGCCCGGGCGATCCTCAAGGAAATCCGCGAACGGCTTGGATTCCTTGTGAATGTCGGGCTGGACTACCTGACGCTGAGCCGGGCCTCCGGCACGCTTTCGGGCGGCGAAAGCCAGCGTATCCGGCTGGCCAGCCAGATCGGATCGGGGCTGACCGGGGTGCTTTACGTGCTGGACGAGCCCTCGATCGGGCTGCACCAGCGCGACAACGACCGGCTGCTGGGCGCGCTGAAGGGGTTGCGCGATCAGGGCAATTCGGTGCTTGTGGTCGAACATGACGAAGAGGCGATCCGCGAGGCCGATCACGTGCTGGATATCGGCCCCGGCGCCGGGGTGCATGGCGGGCGGATCGTCGCGCAGGGCACCCCCGCCGAGATCGCCGCCGATCCGGCCAGCCTGACCGGGCAGTATCTTTCCGGCCGGCGCGAGATCGCCGTGCCCACCGAGCGCCGCAAGGGTAACGGGAAAAAGCTGACCGTGGTCAAGGCTTCGGGCAACAACCTGAAGGACGTGACGGCCGAGTTCCCGCTGGGCAGGTTCGTCTGCGTCACCGGGGTTTCGGGCGGCGGCAAATCGACCCTGACCATCGAGACGCTGTTCAAGACCGCCTCGATGCGGCTCAATGGCGCGCGCCAGACCCCGGCGCCCTGCGAGACGATCAAGGGGCTGGAACTGCTGGACAAGGTGATCGACATCGACCAGCGGCCGATCGGCCGCACGCCGCGTTCCAACCCGGCGACCTATACCGGCGCCTTCGGCCCGATCCGCGACTGGTTCGCCGGGCTGCCCGAGGCGCAGGCGCGGGGCTACAAGCCCGGCCGGTTCAGCTTCAACGTCAAGGGCGGGCGCTGCGAGGCGTGCCAGGGCGACGGGGTGATCAAGATCGAGATGCACTTCCTGCCCGATGTCTATGTCACCTGCGAGACCTGCAAGGGCAAACGCTACAACCGCGAGACGCTGGAGATCCTGTTCAAAGGGAAGAGCATCGCCGACGTTCTCGACATGACGGTCGAGGACGCGCAGGAGTTCTTCAAGGCGGTTCCGTCGATCCGCGAAAAGATGGACGCGCTGGCGCAGGTGGGTCTTGGCTATATCAAGGTCGGCCAGCAGGCCACCACGCTTTCGGGCGGCGAGGCGCAGCGGGTCAAGCTGTCGAAGGAGCTGTCGCGCCGGGCGACGGGCCGGACGCTCTACATCCTCGACGAGCCGACCACGGGCCTGCATTTCGAGGATGTGCGCAAGCTATTGGAGGTGCTGCACGAACTGGTCGAGCAAGGGAATACCGTGGTGGTGATCGAGCACAACCTCGACGTGATCAAGACCGCCGACTGGATCATCGACATCGGTCCCGAGGGCGGCGACGGCGGCGGCGAGATCGTCGCCACCGGCACGCCCGAGGACGTGGCCGTGGTCGAGCGCAGCCACACCGGCCGCTACCTCGGGCCGCTCTTGGCGCGGCGGCGGGTGGCGGCGGAGTAGGCGCGATGAAGATCGGGCTGGCACTCGGCTCCGGCGGCGCGCGCGGCTGGTGCCATATCGGCGTGATCCGCGCGCTGGAAGAACTGGGGGTGCGCCCCGACGTGGTGGCGGGCTGTTCCATGGGCGCGCTGGTCGGCGCGGCCTATGTCGGCGGCAGGCTGGACGCGCTGGAGGAATGGACCCGCGGCCTGACGGCGGGGCGACTGCTGTGGCTGGCGGATGTGCGGCTGAACAGTGGCGGGCTGCTGGGCGGTTCGGGCATACTGGACCTGCTGAAAGAACTTGGCATCCCCGAACTGATCGAGGACCAGAACCTTCCCTTCGCCGCCGTCGCCACCGATTTCCAGACCGGGCGCGAGGTCTGGCTGCGCAAGGGGCCGATCGTCGGGGCGGTGCGCGCCTCGGTGGCGATCCCGGGCGTGTTCTCGCCCTGGCGGATCGACGGGCGCTGGCTGTGCGATGGCGGCATGGTCAACCCGGTGCCGGTCTCGGTCTGCCGGGCGCTGGGGGCCGAGGTGGTAATCGCGGTCAATCCGAACGGCCGCCCCTCGGGGCTGATATGGCAGGAGGACGTGCCGCGCGGCCCGTTCACCTCGCCGGGGTGGCACGACTTCACGGCGATGCTGCGCAACATGGGCCGGGGAAAGCATGAGGACAGCGCGGAAAGGGCCGACGCGGAGGGGGGCGGGGCACCCCTTGCCCGTGCCGCCGGTGCGCCGCCCTATTTCGAGGTGATGAACACCGCCATCAGCATCATGAGCGCGCATATCCTGCGCAGTCGGCTGGCGGGCGATCCGCCCCATGTGCTGCTGAGCGCCGATTTGCAGGCGATCACGGTGATGGAACTGCACCGCGCCGCCGAGGCGATCGACGAAGGCCGCCGCATCACGCTGGCGCAGGCGGATCTGATCCGTGCCTGCGCCAGGGGAAGGGTGTAGGGCGTCAGGAGCGCAATTTTGCCCGCAATCAAGGCGCGTCACGCGCCGCCGGGCAGCGGCCGCCCGCCCGCGTCACGCCGGAGGCGTGCCTTCGGCACGACGGCGGCCGCGTCTGCAACGTTTCGACATGCACAGGCGTCGGGGTGCTCGGCACCATGAACTTCCAGATCACAAGCGTTGCAGCGGCCCCCCGGCGGTCGGCCGCTGCCTTCTGCTTTGCATATATCGCAAATTCGACCGGAAAAGTGGTGTCCACCTTTCCTGAAATTGCCTCAGCGCAGCAGCGTGTTCAGCAGCCCCATGATGGCCAGCACCTGAAGCGTGCTGTTATCGACCAGCACGACGGTGTTGTCCACGACCCGGTAATGCGCCCCGCGCGGCGCGGTGTAATAGCGATGGCCGCGCGGCGGCTGCCAGACATGCCAGCCGCGCGCCGAATAGCCGGGGCGGATCTGGCGGTACTGGTAGCGCGGAGCGGCATGACGCGGCGGGCCGACATGGCGGTGCGGGGCTGCCCGCTGTGGCCGGGCGTTGCGGTTGTATTGCGGCCGCGACTGCCGCTGTGGGGCGGCATGGCGGGGCGGGCCGGTGCGGTTCGCCCGGTGGCCGGGGCGGTGGTTGGCCAGGATCGTGTTCGTGGTCGTGTTTGCGGTCGTGGCCGGGGCGGTGCAGGCCGCACCCGGGCAGGCCGGGATTTGCAACCGCGGCTGGGCCGCTTGGGCATGCAGCGCACCGGCTGAAAGAAGCAGCGCGGCGGCGGTCAGCGCAAGGCGTTTCATGGTGTTCCCTCCGTTGGACCCTTGATCGGGGCTGGTACCGGAAGAAACGGCCGGGCGCGGGCGTTCCGTCGCCCGCGCCTTCACATTCAAGAGAGCGGGCTTGCCCTCAGCCCCGCCCGCGCGCCTCGAACCGGGGCAGCATGGCGGAAAAGTCCATGCCCCTGCCGTTCTCCTGCTCCACGAAACGGGTGTAGAGTTCGGCGGCCATCCGCCCCATCGGCGTATCGGCATCGGCGGCTTCGGCCGCCTGCTGCGACAGCCGCAGATCCTTGAGCATGAGTTCCGCGGCGAAGCCGGGCTTGTAGCCGTTGTCGGCGGGCGATTGCGGCCCGACGCCCGGGGCGGGGCAATAGGCGTTCATCGTCCAGCTGTAGCCCGACGAGGTGGACACCACGTCGAACATCTTCTGCCGGTCGAGGCCCAGCTTGTCGGCCAGCGCGAAGGCTTCGCAGGTGGCGATCATGGTCACGCCGAGGATCATGTTGTTGCAGATCTTCGCCGCCTGCCCGGCGCCCGCCGTGCCGCAATGCACCGCCTTCTGGCCCATGATGTCGAAGAGCGGCTTCACCGTGGCGAAGGCCGCGTCGCCGCCGCCCACCATGAAGGTCAGCGTCCCCGCCGTGGCACCGCCGGTGCCGCCCGAAACCGGGGCATCCAGCGCGCCGAGCCCGGCGCCCCCGGCCTGTTCCGCCACCGCGCGGGCGCTTTCCACATCGACGGTCGAGCAGTCGCACAGCACCGCGCCCGGGGCCATGGCCGGGATCACCTCACCCGCCACCGCGCGCAGGATCGCGCCGTTCGGCAGCATGGTGATGACCACCTCGGCCCCCGCCGCCGCCGCAGGGGCGCTTTCGGCGCGGGTCACGCCTTCGGGCATCGGGGCGGTCAGGTCGAAACCCGCCACCTCATGCCCCGCCTCGACGAGATTGGCGGCCATGGGCGCGCCCATGTTGCCAAGGCCGATGAAACCGATCTTCATGTTGGTCCTCCTCAGAATGTCAGCGCGTCAGAATGTCAGCTCATCGGGGCCGAGCGGCGCCAGCATCGCCGCCGCCTCATCTCCGGCAAGCCCGCCGATGGTGTGTTTCCAGCGCGGATTGCGGTCCTTGTCGATGATCTGGGCCCGGACGCCTTCGAGAAAGTCGCCGTGTTCCATCGAGCGGAAGGTAAAGCGGAACTCCTGCGCCAGCGCCTCGCGGATACCGTCGCCGGGGCCGAGCGCGCGGATCAGCGCGTCGGTGCAGGCCATCGACAGCGGGCTGTTGCGGCCGATCGCCTTGTGCGCGGCGGTGGCCCAGCCCTCTTCCCGGCCCTCGAGCGCGGAGAGAAGCGCCACGACATCGACCGGGCCGCCGGTCCCGGCCCCGAACACCGCGTCGATGTCGGCCTGCGCGGCGGCAAGCGGGCTTTCGGGCGCGGCCATGGCGCGGGCCGCCACCAGCCCGGCGTCGCCGCTGGCGCAGAGATCGGCGATCAGCGCGGGCCATCCGGCCTCGGGCAGGTAATGGTCGGCAAAGCCGGTGTGGATCGCGTCGCCCGCGCCGATCTGCGCCCCGGTCAGCCCGACATAATGGCCAAGCCGCCCCGGCGCGCGGGCAAGGATCAGCGTGCCGCCCACGTCCGGGATCAGCCCGATACCGCATTCCGGCATGGCGATGCGGCTGGTGTCGCCGACCACCCGGTGGCTGCCGTGACAGCCGATGCCGACCCCGCCGCCCATGACGAACCCGTGCAGGAAGCTGACCACCGGCTTGCCGTATCCGGCGATGCGGGCGTTCATCCGGTATTCGTCGCGCCAGAACCGGCGGCCGTAGCCGTAGTCGCCCCTGGTGCCGGTCGCATACATCTCGGCGATGTCGCCCCCGGCGCAGAAGGCGCGCTCGCCCTCGGCGTCGATCACGACCAGCGCCACGGCGGGGTCGTCGGCCCAGTCGATCAGCGCCTTGTCGATCGCCATGCACATGTCGTAATTCAGCGCGTTCAACGCCTTGGGCCGGGTCAGGGTGATACGCCCGGCGCGGCCCTCGGTGCGGATCAGGATGTCGCTCATGCCCGGTCCGCCAGCATCTGGCGCGAGACGATCAGCCGCATGATCTCGTTCGTCCCTTCAAGGATCTGGTGCACCCGCAGGTCGCGGACGATCTTTTCCACCCCGTAATCGGCCAGATAGCCGTAGCCGCCATGCAGTTGCAGGCACTGGTTGGCCACGTCGAAGGCCGCGTCGGTGACATACATCTTGGCCATGGCGCAGAACTTGGTGGCGTCGGGGGCCTTGTTGTCCAGCTTCCACGCCGCCTGGCGCAGGAAGGTGCGGGCCGATTGCAGCTTGACCTCGCAATCCGCCAGCCGGAACTGGAGCGCCTGGAACTGGTCGATGGTGCGCCCGAACGCCTTGCGCTCGCCCATATAGGCCAGCGTCAGGTCGAGCGCGTTCTGCGCGCCCCCCAGCGCCGAGGCCGCGACATTCAGCCGCCCGCCGTCCAGCCCGGCCATGGCGTAGACGAAGCCCCGGCCTTCCTCGCCGATCAGGTTGTCGTGCGGGATCATGCAGTCGTCGAACTGCACCTGCGCGGTGGGCTGCGCCCGCCAGCCCATCTTGTCTTCCAGACCGCCGAAGGAAAGCCCCGCCGTGCCGTCCTCGACCACCACGGTCGAGATGCCCCTGGGCCCGTCCTCGCCGGTGCGGACCATCACCACATAGGCGTCGGAATAGCCGCCGCCCGAGATGAACGCCTTGGTGCCGTTCAGGCGGTAGCCCTCGTTCGTCCTGTCGGCCCGGGTGCGCAGCGCGGCGGCGTCCGACCCCGAGCCCGGTTCGGTCAGGCAGTAGGAATACACCCGTTCCATGCTGCACAGCGCGGGCAGCCATTTCGCCTTCGACTCGGGGCTGGCGAACTTGTCGATCATGCCGCCGCACATGTTGTGGATCGAAAGGAATGCCCCCACCGCCGGGCAGGACATCGCCAGCGCCTCGAACACCAGCGTGGCGTCAAGCCGCGTGAGGCCTGATCCGCCGTACTCCTCGGAGACATAAAGCCCGCCGAGGCCCAGTTCCGCCACCTTCGGCCAGAGGTCTTTCGGGATCGTCCCCGCCGCTTCCCACTGCCGCGCGAACGGGGCGATATGTTCCTGCCCGAAGGCATGGGCCATGTCGAATATGGCCTGCTGTTCCTCGCTGAGCGCGAAATCCATGACTCTTCTCCCTCTGGTCCGGCAGGGTCCGGGTAGCGGATGAATGTTTCGCAAGTTTTTCAGCGGGATTGAAGCGGCAAATGGCGGAGATGGGGAAAAGCGTGGTGCGGGGGCGGGTGATTCGCGGCGCTTTGATGCAAGGTATACAATTCGGCTTTATTGCATCTATTGTTTCTTAATGGGAAATTATGCCCGCATGGATTGTGCCTCGTTCTCCCCATGGTTGCCGGGGCGTGCCGGAAAGTCCGGCAATCGCGGTCCGCGGGCGATTTCCAATTGCGCCGAAATTGTGGCGCGGATACGGTCTTGGAATGGCCGGATGCCCGTGCGCGGCGGGTGATCGAGCGGGGAACTTCAGTGACAGGAGTGAACATGACCCATATGGCAGCATTGAAGACCGGCGCGGCGGCGCTGGCACTGGCGGCGATGGCCTCCACGGCATCGGCCTCGACGGCGTTCTACGGCGAATGGGCGATCGGCCTGCTCGGCGATTCCGATCCCGGCCTCGTGGTGCAGGTCAACCCGACCAGCGGCGAGGGTGGTTTCAACCTCAACGTGGGCGAGTCCACCACCTTCGATCTGTTCGCGATCTGGACGAACGAGAGCGCAGTCAACCCGGACGACCTGAATGCGCAGCAGATTTCGGTGGATTTCACCTTGACGCAGCCCTCCTCGGGCAATGCCACCGCAACGGGCTCGACCGTTGGCGCGCTGTCGGGCTTCCTGGGGTTCGATCAGGGCGGCGAACTGACCTGGAACAACCCGACCCCGCTCAACTTCGGTTCCGGCAACACGGGCGAGTTGCTGATCGAACTCAGCGAGGTTGATTTCAACTGGGGGAACTGGTGGGGCACCAGCCCGGGCAAGAAATACGGTGCGCAGGTGACGGCCACGGTGACCTATGCGGTCGCCCCGATCCCGCTTCCGGCGGCCGGGTTCCTGATGCTGGGCGCGCTCGGCGGGCTCGGGCTGGTGGCCCGCCGCCGCAAGAACGCCGCCTGAGCAAAGGCACATGTGGAATGCAAAAGGGGCGGCCTTCGGGCCACCCCTTTTGCATGCGGGGAAGGGCAGGGGGCGTCGCCGCCCCCGCCCGGATCAGTCCATCGCCTTGAAGTTGAAGGCGGAGCCTTCCTTGATCCCGCTCGGCCAGCGCGAGGTCACGGTCTTGGTGCGGGTGTAGAAGCGGAAGGCGTCCGGCCCGTGCTGGTTCAGGTCGCCGAAGCCCGACTTCTTCCAGCCGCCGAAGGTGTGGTAGGCCAGCGGCACCGGGATCGGCACGTTGACGCCGATCATCCCCACGTTCACCCGGTTGGCGAAGTCGCGCGCGGTGTCGCCGTCGCGGGTAAAGATCGCGGTGCCGTTGCCGTATTCATGGTCCATCGCGTAGCCCAGCGCCTCTTCGTAGCTTTGGGCGCGGACGGTGGACAGCACCGGGCCGAAGATTTCCTTCTTGTAGATGTCCATCTCGGGCGTCACGTGGTCGAACAGGTGCGGGCCGACGAAAAAGCCCTTCTCATAGCCCTGAAGGCTGAAGTCGCGGCCATCGACCACCAGTTTCGCGCCCTGCTCGATGCCGGTCTCGACCAGCCGCAGGATGTTCTCCTTCGCCGCCGCCGTGACCACCGGGCCGTAATCCACGTCGTTGCCCGCCGTATAAGGCCCGACCTTCAGCTTCTCGATCCGGGGCACCAGCCGTTCGATCAGCGCATCCGCCGTGGCGTCGCCCACCGGCACCGCGACCGAGATCGCCATGCAGCGTTCGCCCGCCGCGCCGTAGCCCGCGCCCACCAGCGCGTCGGCCGCCTGGTCGAGGTCGGCGTCGGGCATGATGATCATGTGGTTCTTGGCGCCGCCGAAGCACTGCACCCGCTTGCCCGCCGCACAGCCGCGCGAATAGATGTAATGCGCGATCGGGGTCGAGCCGACGAAGCCGATGGCCTGGATCGTCTCGTTGTCGAGGATGGCGTCCACCGATTCCTTGTCGCCGTTGACGACCTGAAGCACGCCGTCGGGCAGCCCGGCCTCCTGGAACAGTTCGGCGAGCATCAGCGGCACCGAGGGGTCGCGCTCGGACGGTTTGAGGATGAAGGCGTTGCCGGCCGAAAGCGCCGGGCCCATCTTCCACAGCGGGATCATGGCGGGGAAGTTGAACGGCGTGATCCCGGCGGCGACGCCCAGCGGCTGGCGCATGGAATACATGTCGATGCCGGGGCCGGCGCTGTCGGTGAACTCGCCCTTCAGCAGGTGCGGCGCGCCGATGCAGAACTCGATCACCTCAAGCCCGCGCTGCACGTCGCCCTTGGCGTCGGGAAAGGTCTTGCCGTGCTCGGACGAAAGCGCCTCGGCCAGCTTGTCCATGTCGCGGTTGATCAGCCGCACCATCTCCATCATCACCCGCGCCCGGCGCTGCGGGTTGGTGGCGCCCCATTTCACCTGCGCCTTCGCGGCCGAGGTAACGGCGGCGTCAAGCTCGGCCTTCGAGGCCAGCGGCACCCGCGCCTGCACTTCGCCCGTGGCCGGGTTGAAGACATCGGCGAAGCGGCCCGAGGTTCCGGCAACCCGCTTGCCGTCGATCCAGTGGCTGAGTTCCTGCATGAGATTTCCTCCGGTTCAAGGTCCGCGCCACGATAGGCTTGCAGAATTGCCCGGAAAAGAGGCAAGTTGCCAAAAGTGTCCTGCATTTCTGCAAAGGCGGCGGGTGGATGGACTGGGATGACCTGCGAATTTTCCTTGCGGTGGCGCGGGCTGAAAGCCTGTCGGGCGCGGGTCGGGTGCTGCGGGTCGATCCCGCGACCGTGGGCCGCCGGGTGGCGCGGCTGGAAGAGGCGCTGGACGTGCGGCTGTTCGCGCGCTCGGCCCAGGGCTACGGGCTGACCGAGGAAGGCGCGCGGCTGCTCGACCACGCGCTTCGGGCCGAGACCGCGGTGGCGGGGGCGATGGGCGGGCTTGGCGGCGATCCCGGCAGGCTGTCGGGGCAGATCCGCATCGGCGCCCCGGACGGCTGCGCCAATTTCCTGCTGCCGCAGGTGGTCGCGGCGATCTGCGACGACAACCCGGGGCTGGAGGTGCAGATCGTCGCCCTGCCTCGGGTATTCAACCTGTCGAAGCGCGAGGCCGATCTGGCCATCGCCGTCTCGCCCCCGGCGGCGGGGCGGCTGACGGTGCGGAAACTGACCGGCTACCGGCTGTGCCTCGCGGCCTCGCGCGATTACCTGGCGCGGCATCCGCCGATCACCACCCGCGCCGACCTGCGCGGGCATCGGATGGTGGGTTATATCCCCGACATGATCTTCGACCGGGAACTGGACTACATGGCCGAGATCGACGCCGGGCCGGTGGCGCTCGCCTCCAATTCGGTGTCGGTGCAGTTCAACTGGGTGCGGGCGGGCGCGGGGGTGGCGATGGTCCACGCCTTCGCGCTGCCGTCGGCGCCGGAACTGGTCGTGGTGCTGCCGGAACTGGCGCTGCGCCGCAGCTTCTGGCTGATCCGCCATGCCGACGACCGGCGGGTGGAGCGGTTGAACCTGTTTGCCGCACTTCTCGCCCAGGGTGTGCGGCGCGAAGTGGCCCGTCTTGAATCAATTGCTTGACAGGATGCGGCCTCCGGCGGACCCTGATCCGGGCAGAGCCGTAAAAGGGAGGTCGCCATGCTCGTTCAGCAGATCCTGAAATCCAAGGCCAGCGAAGAGGTGTTCACCATCGCCCCCGGCAGTTCGGTGCGCGAGGCGGCCGGGGTGCTGTCGTCGCGCCGGATCGGTTCGGTGGTCGTGTCGCCCGACGGGCGGCGGATCGCGGGCATCCTGTCCGAACGCGACATCGTGCGCGAGCTGGGCAAACGCGGCGTGGGCTGTTTCGACGACAGGGTGGATGACATGATGACGACGAAGATCGTCACCTGCGCCCGTGGCGACAAGGCCGACAGGGTTCTGGAGCGCATGACCGAAGGCCGGTTCCGCCACATGCCGGTGGTCGAGGAGGGCGAGATGATCGGCCTGATCTCGATCGGTGACGTGGTGAAGGCGCGGCTGATGGAACTGTCGATGGAGAACGAGGCGCTGGAAGGCATGATCAAGGGTTTCTGAGCCCCGGCCGCAGGCGATGCACGGCGGTCGCGTCCGGGCGAAAGCCGCGCCTTGCGGTGCATTTCCGCCTTGCATTCCGCTACGCAATAATGTTGCGTCTGACGGCGGCAGAAAAGAGGCTTCCATCATGCGCATCGGTCTTTATCCCGGCACCTTCGATCCGGTGACGCTCGGGCATACCGACATCATCAGCCGCGCGGCGACGCTGGTGGACCGGCTGGTGATCGGCGTGGCGATCAACCGCGACAAGGGGCCGCTGTTCACGCTGGAAGAGCGGGTGGCGATGATCGAGGCCGAATGTGCCGTGCTCAGCGCCCGGACCGGCACCGAGATCATTGCCCACCCGTTCGAGAACCTGCTGATCGACTGTGCCCGCGACGTGGGTGCCAGCGTCATCGTTCGCGGGCTGCGGGCGGTCGCGGATTTCGAATATGAATTCCAGATGGTCGGCATGAACCGCGCGCTCGATTCCTCGATCGAGACGGTGTTCCTGATGGCCGATGCACGGATGCAGGCGATCGCCTCGAAACTGGTCAAGGAGATCGCCCGGCTTGGCGGCGACGTGTCGAAATTCGTCGCGCCCGAGGTGAACGCGGCGCTGCGCGAGCGTTTCGGGCCGGTCAACCACGGATAAAGCGAGTTCAGAAAAAGCTGACAGGTTTTCCGGTCCGAAATGCCGGTCCGCAATGGCGGTGTCCGCCTTGCGTGCCGGTCGGCTTTTTCGAACGGGGCAAAGATACTGCGCAGCAGAGGGCAGCGGCCGACCGCGGGTGGCCGCTGCAACGGCTGTGGTCTGGCAGTTTATGGTGCAGGTGAATCCTCGCTCGGAACGTGTCGCAAGGTTGCAATAGCGGCCGCCCGTGCGGGCGGTCGGCCGCTGCCCGGCGGCGCTTGCGCGCCTTGATTCCGGGCAAAAGTTGCGCTCCGGACTCTCTGCCTCTTATCGGCCGGCACGCAAGGCGGACACCACCTTCGAAATTGCGGAAAACAACAGCCTGAAGCGCAAAACCTACCCCAGCCGCCCGATGGCTGCCGCCAGATCGGCCATGCGCAGCGAAAAGCCCCATTCGTTGTCATACCACGCCAGCACCCGGCAGAAATTCCCGTCCAGCACCCTTGTCTGGTCGAGATGCGCCACCGCCGAATGCGGGTCGTGGTTGAAATCCATCGACACGTTCTTCGCCCGCGTCACCCCGAGGATGCCCTTGAGCGGGCCTTCGGCGGCGGCCTCCAGCGCGGCGTTGATCTCCTCGGCGTCGGTCGGGCGCGCGGCCTCGAAGCTCAGGTCCACCGCCGAGACATTCGGCACCGGAACCCGGATCGCCACCCCGTCGAGCCGCCCGGCCAGTTCCGGCAGCACCAGCCCGACCGCCTTCGCCGCCCCGGTCGTGGTCGGCACCATCGACAGCGCCGCCGCCCGCGCCCGGTAAAGATCGCGGTGCAGCGTGTCCAGCGTCGGCTGGTCGCCGGTGTAGCTGTGGATCGTGGTCATGAAACCGCGGTTGATGCCGATCGCGTCGTGCAGCACCCGTGCCACCGGCACCAGGCAGTTGGTGGTGCAGGAGGCCGAGGAGACCACCCGGTCCTCGGGCATCAGCTCGCCGTGGTTGACGCCATGGACCACGGTGCGGTCGGCGCCCTCGGACGGGGCCGAGACCAGCACCCGCCGCGATCCGTTCTTCAGATGCGCCGCCGCCTTGTCGCGGGCGGTGAAGACCCCGGTGCATTCCAGCGCCACATCGACATCCGCCCAGGGCAGTTCCGCCGGGTCGCGCAGCGCCGTCACCCGCACCGGCCCGCGCCCGGCGTCGATCGTGTCGCCCGAGACCGTCACCTCGCCCGGAAAGCGGCCATGCACGGAATCGAATCGCAGCAGGTGGGCGTTGGTCTCGACGGGTCCGAGATCGTTGACCGCCACCACCTCGATATCGGTCCGCCCGGTCTCGATCACCGCGCGCAGGATGTTGCGGCCGATGCGGCCGAAGCCGTTGATCCCCACCTTGACTGGCATGGCGGTCTTCTCCCCCGGATGTCCGTTTGCGCTAACATGCTTCGCAGATAGGGCCGATGCGGCCATGGGTCAAGCCGATCGGGGCGGGACGGGCGGGCTTGACCTTTCGCGCGGCCGGGATCAGCCTGCGCCCGCGAAACGGGTGGAACCGGAACCGAAAGAGGCGGGGCATGACGGGGCAGACGGGCTTTCCGATCCACGACCGGACCCCGGTCCGTTTTGCCGACGCCTTGCCCGGCCATGCCGATGTTGTGGTGATCGGCGGCGGGGTGATCGGGGCGGCCGTCGCGCTTTATGCCGCCGGGCGCGGGCTTTCGGTGGTGCTGTGCGAAAAGGGCCGGATCGCCGGGGAACAGTCCAGCCGCAACTGGGGCTGGGTGCGCCAGCAGGGCCGCGACGCCCATGAACTGCCCATCGTGACCGAGGCCATGGCGCTGTGGCGCGACCTCGCGGCCCGCGCGCCCGGTATCGGTTTCCGCCAGACCGGGGTGGTCTATCTGGCGGCGGACGAGGCCGAGCTTGCCCGCTACGAAGCCTGGCTTGAGGTGGCACGGGCGGGCGGCATCGACAGCCGCCTGCTGACCGGGGCGGGCGCGGCGGCGCTGATCTCCGGCGCGGCGCGCGGCTGGGCGGGGGCGCTGCATACGCCTTCGGACGGGCGGGCCGAACCGTGGACGGCGGTGCCCGCCATCGCGGCGCTGGCGCAGGCCGAAGGCGTGCGGATCGCCGAGGGCTGCGCGGTGCGCTGCCTCGACATCGCCGCCGGGCGCGTCGCGGGGGTGGTGACCGAAAAGGGCCGGATCGGCTGCGATCAGGTGGTGCTGGCCGGGGGCGCGTGGTCGGCGCTGCTGCTGCGCCACCACGGGGTCTTCCTGCCCCAGCTTTCGGTGCGCGAAAGCGTGGCCGCCACCGCGCCCCTGCCCGGGGTCTTCGCGGGCGCGGCCTCGGAACACGCGCTGTCCTTCCGGCGGCGCGAGGACGGGGGCTATACGCTCGCCCCCCGCATCTCGCCCCGGCTCTGGGTCGGGCCGGATGCGCTGCGCAGCCTGCGCTGGTATCTGCCGCAGCTCCGGCGCGATCCGTTCGGCACTTCGGTGCGGCCGTTCGCGCCCCGGGGCTTTCCCGACCACTGGGCCACGCCGCGCGGCCTCGACCCCGACCGGCCGGGACCGTTCGAGGCGATGCGCATCCTCGACCCGGCCCCCGACCGGCGCGCGCTCGAACGGATGCGGGCGGCGTTCCAGGCGCTGTTCCCGGCGCTGGGCGAGGTGCGGCTGACCGCAACATGGGCGGGCATGATCGATACGCTGCCGGATATCGTTCCCGCCATCGGCCCGGTCGCGCGGCTGCCGGGGCTGATCCTCGCCACCGGGATGAGCGGCCACGGCTTCGGCATCGGCCCCGGGGTGGGGCGGGTGGTGGCCGACCTGCTGGCGGGCCGGGCCCCGGGCCACGACCTGTCGCGGTTCGATCCCGCGCGTTTTGACGGGCCGATCGCGGTCGATTTCGGCGCGGCGCTCTGAGCGGTGGCGGGGTGAGTTTCGTTTGAGCCCTTCGCACAGGCACAACAGAGGGTAGCGGCCGGCCGCTGCCCGGCGGCGCGTGCCGCGCCTTGATTCCGGGCAAGGGGGAAAGGCTGTCCCGGTCCGGCGCCCCGGCCCCGTAGGGTGCGCTTCAGCGCACCATCCCCGGCCGAGGGGGCGGGAACGGCCTTGCGGCGCCCCGGCCTTTGCGCCACGATCCGCCGCGAAAACCCGCCCGGCCCGTGGCGGCGACAGATAGGAGGAGCGCGCGAGCCATGCCCGTCCGGAACCGATTTGCCGAACTGCTGCCCGAGATCACCGCCTGGCGGCGCGATTTCCACCAACATCCGGAGCTGATGTTCGACGTCCAGCGCACCGCCGGGATCGTGGCCGACAGGCTGCGCGCCTTCGGCTGCGACGAGGTGGTCGAGGGGATCGGCCGCACCGGCGTCGTCGCGGTGATCCGGGGCCGCGGCGACAGCGCGGGCCGGGTGGTGGGGCTGCGCGCCGACATGGACGCGCTGCCGGTGCACGAGGCCACGGGCGCGGCCCATGCCTCGAAAACCCCCGGCAGGATGCATGCCTGCGGCCATGACGGCCATACCGCGATGCTCCTGGGCGCGGCGCGCTACCTGGCCGAGACCCGCAATTTCGACGGCACCGCCGTGCTGATCTTCCAGCCCGCCGAGGAAGGCGGCGGCGGCGGCAAGGTGATGTGCGACGAGGGGATGATGGACCGCTGGAACATCCAGGAGGTCTACGGGATGCACAACATGCCCGGCATCCCGGTGGGGCAGTTCGCGATCCGGCCAGGGCCGCTCTTCGCCGCGACCGACCAGTTCACCATCGACGTGACCGGCAAGGGCGGCCATGCCGCGAAACCGCACGAGACCATCGACCCGACCGTCGCGGCGGCGCATCTGGTGCTGGCCTTGCAGACCATCGCCTCGCGCAATGCCGATCCGCTGGGGAATGTCGTCGTCTCGGTCACCTCCTTCCGCACCGCATCCGATGCCTACAACATCATTCCGCCCTCGGTGCAGCTGCGCGGCACGGTGCGGACTCTGGACGCCGGGCTGCGCAGGATGGCCGAGGACCGGATCCGGGACATCGCCGCCCATACCGCCGCCGCCTTCGGCGCCGGGGCGGCGGTGCATTACCAGCGCGGCTATCCGGTGATGGTCAACCACGAGACCGAAACCACCTATGCCGCTGCGGTCGCGCGAGAGGTCTCGGGGCGCGAGGTGCTGGACGTGCCGCCGCTGATGGCGGGCGAGGATTTCTCCTACATGCTGGAGGAACGTCCCGGCGCCTATATCCTGCTTGGCAACGGCGATAGCGCCATGCTGCACCACCCGGCCTACGACTTCGACGACAGTGCGATCCCGGCCGGGTGTTCGTGGCTGGCGGGCATGGTCGAGGCGCGGATGCCGACGGGGTAGCCGCGCGCCGACGGCTTGAGTTCCCGCCGTGGCGGCCCTACACCTGAACCCCTGACAGAAAGGACCGGCGCGATGCGGATGTGCAGCGATCTGGCCGATTCCATCGGCCATACCCCCCTGATCCGGCTCAGACGGGCCAGCGAGCAGACCGGATGCGAGATCTACGGCAAGGCCGAGTTCCTCAACCCCGGCCAGTCGGTCAAGGACCGCGCCGCGCTCTACATCATCCGCGACGCGGTGGCGAAGGGGCTGCTGCAACCCGGCGGGACCATCGTCGAGGGCACGGCGGGCAACACCGGGATCGGCCTCGCGCTGGTCGGCGCCTCGATGGGGTTCCGCACCGTGATCGTGATCCCCGAGACCCAGAGCCAGGAAAAGAAGGACATGCTGCGCCTTGCGGGCGCCGAACTGGTGCAGGTTCCGGCCGCGCCCTATTCCAATCCGAACAACTATGTGCGCTACTCGGGCCGGTTGGCCGGGGCGCTGGCGAAGACCGAACCGAACGGCGCGATCTGGGCCAACCAGTTCGACAACGTGGCCAACCGCCAGGCGCATCTGGAAACCACCGGGCCCGAGATATGGGAACAGACCGGCGGCAGGGTCGACGGCTTCACCTGCGCCGTGGGATCGGGCGGCACGCTTGCGGGCGTCGCCATGGCGCTGCAACCCAGGGGCGTGAAGATCGCGCTCGCGGACCCCGAGGGCGCGGCGCTGCACAGCTTCTACACCGAGGGCGTGCTGAAGGCCGAGGGCAGTTCGATCACCGAGGGGATCGGCCAGGGCCGCATCACCGCCAATCTCGAAGGTTTCACCCCGGATATGTCGTTCCGCATCCCCGAT
>JBAYSY010000026.1:0-44414 GCA_041675885.1 Gemmobacter sp. | reverse complement strand
GGTGGTGGAGCGGATCGAGGCGGTGCAGGCCGCGACCCCGCCTTTGGACCTGACGCCGGGGCCGGGTGGGGCCGAAGTGCCGGGGGCGGAGGTTCTGCCCACCGGCAGCCTGCGCCTCGCGGGCCCGGTGCAGGTCACCGCGCTCCCCGGCTATGCCGAAGGCCGCTGGTGGGTGCAGGACGCGGCGGCGGCGCTGGCCGCGCCGCTGCTGGGGCCGGTGGCGGGCGAGCGCGTCCTCGACCTCTGCGCCGCGCCGGGGGGCAAGACCATGCAGCTTGCGGCGGCGGGGGCGCGGGTGACGGCGCTTGACGCGTCAGCGTCGCGGATGGAACGGCTGCGCGCGAACCTTGCCCGCACCGGGCTGGCTGCCGATTGCGTGGTGGCCGATGCGCTGGACTGGCAGGGCGGGCCGTTCGACGCGGTGCTGCTGGACGCGCCCTGTTCGGCCACCGGCACCATCCGGCGCCACCCGGAACTGCCGTTCATCCGCGACGGAAGCGAGGTGCCGCAACTCGCCGCGCTTCAGGCGCAGCTGATCGACCGGGCGGTGGCACTGACCCGGCCCGGCGGGCGGCTGGTGTTCTGCACCTGCTCGCTTTTGCCCGAGGAGGGCGAGGCACAGCTGGTGGCCGCGCTGGCCCGCCATCCGGGGCTGAGCGTCGAGCCGCAGCAACTCCCCGGCATCGACCCAGGCTGGATCACCCCCGAAGGCGCGCTGCGGCTGCGGCCCGACCATTGGGCCGACCGGGGCGGGATGGACGGGTTCTTCATGGTCCGCCTGCGCCGGGGCTGATCCTTCTGGGCGGGGTCTGTCGGCTTCGCCGAACGGGGCCAATGTGTTGCGCGACAGAGGGCAGCGGCCGACCGCTGCCCGGCGGCGCGTACCGCGCCTTGATTCCGGGCTGGGGGCTTCGGGCGAACGTTGCGCTCCTGCCGCCCCCCCCCGGCGACTTTCGCCGGTGACAGCCCCCGCCCCCGCCGCTATGGTGCGCCCCGGACGGGACCGGCCGGGCGGCACCGCCGCCCGGTGCGACCGCAAGGGCAGGCCGGACGGGCGATGTCGCAAGGAGGCAGGGCAGAAGCCGCGGGGCGAACACGCGGCGGCGGAGGGAGCGACCGGCTGCATGTGTGGCTGGCCGGTCTCGCGCGGCCTGCGCGCGGCTTCACCTCGCAGCCCGAGCCGCGCAGCATCGGCCTGTTCGCGCGCGGGCGGCAGTTGGTGGCCGGGAACTTCCTGCTGGCCGGAACGCTGGTCGAGGCCCCGGGCACCACGCTTTGGGACATTCCCATGCCCGACCCCGCCTTCGCCGCCGAGGCGCATGGCTTCGCCTGGCTCGACGATCTCGCCGCCGTGGGGGACGGCCCCGCGCGCCGCACCGCGCAGGACTGGACCTTCGGCTGGATCGCCCGCTACGGCCGGGGTCGCGGTCCGGGCTGGACGCCGGAGCTTGCGGGCCGCCGCCTGATCCGCTGGATCAACCATGCGGTGATGCTGCTGATCGGCCGGGAGTCCGCCGACAGCGCCGCCTTTTTCCGGGCGCTGAGCCGCCAGACCGTCTATCTGGCCCGGCGCTGGCACAGCGCGCCGCCGGGCCTGCCCCGGTTCGAGGCGCTGTGCGGGCTGATCTACGCCGGGCTGGCGCTGAGCGGGATGGAGGGCCGGGTGGCCCGCGCCACCGTGGCACTGGCCCGCGAATGCGCCGGGCAGGTCGATGCCGAGGGCGGCATTCCCACCCGCAACCCCGAGGAACTGCTGGAGGTGCTCACGCTGCTGATCTGGGCGGCGCAGGCGCTGGAGGCGGCGGGGCGCGCGGTGCCGCCCGAACACCGCGCCGCCATCGGCCGGATCGCGCCCACGCTGCGGGCCCTGCGCCATGCCGACGGCGGGCTGGCGCGGTTCCACGGCGGCGGACGCGGGATCGACGGCAGGCTTGACCATGCGCTGGCGAATTCGGGCGTCAAGGCGATGGCCACCGCCGGGCTTGCCATGGGTTTCGCACGGCTTTCGGGCGGGCGGACCAGCGTGATCGTCGATGCGAGCATACCGCCCAGGGGCCCCGCCTCGACCGCCGCCCATGCCTCGACGCTGGCGTTCGAGCTGACCTCGGGGCGGCGGCCGCTGATCGTCAACTGCGGCTCGGGCCTGCCGTTCGGCGGCGCATGGCGGCGGGCGGGCCGCGCCACGGTGTCGCATGCCACGCTGTCGGTCGAGGGGTTCTCGTCCTCGCGTCTCGGCGGGCGGGGGATCGGCAACGGCCGCGCCGAACGGCTGGTCGATCGCGCCCGGGTGACCCATCTCAACCGCACCACCGGCCCCGAGGGCACCGCGCTGATGGCCGGGCACGCGGGCTGGTCGGCCACCCACGGGCTGACGCATATCCGCGCGCTGGAACTTGCGACCGACGGGCGGGTGCTGACCGGGCACGATTCGATCCGCGCCATAACCGGCGCCGAACGCAAGCGTTTCGACGCGGTGCTGGCGCATCAGGGCACCGGGGGCATTCCCTTCAGCGTCCGTTTCCACCTGCACCCCGATGTGGATGCGGCCATCGACCTCGGCGGCACGGCGGTGTCGCTGGCGCTGCGCAGCGGCGAGATCTGGGTGTTCCGCCACGACGGCGCCACGCGGTTGACGCTGGAACCTTCGGTCTATCTGGAGAAGGGGCGGCTGAAGCCGCGCGCGACGAAACAGATCGTGCTTTCGGGCATGGTGACGGACCACGCCGCCGAAACCGGCTGGACGCTGGCCAAGGCACAGGATACGCCCCTCGCGATCCGCGACCTCGACCGGGACGAGCCGCCCGGCCTCGCGCCACATGACAGGAGCCGACCATGACCGATCTCGTTCCGATCCGCCGCGCGCTGATCTCCGTTTCCGACAAGACCGGGCTGGTGGGCTTTGCGCGGGCGCTGGCGGGCCGGGGGGTGGAACTGGTCTCGACCGGCGGCACGGCCGAGGCGCTGCGGGCCGCCGGGCTCAAGGTGCGCGACGTGGCGGAGCTGACCGGGTTCCCCGAGATGATGGACGGCCGGGTCAAGACCCTGCATCCGGCGGTGCACGGCGGGCTTCTGGCGCTGCGCGACGACGCGGGCCACCGGGCGGCGATGGGCGAGCACGGCATCCATGCCATCGACCTGCTGGCGGTGAACCTTTACCCGTTCGAGGCCACGGTGGCGCGCGGCGCCGGTCAGGCCGAGTGTATCGAGAACATCGACATCGGCGGCCCGGCGATGATCCGCGCCGCCGCCAAGAACCACCGCTACGTCACCGTCGTCGTGGACCCCGAGGATTACGACGCCGTGCTCGCCGATCTCGACGGCAACGACGGCGCGACCGGGCTGGCGCTGCGCCGTCGCCTTGCGGGGGTGGCCTACGGCCGCACCGCCGCCTATGACGCCGCCGTGTCGGGCTGGATGGCCGAGAGCGCGGGCGAGGCCGCGCCGCGCTACGCCGCCTTCGGCGGGCGGCTGGCGCAGGGGCTGCGCTACGGCGAGAACCCGCACCAGCGCGCGGCCTTCTACACCGGCGGCACCGTGCGCCCGGGCGTCGCCACCGCGCGGCAGTGGCAGGGCAAGGAGCTGAGCTACAACAACATCAACGACACCGACGCGGCCTTCGAACTGGTGGCCGAGTTCGGCCGCGAAAGCCCGACCTGCGCGATCATCAAGCACGCCAACCCCTGCGGCGTCGCCACCGGCCCGACGCTGGCCGAAGCCTACGGGCGCGCCTTCGACTGCGACCGGACCTCGGCCTTCGGCGGCATCGTCGCCTTGAACCGCCCGCTGGACGGGGCGACCGCGGCGCGGATCGTCGAGATCTTCACCGAGGTGGTGATCGCCCCCGGTGCCGACGACGAGGCCCGCGACATCTTCGCGGCGAAGAAGAACCTGCGGCTGCTGACCACCGAGGCCCTGCCCGACCCCGCCCTGCCGGGCCGCGCCTTCCGGCAGGTCGCGGGCGGCTTTCTGGTGCAGGACCGCGACACCGGCCGGATCGGCGCGGACGATCTGAAGGTCGTTACCCGCCGCGCGCCCGATCCCTGGGAAATGGCCGACCTGCTGTTCGCCTGGAAGGTGGCCAAGCACATAAAATCGAACGCCATCGTCCATGCCAAGGACGGCGCCACCGTGGGGATCGGCGCGGGCCAGATGAGCCGGGTGGACAGCACCCGGATCGCCGCCCGCAAGGCGCATGACATGGCCGAAACGCTGGGGCTGGCCGCGCCGCTGACGCAAGGATCGGTCGTGGCGTCGGACGCTTTCTTCCCCTTTCCCGACGGGCTGCTGGCACTGGCCGAGGCGGGCGCGACCGCGGTGATCCAGCCCGGCGGCGCCATGCGCGATGCCGATGTGATCGCGGCGGCGGACGAGGCCGGGCTGGCCATGGTCTTTACCGGCCAGCGGCATTTCCGGCACTGACGATGCGGCTTGCGGGCATCATCGCGGCGCTGGTGATCGCCGCCGACCAGGTGTCGAAATACATCGTGGTCCACCGGATGCGGCTTGACCTGCGCCACGAGATCGAGGTTTTCCCCCCCTTCCTCAACTTCCGCATGGCGTGGAACCGGGGGGTGAACTTCGGCCTGTTTGCCGACGAGGGCGACATGATGCGCTGGATCCTGATCGCGGTGGCGCTGGGGATCTCGCTCTGGGTCTGGCTCTGGGCGCGGAAGATGCGCGGGCGGGTCATGGTGCGGGTCTCGGCCGGGCTGCTGGTCGGCGGTGCTTTGGGGAACGTGATCGACCGGCTGCTTTACGGCGCGGTGGCGGATTTCCTGAACATGTCCTGCTGCGGCATCGACAATCCCTTCGCCTTCAACATCGCCGATGTGGCGATCTTCGCGGGGGCGATCGGGCTGGTGTTCCTTGCCGGTGGCGACGACGGGAACGATCGGCGGAAATCCCGCGCAAAGACCCCGTGACGCGCCCCGGGCTTTGGGGTAAGAGGGGCTGAGGCAAGGACGGACACGGGTTCGAGGAGACGAAGGATGCGGGCAGGACGGGGCATCGCTGCGGGCGCGCTGGTCGCGGTGCTGGCGCTTTCCGCCTGCGGCCGGGGCGGCGATGACGCGCCGCGGCTGATGAACCTCAGCGCCCAGGGACCGGACGAATTCGCCATCCTGCCGTCGAAACCGCTGGAAATGCCGCCCGACATCGCGCATCTGCCGCCGCCGACCCCCGGCGGGCGCAACCTGACGGACCAGACCCCGCTTGAGGATGCGGTGGTCGCGCTTGGCGGCCGTCCCGGCGCGGGCGGGACCGACGCGGCGCTGGTCGGCCATGCCGCGCGGCACGGGGTCGAACCCGGCGTCCGCGAGGTTCTGGCGGCCGAGGATCTGGAGATTCGCCGGGCGAACCGGCCCCGGCTGCTGGAACGGCTGGTCGGCACCAACATCTATCCGCGCGCCTATTCGCGCCAGACGGTCGAAGCTCGCCCCGAACTGGAACGCTGGCGCGCCGCCGGCCGCCGCACACCCGCCGCCCCGCCGCCGACAGACGCCGGGGAACGCTGAGCCCTGCCGGGGGGCGGCAGGCGGATCGCCCGCCCTGCGGGGTTCCGCACCGATCACCCGTACGGTTGCCACAAGGCGAAACAGAGGGCAGCGGTCGGCCGGGCGGGGGACGTTCAATCGTTGGGCCGGGGCGATCGGCGCCCCGCTCACCCCCAGGTCGGATGGAATTTCCCGGCGGGCGAGAGGGTGAAGATCTCGCAGCCCTCCGCCGTCACCCCCACCGAATGCTCGAACTGCGCGGAGAGCGACTTGTCGCGCGTGACCGCCGTCCAGTCGTCGGCCAGCACCTTGGTCTCCGGGCGGCCGAGGTTCACCATCGGCTCGATGGTGAAGAACATGCCCTCTTCCAGCACCGGGCCGGTGCCGGGGCGGCCGTAGTGCAGCACGTTGGGCGGGGCGTGGAACACCCGGCCCAGCCCGTGGCCGCAGAAGTCGCGCACCACCGACATGCGATGCGCCTCGACGTAAGCCTGGATCGCGTGGCCGATGTCGCCGAAGGTATTGCCGGGGCGGACCGCCTCGATCCCCTTCATCAGCGCGTCATGGGTGACCTGCACCAGCCGCTCGGCCTTGCGCGGCAGGGTGCCCGCGACGAACATCCGGCTGGTGTCGCCATACCAGCCATCGACGATCACCGTGACGTCGATGTTCAGGATATCGCCGTCCTTCAGCACCTTCGGCCCCGGAATCCCGTGGCAGACCACATGGTTGACGCTGATGCACGACGCGTGCCGGTAGCCCTTGTAGCCGATGGTGGCCGAGGTGGCGCCGCGCGCCTCGACCCGTTCGGTGATGAATTCGTCCAGCGCGGCGGTGGTCGTGCCCGGCACCACCAGCGGCGCCACGGCATCGAGTATCTCCGCCGCCAGCCGCCCGGCCGCGTGCATCCCGGCGAAATCCGCCGCCTCGTAGATCCTGATGCCGTCCCGCGTCATCCGGCCCCGGTTGTCGTCCACGTCGATCTTTCCTTGTTGCATCCGGCGCCTAGTTTGCGCCTGATTTGTGCCTAGATAGGCGGGAACCGCCGGAAATGCCAGTGTGCGAAGGCCGGTTTGCGCCCTGTCATGGGCCTTCGACCACCGCCTCGGGGCCGATCACGATGCCCTCGGTGCCGATCTCGCTCCGATGCGCGATCAGCTCCACCCCGGCGGCGCGGGCGGCGGCGACGCCCCTGGCATAGGCCGGGTCGATGTCGGCGGCGAAGCGCACTGCGGCGCAGTCGCTGCGGGCGATCAGGTAGAGCATGACGGCCCGCCGCCCCTCCCGCGCCGCTGCCGCCAGTTCCTCAAGATGCCGCAGGCCCCTTGCGGTGCGGCTGTCGGGAAACTCGGCCGCCGGGCCGTTGCGGCGCATGGTGACGCTTTTCACCTCGACCAGCGCATCGGGACGACCGGGGGCGGTCAGCAGGAAATCCACCCGGCTTGCCTTGCCAAAGCGCACCTCGGGCCGCACGGTCGCATATCCGGCCAGCCCCGGCACCCGGCCCGCCGCCAGCGCCTCGCCCACCACGCGGTTGGCAAGCCCGGTGTCCACGGTGACGAACCCGCCCCCCGCCAGCGCCGACAGTTTCCACGACCAGCGCAGCTTCCTGCGCGGATCGTCGTTCCCTTCCAGCCAGCAGTCCGCCCCCGGCGCGGCCATGCCCAGCATCGAGCCGGGGTTGGGGCAATGCGCCACCACCACCTCGCCCGAGGCAAGCTCCATATCCGAAAGAAACCGCTTGTAGCGGCGGATCAGCCGGGCGGGCACGAGGGGGGTTTGAAAGCGCATGGGCCTCGGCCTATACCGGCATCAGGGGGCGTTCAACCCCGCCTGCCGGAAGGAGCCGCCATGTCCCACCCCACCGCCGCCATGCTGGTGATCGGCGACGAGATCCTCTCGGGCCGCACCCGCGATTCGAACGGGTATCACCTGGCCTGCGAACTCACGCGGCACGGCATCAGGCTGCGCGAGGTGCGGATGGTGGCGGACGAACATCCGGCCATCGTCGCGGCGGTGAACGCGCTGCGCGGCGGATACGACCACCTGTTCACCTCGGGCGGGATCGGGCCCACCCATGACGACATCACGGCGGACGCGGTGGCCGAGGCGTTCGGCGTACCCATAGGCATCCGCGACGACGCCCGCACCCTTCTGGCCGCGCATTACGAACGCTCGGGGCTGGAGTTCAACGCCGCGCGGCAGCGGATGGCGCGCATCCCCGACGGGGCGGCGCTGATCGAGAACCCGATCTCCGCCGCGCCGGGATTCAGCATCGGCAATACCCATGTGCTGGCGGGCGTGCCCGACGTGTTCGCGGCCATGGTGGCCTCGGTGCTGCCGACGCTTACGGGCGGCGCGCCGCTCCTGAGCCAGAGCCTGCGGGTCGACCGGGGCGAGGGCGAGATCGCCGGGCCGTTCGGGGAACTGGCGGCGGATTTCCCCGACCTGTCGATGGGGTCGTATCCGTTCATCCGCAACGGGGTCCATGGCGCCAATCTGGTGATCCGGGGCACCGACCCCGGACGGCTCGACCAGGCCATGGCGCGGCTGGCGGCGCTGTTCGGGATGGGGGAGTGATGCGGATGCGTCCCGGCCTGCCCGCGCTTCACGCCGCCCTCGATGCCACCTGGCCCGCCGCCGCCACGCACCACCGTGGCCCGTGGCTGCTGCGCGAGGGGCAGGGGGGCGGCAAGCGCGTCTCTGCCGCCACCGCCGAAGGGCCGGTGACCGGGGCCGATATCGCCACGGCCGAGGCCGGCATGGCCGAACTGGATCAGCCTGCGCTGTTCATGATCCGCGAAGGCGAGGATGCGCTCGACTCGATGCTGGCCGAACGCGGCTATCGGGTGGTCGATCCGGTCGAGCTTTACCTTGCGCCCGCCGGGATCCTTGCCGAAGGCGCCGGGCGGCTGACGGCCTTCCTGATCTGGCCGCCGTTCAAGGTGATGACCGACCTCTGGGCCGAGGGCGGGATCGGCCCCGCCCGGGTCGCGGTGATGGAGCGTTGCACCGCCCCCAAGACGGCGGTCATCGGCCGCACCAACGAACGTGTGGGGGGTGCGGCCTTTGCCGCGATCCATGACGGGATCGCCATGTTCCACGCGCTTGAGGTCATCCCGTCGCAGCGTCGGCAAGGAACCGCCCACAACATGATGGGGCACGTCGCGCGCTGGGCACTGGATCATGGGGCGACATGGTTCGCGGTCGCCGTGTCCGAGGCGAACGGACCCGCCCGCGCCCTCTATGCTTCCCTTGGCATGGAAGTTGTGGGAAAGTATCACTATCGCATGAACCGAGCCCGAAAAGGGGCCTGAGCAGTGAACATGAGGCCGGAACCCGGATCGCGCCTGCGACATGGCGCGTTGATCATGGCGTTTGCCGCCCTTGGCGGGATATGGGGCGGGTCGGCAACCGCCTTCACCCCAGGCTTTCCCGGCCCCGCCGTGACCACCACCGAACATTCCGAGGCGCTGGGCAGCTACCCGCTGCCGATCGGGCCCTGGGCCGAAGGCAGCATGATCACCCGCCGCACCGAAGGCGCCCTGCGCAAGAGCGCTTGGCGCATCGACAGCCCCGGCATCACCACGCTGGAACTCATGGCCCCCCTGCGCGACCAGCTCGCCGAAGCCGGGTTCCGCACGATCTACGAATGTGAAAGCGACGGCTGCGGCGGCTTCGACTTCCGCTATTCGACGCCGATCCTGCCCGAACCCGACATGCATGTGGATCTGGGCGACTTCCGCTTTGTCGCGGCCGGGCGCGGCATGGGCGACGGGGCCGAATATCTCAGCCTGATGGTCAGCCGGTCCAGCCGGGCGGGCTTCGTGCAACTGGTGCGCGTGGGCCAGCCGCCGGAGCCGGAGCCGCTGGTCACGGCCTCGACCAGGACACCGGAACCGGCGGAGCCGGGCCTGCCCCGGCCCGACCCGGAAATCGGCGATCTCGCCCTTCTGCTGGAAGCGGGGGCGGTGCCGCTTGACGATCTTTCCTTCGAGACCGGGGCGGCGACGCTGGAGGCCGGGGAGTTCGCCTCGCTTGCCATGCTTGCGGCCTATCTGCACACCCACCCTGACCGGGCGCTGGCGCTTGTCGGCCATACCGATGCCGAAGGCGGGCTTGAGGGCAATATCGCCCTGTCCAAACGCCGGGCCGAGGCGGTGCGCGACCGGCTGATCCGCGACCATGGCGTGCCGCCGGTTCAGGTCACCGCCGAAGGGGTGGGGTTTCTGTCGCCGCGCGATTCGAACCTGACCGATGAGGGCCGGATGCGGAACCGAAGGGTCGAGGCGATGCTGACCTCGACCCGGTAGGCGCGGGCGTGGTGGCGAGAACGGTGCGCGTTCCGCCAAGGGGGATGGTAGGGTGCGCTTCAGCGCACCACCACGCGGGGGGCCGCGCGCCCGCAACCATTCACCAGTTGTCGGGCCCCTTGCCGGCATAGTGCCGCACCAGGAAGTCGATGAAGGCCCGCACCTTGGGCTGGGTGAACCGGCCCGGCGGATAGACGGCATAGATGCCCTGCAATTCGACCGGAAGGCCGGGGATCGCCTCTTCGACAAGGCCCTGCCGCATGGTTTCGTTATAGAGGAACGAAGGCAGATAGGCGATGCCGAGGCCCGAGATCGCCGCATGGAGCAGCGACTGCCCGTCGTTCACCGTGAGCCAGCCGTTCGAACGCACCTGGCGCTTTTCGCCCGAGGGCGCGGTCACCTTCCACACATTGCCGTTGGCCTGGCTGGAATAGTGCAGCAGCTTGTGTTCGTTCAGGTCGTCGATCTTGGTCGGCCGGCCGTATTTCTGGAAATAGGACGGCGCCCCGATCATCCGCCGCGTGGTGTCGCACAGCTTGCGGGCCCGCAGGCTCGAATCCTCCAGCTCGCCGATACGGATTGCCAGATCGAACCCTTCCGAGATCAGCTCCACATAGCGGTTGTTCAGCACCATGTTCACGGTGATCTCGGGATATTCCTGCAAGAAGTTGCCGAGAATCGGCGACAGGTGATTCACCCCGAAGTCGGTGGCCACGGAAATGCGCAGGAGCCCCGAGGGCGCCGACTGCATCGAGGTGACCAGCGCATCGGCCTCGCCCGCGTCGTTCAGCACCCGGCGGGCGCGGTCGTAATAGGCCAGCCCGATCTCGGTCGGGCTGACACGGCGGGTGGTGCGGTTGAGAAGCCGCGCCCCAAGCCGCGCCTCAAGCGACGAGACATGTTTGGACACCGCCGATTTCGAGATTCCCATCTTCTTCGCGGCATCGGTGAAGCCGCCCTGATCCACCACCGTCGCAAAGGCTTCCATCTCGGTCAGTCGATCCATAGTGCGTCCTTACCTTCCATCCGGCCCCGCTCTCGTCTTGCCCATCAATTCGGGCAAGATTGGGGAACGGAGGGGACAAGTCCGGGGTAAAAGAGGGGATCGTCATGTCAGCGGAAACAACCCGACACGGTTGCGTGAGCCTTTGCGGCACGGCGGAATGGGCGCGCGGGGGCGGGCGCGCTACGGCGGACATCCGCGCAGCCGGGATGGACGGGCAGGAATGGGCGGAAAATTGTCCCGGAAAATGGTGAAATCAGGCATGAAATCGCACATCACACCCGCGTGATCCGGGATCATCTGGAATATTCTCCTCATCGCTTCTAAGTCGATCCGGGAAGGCGACCATGCCTTCCAGACGCGAAGAACCGCAAAGGAGACAGACATGAAGAAGTATACGCTTGCCCTTGGCACCGCCCTTGCCCTGATCGGCGCGCAAGCTATGGCGCAGGAGGTGGTCGATACCGATGGCGATGGTGTCTACTCTCTCGAAGAGCTTCAGGCGAGCTATCCCGACCTGACCCCGGAAGGCTTCGCCTCGATCGACGCCAACGGCGACGGCGCGGTCGATCCGGACGAACTCGCGGCGGCGATCGCCGACGGGCTCCTGCCCTGAGCGGTCCCGCGCGACCCTGAGGCTTCCTGATACCGGACGACCGGCAAGCGGGGCGGCATTTGCCGCCCCGTTCCTGTTCGAGGCGCGGCCTTGCGCCCGCCACCGGGGTGGCGATACTGCGCCCATGCAATGGCGTGCCGAGGGGGTGCTTCTGTCCATGCGCGGGCATGGCGAGAGCACCGCGATCATCGACCTTCTGACCGAGGAACACGGCCGTTTCGCCGGTGTCGTGCGCGGCGGGGCATCGCGTCGGGTCGCGCCCTTTCTGCAACCGGGTGCGCAGCTCGATGCCACGTGGAAGGCACGGCTTGACGATCATCTGGGCCGGTTCACGGTCGAGCCTTTGCGCCCGCGCGCCGCCGCGCTGCTGGCCGACCGGCGGGCGCTGGCCGGGCTTGCCGCCGTCTGCGCGCTCTGTTCACGGGCGCTGCCCGAGCGCGAGCCGCATCCGGCGCTTTACCGTGCCACGGTGGCGCTGCTCGATGCGCTGGGGGTAGAGGGCTGGCCGCTGCTTTACCTGCGCTGGGAACTCCGGCTGCTGGAAGAGATCGGCTTCGGCCTCGACCTTGCGCGCTGTGCGGTGACGGGCGGGACCACGGACCTTGCCTATGTCAGTCCGCGCACGGGCCGGGCGGTGAGCCGGGTGGGGGCGGGCGACTGGGCCGGGCGGCTGTTGCCGCTCCCTGCCTTCCTGCGCGATCTCAGCCCCGCGACCACGCCCGCCGATCTGGCGCAGGCCCTTGCGCTGACCGGGCATTTTCTCAACCGTGGCCTGTGCCCCGACCCCGCCGCCCGGCCCCTGCCCGAAGCACGGGCACGGCTGGTGGCGCTGCTGTCGCGGCCGGGGTGACCGGGTGGCATGGTTCGCAAGGCGTGTTGGCCGGCCGGGAGGCAGGACCGTCTGGAACACGACCTTCGCCCGGCGCCTTTTTGCCCGGAATCAAGGCGCGCCAGCGCCGCCGGGCAGCGGTCGGCCGCCCCCCGGGCGGCCGCTGCCCTCTGTTGCGCCCGTCCGCCATCCTCGGCAAGGCTGCCGACACGATTTCCGGACAGACCGAACGAAAAGGGCCGGGGTCACCCCCGGCCCTTCCACAGAGTCCGCCGCGCGGGATCAGGCAAGCTTGCGCTCGACCTCCTCGCGCTCGAAGATCTCGATCACGTCGCCCTGGCGGATATCGTCGTAGTTCTCGAAGGCCATGCCGCATTCCTGACCGGACTGGACCTCCTTGACCTCATCCTTGAACCGCTTGAGCGTCTTGAGCGTGCCTTCGTGGATTACCACGTTGTCGCGCAGCAGGCGTACGCCCGCCGAACGCCGGGCCACGCCCTCGGTCACCAGACAGCCCGCCACCTTGCCGACGTTCGAGACCTTGAACACCTCGCGGATCTCGGCATAGCCGATGAAGGTCTCGCGCACCTCGGCCTTGAGCAGACCGGACGCCGCCTTCTTCACGTCATCGACCAGATCGTAGATGATCGAATAGTAGCGGATCTCCACGCCCTTCTGGCTGGCGGTGGCCCGCGCGGGCGCATTGGCCCGGACGTTGAAGCCGATCACCGGCGCGCCCGAAGCCTCGGCCAGGCCGATGTCGGTCTCGGTAATGGCGCCGACGCCGGAGTGGAGCACGCGCACCCGCACCTCGTCGTTGCCGATCTTCTCCATCGCCTGCACGATGGCTTCGGCCGAACCCTGCACGTCGGCCTTGACCAGGATGGGCAGTTCCGCGACATCCTTGTCGGCCTTGGCCTTGGCCAGAAGCTGTTCCAGCGTGGTGGCCGCACCCGCTGCCGCGCGCTTGTCGCGGGCAAGCTGTTCGCGGTAATGGGCGATCTCGCGCGCCTGGGCCTCGGTCTCGACGACGTTGAGCACGTCGCCCGCCTCGGGCGTGCCGTTGAGGCCCAGCACCTCGACCGGGACCGAAGGCCCGGCTTCATCGACCCGCTCGCCCTTGTCGTTGATCAGCGCGCGGACCTTGCCCCACTGTTCGCCGACGACGAAGATGTCGCCGCGTTTCAGCGTGCCGTATTGCACCAGCACGGTGGCGACCGGGCCGCGGCCCACGTCGAGCTTGGCCTCGATCACCGCGCCCATGGCGGCACGGCCGGGGTTGGCGGTCAGTTCGAGAATCTCGGCCTGAAGCGCGATGGCCTCAAGCAGATTGTCGAGCCCCTTGCCGGTCTTGGCCGAGACCTCCACGTCCTGCACGTCGCCGGACATGGCCTCGACCACGACTTCATGCTGCAACAGTTCGGTGCGCACCCGCATCGGGTCGGCCTCGGGCTTGTCGATCTTGTTGATCGCCACGATCATCGGCACACCCGCGGCCTTGGCGTGGTTGATCGCCTCGACCGTCTGCGGCATCACCGAATCGTCGGCGGCCACGACCAGCACCACGATGTCGGTCACCTGCGCGCCGCGCGCCCGCATCGAAGTGAAGGCGGCGTGGCCCGGCGTATCGAGGAAGGTCAGCACCGCACCCGATTCGGCCTTTACCTGATAGGCACCGATATGCTGGGTGATGCCGCCCGCCTCGCCCGCCACCACATTGGCCTGGCGCAGCGCGTCGAGCAGCGAGGTCTTGCCGTGATCGACATGACCCATGATGGTCACGATCGGCGGGCGGGCCACCAGATCCTCGGGCCGGTCATCGACCGAATCGATCACCTGTTCCACGTCGGCATCCGAGACCCGCACCGCCTTGTGGCCGAATTCCTCGATCACCAGTTCGGCGGTGTCGGCGTCGATGGCCTCGTTCATGCTGACCATCATGCCCATCTTCATCAGCGACTTGACCACATCGGCGGCACGTTCGGCCATGCGGTTCGCAAGTTCCTGCACCACGATGGTTTCGGGCAGCTGCACGTCGCGCACCTGCTTTTCCGCCCGGCTCGACAGGCCCAGCGCCTTTTGCCGGGCCTTTTCCTGCTTGCGCTTCATCGCGGCAAGGCTGCGGTGACGGCCGCCCTCGCCCGAAAGCGCCTCGGTCAGCGTCAGCTTGCCCGCGCGCCGGCCGCCGGTCTCGGTCCTGGCCTTGGCGCGCCCGTCGCGGTCGCCGGCGCGACTGTCACGATCGCGGTCGGTCTTGCGCGGGGTGGCGCCCGGACGTGCCGGAGCGGGACCACGGTCGGCGGCAGGGTCGGGGCCACGGTCGGCGGCGGCGGCCGGTTCGCCCTTGGGCGCCCGGCGGGCCTCTTCCTCGCGGCGGGCCTGCTCCGCGGCCTCGGCCCTGGCGCGTTCCTCTTCCTCGGCCTTCAGGCGGAGGGCTTCCTCATGCGCGCGTTCCTCGCGCTCCTTCGCCTCGATCTCCTCGCGGCGGCGGCGGCGATCTTCCTCGCGCTGGCGTTCATCCTCGGCACGCTGGGCGGCCTCCTCGGCCTCGCGGGCTTTGGCGGCGCGCAGCGCGGCGAGACGGCGCTCCATCTCGGCGTCCGAGATCCCTGCCGGGCGTTTCGAGCCACTGCCCGGTTTCGACCCGGCGGCAGGCGCACCGCCGCCGCCCGCGCCCGAGGCACCGGGCTTGGGCACGACCACGCGCTTGCGCTTGGTCTCGACCACGACGCTTTTCGTCCGGCCGTGGCTGAAGCTTTGCTTCACCTGACCCGAACGCCCGCCACCCAGGCCGAGAGGTTTCTTACCGTCTGTATCGCTCATGCGTCTCTCAAGTCCTTCCCGGCGGTTCTGCCGCCGAATGCCCGCGCATCGAGGCGAGCCTTGCCGCTTCCTCTACAACACGCGCAGTGAGTCCGCCAGCCGCAAGCGCGCCGTGTATGGCATGTTCGCGACCGAAGGACAAACCCAATTCCCGAGCCGTCAGACAGCCGATGAAACTGTCGGGCCCGCCCGGAGGGCGCAGCTTGGCCTTGCCCCGTTCCGATCCGTCGGCGGCCTGGATCAGCACCACCGCCCGGCCCTTTTCCAGCCAGTCCTTCACCTTGTCGAACCCCGTCACCGCCCCCCCCGCCTTGCGGGCAAGCGAGACGAGATCGACGACCCGGCGGGCCAGCCCGGCCTCGACCAGATCGACGAGATCCGGGGCCACTTCGACCGGCTGGCGCGCGGCACGGGCAAAGAGCCCCTTCTTCACCGCACGTTCCAGCGCGCCGCGTTCGGCCGCGACCCAGATGCCGCGTCCCGGCAGACGCCCCGCCAGATCGGGCACCACCTGCCCGTCGGGGCCGATGACGAAACGCACCAGCCCGGCCTTCGGCCCGGTCCGCCCGGTGGCGATGCAGCGCCGCTCCGGCCCCTCGCCCGTCCTGTCCCGCCCGCCCCGCGTCACGCCAGACATCCCGGGGCCTGGATCAGGCCCCGACCTCCCGGGGTTCGTCGGCGTCGATGTCGGCCTCTTCGTCCCCGGTCTCCTCCTCGCCGGGGGCGAGTTCGGTCGGATCGACCCAGCCCAGCATGACCCGCGCGGTCATCACCAGCGTCTGCGCCTCTTCCAGCGAGACGTCGAACTTTTCCAGCAACCCGTCGTCCTTGACCCGCTGGCCATCGACCGTCGTCCAGCCGCCCGCCAGTTCCCAGTCGGCGCAGGTGGCGAAGTCCTCAAGCGTCTTCACCCCGTCCTTCGCCAACGCCTCAAGCATCTGCGGCGTCAGCCCCTCGAACCCGGCAAGGCTGTCGTCCAGCCCCAGCGCCCGGGCGTTTTCCAGCGCCTTGCGGTTCATCTCTTCCAGATGGTCGCGGGCGCGGGCCTGAAGCTCGGTCGCGGTGTCCTCGTCGAAACCGTCGATGGACAGCAGTTCGTCCATCTCGACATAGGCGACTTCCTCAAGGTTGGTGAATCCTTCCGAGACCAGAAGCTGCGCCATCATCTCGTCGATGTCGAGCGTCTCCATGAACAGCTGGGTGCGCTCCACGAATTCGGCCTGCCGCCGCGCGCTCTCGTCGGCCTCGGTCATGATGTCGATATCGAGCCCGGTAAGCTGCGATGCAAGCCGCACGTTCTGCCCGCGCCGCCCGATAGCCAATGAGAGCTGCTCGTCGGGGACCACGACCTCGATCCGCTCGGCGTCCTCGTCGATCACCACCTTCGAGACCTCGGCCGGTTGCAGCGCGTTCACCAGGAAGGTCGCCTGATCCTCGTTCCACGGGATGATATCGATCTTTTCGCCCTGAAGCTCGTTCACCACCGCCTGCACGCGGCTGCCGCGCATGCCCACGCAGGCCCCCACGGGGTCGATGGAGTTGTCGTAGCTGATGACGGCGATCTTGGCGCGGCTGCCCGGGTCGCGGGCCACGGCCTTGATCTCGATGATGCCGTCGTAGATTTCCGGTACTTCCATCTTGAACAGTTCGGCCATGAACTCGGGCGCGGTGCGCGACAGGAACACCTGCGGGCCGCGCGCCTCGCGGCGGACGTCCTTGATGAAGGCGCGGATGCGGTCGCCGATGCGGTAGGCTTCGCGGCCGATCTTGTCGTTGCGGCGCAGGATGCCTTCGCCCCGGCCGATATCGACGATAACGTTGCCGTATTCCTCGCGCTTGACGGTGCCGTTGATGATGGTGCCCCGGCGGTCGATGAATTCCTCGTATTGCCGGTCGCGCTCGGCCTCGCGCACCTTTTGCAGGATCACCTGCTTGGCGGATTGCGCCGCGATCCGGCCCAGTTCGACCGGCGGCACCTCGTCGGTGATCTCGTCGCCGATCTGCGGGTCGGGCAGCCATTCCTTCGCCTGTTCGACCGTGAACTGGGCGTGATGGTTCTCCATCTCCTCGTCGGCGACCACGGTGCGCACCCGGGTGAAGGTGGCACGGCCGGTCTTGCGGTCGATGCTGACGCGGATGTCGAGATCGGCACCGTAGCGCGACTTCGCCGCCCGGGCGAGGCTTTCCTCCATCGCCTGAATCACCAGATCGGGGTCGATCATCTTCTCGCGCGCCACCGCCTCGGCGGTTTGCAGAAGTTCAAGCTGGTTGGCAGAGGTAATCGCCATGTCTCACTCCTCCTCGGAAGCGGTCAGTGTTCGGTGGGGCGGGCGCCGGTGTCGTCACCGCCCTCCTCCGCCTCGGTTTCGATCTCGTCGAATTCGGTCTCGTCGATCAGACCCGCGTCGCCGCGCTGGCGCAGCGTCTCGGCGATCAGTTCGTCGGTCAGCAGCAGCTTGGCATCCGAGAGCCAGTCGAAGTCGAGGCCGATGGTGACGGCCTCGCCCTGCTCCTCGATCTCGATCAGCACCTCGCCGCCCTCGGTGCCGCGCAGCACGCCCTTGAAGCGGCGGCGGCCGTCGATCATCTCGGCGGTTTCGACCCGGGCCTCGTAGCCCTCCCACATGTCGAAATCCTTGAGCCGGGTCAGCGGCCGGTCGATTCCCGGGCTGGAGACCTCAAGCGTATAGCGGTCCTCGATCGGATCCTCGACATCGAGCACCGCCGAAACCGCCGTCGATATCCGGGCGCAATCATCGACGATGATCCCGCCGCCGGGCCGGTCGGCCATGATCTGCAAGGTCGGGCTCTTGCCGCTCATCAGCCGGATGCGGACAAGCTCGAACCCCAGCCCCTCGATGACGGGGCCGACGATATCCGCAAGCCTGCGGTCGATGGGGGTCTTGGCGATCAGGTCGGGCATGGGGTGTTCCAGAACGAAAAAACGGGCCGAGCGGCCCGTTCGATTTTCCGGTGGGCTTCGGGTTTGGACCCCGCAGCGCCGCTGTAAGGCGCATATACGGAAGCCGTGCCGAGTCTGCAAGGGGGGTTCGGTGGTCCGGTTCAGGTTTCTGCTGCCCGGCGGGGCCAGCCGGGATCGCGACATTCAGGCCGACCGGCCCCGTACAGCCGGATGATCCCTGCGCGGCGGCTGCGGCCATCCCGTGTTCACCCTGAACAATGAACGAAGCGCCCCCCCTTTTCTTCTGCCCCACGAATATCCCCGCCGGAGGCGGCGTCCCGGGGCGCCCCCGCCCGTGCAACGCCGGGGGTTAACGCGCCATGCCGTGATATTCCGGGTTCGGCTGCATCTCGACCGCCGCGGCCATCCGGTTCGACATGTTGTAAAAGCTCGCCACCGCGGAAATGTCCCAGATGTCGCGCTCGGAAAACCCGGCGGCGCGCAGCGCGGCGCGGTCGTCCTCGCCGATCTCCTGCGGCGCCTGCGTCAGCTTGACCGCGAAACCCAGCATCGCCCGCTGGCGCGGCTCCAGCGGCGCGGCGCGCCAGTTCTGGGCGATCACCTCGGCCAGTTGCGGATCGCCGGTCAACTGCCGCAGCGCCGCCCCGTGCGCAGTCAGGCAATAGACGCATTTGTTTTCGGACGAGACCGCGACCGCGATCATCTCGCGCTCCGCCTTGGTCAGCCCCGAGGGCGCCAGCATCAGGTCGTTATACATCTCCATGAAGGCGCGCAGCTTGGCCTGGTCGAAGGCATAGGCCAGCAGCACGTTGGGGATCAGGCCCAGCTTTTCGGTGCATTTGGCGAAATAGGCGGCGATATCGTCGTCGAGCGGCTGCTGCGGCGAAAGGTCGAGGGCGGTGAGGCGATCGGTCATGCGGAGTCTCCCGGTTGTTCAGGCGGGGCGGATGGTGTCGCCCGGTTGCAGCACCGGGGTCAGTTCCACCACCTCGCCGCCGATCACCCCGCCCGGGCGGCGTCCGGCGATGATCTCGGCGGCGATGCGGCCGATCTCGCGGCGGCAGGAATCCATGGTGGCAAGACGGCGCGGCAACCCGTCGAGCAGTTCGACCCCGTTGAACCCGGCCAGCCCGAGCCGCCCGGGCACGTCGATACCGCGCTCAAGGCACCACAAAAGCCCGCCTGCACCGATCATGTCGTTGGAATAGTAAAGGAAATCGAGTTCAGGCGAGCGCGACAGGATCGCCTCGGTCATCTCGCGGCCCTTCAGCAGCGCCGATCCGCCGGAATAGAACTCCCGGTCTTCCAGCGTGACGCCAGCCGCCGCCAGCCCCTCGGTGAACCCTTCCATGCGTTTGCGGGCGCGGTGGTCCTCGGGCATCTTGGTGCCGAGAAAGCCGATGCGCCGGTAGCCCGCCGCAAGGATCGCCTCGGCCATCGCCAGCCCGGCGCGGCGGTGCGAGATGCCGACCACGCTGTCGATCGCCGGCCCGTCGGTGTCCATGATCTCGACCACCGGCACCCCGGCCGCTTCCAGCATCACCCGTGCCGCGTCCCCGTGTTCCAGCCCGGCGACGATCAACCCCGAGGGCCGCCAGGACAGCATCTCGTAAAGCACCGCCTCTTCCTTTTCGGGCGAGTAGCGGCTGATGCCCACCACCGGCTGCAACCCGGTGTCATCGAGCACGTCCGAGATGCCGGTCAGCACCTCGGGGAACACCATGTTCGACAGCGACGGGATCACCACACCGACCAGGTTCACCCGCTGGCTGGCCAGCGCCCCGGCGATCTTGTTCGGCACGTAGCCCAGTTC
Source organism: Gemmobacter sp. (assembly GCA_041675885.1). Classification (GTDB taxonomy): domain Bacteria; phylum Pseudomonadota; class Alphaproteobacteria; order Rhodobacterales; family Rhodobacteraceae; genus JBAYSY01. Next base: position 24,602 of record JBAYSY010000026.1, on the reverse strand, counting down.
GCGAGCCGAGCGCAGCACCTTTTCCCGCGTGGCGTCCGACACGTCGCCGCGGTTGCGCAGAACGCGGCTTACCGTCATCTCGCTCACGCCCGAGGCTTCGGACACATCGCGCAGCGTCAGCGGGCGGCGGGGGTCGGGGGCCTTGGCCATGCGGGATCCTTCCGGGCGGGGGCTGATACCCGATTGTTAGCTGCAATCTGCCACCCGGGCCAAGGGTCTATTGCGCCGCATGACGTTCCCCGGTTGCATCGCGGGAAAAATCCGCGCATGAAGTCCCCCGGTGGCCCCGTAGCTCAGGGGATAGAGCGACCGCCTCCTAAGCGGTAGGTCATAGGTTCGAATCCTATCGGGGCCGCCATTCTCATGATTCAGGCTGCGAACATCTGCAAAATCAACGCCTTGAAAATGTGTGTCCCGCTCTTGGGCTTGCGTGTCCCGTTTCATGCGCCCTCCACCAGCAGCCTGACCAGCTTCCGGCGATCAGCCCGCGGGTGTAGCGCGTGACTTTGCCAAGCGTCACATGCCCGGCCATCGCCATGATTCTGGTACGGTGCTGCTTCCTTTTCGGCCCGGTAAACGCAGAAGGCTTTGCGCAGGCCGTGAAGCGGCGCGGTCATCCCGGGGTCGTGCAGGGGTTCCGGACAGATCGCGCGGACTCATCCGGACTTCTCGCGCTTGGCGATCAGTTCCTCGACCACCGAGGGATCCGCAAGGGTCGAGATATCCCCCAATGCGTCATAATCTCTCTCTGCGATCTTGCGCAGGATGCGGCGCATGATCTTGCCCGAGCGGGTCTTTGGCAGGCCCGGGGTGAATTCGATATGATCGGGTTTCGCAATCGGACCGATCTCCTGCCGGACAAATGCTTCGAGGGCGTGGCGCAGATCGTCGGACGGTCCGATCCCGTTCATCAGCGTGACCCAGGCGTAGATACCCTGCCCCTTCAGCGGGTGCGGAAAACCGACCACCGCCGCCTCGGCGACGGCCTCATGCGCGACCAGCGCGCTTTCGATTTCCGCCGTGCCCATCCGGTGACCCGAGACGTTGATCACGTCATCGACACGGCCGGTGATCCAGTAATAGCCATCGGCATCGCGGCGGCATCCGTCCCCGGTGAAGTAGTGGCGGGAATAGGGAGCGAAATAGGTTTCCTCGAACCGCGCGTGATCGCCCCAGATCGTGCGCATCTGCGCAGGCCAGCTTTCCTTGATGCAAAGCACGCCCTCGGCCTCGGTCGTGGCGATCTCCTCGCCGGTCTGGGCATCCAGCACCGCCAGATCGACGCCGAAGAACGGCAGTGCGGCCGAGCCGGGTTTCGCCGCCATCGCACCGGGCAGCGGCGTCAGGATATGGGCCCCGGTCTCGGTCTGCCAATAGGTGTCCACGATCGGCAGGGCGCCCTTGCCGATATGGGTGTGATACCAGTGCCAGGCTTCGGGGTTGATCGGCTCCCCCACCGTGCCCAGCAGTTTCAGCGACGAAAGGTCGTGCCGTTCCACCCAGTCGGTGCCCATGCCCATCAGGCTGCGGATCGCGGTCGGAGCGGTGTAGAACTGGGTCACGCGGTGTTTCGCGACCACTTCCCAGAAACGCCCGGCATCGGGCCAGGTCGGCACGCCCTCAAACATCACCGTGGTGGCACCATTGGCCAGCGGACCATAGACGATATAGCTGTGGCCGGTGATCCAGCCGACATCCGCCGTGCACCAGAAGACATCGCCGTCATGATAGTCGAAGGTCAGCCGCTGGGTCAGCGCCGCCTGCACGATATAGCCGCCGGTCGTGTGCAGCACGCCCTTGGGCTTGCCGGTCGAACCCGAGGTATAGAGAATGAACATCGGGTCTTCGGCCCCGACCTCGACATAGGGACAATAGGGCTTTGCCGCCGCCATCTCGGCCAGCAGGTCGATATCGCGGCCCTCGACCCATGAGGTCTGCCCGCCCGTGCGCTTGACGACCAGGCATTTCACCCGGTCATCGCAATGCAGCAGGGCCTTGTCGGTATTGTCCTTCAGCCCGGTGCGGCGGCCGCCGCGCGGCGCCCAGTCGGCGGTGATGACGATACCGGCCTCGCAGTCGTTGATGCGGTTGGCCAGCGCATCGGGGGAAAAGCCGCCGAACACCACCGAATGCACGGCGCCGATCCGGGCGCAGGCCAGCATGGCGAAGGCCGCCTCGGGGATCATCGGCAGGTAGAGCACCACCCGGTCGCCCCTGCCGACGCCATGGGCCTTGAGCACGTTGGCCATGCGGCTGACCTGTTCCAGCAACTCGCGATAGCTGATGTGGCGGGGGGGCTCGGCCGGGTCATCGGGTTCCCAGATGATCGCGGTCTGGTCGGCCCGGGTCAGCAAATGGCGGTCGATGCAATTGGCGGCAACGTTCAGCGTACCGTCCTCGAACCATCTGATCGAGATGTTGCCCGGCTCGAAAGAGGTGTTCTTCACCCTGGTAAAGGGCTTGATCCAGTCGATCGCCCCGGCCTGCCCGGCCCAGAAGGCGGCCGGATCGCGCAGAGAGGCCGCATATTCCCGGGCGTAGCCCTCGGCATCGAGATGCGCCTGCGCCACGAATGCGGGCTGCGGCGGATAGGTTGTGGCGGACATGGCAGGATCTCCCGTGGCAGGAAAGTGACCCGGCGGGGAAAGAGGGGCGCCCGCCGGGCCGGCTGCCGCGCCGGCGGGGCCGAAGGGCCCCGGCGGCACGGCGGAAGCGATCAGATCGCCAGATAGCGGTTGCGCAGGTCGGTATCGTTCAGCAGCTCCTGCGCCGAGCCGGTGAAAACCAGTTCGCCCGAGTCGAGGATCACCGCCCGATCCGCCAGCCGCAGCGCCGCGATGGCATTCTGCTCGACGATGATCGTGGTGATGCCGCGCGCCTTGATGTCCTGCACGATATGCTCGATCTCGCGCACGATCACCGGGGCGAGCCCCTCATAGGGCTCGTCCAGAAGCAGCAGCTTCACCTCGCGCGCCAGCGCGCGGGCCACCGACAGCATCTGCTGTTCGCCGCCCGAGAGGGTGACGCCCTCTTGATTGCGGCGTTCGGCCAGCCGGGGGAAATGTTCGTAGATCTGTTCGATTTCCCAGCCTTTGTTGGGAGCGACCTGGGCCAACACAAGGTTTTCCTCGACCGTCATGCCGGGGATGATGCGGCGATCCTCGGGCACAAGCTGGATGCCGGCCTGGCTGGCCTGCCAGGATTTCATCTGGTGAACCGGCTGGCCTTCCAGCCAGATCTCGCCGCTCTGCACCACCGGATTGTCGGTCCGGGCGATGGCGCGCAGGGTCGAGGTCTTGCCCGCCCCGTTTCGGCCCAGCAGCGCCAGGACCTCGCCCTTCTTCACCTCCAGGCTGATGCCCTGAACGATATAGCTTTCGCCATAATAGGCATGGACGTCACGCAGCGCGAAGAAGGCATCCGGCGCCGGGCCGGGTACTGGGGTCGCGTTCATTCGACCGCCCCCCCGAGATAGGCTTCCTGCACCCTTGGATCCTCCTTGATGTCCTGCGGCAGGCCCGATGCGATGATGCGCCCCTGCGCCAGCACCGAGATCTTGTCGGCCAGCGAGAAGACAACATGCATGTCGTGCTCGATGATGACCTTGGTCATGCCGCGGCTCTTGATCTTTCTCAGCAGCTCGATGGTGGTGTTGGTGTCGTGGCGCGACATGCCGGCGGTGGGTTCGTCCAGGAGCAGCAGGCGCGGATGCTGGATCAGGCACATGCACAGTTCCAGCCGCCGCTTGTCGCCGCGCGACAATGCGCCGGAATGGTCGTGGCGCCGCTCCCACATGCCGAAATCCTGCAAGAGATGCTCGGCCTCGTCGCGGATATCGGCCTCGCGCGCGGTGGTGCGGAACATGTTGAGACGGAAGGCACCGTCCCGCCGGGCAAAGGCCGGGGCCATGACATTGTGCAGGACCGACAGATCGGCGAAGATCTCGGGCGTCTGGAACACCCGGCTGATGCCAAGCTGGTTGATCTCGTGCGGGGCCTTGCCGGTCAGCACGGTGCCGTCGAACACCACCGCCCCCGAAGTGGGCGCGATCCGCCCGATGATCACGTTCAGCAGGGTGGACTTGCCGGCGCCGTTCGGACCGATGATGGCATGGGTCTTGCCCTCCTCGATCTGAAGGTCGATGTCGGACAGCGCCCGCAGCCCGCCGAAATTCTTGTGAACATCCGCCGCGTGCAGAACGATATTGGGAGGAGATTCTCTCATTTTCCGCCAGCCTCCGGTTTGGAGCCGCGCCCGCGTCTGACGCGCGCAACCAGTTTCTGCCAGCCCTCGACCAGACCGCCGGGCAGGAAGCAGACGATCAGCACGAACAGCAGGCCCAGCGTCAGGTGCCAGCCCTCGCCAACGAATTTCGACAACACGGTGACGACGACGTTCTGCAACCCGTCGGGCAGGAAGTCGAAGGTCGCGTTCAGCATGTTCTTGTTGATGGCCGAGAAGATGTTCTCGAAATACTCGATCACCCAGGCGCCGATCACCGGCCCGATCAGGGTGCCGACACCGCCAAGGATGGTCATCAGGACGATATTGCCGGATTCGGTCCAGCGCATGCGCTCGGCCCCGGCGATCGGATCGGTCACCGCCAGAAGCCCGCCCGCCAGCCCGGCGAACATGCCCGAGATGACGAAGGCCGCCAGCATGTAGGGCCGCGTGTTGAAGCCGGTGTAGATCATGCGGGTCTGGTTCGACTTGATGCCGCGCAGCGCAAGGCCGAAGGGCGAAGCGAAGATCTTCTGCGAGATGAAGAAGGCCGCGATCAGGATCGCCGCGCAGATGTAGAAGCCGAAATAGCCGGTGACCGTGGTCCCCAGCAGCGCCGGCATCGGCAGCCCCGCGCCGCCCACCGTGGATGCCCCGAGCGCCGCGTCGATTATGCGGGGATCATTGCGGGCCAGCAGCAGGCCGGTCTCGCCGTTGGTGAGCGGGGTCAGCACCGAATAGGCGAGGCTGTAGCTCATCTGTGCGAAGGCCAGCGTCAGGATCGAGAAGTAGATCCCCGTGCGCCGCAGGCTGAAGAACCCGATCACCAGCGCGAACAGCCCCGCCAGCACGGTCGAGAAGATCAGCGCCGGGATCACGTCCATCGTCAGCAGCTTGAAGGACCACACCGCGGTGTAGGAGCCGACGCCAAGAAAGGCCGCATGACCGAAGGAGAGATAGCCGGTCAGGCCGAACAGGATGTTGAAGCCGATGGCAAAGATCGCATAGATCGCGAATTTCTGCATCAGCCCCGGATAGGCGGCGCCGAAGGGCGCCAGCCAGATCGGCATGGCGATGACCACGGCGGCAAAGATCGCCAGCTTGATTTTGTCCTTGTGGGAAAGGTGGAACATGGCTCAGCCTTCCATCACGCCACGCCGGCCCATCAGGCCCCGCGGACGCACCAGCAGGATCACCACCGCCACCAGATAGATGATGACCTGGTCGATACCGGGGATGAGGGATTTTATTTCGGTCATCGAGGCGAAGCTTTGCAGGATGCCCAGCAGGAAGCCCGCCAGCACCGCGCCGGGCAGCGATCCCATGCCGCCCACCACGACCACAACGAAGCTGAGGACAAGGAAATCCATGCCGATCTGGTAGTTCGGCGGCAGCAGCGGCGTATACATCGCCCCCGCCACCCCGGCGACCACGGCGGCCATGCCGAAGACCACGGTGAAGCGCTTGTCGATATTGATGCCCAGCAGGCCCACCGCCTCGCGGTCGGCCATGCCCGCGCGCACCACCATTCCGAAGGTGGTGAAGCGCAGGAAGGCAAAGACCGCGCCGATGATGCCCAACGCGAAGAACAGATAGATCAGCCGCCACCAGGGGTAGGTCAGGGCCAGCGGCTCCATCCCGAACCAGCTGCCGATGTCGGCGGCCGAGCGCAGCGCGGTCGGGATCGGCTGCGGCCAGGGATTGGGGCCGTAGATGCTCTTGACGATCTCGCCGATGACGATGGCAAGGCCGAAGGTCACCAGGATCTGCTCGGCGTGGCTGCGCTTGTAGAAATACTTGATGATGCCGCGTTCCATCGCGATGCCGATGGCGAGCATCACCGGAACGGTCAGCAGGATCGAGAACGGCACCGAATAATCGACCAGGAACAGGCCGAAATCGCCCAGCCAGTCCTGCACGACCGGGGTGCGCACCTCAAGCGGCTGGCCCCAGGGCGAAGTTTGGGTCGGATCTATCGTCACCTTCTCGATGGTGATGAGATAGCGGAACGAGACCGCCATGAAGCAGCCCAGCATGAACAGGGCGCCATGCGCGAAATTGACCACGCCCAGGGTGCCGAACACAAGGGTCAGCCCCAGCGCGATCAGCGCATAGGCCCCCCCCTTGTCCAGCCCATTGAGCAACTGCGCGAGAAACGCGTCCATTCTTTCCCCCCCTGACGGGTTGACCCTTGATGTTCTGGTTCTTGCGGAACGAAAGGGCCCGGCCGCCGCAAGGGGCGTGCCGGGCCCGGCCGGGTTCAGCTCAGCACTGATTCGGCTCGTAGGGGCCGAGTTCGCCGCCGAAGATCGCCGGATCGTAGGTCACATCCGCGCGGGCCGATCGGCCGATCACGTTCAGCACGTCGAACTGGCTGGTCGGATTGTCGTTGCCCTGCACCACCAGAACCTCCTTGAAGCACTGGTGGTCGCTGTCGCGGTACAGCGTCGGGCCATTGCCCATCCCGTCGAACTCGTGCCCTTCCAGCGCCCTGATGACCTCGGGCGGATAGAAGCTGCCGGCGCGTTCGACCGCATCGGCGTAGAGGATCGCCTGCACGTATCCGGTGTGCGACGACTGCGAAGGCGGCGTGCCATAGGCTTCGCCATAGGATTTGGTGAAGGCGCGGGTGCCCTCGTCCTCCAGCGCCCAGTGCCAGTTCGAGGTGCCGATGATGCCCTTCACCGCCTCGCCCGCGCCCACGGCCATCAGTTCCGAGAACATCGGCACGACGATCTCGAAGTTGTGGCCATTGGCCTGCCGGTCGCGCAGGCCGAACTGGACCGCCTGCGGCAACGAGTTCACCATGTCGTGGCCGTAATGGTTCAGGATCAGCACATCGGCGCCCGAGTTCAGCACCGGCGTCAGGTATTGCGAATAGTCGCCCAGCCCCAGCGGGGTGCGCACGGTGGCGACGGTTTCCCAGCCCAGCGCCTCGGTGGCGTCCTTGATCGATTCCTCCTGCGTCCAGCCCCAAGTGTAATCGGCGGTCAGATGATAGGCACGGCGGTTGGTGCCATAGGCCGAGGCCAGATGCGGCGCGATGGCGACGCCCGACTGAAAGGCATTGAAGAAATGCCGGAACCCGTAGCGGCGCTTGTCCTTGCCTGTGGTGTCGTTGGAATGGGTCAGCCCGGCCATGTAGATGACGCCGCGCTCCTGGCACAGCGACTGCACGGCGATCGCCTCGCCCGAGGTGACCGAGCCGGTGACCATGATGGCGCCGTCGCGCTCGATCATGCGGCGGGCACCGTCGCGGGCGGCGTCGGTATTGGTCTGGGTATCGCCCGAGACGAAACCGACCTTCTGGCCCAGCACGCCGTTGCCCTTGAGGCTGAGCGGCTTCAGCGTGTTGATGAGACCCCCGTCGCCCTCGCCGTTGATATGCTTGACCGCCAGTTCATAGCCCTTGAGCTGGTCCAGCCCCTCCTCGGCGTAGGAGCCGGTCTGCGGCACGTTGAAGCCGAAGATGATCTTGCCGCTGGCGGTGGGATCGTTGCAGAAATTGTCCGCCCATGCGCCACGGGTGAAGAAGGCGGGCGATGCCAGCGTTGCCGCCGCCCCCGCGCCCATGGTGCGCAGCAGCCCGCGCCGGTTGATGATGAATTTCGTCATTGGTTTCCTCCCTGGGTTCGGCTTTGGTGCCATTATTGCTTGCAAGGAGAAGGCAAGGATGCGACGATCTCAACAACAAATTGAAAATAAATGATTTTTTGTAATGGTGTAAAAATTTTGATGTTCAGGATTTGACAGGTTTACAGTCGCCGCAGCGAGAGGAGGCGCGAATGCGGGCACCGGTTGGCAACAGGATCCGACGCCAGAGGCAGGAGCTGGGGATCACCCAGACCAGCCTCGCCAGCATGGTCGGCATCTCGTCGAGCTATCTCAACCTGATCGAGAATTCCAAGCGGGATGTTGGCGGCGCGCTTTTGCTGCGGATTGCCGACCACCTGCGGATGAATCTGGACGACCTGTCGGGCGAGCGCGAGCGCAAGACCCTGCATGCGTTACAGGATCTGCTGCTTGATCCCTTGTTGCAGGGGCTGGACACGTCGCAGACCGACATCCGCGATCTGGTGGCGCGTTTCCCTGAGATTGCCCAGGTGCTGATGCGGCTGCATCGCGCCGGTGTCGAAGCCCTTGCCGAGGTCGAGGCCTTCACCTCGCGTTTCAACGACGATCCGGTGCTGGCGCAGATGCTGCATCAGGTGCTGAACCGGATTACCGGCATGCGCTCGGGCGCCGAGATCATCGCCGGGGCCGAAGAACTGTCCGAGGCCGACCGCCGCCGTTTCAGCACCGCCATTCACCACGAGGCACAGGAACTGTCGGACACCATGCGCGCCCTGGTCGGCTATTTCGACCGCGCGGCGGTGCGGCGCCGCGCCATTTCGCCGGTGCGCGAGGTCGAGGATGCGGTGATTGCCGCCAACAACCACTTCCCCGCACTCGAAACCCTGGCCGGGCGGTTGCGTGCCGCGATCCCGGGCAGTTTCGACGAGGCGGGCCTTCGCGCGCATCTGCTGGACCGCTTCGGCATAAAGGTCGAGCGCCGCCCCGAACAGCCCGGCGCGCCGGTGTCGCGGCAGTCCGATCAGGCCCGGATGGATGATGCGGCCAGGCCGGTCCTGTGGCTGCGCGCCTCGGCGCCGCTGGCGACGCGGCTCTTTCGCATCTGCCGCCATATTGCCGAACTGGCGGCCCCGGAAGAGATCGACTCCGCCACCGATGCGCTGGGATTCAGCACCGGCGCGGCGCGCGATCTGGGGCGCCGGGCGCTGGCCTCCTATGTGGCGGGGGCGATGCTGATGCCCTATGCGCCGTTCCGCGCCGCCGCCGAGGATCACGGCTATGACATCGACCTGCTCGGCCATATGTTCGGCGCCAGTTTCGAGCAGGCGGCGCACCGGCTGGTCACCCTGCGCCGCCCGGGGGCCGAAGGCGTGCCCTTCGGCTTTCTGCGCACCGATCCGGCGGGGCGGCTGACCAAGCGCTTTCCGCTGCCCGGCCTCGGGCAGCCCGGTGGCGGACATGGCTGCGTGCTTTGGCCGATCTACCACGCCGTCGGCAGCCCCGGCGTGGTGCGGCAGGTGGCCGAGATGCCCAATGGCTCGCGCTTCCTGATGATCGCCAAGGCGGTGCCGAAACGGGTCTCCACCTGGGCCGAGCAGCCGCTGACCTTCTCGGTGATGCTGGCCTGCGACATCCATCATGCCGCGCGCACGGTCTATGCCGGCGGCCTCAACCTCGACGACCGCGCGACGCATGTCCCGGTCGGCCCGTCCTGCCTGCTTTGCCCGCGCAAGGACTGCGGCCACCGTCAGGAGGCCGCGCCGGTCGCCACCGCCGACTGAGCCGCCATCAGCGGCAGCACGATGCGGAAACAGGCGCCGGGCAAGGGCCCCTCGACCAGTTCTATGCGGCCTTGCAGCTTTCGCACGATGGTATGGCTGATGTTCAGCCCCAGCCCCAGCCCCGGCAGGGCGCTGTCGGCGGTATCCTGCGGGCCGATCCGGACGAATTTGTCAAAGATCGCATGACGGAACTCGCGCGCGATGCCGGTGCCGTTGTCGGCGATCTCGACGACATAATCCCCTGCCGTCACCCTTGCACGCACCAGCACCTCGGGTGCCCTGGCGCGATTGTGGGCCACCGCATTGGCGATGATGTTGATGAAGACCTGACAGAGGCGGTCGGCATGGCCCGCCACCACCACCGGCCCCGGCACACAGTCGCGCGTCACCCGGATTTGCCGCTGCCGCGCCAGCGCATCGCAGACATCCAGCGCGCGCTCCAGCGCGGCCGCTGCGTCGATGGGGCCGTTCTCCCAGTCGCGCCCGCCGTGTTCCAGCGCCGAAAGGTCGAGGATTTCGTCCAGAAGCCGGGTCAGCCGCACGCTTTCCTGATGGATCAGGCCGACGAAACGGTCGCGCTGCGGCTCGGCCAGATCACGCTGCTTCATCAGGATTTCCGAGATCGAGCGGATCGAGGTCATCGGCGTGCGCACCTCGTGGCTGACCTGCGACAGGAAGTCGTCCTTTTGCCGGTGCAGCGCATGCAGCTTGGAATTGGCTTCCTGCAATTGCATCGCGGTCTGGTGCAGTTCGCGGGACTTCTTTTCCAGTTCGTTGGAATGGGAAATCACCTGCAAGGTCTCTCCGGCGATCAGCATGACCTCTTCAAGCGAAAGCGTGTCGCCCTCGACCACCTTCGACAGAAGGATATGCGCCGAGGCCCCGCCGATCGAACTTGCCAGTTCACGCTCCAGCCGGGTGACGAAATCCGAAGGCACGGCAACCCCGCGCCCGGCGGAACCGCGCGGCAGGTCGGCGGCCTCGAACAGGGCCTGCGCCCGCCGCCAGCCCAGCACCCGCTCGGCCAGTACGAACAGATCCTCGGCGCTGGCCGAACGCTGGATGGAACCCCTCGGGGCCGAGGCGAAGATATCGACGAAGATACCGGCCTGCACCCGTTCCAGCGCGCTCCGCCGGCTGGCGAGCGAGACCCCGACCAGCGCCGCCGTGTTGAAAAACATGCTCCAGAACATCGAATGCACCAGCGGGTCATAGCCGGTCATGCCGAACAGCGCCTGCGGGCGCAGCATGGCGATGCCCCAGGGGCCTTCGGCCAGCAGCGCCGCGATGGCGACGTTGCTTGTGGCGAAACTGGGCAGGAACAGGGTCCAGGCCCAGGTCATGAAGCCAAGCGCCATCCCGGTCAGCGCGCCGCCGACACTGGCGCCCCGCCAGTAGAGCGCGGCCAGAAGCGCGGGCAGGAACTGCGCCACACCGGCAAAGGAAATCAGCCCGATGGGGGCCAGGGCGCCGCTTTCGCCGGTCAGCCAGAAATAGGTAAAGCCCAGCAGCAGGATGACCGCGATGGAAATCCGCCGGCTGGTCAGCAGCAGGCGGGCGATGCCCTGTGCGCCGCTCTCCGCCAGATTGTCGGTGACCCGCAGCGCCAGCGGCAGCACGATATGGTTCGACACCATGATCGACAGCGCGATCGAGGCGACGATGATCATCGAGGTGGCCGAGGAAAACCCGCCGATGAAGGCGAACAGCGCCAGCCCGTTCTGTCCCGCCGCCATCGGCAGGGTCAGGACGAACATGTCCGGGTTCGACCCCGCCGGCATGGTGGCCAGCCCGTAGAAGGCGATCGGCAGGGTGAACAGGCTCATCAGCAGCAGATAGGCGGGAAAGGCCCAGCCGGCGGTGCGCAGATGGTCCTCGTTGGCGTTTTCGACCACGGTGATCTGGAACTGCCGCGGCAGGCAGATCACCGCGCAGGCCGAGAGGAACAGCACCGTCACCCAGCGGCTGCCGAAGGGCTGCTGCTCATGGATCTGAAAGCCCGCCTCGGCGGCTCGGGCATAGATCTGCGCCGGTCCCTCCGAAAGGCCGAAGACGACGAACAGCCCCACCGCGACCAGCGCCAGGAATTTGACGATGGCCTCGAAGGCGATGGCCGCAACCACGCCCAGATGCTGCTCGCGCGCATCGACGTTGCGGGTGCCGAAAAGGATGGTGAACATCGCCATGCCGATGGCGACCGCCAGCCCGAGACCCGCATCGTCCAGCCCCGCCAGCCGCCCGCGCCCGTCGGCGGTCGAGATCACCTGAATGGATGTGGTGATCGCCTTGAGTTGCAGCGCGATATAGGGGGTGATGGCGATCACCGCGATGACGGTGACCAGCACCGCCAGCCGACTTGACTTGCCATAGCGCGAGGACAGGAAATCGGCGATCGAGGTGATGCGCTGGCTGTGGCCGATGCGCAGAAGCTTGCGCAGAATGAACCACCAGCCGACGAACACCAGCGTCGGCCCCATGTAGATCGCCATGAATTCCAGGCCGTCGCGGGCAGCGGTGCCGACCGCGCCGTAGAAGGTCCAGCTGGTGCAATAGACCGAGATCGACAGCGTATAGACCAAAGGCGAGCGCAGGAAGCCGTCCCGCCCCTGCCGCGCCCGCGCATCCGACGCCCAGGCCAGCAGGAACAGCAGCCCGACATAGGCCACCGCCGTCAGGATCACGAAATCGGGCGAGAGCATCAGTCCGGCCCGTGGTCCGGCGGCGCGACCCGGCGCGACAGCATCAGCGCGCCGGCCACCAGCGCCACCCAGACCGTGAAAAGATAGACCACCTCAAGCGGCAGGCCGAAGATCAGCCGCTCTTGCGTGAAGAGGTTGACGAAGGGGGGCAGCAGCAGCACGCCGAAGACCGGCAGCACGAAGGCGGCGTCCTTGCGGCGATGGTCCTCGTCCGGGCGCGGACGCTCAGGCTGCGCCATGTCTGCCCAGCGCCGGGCTGGATGTGCTCTGGCCGAGCAGGCGGCGCACCTCGTCCAGCACCGTGTCATTGGCAAAAGGTTTCGAGATGAACCCGTCCGCGCCAAGTTCCAGCGCCAGTTGCCGGTCGTGGTTGTGGCCGCGCGCCGTCAGGATCAGAACCGGGATATCGGCCAGGTCCGCCTCCCGGCGCAGCATCCGCAGGATGTCGAGACCGCTGCGCCCGGGCAGCATGATGTCGAGCACCAGCAGCCGGGGACGGATGCGGCGCACATTCTGTATGACGGATTCGCCATCGGTGACGGTGGCCACCGACCAACCTGCACGTTCAAGCAGAAAGGCGAGCGTCTCCAATATGGTCGGCTCGTCCTCGGCGATAAGGACATCTGACACGTTGACCGCCCTCCCCGACAGACAATCGCCTTGGATTCTAGGCGCTCACCCGGCGGGTGACAAGCGATTTGTCCGGTCCCCGAAGCGATCCGTGGCCACCCGCTGACGCAGGTGCGGCGGTCTTCGCCGATATGGCAAGGAAGATTGCCAAAAGGTAAGGAATCGTGGTGATGCAGGAAACGACGGTGACCGTGAAAGGCCAGACGACCCTGCCGCGCAATGTGCGGGCGGCGCTTGGTCTCAAGGGCGGTGACAAGGTGCGTTATGTCGTGACGGGCGGCGAGGTCAGGCTGATGAAGGCCCGGCCCGTGGCCGAGCTTGAAGGTCTGCTGGCGCGGCCCGGTCGGAAGCCGGTCAGCCTTGAGGAGATGGATGACGCCATCGCCGCCGGATGATCGCCATCGACACCAATGTGCTGGTCCGGTTCCTGACGCAGGATGAACCGGACCAGGCGGCTGCGGCCAGCGCCTTCATGCGCGGCCTGACCCCTGCCGCGCCGGGGTTCATCTGCCGCGAAGCGATGGTCGAACTGGTCTGGGTGCTGGAACGTGCCCATCGGTTCACCCGGGTTGAAATCGCTACCGCGCTGGAAGGCTTGCTGGCGGCGGTCGAGATCGAGGTCGAGGCGGCGGATGATGTGGGAACGGCGGTGTTCCGGTATCGCGACGACGGGTTCGGCTTTGCCGGTCTGATGATCGCCGCTGCCGCACGCCGTGCCGGTGCCACGACGCTTGTGACCTTTGACCGAAAGACCGCGCGCCTGCCCGGCGTCGATCTTTTGCCCACCTGACCGCATCATCCGCCCATGCAGGCCCGAACGCCTGAAGCCGCCCGTTCAGACCGGCCCGCCATCGCCGCCGCTTGACAGCGGCGGGGTTTCGCCGCATCAGGGGCGGGCTTCGGTTCCGGCGCTGCCGGATGAATAGGGAACTGCGGTGCGGCCTTTCCGGGGGTATTCCCCGGGGCCAATTCCGCGACTGCCCCCGCAACTGTAAGCGGCGAGCAGGGTCGAGAACGCCACTGGGGACACCCCCGGGAAGGCCGGCCCGCGCTACGACCCGCAAGTCAGGAGACCTGCCGAGGCGATCACCCATTTCCGGCGCGGGGCGCGTCCGGGAAGCGGCATCTCCGCAGTGGTGACATCGCCGTTCGCGGAAGGGCCTCCTTTCCACGGACATGTGAGGAAACCACGCGGGGTCCGTGCGTCCCGCGACTGCAAGGGGCCATTCCCATGGGCCATACCTGTCTTTCCCGGCTGGCGCTGATCGCCGCGCTCGTCCCCGCGCCCCTCTGGGCGCAGGATATCATCGAACTCGACGACATCGTGATCTCGGCCAACCTCACCCCCACCGACGCCGCCCGCAGCGGGGTCAGCGCCAGCGTGGTGACCGAGGAGGAACTGGACGCCGCGGGCACCACAAATCTCGCCGCCGTCCTGGCCACCCTGCCGGGGGTCAGCGTCACCACCAGCGGCCCGATGGGGAACACCGCCAACCTGCGCATCCGCGGCGCCGACCGCCGCTATATCGCGGTCTATATCGACGGTATCCGCGTCACCGACCCGACCATGACCGAAACCGCCTTCGAATTCGGCGCCATGTCCACCGCCGATATCGGCCGGATCGAACTGCTGCGCGGCTCGCAATCGGCGCTTTACGGCGGCACGGCGGTGGGGGGTGTCATCAACATCACCACCCGCGCCGCGATGGAGGACGGGTTCAGCCAGTCGGCGGCGGTGGAGGCGGGCAGCTTCGGCACCGTCTCCGGGCGCTACACGCTGGCGAACCGCACCGAACGCAGCGAGACCGCCTTCACCCTGTCGCATCTGCGTTCGGACGGGTTTTCCGCCGTGGACGGCGGCACCGAGGACGACGGGATCGAGACGTCCCGGCTGTCGTTCTCGACCCGCTACCGGCTGAGCGAGACGGTGACAGTGGGCGGCGCGGCCTTCGCCCAGCGCACGCGGCAGGAGTTCGACGGCTACGACTCCAGCTTCATGCTGGCCGACATGGACAACGTGCAGCACCGCCGCGAGGCGGGCGCGCGGCTGTTCGCCGAGATCGAGACCGGCAACAGCCTGCACATGGTCGAGGCCACCGCCTACCGCGTCCGCCGCACCTTCGACGAGGAGGGCGCGATCAGCCGGTTCTCGGGTTCGCGGCTGGGTTTCGGCTATCGCGGCACCACCGATCTGTCGCCCGCGCTGACGCTGGTCTACGGTGCCGAGACCATGGAGGAGCGCGCCCGCTACACCGCGCTGCCCGGCGGCAGCCGCAGCACCCGGATCAACGGGGCCTTCGGGCAGGCGCTCTGGGCACCGCGGGCCGATCTGGACATCGCCGCCTCGGTCCGGGTCGATCACAACTCGGATTTCGGCAGCTTCACCAGCGGGCGGCTGGCGGCGGCGTGGCGTCCCTCGGACGATGTGACCCTGCGCGCGGTGCTGGCCACCGGCTTCCGCCCGCCCTCGCTCGATGAACGATTCGGCGACTATCCCGGCTCGTTTCCCTTCATCGGCAACCCGGACCTGACGCCCGAGAAAAGCCGCAGCTTCGAACTGGGCATCGAAAAGCGGTTCGCGAACGGGGCCACGATCTCGGCCACCGCCTTCGCGCTCAGGATCGACAACCTGATCACCTATACCTTCGGTATCCCCGTCTCGACGATGGCGAACCTGCCCGGCAGGTCCAAGCGGCAGGGGCTGGAACTGGCCGCGAGCCTGCCGCTCGGCGACCGGGTGACGCTGGGCGCGGGTTACACCTATCTTCAGGCGCAGCGCCCCGACGGGGTGCGGCTGGCGCTGGTGCCGCGCCACGACCTGCGCCTGTCGCTGGAGGCCGAACTGACCGACCGGCTGCGCGCCGCGGTCTCGGCGCAGCACATGGCCGGGCGGCTCGACGATTTCTCGGCCGGGCCGATGCCCGACTTCACCGTGGTCAATGCCTCGGTCGCCTATGACCTGGGGCGCGGGGCCGAAGCCTATCTGAGGGTCGAAAACCTGTTCGACAGGCAGTATCAACTGTCCCAGGGTTACGCCACTTCGGACAGGGCCATCTATGTCGGGCTGCGCGCGCGCTTTTGATCTGCTGACCGCCGCCGCGCTGGGCCTCTGGCTGGGTGCGGCGGCGGCCCCCGCCGTGGCCGAAGCGCCCGGCGATCCGTCGGGCGATCCGTCCGGCAATCCATCGGGGGCGCCCGGCCGCGTCGTGTCGATCAACCTCTGCACCGACCAGCTCGCCATGCTGCTCGCCGCGCCCGGCCAGCTCGTCTCGGTCTCGCATCTGGCCCTCGATCCACGATCCTCCGCCATGGCGGCCGAGGCGGCGGCTTACCCCGTCAACCACGGCCAGGCCGAGGAGGTGTTCCTGCTCGCCCCCGATCTGGTGCTGGCGGGCACCTTCACCCCGCGCGCGACGCTCGCGATGCTCGACCGGCTCGGCATCCCGGTGGTGACCCTCGCCCCGGCCGGGTCGCTGGCCGACGTGCGGGAAGGGATGATCGCGGTCGGCCGGGCGCTGGGGCGCGGGGCCGAGGGCGCGGCGATGGCGCGGCGCTTCGACGCCGACCTTGCGGCGCTGCACGACGACCCGCCCCGCCGTCCCCGTGCCGCGCTTTACTACGCCAACGGCTACACGCTGGGCGGCGGCACGCTGTCGGGCGAGATACTGGCCGCCGCCGGGTTCGACAATATCGCCGCCGAGGCCGGGTTGACGGGCGGCGGCGTGCTGCCGCTGGAACGGCTGGTGCTTGCCGACCCGGATTTCATCGTCATGGGCGAATCCTACCCCGGCGCCTCGCGGGCCGAGGAACTGCTGACCCACCCCGCCCTGCGCACGCTGATGGATACACGGGCCGGGGGGGTCTTCGCCGACCGCGACTGGCTTTGCGGCACCCCCCATGTGCTGCGCGCCGTGGCGGCGCTGCGCGAGGCCCGCCGGGCGCTGGAGACCGCACCATGAACCATTGGCTGATCCCCGGCCTCGTGGCGCTGGTCGCGGCGCTGTTCGCCGCCTCGCTGCTGATCGGCCCCGCCGCCATCGGCGTGGGTGAAAGCCTCGCCGCGCTGATCCGGGGCGAGGGCGAGGCCGTGGTGCTGGTGATGCGCGAAATCCGGCTGCCCCGGGCGCTTCTGGGCGTCATGGTCGGCGCCTCGCTCGGACTTGCGGGCGCGGCGTTGCAGGGCTTCCTGCGCAACCCGCTGGCGGAACCCGGGCTGATCGGCACCTCGGCCTCGGCCGCCCTCGGTGCGGTGCTCGCGTTGCAAACGGGCTTTGCCGCCGGTTTCGCGCTGGCGCTGCCTGCCGCCGCGTTGACCGGCGCGGTAATCTCGGTCGTGCTGATCCTGCTGCTCGCCGGGCCGCGCGGATCGTCGCTGGTGCTGATCCTTGCCGGCATCGCCATATCGGCGCTGGCCGGGGCGCTCATCTCGCTGGTGCTGAACCTCTCGCCCAACCCGTTCGCGGCCAACGAGATCGTGTTCTGGATGATGGGCTCGCTCACCGACCGCTCGATGGATCACGTCCGCGCGGCCGCACCCTTCATGCTGGCGGGGGCGGCGGCGCTGTGGCTTACCCGCCGGGGGCTCGACGCAATGACGCTGGGCGAGGATGCGGCGGCCTCGATGGGGATCGCCCTGACCCGGCTGCGGCTTTTGCTGGTGATCGGCACCGCGGCGCTGGTGGGGGCGGCCACGGCGGTCGCCGGGGCGATCGGCTTCGTCGGCCTCGTGGTGCCGCATATCCTGCGGCCGTGGGTCGGCGCGCAACCCTCGCGGCTGCTGCCCGCCTCGGCGCTGGGGGGCGCGGCGATGCTGCTGGCCGCCGACATCGCCGTGCGGCTGATCGCGCCCGAGCGCGACCTCAAGCTCGGCGTGCTGACCGCCATCGTCGGCGCACCCCTGTTCCTGCACCTGATCTGGAAGACGCGGAGGGCGGGGCTGTGACGCTGCTCTCGGTCGAGAACCTCACCGTCAGCCGCGCCGGGCAGCCGGTGGTCGGGGGCATCGACCTGACCGTTCAGCCGGGCGAGTTCGTCGGCCTCCTCGGCCCCAACGGCGCGGGCAAGACCACGCTTCTGCGCGCGGCTTTGGGGCTGTTGCCGTTCACGGGTCGCTCCAGCCTGGCCGCCCTGCCGGGGCGGGAACGCGCCCGCGCCGCCGCCTTCCTGCCGCAGTCGCGCGAAATCGCCTGGCCCTTGTCGGTCGAAGCGCTGGTGGCGCTGGGCCGCGTCCCCTATCCCGGCGCCGCGCGGGGGCTGTCAGGGGCCGACCGTGAAGCGGTGGACCGTGCCATTTCCCGCATGGGGCTGGAGACGTTCCGCCACCGCCCGACCACCGAGCTTTCAGGGGGCGAGCAGGCCCGCGCCCTGATCGCCCGGGTGCTGGCGCAGGAGGCCCCCCTGCTGCTGGCCGACGAGCCCACGGCAGGCCTCGACCCCGCCGCGCAGATCGCCACCATGCGGGTTTTTGCCGCCCATGCGGCGGCGGGCGGCGCGGTGGTGGCCTCGCTCCACGATCTCGGGCTGGCGGTGCGGCATTGCACCCGGCTGGTGCTTCTGGACGGCGGGCGGCTGGTGGCGGACGGCGCGCCCGCCGAGGTGCTGACGCCCGGGAATCTTGCCCGCACCTTCGGCATCCGCGCCCATTTCGCCGAGACCGGGGACGGGCCGGTGTTCCAGCCGCTCGACATGCTTTGACCCCGACCCGCCGTCGCCGCCCGCCCGGGCTGGACGGCGCCCGCGAACTTGGGCATCGTATGATGTCTGAACAGCCGCACCGGACCACGAGCCGTCGCCCGAACCCCGCAAGGAGCCCGCCATGAACAAGATGATGCCGAACTCTGTCGAAGCCCGCGACATCGCCTATCAGATGCATGCCGCCGTCAACCTGCGCCGCTACGAAGAAACCGGCGGCGTGGTGATGGAGCGGGGCGAAGGCATCTATGTCACCGACAACAACGGCAAGCGCTATATCGAGGGGCTGGCCGGGCTGTGGTCGGTCGCGCTCGGCTTCGGCGAAAAACGCCTTGTGGCCGCCGCCACCGCGCAGATGGAAAAGCTGCCCTACTACCACATCTTCGGTTTCCGCACCCACGGGCCTTCGGTCGATCTGGCCGAGGCGCTGATCCGCATCGCCCCGGTGCCGATGTCCAAGGTGCATTTCACCTCATCGGGGTCCGAGGCCAACGACCTCGTGGCAAAGCTGCTCTGGTATCGGTCGAACGCGCTTGGCCAGAAGGACAGGAAAAAGATCATCGGCCGCGAAAAGGGCTATCACGGCGTGACCATCGCCGCCGGTTCGATCACCGGCATCACCCGCTTTCACGACAGTTTCGACCTGCCGCTCGACCGGATGATCCATACCTCCTGCCCGTCCTACATCCATTACGGGCAGGACGGCGAGACCGAGGCCGAATTCACCGCCCGGATGTTGCAGGATCTCGAAGACCTGATCGCGCGCGAAGGCCCCGAGACCATCGCCGCCTTCTGGGGCGAGCCGGTGATGGGCGCCGGTGGCGTGCTGATGCCGTCCGCGGGCTATTGGGAAGGGGTGCAGAAGATCCTGCGCAAGCATGACATCCTTCTGGTCGCGGACGAGGTGATCTGCGGTTTCGGCCGCACCGGAAAGATGTTCGCCTGCGAGACCTTCGGCATCGAGCCCGATGTTCTGGTGCTGTCGAAGCAGATCTCGTCCTCCTATATCCCGTTGTCGGCGATCCTGATGAACGACCGCTTCTACCAGCCGATCGCCGACGAATCGGACCGGCTGGGGATTTTCGGCCACGGCTTCACCGCCTCGGGTCATCCGGTGGCGACGGCGGTCGGGCTGGAGAACCTGAAGATCATCGAAGAGCGCGATCTGGTGGGCTGGGCGGCGGCGCGCTCGGTGCGGTTCCATGAGCGGCTACAGGGGCTGGCGGCCCATCCGCTGGCCCATTCGACGCGGGGGGTCGGGCTGCTTGGCGCGCTTGAACTCCACGGCTGGGACAAGCCGGGCGATGCGGGGGTGGCCGTCGCCTCGGCCTGCGAGGCCGAGGGCGTCATCACCCGCGCCGTGGGCGATTCGCTGTGCTTCTGCCCGCCGCTGATCATCACCGACGAACAGATCGACGAGATGTTCGACGCGGTGGGCCGGGCGATCGAGACGGTGGCCAAGACACGCTGAACCGGCGCCGGAGGGGGCGGGCGGCATCGCCCGTCCTGCGGGGGGTAGCCCCGCATTTTTGCCGTACTGGCGCAACAGAGGGCAGCGGCCGACCGCGGGTGGCCGCTGCTACGATTGTGGTCTGGCAGTTTATGGTGCAGGTGACCCGTCGCTCAGCGCGTGCCGCAACGTCGCAATAGCGGCCGCCCGTGCGGGCGGTCGGCCGCTGCCCGGCGGCGCGTGCCGCGCCTTGATTCCGGGCAAGGGGGTGCGCAACCGGCGTTCGCCCCCCGCATCCACAGGGTCGTGACAGGCGGGGATGAATCGGCTATGGCTCCGGATAGCGAACAACGCGGGAGCGAGAGATGGCCGAGCACGAACATGGCAGCATGGATATCCGTGAACAGGAAAAGACCTTCTGGGGTTTTCTCCGCTTGCTGGGCTGGGGTGCGGGAATCAGCCTCGCCACCCTGGTTTTCGTCGCACTGGTCAACAGCTGACAACCGGACGGAATGTTGCGTCTGTTCTTCGGCCTTGTTGCCGCGCTGATGCTTGCCGCCTGCGGGGCCGAACCCGTCTGGGCACCTGATGAGGACGTGACGCGGGCGCGTTACAGCCATGACGGCCCGGCCAGCATCACGCTCTTCACCGTCATCAGCAATTCCTCCGACAGCGGCGCCCATTCGGCCCTGATGATCGACGCCTCGCAGCGGGTGGTGTTCGATCCGGCGGGCACCTGGTATCATCCCTGGGCACCCGAACGGAACGACGTGCATTTCGGCATCACCCCGCTGGTCGAACAGCGCTACCGCGAATTCCACACGCGCGTCACCTACCGCACCGTGGTGCAGACGCTGGTGGTGCCGCCCGAAGTGGCGGAGCGCGCACTGCGCCTCGCGCTCGACTACGGGGCGGTGCCCAAGGCGCATTGCGCCAGCAGCACCTCGGACATCCTGCAACAACTTGGCTTCGACACCGTGCCGCGCAGCTTCTTTCCCAGGCGGGTGATGGAAGGCTTTGCCCGGCTGCCCGGCGTCCAGACCGAGGAGCTGCGTTCTGACCGGCCCGACAACAACCTTGTCCTGCTGGCCCAGCGCGCGCGCGAGGATGCGGCGGCCCTCGACGCGCGGATGATGGTGGCCCGGTAGGGCAATTGGCGGTATCCGCCTTGCGTGTCGGTCGGTAAAGGGCGGGGAGGCCGGAGCGCGATTTTTGCCCGGAATCAAGGCGCGGCACGCGCCGCCGGGCAGCGGCCGACCGCCGGATGGGCGGCCGCTGTCCTCTGTTGTGACGGGAGATGGTGGGCAGTGGAGCGGTGGGCAATCTGCCCACCACCCCGCGACCGCCCCCCGCTACGCCCCGGCCCGACGCCGGAAGGTCAGGTAATGCGGGCGGCGCCCCTCGCGCAGGGCCTTCTGCTCGTAGCGGGTCGAGGGCCAGTCCTCCCACGGTTCGGCCCAATCGCCGGGCGCCGGGGTCAGGCAGTCGAACCCGGCCTTCGGCACTTCCCCCAGCGTCTGGCGCACGTAATCGGGAATGTCGGTCGCCACCCGCAACCCGGCCCCCGGCGCCATGACCCGGGCGAGCGGGATCAGGTACTGCGGCGTGACGAAGCGCCGCCGGTGGTGGCGGCGCTTGGGCCACGGGTCGGGGTAGTTGAGGAACGCCTTCGCGATGCTCGCCCCGGGCAGCACGTCGAACAGTTCCCGCACGTCGCCCGGCCAGATCGCAAGGTTCGTCACCCCGGCCCGGCGGATCTTTCCCAGCAGCATCGCCACGCCGTTGATGAAGGGCTCGCAGCCGATGATGCCCACATCGGGGTAGCGCGCGGCCATATGCACCAGATGCTCGCCGCCGCCGAAGCCGATCTCCAGCCAGACGGGGCGGGCATCGCCGAAGATCGCCGCCGGGTCGATGGGGTCGCGGCCGGGATTCTCCTCGCGCCGCACCCCCTTCGGGACCAGCGGGCCGAGGTCTTCGGCCAGATACGCCCGCTGGCTGGGCTTCAGCGTCTTGCCGCTGCGGCGGCCGTAGAAGTTGCGCCAGCCCTCGCCCTCACTGTTGTCGCCGCCCGTCATCGTCCCTGTTACACCGCCTGTTTCAACGCCTCGGTGAGGTCGGTACGCTCCCACGAGAAGCCGCCGTCGGACTCGGGGGCGCGGCCGAAATGGCCGTAGGCCGCCGTGCGCTGGTAGATCGGGCGGTTGAGGCCCAGATGTTCGCGGATGCCGCGCGGCGTCAGGTCCATCACACCATCCACCGCGCGTTCGATCGCGGCCTCGTCCACCGTGCCGGTGCCGTGGGTATCGACATAGATCGACAGGGGCCGCGCCACGCCGATCGCATAGGAAAGCTGCAAGGTGCAGCGCCGCGCCAGCCCGGCCGCCACCACGTTCTTCGCCAGATAGCGCGCGGCATAGGCGGCCGAGCGGTCCACCTTGGTCGGATCTTTGCCCGAGAATGCGCCGCCGCCGTGCGGGGCCGCACCGCCGTAGGTATCGACGATGATCTTGCGCCCGGTCAGCCCCGCATCGCCGTCCGGCCCGCCGATCACGAATTTCCCGGTCGGGTTCACCCACCATTCGGTGCCGCCGTTGATCCAGCCCTCGGGCAGGACCGCCTCGATATGCGGACGGATGATCGCCTTCACGTCCTCGCTGGTCAGCGTCGGGTCCAGATGCTGGTGCGAGAGGACAAGCTGCGTCACCTCGACCGGGCGCCCGCCCTCGTAGCGGATGGAAAGCTGGCTTTTCGCATCCGGCCCCAGCATCGGCAGCGCGCCGGACTTCCGCGCCTCGGCCAGCCGGCGCAGGATCGCATGGGCGTAGAGGATCGGCGCCGGCATCAGTTCCGGGGTCTCGTCCACCGCGTAGCCGAACATGATCCCCTGATCGCCCGCGCCCTCTTCCTTGCCGGTGGCCGAATCACCGTCCACCCCCTGGGCGATATGGGCCGATTGCTCGTGCAGGAAGTTCAGCACGCGGCAGGTGTTCCAGTGGAACTTTTCCTGCTCGTAGCCGATGTCGCGGATGCAGTCGCGCGCGATCTGGTCGATCCGGCCCATGTATTCGGTCAGTTTGCTCTGGTCGGACAGGCCGACCTCGCCGCCGATGACGACGCAATTCGTGGTGGCGAAGGTCTCGCAGGCGACGCGGGCCTCGGGTTCCTCGGCGAGGAAGGCGTCGAGGACGGCATCCGAGATACGGTCGCACAGCTTGTCGGGGTGCCCCTCCGAAACGGATTCGGAGGTGAATACATAGTTGTCGCGCGGCATGATGAAGTGCTCCATTGGGAAATCCCCGTCACGCCAGGAAGCCGTTGTGACGGTTCGACGGTCGTTCTTAGGATGCGCCTTGGCCGGGGTCAATGGCGATCCGGCGGCGGGTGGCGGCGGCAAGCGCGACTGCGGCAAGAAGCCCCAGGAACGGCCATTCCCCCGCCCTTGCGTAAAGCGGCGCGGCCAGCGCCGGGGGCAGCCGTTCATCCATGAAACCGGCCTCGTTCAGGGGCAGCGCGGCCAGCATCCGCCCGCGCGCGTCGATCACCGCCGAGACGCCCGTATTGGCCGCGCGCACCAGCGGCAGCCCCTGTTCCACCGCCCGCAGCCGCGCCTGCGCCAGATGCTGGTGCGGCCCGGCCAGATCGCCGAACCATGCGTCGTTGGTAAGGTTCAGCAGCCAGTCGGCGCGTTCCTCGGCGGCGCGGATATCCTGTGGAAACACCACCTCGTAGCAGATCAGCGGCAGCGCCCGGCCCAGCGGGCCGAAGTCGATCAACTCCGGCCCCGGCCCGGGGGTATAGCCGAACCCCTCCTGCGCGGCGAAGGCGGTGATGCCGAACAGGTCGGCCATCGTATTGCCGAACGGGATGTATTCGCCGAAGGGCACCAGATGGTGCTTGTCGTAAACCGCCAGCACCTCGGACCCCTCGCCGATCACGGCAAGCGAGTTGAACCCCTGCCAGCCCTCGACCCGCTGGATACCGAGCGCGACCGGCACGCCCCCGGCGGCGGCGGCGATATGGTCGAGCCCCGCGCCGGGCCAGTCGAGCAGGAAGGACACGGCGGTTTCGGGCCAGACCACCAGATCGGGGCGGCCCCGATCAGGATAGTGCCGGGTCGGGGCGGCGGTAAATTCAAGCTGCCGGGCAAAAAACTCGGCCTGCATCCCGTGATCCCATTTCAGATGCTGGGCGGCGTTGGGCTGGACGATGCGCAGCAAGGGTGCGTCGGGACGCTCCGGCATCGGCTGGCCGAGTTGCCACAGCCCGAACCCGGCCATCGCCGCAAGGATCGCCGCGCCCCCGGCGCTGCCCGCGCGCGGCGCGGCCACGGCCAGCGCGGCGGCCAGCAGCGTCAGCAGCGTCAGCCCGTAGCCGCCGACCAGCGCCGCCACCTGCATCGGTGCCTGGCCGATCCAGATATGGCCCACCAGCGCCCAGGGAAAGCCGGTGAACACATGGCCGCGCAGCGCCTCGGCCGCCGCCAGCGCCGCCGCGAAAGCCAGCGCCCGCCCGGCGCGGCCGCGGCCCAGGCGCACCGCCAGCGCCGCCGCGCCG
>JBAYSY010000025.1:0-45185 GCA_041675885.1 Gemmobacter sp. | reverse complement strand
TAGATCGACAGCGAGTTGCGCACCTTGTCCTCGGAACAGGTGCAGCCGAAGCGCACCGGCTGCGGGTCGAACACGCGCGGGCCTTCCTCGTGGAACAGCCGCACCAGAAGGTCGGTCGGCGCCACCTGCGGGCCGATCAGTTCCAGATCCTCGACCGTATCCAGGAGCAGGTTGGCCCGGTTCCAGTTGTCGTCCTCATCTCCGTCCAGCATGTCGGCGGGCGCCAGCAACCCGCCCTCGCCCGAGCCGCCGCCCTGCATCAAGGGCGACGCCTTGGGCATGTGCTGAAGCATCACGCCCCCCGCCCGCCAGCTCTCGACCCCCCCCGGCACGCGCGAGCGGCCGAAGCGCAGCGCGAAGCGGGTCGGCAGTTGTTCGGACTGGGCGAAATAGGTTTCGGCACAGGCGGAAAGAGAGCCCCCGGCCAAGGGCGTGATCCCCTGATAGGGCATGGTGCCCTGCCCCTGATCCAGCAGGATCGCGAAGAACCCCTCGCCGATCTGCTCGAACGGGGGCGCGTCGCTCAGCCGGGCAGCGTCGAAACTGGCATAGGCGCGGATGCGGGCGGGCTCACCGTCGTCGGTCGGACCGTAATAATCGGTCGCGATCAGTCGCGCAGGCCCCTTGCCGCGGATCTGCAATGACAGTTTCCACCGCAGCTTGATGGTCTGGCCGATCAGCGCCGTCAGCAGTGCGGCCTCGGCCACCAGCGCCTCGACTGCGGGGGGATAGTCGTGCTGCGCCAGCACCCGGTCGAGCGTGCCGTCGAGCCGGGCGACCCGGCCGCGGATGTCCGAACGCTCAAGCTGAAAAGGCAGGACGGTATCGTCCCAGACGATCTGCGATCCGGTGGTCATGGGGTTTCCTTGCGCGCCATGGCTTGGCATACCGCCTCTATATAGCAACGGCAACCGGGGCACCAAGGGCAGCCATGATCCGCCGCTACGATGATCCGCCCGAACCGGGGCGGTGCTATACCCGCAGGCCGGGGGTCTATGCGGTGCTGGTCCGGGGCGGCGCGGTGCTGCTGACGCATCAATCCCGGCCCTGGCCCGAGTTCCAGTTGCCCGGCGGCGGGGTCGATCCGGGCGAGCATGTCCTGCCCGCGCTGCACCGCGAGGTGCGCGAGGAAACCGGCTGGTCGATCGCGGGGGCGCGGCGGCTGGGGGCGTTCCGGCGGTTTACCTACATGCCGGAATACGACCTCTGGGCGGAAAAACTGTGCGTGATCTACCTTGCCCGGCCGATCTCGTGCCTCGGACCGCCGAGCGAACCCGGCCACCGCGCGGTCTGGGCGCCGCTGGCGGAGGCGGCCGGGATGCTGGGCAATCCGGGCGACCGGGCGTTCATGGGCCGGTTCGCCGGGGCAGTGCGTTAAAGCGTTCCGGCTTTTGTCGGAATGGTGTAAGTAATTCAGCCCATTGGTTTTTCGGTTTTAGATGGCGGTGTCCGCCTTGCGTGCTGGCAGGTTGGGAGCCACGGCCACCAAGGGCGAAACCTTCGCCCGGTGCCCCGCCCGGAATCAAGGCGCGGCATGCGCCGCCGGGCAGCGGCCGCCCGCCCCCTCGGGCGGCCGCTATTGCGACGTTGCGGCACGTTCCGGGCGAGGGTTCACCTGCACCATAAACTGCCAGACCACAGGCGTTGCAGCGGCCCCCCGGCGGTCGGCCGCTGCCCTTTGTTGCAATGGATTGACCTCGGGCAGCTATACCGACCAGCACGACCCGCAGACACCGCCATCTCGAACCGCCCCCCTGGCATCTTTTTCTGCGACTGCTTCAGGCCCCCTCCGCCCCGTATTCGTAAAGCACCGCCGAGATGTCGTCGGCGATGTCGCGGCCGCCCGTGAAATCCTCGGCCCCGGCCAGAAGTGCGTCGAGGAAGGCGCAGCCCGCAAGGTTGCGGTGGCGGGCGACCATCCGGGCCAGCCCGTCCTCGCCCAGCGGGGTGCCGTCCGGCGACAGGCAGTCGGTGAAACCGTCCGAGACCAGCAACAGCCGATCGCCCTCCCGCAGGCGCAGGCGCACCCGTTCGTATCCGGCACCGGGGATCAGGCCCACCGGCAGCCCCCCGGCGCCCACCCGCCGCACCGTGCCCGAGGCCCGCAGCAGCAGCGGATGCGGGTGGCCCGCCTGCACGAAGGACACCGCCCCGCTGGCGGTGTCGGCATCGGCGTAGACGCAGGTCAGATACTGATCCACCTGCATATCCTCGATCACCATGCGGTTGAGTCGCGCCGCCACCTCCTCCGGCGGGCGGCGGGCGGCCCTGGGACAGGGCCGGAAGGCCGGGTTGCCGTCGGGTGCCGCGCCCGAGAACATTCCCGCCAGCCGCGCGGCCATCATCCCCGAGGCAACCCCGTGGCCCGACACATCGACTGCGTAGAAGGCGACCCGCCCGGCCCCCAGCGGAAAGCAGCCCACCAGATCGCCGCCCACCTGCCCCGAAGGGCGCAGCAGCAGCGAGACCGTCGCCCGGCCGAAATCCATCTGCCGGTCGCGTGCCAGCGCCTGTTGCAGCCGCCTTGCCTCCCACAGGTCGCGGTGGAGCGAGCCGTAAACCCCGCGCAATTCGGCCAGCGTGTCGCCAAGCTGGCTGTTGCGGGCCGCAAGTTCGCGCTGCATCGAGACAAGCCGCGCCCCGGCCTTCAACCGGGCCCGCAGCTCATCCGGGTCCACGGGTTTGGCGAGGAAATCATCGGCCCCCACGTCCAGCCCGCGCGCGATCTCGCCCTTGCCGCTGTGCGAGGTGAGCAGGATGAAAAAGCCGTATCCTTCCTGCGGCAGGCGGCGGAAGGCCCGGCAGAGGTCAAGCCCGGACATGCCGGGCATCACCCAGTCGCTGAGCACGATATCGAACGGCGCTGCCCGGCACAGGTCGAGCGCCTCGGCCCCCGATGCGGCCTCCGCCACCTCGTAACCCCAGCGGCGCAGCCAGACCGCCAGCACCCGCCGCTGCGCCCGGCTGTCGTCCACGACAAGCACGCGACGCGGCGGCGGCGCGGCCCGCATGGCGGATGGCATTGCAACGAAACCCACGGACACCCCCGAAACCCGAAACGATGCGCAGTATCGGGCCGATTCCCTAACCGGAAGTGAATGCTAAAATCCCGCGTATTCCGCCGCCTGCCGCTTATCCGCCGTTAACCCCCGGTGCCGCAGGCTCGGCGAAACCACCGGGGGAAATGATGATCGACCGCGACCGTATCGCCACGCTGCGCGCCGAAATCGGCGAGGAAGACCTTGCCGAAGTCGTGGCGCTGTTCATGGAAGAGGCGGATGAGTCGATCACCCGCCTGCGCGCCGCCGCCACACCCGCACGGCAGGCGGAGGAGCTGCATTTCCTCAAGGGATGCGCACTCAATCTGGGCTTCGCGGCGCTCGCCGGTCTCTGCGCCGGGGGCGAAGACCGTATCGCCGCCGGGCAGCCGGGCGCGGTGGACGCGGACCGGCTGGCGGCGCTGTTCGCCGCCTCGCGACAGGCTTTCGAGGAGGGCGGTTAGATCAGCACATCGGCCAGCGTCTCGTCATTGGTGATGTCGCGCCATGGGAAGGCGGCGGCGTCCAGCCGGGCGAAGAGCGCGGTGAAGTTCTCGGGCCGCTTGGTCTCGATCCCGATCAGGACCGAGCCGAAGTTGCGCGCCGATTTCTTCAGATACTCGAAGCGGGCGATATCGTCCTCGGGGCCGAGCAGTTCCAGGAAATCGCGCAATGCGCCGGGGCGCTGCGGCATGCGCAGGATCAGGTATTTCTTGATGCCCGAATAGCGCTGGGCGCGTTCCTTGACCTCGGGCAGCCGCTCGAAGTCGAAGTTCCCGCCCGAGGTGACGCAGACCACGGTGCGGCCGCGCAACTCGGCGCCGAGGTCCGGCAGCACATCGACCGAAAGCGCCCCGGCCGGTTCCAGAACGATGCCCTCGACGTTCAGCATCTCCAGCATGGTCACGCAGATCCGGTCCTCGGGGGCGCGGTAGAGGCTGGCGGGGTCGATGTCGCGCAGGGTCTGGAAGGTCAGGTCGCCCACCCGCGCCACCGCCGCGCCATCGACGAAACTGTTGACCTGCGGCAGCGTGACCGGCCGCCCGGCCGTGATCGCGGCGGCAAGGCTTGCGCCCCCCTCGGGTTCGACGAAACGCAGGCCGGTGGCCGGGGCGGCGGCGGACAGATAGCGGACGGTGCCGGATGCAAGTCCGCCGCCCCCCACCGGCAGCACCACGAGGTCGGGCGCGTGCCCGAGCTGGTCGAGGATCTCCACCGCCACGCTGGCCTGCCCCTCGATCACGTCCGCGTTGTCGAAGGGCGACAGGAAATGCGCCCCCTCGCGCGCGCAATATTCCTGTGCGGCGGCAAGGGTCTGGTCGAAATAATCGCCGGTCAGCACGATCTCGACCGCGCCGTTGCCGAAGATGCGGGTCTTGTCGATCTTTTGTTGCGGCGTGGTGACCGGCATGAACACCACGCCGGAGACGCCGAAATGGCGGCAGGCATAGGCCACCCCCTGCGCGTGGTTCCCGGCGCTGGCGCAGACGAAACGCTGCATCCCGGGCCGCGCCGCCAGCAGCTTGCGCATGGCGTTGAACGCCCCGCGCAGCTTGTAGGAGCGCACGGGGGTCACGTCCTCGCGCTTCAGCCAGATATCGGCGCCGTGGCGCTGCGACAGGTGGTCGTTGCGCAGCAAGGGCGTGGGCGGGAACAGGCCGCGCAGGGCGCGGGTGGCGGTGCGGGCGTCATCGGTGAACATGCCTTCCCCCTTGGCGCCGCGGCGGCGGAAATGCAAGCGTCAGTTCAGCGGGCGCTGCCCGGCGGCGCGTGCCGCGCCTTGATTCCGGGCAAAGGGGGAAGACGGCCCAGGCCGCACACTACCCCGCAGGGTGCGCTTCAGCGCACCACCCACCCCCGGCCGGGCGCCTGTCTCATGTTTTGCGTGACTGATCGGCGAAGCCCGAACGTCAGGCCGTCCCGCCCGCCACCGGCAGCGGCCGCAGCCCCCTGATTTCCTTCGCCACGTAGTCCGGCCCCAGATGCAGCGCCAGCGCCGCGTGCATCAGATGCGCGAACTCGTCCAGCCGCTCGCCCACCCGATACCAGGGCCCGGCGACGGTCACCGCGAACACTCTTCCGTCCAGCACCACCGGCACGCCGATCCCGCCGAGGTCCGGGGTGAAGGCCGAGGAACTGACGAACCAGCCGCGGTTCAGCGACTGGCGGATGCTGGTCTGGACCTCCTCGATGCTCATCGGCGTGCCGGTGCCGTAGCGGGTGAACACCGCCTTGCGCAGCAGCGTGGCCTGTTGCGCCGGGGGAAGCTGGCTGATGATCGCCTGCCCGGTCGCGGTGGCATGAAGCGGCACCCGCGTGCCGACCTTGGCGGTATAACGCAGCGAGGCGCTTGATTCGATCACCTCCAGGAACACCGCGTATTGCCCGCTGGGCGCGGCGATCCAGGCGGTTTCGTCGGTCTTCTCGACAAGGTGGCGCAACAGGTTCGACAGCGCCTCGGGTACCGGTTCCGCCGCTGTCACTTCCTGCGCCAGCATCAGCCAGCGCGGCGTCGGGTAGAACCTGCCGCGGGCCTCTGGCTCATAGAGGAAACCGCGCGCGACCAGGGTGGAGAGCAGGTTGAACGTGCTGGATCGTGGCCAGCCGAAATGCTGCGCGACCTCGGCCAGGCTGGCGGCCTTCCTTCGCTCGGCGAAGAATTCGAGCAGGTCGAGCACATTCGCCGCCTGTTTGACCAGCATCCTGTTCTCCTTTCCGTGTCGTTCACGCCCGTTACGGACCGGCGAATCCTAGGCGCTTCACGGCGTATTGTCCATGATCATGAACCGCGTGCCCACTACCAGGAACGATAGCCCGGCAAAGAATGGAAAGATATCAATTTCTTGCGGGGTTTTAGCATCTTGACGCTTGACAGCTTATTCCGGGACTCGCAATCTGTCCACATATAAGATGTTCATGTACATATATGTGGACAGATTGAG
The DNA here is from genome assembly GCA_041675885.1 of Gemmobacter sp. Classification (GTDB taxonomy): domain Bacteria; phylum Pseudomonadota; class Alphaproteobacteria; order Rhodobacterales; family Rhodobacteraceae; genus JBAYSY01. Next base: position 39,205 of record JBAYSY010000025.1, on the reverse strand, counting down.
GGGCGCCCGCAGCCGGGTGCAGGGGGGATACATATGGGGCCGCTGCGCGGGATCCGCATCATCGACATGACCTCGGTCCTGATGGGGCCCTATGCCACCCAGATGCTGGGCGATTTCGGTGCCGACGTGATCAAGATCGAGGCGCCCGAAGGCGATCTTGTCCGCAAGATCGGCCCGGCGCGGAACGAGGGGATGGGGCCGCTGTTCCTCAACGCCAACCGCTCGAAACGCTCGGTTACCCTCGACCTCAAGCGGCCCGAGGGGCGGGCGGCGCTGCTGCGGCTTTGCGAAGGCGCGGATGTGCTGGTCTACAACGTGCGGGCGCGGGCGATGAAGCGGCTGGGCCTGTCCTACGAGGAGGTGGCGGCGGTCAATCCGCGCATCGTCTATGCGGGCATGTTCGGTTACGGCCAGACCGGCCCCTATGCCGACCGCCCGGCCTATGACGATCTGATCCAGGGCGGCGCGGGCATTCCCTACCTGTTCTCACGGGTGAACGAAGGCCAGCCGCGCTACGTGCCCTCGGCCATCGCCGACCGCATCGTCGGGCTGGTGGCGGTGGGGGCGATCCTTGCCTCGATCATCGAGCGCGACCGCAGTGGGCAGGGCCAGCGGGTCGATGTCCCCATGTTCGAGACCATGGCCAGTTTCGTTCTGGGCGATCATCTGGGCGGGCTTACCTTCGATCCTCCGCTGGATGCCGGGGGCTATGCGCGTCAGCTTTCGCCCGAGCGGCGGCCCTATCGCACCAGTGACGGCCATATCTGCGCGCTGGTCTATACCGACTCCCACTGGGAACGGTTCTTTGCCGCCATCGGCCGGCCCGAGATGCCGGCGGCCGATCCCAGGTTCCGCAACTTCGTTTCCCGCATGGCGCATATCGATGAGGTCTACGCCGAATTGTCGCGCATCTTCCTGACCCGCAGCAGCGCCGAATGGCTGGCGCTGCTGGAGGATGCCGATGTGCCCGCCATGCCGATGCACGACTTTCAGGGGATGCTGAACGACCCGCATTTGCAGGCCACCGGCTTCTTCCGGCAGGTCGAGCATCCGACCGAAGGCGCGATCCGCTCCATGGCCGTGCCCGCCACCTGGTCGCGCAGCGCCGCCGAGCCCGGCCGCCTTGCTCCGCGTCAGGGAGAGCACAGCGTGGAAGTTCTTGAGGAGGCGGGTTTCTCCGCCGAGGAAATCGCCGACCTGCGCGCCCGGGGCGTTCTGGGCGGCCCGGCTGCGAATGGTGCGGTCTGAACGGAACCCGAGGGAGGAACGGGATGGACTTCGGTCTGAGCGAGGAACAACAGGCGATCCGCGACGCGATCGCCCGCATCTGCGCCGGTTTCGACGACGCCTACTGGCTGAAGCGCGACCGCGAGGGCGGTTTTCCGCATGATTTCTATGATGCGCTGGCGCGTGAGGGCTGGCTGGGCATCTGCACCGCGGAATCCTGCGGCGGCGCCGGGCTGGGCATCACCGAAGCGGCGATCATGATGCGCACCATCGCGGAATCCGGCGCCGGGCTTTCGGGCGCCTCGGCGGTGCATATCAATATCTTCGGTCTCAATCCGGTTGCGGTCTACGGCACCGAGGAACAGCGGCAACGCATGATCCGCCCCATGGCGGCGGGGAAGGCAAAGGCGTGTTTCGCCGTGACGGAACCGAATACCGGCCTCAACACCACGCAACTCAAGCTCAGGGCCGAAAGGCGCGGCGACCGCTATGTGGTGAACGGGCAGAAGATCTGGATCTCGACCGCGCAGGTGGCCGACAATATCCTGCTGCTGGCGCGCACCACCCCGCTTGACGAGGTGAAGAAGCCCACCCACGGGCTCAGCCTGTTCTACACCCCCTTCGACCGCGACCGCATCAAGGTGCGCGAGATCGACAAGATGGGCCGCAAGGCGGTCGATTCGAACGAGCTGTTCTTCGAGGATTTCGAGATCCCCGAGGCCGACCTGATCGGCGAGGAAGGGCGCGGCTTCGAATATATCCTGCACGGGATGAACCCCGAACGCATCCTGATCGCGGCCGAGGCGGTGGGCCTCGGCATGGCCGCGATCACCCGCGCCGCGCGCTACGCGCAGGAACGCATCGTCTTCAACCGCCCCATCGGCCAGAACCAGGCGATCCAGCACCCGCTGGCGAAATGCTGGGCCGAGCTGGAGGCCGCCTGGCTGATGGTGCTTTCGGCCGCCTGGCAATACGACAACGGCCAGCCTGCGGGGGCGGCGGCCAATGCCGCGAAATACTTGGCGGGCGAGGCCGGGTTCCACGCCTGCGAGACCGCGGTGATGACCCATGGCGGCTTCGGCTATGCGCGGGAATTCCATGTGGAACGCTACCTGCGCGAGGTGATGATCCCCCGGATCGCGCCGGTCAGCCCGCAGCTTGCGCTGTCGTTCATCGCCGAGAGGGTTCTCGGCCTGCCGAAATCCTACTGAGGGCGGGGGATGATGCAGGTAACCGCCGCCGACCTCGATCTGGCCGCCCTGCTGCGGGCGGGCGACCGGATCATCGTCGGTCAGGCGGGGGCCGAGCCGCTGACCCTGACCCGCGCGCTGATGCGTGCCGCGCCGCCGCCGGGCTGCACGGTTTTCGTCGGCATGGTGGGTTCCGACAGCTTCGCCGCGCCGCCCACCAGTCCGAATGGAGGGCTGGGGTTCGAAAGCTACGGCGCCATCGGCAAGGCGGCGGGTCTGGCGCGGCTCGGGCGGCTTTCGGTGCTGCCGATGCACTATTCGGCGCTGAACCGGGCCTTCGCCGAAGGCACGCTGCGGGCCGATTGCATCTTGGTCCAGCTTGCGCCGGGGCCGGGCGGGCGCGGCTACAACCTCGGGTTTACCCGTGACTACCTGCTGGAGGCCGCCCGCCACGCCCGGCTGGTGATCGCCGAGATCAATCCCGACGCGCCCCGCTGCCACGGCGGGGAATGGCCCGGTGACATCCCGATACATATCCTTGTTCCGGCGGACTCCGCGCCCCTCGACCTGCCCGCCCCGGCGCCCGGTGCGGTGGATCTGACGATCGGCGGGCATGTGGCCGGGCTGATCCCCGACCGGGCGGTGCTGCAACTGGGGGTGGGGGCGCTGCCGCAGGCGGTGACGGCGCGGCTGACGGGGCACCGTGGTCTGGGGCTGCATTCCGGGGTGATGTTCGACGGTGTGCTCGACCTGATCGAGGCGGGGGCGCTGACCAACGCCGGGAAGGAGACCGACACCGGCACCAGCGTGGCCGGGCTGCTGGTCGGCACCCGCCGCCTGCGCGATTTCGCCCACGACAATCCGTCCTTCCGGCTTGCGCCGCCCGCGCATACCCATGCGCATGGGGTCATGGCCGGGCTGTCGCGGTTCTGCGCCGTCAACTCGGCGGTCGAGGTCGATCTGACCGGGCAGGTCAATGCCGAGACCGCCGGGGGCCGCTATGTGGGCGGGGTCGGCGGGCAGGTGGACTTCATGCGCGGCGCCAATGCTTCGGCGGGCGGGCGATCATCGCGCTCCCCTCGACCGCGCGCGGCGGCGCGGTGTCGCGCATCGTGCCGCAGGCGACCACCGTGACCTGTCCCCGCGCCGATGCCGACGCCGTTGTCACCGAATGGGGCGTGGCCGAGTTGCGCGGCTGCACCCTGTCGCAGCGGGCCGAACGGATGATCGCGATCGCCGCGCCCGAGTTCCGCGAGGATCTTTCCCGCCACTGGCACGACCACGGGAGGGCGGCGCATGAGTGACGCGCGGCAAGGCCCGCTGGCCGGGCTGAAAGTGGTGGAAATGGCCGGAATAGGGCCTGCGCCCTTCGCCTGCATGATGCTGGCCGACATGGGCGCCGACGTGATCCGCATCGACCGGCCCGCCCCCTCGGGGCTGGGGATCGAGCGGCCCGCACGGTTCGACATCGCCGCCCGGGGGCGGCGCTCGGTCGCGCTCGACCTCAAGCGGCCCGAGGGGGTCGAGGCGGCGCTCGACCTGATCGCCCGCGCCGACGCGCTGGTCGAGGGCTTCCGCCCCGGGGTGATGGAGCGGCTCGGCCTCGGCCCCGGCGACTGCCATGCGGTCAATCCGGCGCTGGTCTATGGCCGGTTGACCGGCTGGGGGCAGACGGGGCCGCTGGCGCAATCCGCCGGGCACGACCTGAACTATATCGCGCTCGCGGGCGTGCTCGACGCCATCGGGCGCGAAGGGGGGCCGCCGGTGCCGCCCCTCAACCTGCTGGGCGATTATGCGGGCGGCAGTCTGGTCATGGCCTTCGGTCTGGTCTGCGCGCTGCTCGACGTGTGGCGGGGCGGCGCCGGACAGGTGGTCGATGCCGCGATCATCGACGGGGCGGCGCTGCTGGCCGGGCCGCTGATGGGCTTGTGGGCAGCCGGGCTATGGCAAGGCGGGCGCGGGGAAAACATCCTCGACGGCGGCGCTCCGCATTACGACAGCTACGCCTGCGCAGACGGAGAGTATGTTTCTGTCGCGCCGATAGAGGCGAGGTTCCGCACCGACCTGCTGGCCCGCATCGGCCTGGACCCGGCCGACTTCCCCGACGTGACCGACCGGGCAACATGGCCCGAGGCGCGGCGGCAACTGGCCGCGCGCTTCGCCGAAAGGACAAGGGCCGAATGGTGCGCGGCTCTGGAAGGCACCGACGCCTGTTTCGCCCCGGTTCTGTCGCTGGCCGACGCCCCGGCGCACCCGCATCACGCCGCGCGCGGCACATTCGTTGACGTGGACGGGCTGACCCAGCCCGCCCCGGCGCCGCGTTTCAGCCGCACCCCCGCCGCCATGCCCGCGCCCCCCTGCGCGCCGGGCGAAGGCGGACCCGAGGCGCTGCGCGACTGGGGCGTCGCCCCCGAACGGATCGAGACATTGATACGGACGGGCGCCCTTGCCCGCCGCGAGGACTGAGGGAGGACAGCATGGCAGGTCTCTATTACGAGGAATTCGAGGTCGGGCGGGAGTTCGATCACGAACTTGCCCGCACCGTGACCGAACACGACAACATCGCCTTCAGCCTGATGACGCTGAACCCGCAGCCGCTCCACATCGACGCGCATTTCTCGGCCGGGACCGAATGGGGCAAGCCCCTGTTCAACAGTCTCTACACGCTGGGGATCATGATCGGCATGAGCGTGCAGGACACCACATTGGGCACGACCATCGGCAATCTGGGGATGTCGGACGTGCGCTTCCCCAAGCCGGTCTTCGCGGGCGACACCCTGCGCAGCCACACCAGGGTGGTCTCGAAACGCGAAAGCAGGTCGCGCCCCGACGCCGGGCTGGTGGAATTCGAACACACCTGCACCAACCAGCGCGGCGAGGTGGTGGCGACCTGCCGCCGGGTCGGGCTGATGCGCAAGCGGGGGGCGGCGTGATGCGGTCGTTCCTGTTCGTGCCGGGCGACAGCGCCCGCAAGTTCGAGAAGGCCCGGGCAGGGGAGGCCGACGCGCTGATCCTCGACCTGGAGGATTCGGTGGCGCTGGAGGCCAAGGAGGCCGCCCGCACCCTGACGCGCGAGATGCTGGCGGCGCCGCGCGGCGGGCAGAAGCTGTTCGTGCGGGTCAATGCGCTGGATACCGGGCTGACGCTGGCCGATCTGGCGGCGGCGATGCCGCTCGCCCCTGACGGGGTGGTGCTGCCGAAAAGCACGGGCGGCGGCGATATCCGCCAGCTTTCGCATTACCTCGACGCTTTCGAGGCGGCGGGCGAGGCGGCGGGCGGCACCGTCCCCGGCGCGACCCGGATCGTGGCGGTGGCGACCGAGACGGCGGAGTCGCTGTTCGGCCTGGACAGCTACACGGGGGCGAGCCCGCGGCTCTGGGGGCTGATGTGGGGGGCCGAAGATCTGGCCGCCTCGCTGGGCGCGACCGAAAACAGCCGGGACGGGATCTATTCCGAGCCGTTCCGGCTGGCGCGCAACCTCTGTCTTGCGGGCGCGGCGGCGGCCGGGGTGGCCGCCATAGACACGATCTGCGCCGATATCGGCAACCTCGACCGGGTGGCGGCCGAGGCCGGGGCCGCGCGCCGCGACGGTTTCGCCGCCAAGGCGGTGATCCATCCGACCCATGTGGCCCCGGTCAACGCCGCCTTCACGCCGACGCCCGGGGAAGTCGCCTGGGCCGAACGGGTGCTGGCGGCCTTCGCCGCCGATCCGCAGGCCGGGGTGGTGCGGATCGACGGCAAGATGATCGACAAGCCGCATGAACGCGCGGCCCGCAAGATCGTGGCGATGGCGGAGCGCGGCTGAAGAAACGGCCCGCCGGAGGGGAGGAGAACCCATATGCTGAGCGACAACCAGAGACCCGCGAACCCGCTGTCGGCGGCGCTGGCATGGATCGAACGGATACTGGCGGCGCTGGCAAGCGTCGCGCTGGGGCGATCATGCTGGTCGTCGTCGCCGATGTGACCATGCGATACATATTCGGTGCACCGCTGTCGTGGTCCTACGGGATGATCGGGCTTTACCTGATGGTGGCGGTGTTCTTCTTCGCGCTGTCGGACACGCTGCACAACCATGGCCATATCGCCATCGACATCTTCCAGCATCGCCTGCCGCACCGGCTCCGGCACCTGTCGCTGGCACTGGGCTACGGGCTTTCGACCATCGTCATGGCGCTGATCGCCTGGCAGGCGTGGCTGCGGTTCAAGACCGCCTGGCTGCACGACGACCGCATCGCCGCGATCATCCCCTGGCCCACCTGGATCGCCTATGCGATCGTCGCCACCGGCTGCGCGGTGATGACGCTGCGCTGTCTCTACCGCACCTTCGGCCATACCGCCTCGGGCCTGACCGGACGCAACCTGGTCGAGGTCCCGCCGCCGCCCGTCACCGAAATTCCGGCCCGGGAGCACGTGGAATAATGACCATCACCATCGTTCTTCTGGCGCTTGTCGTCCTTCTGGTCATCGGCCTGCCCGTGGCGCTGGCCATGGCGGTCTCGGGTGCGATCGGGCTTTACATCTTCGGCGGTCTGCCGGTGCTGTCGGGCATCCTGCGCACCTCGCCCTTGTCCACCGCGAACTCCTACGAGATGATCACGATCCCGATGTTCATCCTGATGGCCGAGTTCGTCATCATCTCGGGCATAGCGAACGACCTGTTCCGGTCCGCGACGATCTGGGTCGGACGGCTGCGCGGCGGAGTGGCCATGGCCACGGCGCTGGCGGGCGCGGGCTTCGGCGCCATTTCCGGATCCAGCACCGCGGCGGCCGCCACGCTTGCCTCCACCTCGATCCCCGAGATGATGAAACAGGGCTACGAACCCAAGCTCGCCGGCGGGGTGGTGGCGATCTCGGGCACGCTGGCGATGCTGATCCCGCCGTCGATCGCGCTGATCCTTTACGGGATCATCGCCGATATCTCGATCTCGGCCCTGCTGATCGCCGGGATCATCCCGGGCATCATCGTCACCATCGCGATCATCGCCACGGTGGCGGCGCTGGTCTGGCTCTGGCCCGACTCGGCGCCGAAGGGCCGGGCCTACACGATGCGCGAGAAGTTCGACTCCCTGAAGCGGATCGGGCCGATGATCCTGCTGTTCTTCGCGGTGACCGGCACGATCTACACCGGCATCGCCACGCCGACCGAAGCCTCGGGCATCGGCGCCTTCGTCGCCATGCTGCTGGCGATCAAGGAACGCAAGCTGACCTTTCCGGCGCTGACCGGGGCGCTGCGCCGCGCGGCGCAGACCACCTGCATGATCCTGTTCATCATCCTCGGCGCGCATGTCTTCGGCTACTACTTCACGCTGGCGCGGGTGACGAACGACCTTACGGACTGGGTGGGCGGGCTGCCGCTGGCGCCGATGACGATCATGGTGCTGATCCTGATCGGCTACATCATCCTCGGCTTCTTCATGGACCAGATCGCGATCCTGATCCTGACGGTGCCGGTGGTGCTGCCGCTGGTGATGTCGCTCGGCTTCGATCCGGTCTGGTTCGGGGTGATCGTGGTGGTGACGGCCGAGGTCGGCATGGTCACGCCCCCCCTCGGGATGAACGTCTTCGTCGTTGCGCGATACACCCGCCGCCCGCTGGGCGAGCTGTTCCGCGGCGTCCTGCCCCATGTCTGGGCGCATCTGCTCGTGATCGCCCTGCTTACCGCCTTTCCGGCCCTTGTGCTGTGGCTTCCGTCCACGATGCAGTGACCGGCGGGCAAACCAGAAAGTCCAAGGAGGAGGAGACCACCATGAAGACCCGTATCCGTACCACGCTGCTTGCCGCGACCGCGCTTGGCGCGGTGGCGCTGGCCGCCCCCGGTGCCGAGGCGCAGGACATGACCCTGCGTCTGGGCGACAGCTTTCCCGTGGGGCATTACATCCCCGAGAACATGACCAAACCCTGGATGGAGCGGGTGACCGAACTGACCGGCGGCAAGGTCGCGTTCGAATATTACCCGGCCGAGCAGCTCGGCAAGGCCAAGGATCTGCTCGACCTGACGCTGAGCGGGGTGATGGATGTGGGCTATGTCGGCCCGTCCTATGTCAGCGACAAGCTGCCGCTGTCATCGGTGGCCGAACTGCCCGAGAGCTTCACCAGCTCGTGCCACGGCACAAAGGCGCTGTGGGAGATCGCCCGGCCGGGCGGGGCGCTCGATCAGCTTGAATTCGCGCCGAACGACGTGCGGGCGCTGCTGGTGCTGGTATTGCCCGCCTATCAGGTGATGACGGCAAACGCGCCGATCACCGACCTTGCCAGCCTTGCGAACCTCAAGATCCGCACCACCGGCGGCGCCAAGGAAATCGGCACCGTCAAGATCGGCGGGGTTCCGGTGCAGATCGCCGCGCCCGAGACCCGCGACGCCCTGTCGCGCGGCACCATCGACGCGATCCTGTTCCCGCATTCCAGCGTGCTGCCCTATGACCTGCACCCGCTGCTGAAATACGGCACGCAGGGGGTCAACTTCGGCTCTTTCGTCGTGACCTATCTCATCTCGCAGGATCGCTGGGACGCCCTGCCCGGGGACGTGCAGGACGCCTTCACCACCGCCGCCGAGGAGGCGATCGCCGCGGGCTGCGCGGCGGCCGACGAGCTTGACCTCAAGGACAAGCAGACCATCGCCGATTCCGGCGTGACCTTCGTCAGCCTGCCCGCCGGGGATGAAGAACGGCTGCTCTCGCTCATGCAGGAGGTCAGCGGCGAATGGGCCGCCGAACTCGACGGGCGCGGCCGTCCGGGGACCGAGGTGCTCGAAGCCTTCCGCGCGGCGCTGGAAACGACGGAATAGGCGCGGGCCGGACCAATGCGCCGCCCCCGGCCGGTTCCGGGGGCGGCGTTCGCGCGCCGGGACGGGACAGGACAAGAAGGACATGACCACGCAGGCGGCGCCCGAAGGCGATAGCGGGCGGGATCTCAGGATGCTGGCCGGGCTGGTCGTGGCCGCCGGGTTCCTGTTCAACTTCGTCGCCCGCGGCGTGGTCGACACCTTCATGGTGTTCATGCTGCCGCTGGAGGCCGAATTCGGCTGGAGCCGCTCGACCCTGACCGGGATCTATTCGATCTATCTCATCACCGTGGGGCTGACGGCGCCGCTTTCGGGCATGGTGCTGGACCGCTGGGGCCCCCGCGTGACCTATGGCGGCGGGCTTGCGGTGCTGACCGGGGCGATGTGGGCCGCGGGTTCCGCCGATGCGCTGTGGCAGGTCTATGTGCTGATCGGCGGGCTTTGCGGGCTGGCGGCCTCGGCCTTGGGCATGGTGACGGCGGCGGCGCTGATCGGCCGCTGGTTCGACCGCAACATGAGCCTGGCGGTCGCGCTGGCCTATGCCGGGCTGGGGTCGGGCATCTTCGTCATCGTGCCGCTGGCACAGGCCGGGATCGACGCCTACGGCTGGCGCGCGACCTACCGGCTGATCGCGCTGTGCCTGACGGCGCTGATGCCGGTGTTGCTGCTGATGCCATGGCGGCGGATCGCGGCGGGCCGGGTGCGGCCCGTGATGCGCGAAGCCGACGCGGCCGACCCCGGGCCGGGCTGGACGATCCGCAGCGCCCTGCGCACGGTCGAGTTCTGGCTGCTGGTGCAGGTGTTCTTCTTCACCGCCTGCGGGGTCTACAGCGTGATCGTGCAGACCGTGGCCTATCTGGTCGATCGCGGCTATCCGCCCATCGAGGCCGCGCTGGCCTTCGGCGCCTCGGGGATGCTGTCGATCGTCGGCGTGGTCGGCGCGGGCTGGCTTTCGGCGCGGTTCGGCAACCGTTTTGCCGCCACGCTCTCCTTCGCGGGCACCTTCGTCGGCGTCTCCGCGCTGCTCGGGTTCTCGGCGGTGGCAAGCCCGTTTCTGGTGCTGGTCTATGTCATCGCCTTCGGCCTCAGCCAGGGGGCGCGCGGGCCGATCGTCTCGACGCTGACGGCGCGTATCTTCGCGGGCGGGCGGGTGGCCTCGATCTTCGGCACGATCTTCATGGCGATGTCCTTCGGTTCGGCCTTCGGTGCGTGGCTTTCGGGTTTCCTGCACGACCTGACGGGGGATTACCGCGCGGCCTTCCTGTTCTCGGGGGTCAGCATCGTCGCGGCCTGCGCGCCGTTCTGGTTCTCGCAACGGCTGATCCGGCCCGAGGCGCTGCCGCCGCCCGGATGAACCACGGACAGAAAGGAAGGAAGACCATGCAACTCGTCGGACAGGGGTTCTACTGGAACGACCTTGAGCCGGGCCGGAAGTTCCGCACCTTCGGCCGCACCGTGACCGGGACCGATATCGTCAACTTCATCTCCTGCGCCGGGATGCTGGAATCGCTGTTCGTCGATGCCGAGTTCCGGGCGCGGCATTCCGCCATTCCCGGCCGCCCGGCGCCCGCGGCGCTTGCGCTGGCGCTGGCCGAGGGGCTGGTGCTGAACGCCACCGCACAGGGAACGGGGCTTGCCTTCCTGCATATGGAACTGAATGTCGAAGGGCCGGTGCTGGAAGGCGACACGATCCATGTGGAGATCGAGGTGACCGAGGTCAGGCCCGCGCGCAAGGCCGGGCGCGGCCTCGTGCGGACGACCAACCGCATCGTCAACCAGCGCGGCGAGGTGGTGATGACCTATACGCCCCTGCGGCTGATGGCGGGCCGCCCGGAGGGGGTGGCGCAATGAATCCGGCTGGCTGGCCGGATGCGGCGGCGCGGGCGCGGCCCGGTGCGCGCCGGAAGCCGACGCAGGCGTGACGGGGAAGGGTGCCGCCGGCTAATCCCCCGGCGGGAAGCGGCGGGCTTCCTCCAACACGTTCAGGTCCATGTGGTTGCGCATGTAGCGTTCCGAGGCGCGTTGCAGCGGCTGGTGATCCCACGGATACCAGGCCCCGTTGCGCAGCGCCTCATAGACCACCAGCCGCCGGGCCTGGCTTTCGCGCACCGCCGCGTCGAAGGCATCCAGATCCCAGCGCGCCTCCGCCATCGCCCGCAGCCGCGCCAGTTCCCCGGCGAAAGCCGGATCGGCGGCAAGGTTGCGCCGCTCCGCCGGGTCGGCCTCCAGGTCGAACAACTGATCGGGGTCGAGCGCGCAGCGGATGTATTTCCAGCGCCCGTCGCGCAGCGCCACCAGCGGCGCATGACTGCCCTCGGCGGCGTATTCCATCGCCACCGGTCCGCGCGAACCCGTGCCCGCGGCCAGCGGCAACAGGTTCTCGCCCTCGGTCCAGGGGGCGATCCCGTCCAGATCGACCCCCGCCAGCGCGCAGAGCGTCGGCAGCACATCGAGGGTGGAGACCGGCTGCCCGACCCGCCCCGGCGCCAGCCCGGGGGCGGCGATCATCAGGGGCACCCGGCATGAGCCCTCGAAAAAGCTCATCTTGAACCACAGCCCGCGCTCGCCCAGCATGTCGCCATGGTCGGACACGACGACCACCACCGCCTCCTGCCGGGTGGCCTCCAGCGCGGCAAGAACCTCGCCGAACCTGTCGTCCACATAGGAGGTATTGGCGAAATAGCCCTGCCGCGCCTGTGCGACATGCTCGGGGGTGATGTCGAAGGCCCGCCAGTCGCAGGCATCCATCAGACGGCGGGAATGGGGATCCTGGTCGTCGTAGGGAATCGCCTCGGGCGCGGCCAGATGCGGGCTGCCCTCATACAGATCCCAGTAGCGGCGGCGGGCGACATAGGGATCATGCGGATGGGTCAGGCTGACGGTCAGGCACCAGGGCCGACGGTCCGGGTCGCGGGCGTAGTCGTGGACCTTGCGGACGGCGTGAAACGTCACCTCGTCGTCGTAATCGAGCTGGTTCGTCACCTCGGCCACCCCCGCCCCGGTGACCGAACCGAGGTTGTGATACCACCAGTCGATCCGCTCGCCCGGCTTGCGGTAATCCGGGGTCCAGCCGAAATCGGCCGGGTAGATGTCGGTGGTCAGCCGCTCCTCGAACCCGTGCAACTGGTCGGGGCCGACGAAATGCATCTTGCCCGACAGCGCCGTGGCATAGCCCGCCCGGCGCAGGTGGTGGGCATAGGTCGGGATGTCCGAGGCGAATTCGGCCGCATTGTCATAGACCCGCGTGCGCGAAGGCAACTGCCCCGACATGAACGAGGCCCGCCCCGGCGCGCAGAGCGGGCTTGCGGTATAGGCGTTCGCGAACCGGACCGAACACGCCGCCAGCCGCCGCAGGTTCGGCGCGTGCAGCCAGTCGGCGGGGCCGTCGGGAAACAGTGTACCATTGAGCTGATCCGCCATCAGGATCAGGATGTTGGGGCGGGGCATCGGGACGGCTCCTTTCTGGCTGGCGGCTGGTCCGGGCGGCAGCTTTCGCCCGTGCCGCCGCCTTCGTCTGTCCTGCGCGCGACCCTAGCCGTCCGTTCCCGCCAGCAACAGCCCGAGCGATCCGTTTGACATTCGTGCCGCGACACCGCAGCATAACCCCATGACGGATCGAACTTTCCGCGCGACCCGGCCCGGTGCCGGGGGTCGCCCCGTGCCGCCTTGTCACCACACAGAGGAGGCCGCACGCGACCGAATATGACCATTGCGGCCGGGCTGGCGAAAATTTGTTGCCCGCGCGGCGGTCTGCGGGTTATTGATTCGCCAATCAACAAAATCCGCGTCCGTGTCGAACAGCCGTATCGAACCGCCAGTATCGAAGCGTCCATATCGAACCGAACGAACGCATGTCACAGGGAGACATCCGATGAATGACGAACTCCGCTATCTTCTGGCCCGCGCCGCGCAGGGCAAACACAGCCGCCGCGCTTTCCTTGGCCGCGCCGGTGCGCTGGGGGTGACCGCCGCGATGGCCAACGGCCTGCTGGCCTCGGCGGTCAGCGCCCAGGCGCCGCAGAAGGGCGGGCATCTGCGCATGGGGTTGCAGGGCGGCGAATCGACCAACAGCCTCGATCCGGCGACCTGGCTGACGCAGGTGCCGCAGAACTTCGGCTCCACCTGGGGTGAGCTGCTGGTGCTGCAATCGCCCGAGGACGGCTCGCCCCAGCCGGTGCTGGCCGAATCCTGGGAAGCCTCGGCCGACGCAGCCGAGTGGCATTTCAAGATCCGCAAGGGCGTGACCTTCCACAACGGCAAGGATCTGACGCCCGAGGACGTGGCCCAGACCCTGCGCCGCCATTCGGACGAGAACACCGAATCCGCCGCGCTGGGCGTGCTGCGCGATATCGCCTCGATTGATGTGGATGGCGACGATGTGGTGGTCCGGCTCCAGCGCGGCAACGCCGACCTGCCCTTGTTGCTGACCGACTATCATCTGGTGATCCAGCCGAACGGCGGTTACGACGATCCCGCGGCCGGGATCGGCACCGGCCCCTACCGGGTCGAGGTGAACGACCCCGGCGTGCGCCATGTCAGCACCAAATACGACGGCTACTGGCGCGAGGACGTGGGCCATGTGGGTTCGGTCGAGGTGATCGTCATCAACGACCCGACCGCGCGCACCGCCGCGCTGCAATCGGGGCAGGTGCATATCATCAACCGGGTCGAGCCGCGCACCGTCGCGCTGCTGGAACGCGCGCCGGGCGTGGTGATCGAGGCCACGCCGTCCAAGGGCCATTACGTGTTCATCATGCATTGCAACACGGCGCCCTTCGACAATGCCGACCTGCGCATGGCGCTCAAGCTTGCCGTCGACCGCGAGCAGATGGTGAACCAGATCCTGATGGGCCATGCCTCGGTCGGCAACGACTTTCCGATCAACGAATCCTACGCGCTGTTCCCGGACGGGATCGAGCAGCGCACCTACGACCCCGATCAGGCGAAGTTCTACTTCGACCGTTCGGGCCATGACGGGCCGGTGCTGCTGCGCACCTCCGAGGTGGCCTTCCCCGGTGCCGTGGATGCCGCGCAACTGTTCCAGCAGCAGGCGGCGCGGGCCGGGATCGAGATTCAGGTCCAGCGCGAGCCGGGCGACGGCTACTGGACCGAGGTCTGGAACGCGCAACCGTTCTGCGCCTCCTACTGGGGCGGGCGGCCGTCGCAGGATTCGATGTATTCCACCGCCTACACCTCGAACGCCGACTGGAACGACACCCGCTTCTTCGACGAGGGTTTCGACAACATCATCCTTGAGGCGCGGGCCGAGCTTGACCAGACCCGCCGGGCCGGGCTTTACCGCGAGGCGGCGCTGAAGGTGCGCGACGACGGCGGGCTGATCCTGCCGATGTTCAACGACTTCCTCGATGCCCGCCGCGATGAGGTCCAGGGCTGGGTGCGCGACCCGAACCACGAAACCTCGAACCTGCGGGCGGCGACCCGTGTCTGGCTGGACCAGTAGGCCGGGCCGGTGGCCGGAGGGGCCGAAATCCTGAAGCTGGTCGCCCAGCGCATCGCGCTCGGCATCCTGCTTCTGTTCGCCGTCTCGGTGCTGATCTTTCTCGGCACCGAGATCCTTCCCGGCGACGTGGCGCAGTCGATCCTCGGCCAGGCCGCGACGCCGCAGGCGCTGGAGAACCTGCGGCGCGAGCTTGGCCTGGATCAGCCCGCCGTGGTGCGCTATTTCTCGTGGCTCGGCGGCGTGCTGACCGGCGATCTGGGCACGGCGCTGTCGAACCGGCTGGATATCGCCACCGCCATCGGTCCCCGGCTCAAGAACACGCTGTTCCTTGCGTTCTGGGCCGCCGTGGTTTCGGTGCCGCTGGCGATCCTTCTGGGGTTGCTGGCGGTGCGTTACCGCAACGGGCCGATCGACAAGATGATCTCGGGCACGGCGCTGGCCTCGACCTCGCTGCCCGAGTTCTTCATCGGCTATGTGCTGATCTATTTCTTTGCCGTGAAACTGAACTGGTTTCCCAGCTTTTCCACCGTCTATGAGGGGATGCCCTTTCTCGACCGGATGCGGGCCATCGCGCTGCCGGCCACGGTGCTGACGCTGGTGGTGCTTGCCCATATGATGCGGATGACGCGGGCGGCGATCCTGAATATCATGCAGTCGGCCTATATCGAAACGGCGGAACTCAAGGGCCTGTCGCAGTTCGACATCATCCGCCGCCATGCCTTCCCGAACGCCATCGCGCCCATCGTCAACGTGGTGATGCTGAACCTCGCCTTCCTCGTGGTCGGCGTCGTGGTGGTCGAGGTGATCTTCGTCTATCCCGGCATGGGCCAGTATCTGGTGGATCACGTCGCCCGGCGCGACGTGCCGGTGGTGCAGGCGGTGGGGCTGATCTTCGCGGCGGTCTATATCGGGCTGAACCTTGTCGCCGATATTGTCGCCATCCTTGCCAATCCGCGACTGAGGCACCCGCGATGATCGCCATCCCCGGACTTGGCCGCATCCCGGTCGGCGCGTTGATCGGGCTGTTCTTCACCAGCCTGTTCCTGTTCGCGGCGGTGTTCGCGCCATGGATCGCGCCCTATCCCGGCTCGCAGATCATCGGCGGGGTGTGGGAGCCGCGTTCGGCCGCGCATTGGCTGGGCACCGACAATCTCGGCCGCGATCTGCTGTCGCGGATGATCTACGGCGCGCGCATCACCGTGTTCATCGCCGCCGCCGCCACGGCGCTGGCGTTTTCGCTGGGTGCGATCCTCGGCTTCGCGGCGGCGGTGGTCGGCGGCTGGTTCGACACGATCATGTCGCGTTTCGTCGATCTGCTGATGTCGATCCCGACGCTGATCTTCGGCCTCGTGGTGCTGTCGGTGCTGCCCTCGACCATCCCGGTGCTGATCATGGTGATGGGCTTGCTGGACTCCACCCGCGTCTATCGCCTTTCGCGCGCGGTTGCCGCCGACATCAACGTCATGGATTTCGTCGAGGCCGCCAAGCTGCGCGGCGAGGGTCGGCGCTGGATCATCTTCCGCGAGATCCTGCCCAACGCGCTGTCGCCCCTGGTGTCGGAACTGGGCCTGCGCTTCATCTACGCGGTGCTGTTCCTCTCGGCGCTGTCGTTCCTCGGGCTCGGGGTGCAGCCGCCGGATTCCGACTGGGGCGGCATGGTGCGCGAGAACAAGGAAGGAATCGTCTTCGGCATCGCCGCCGCGCTGATCCCGGCGGGGGCCATCGCGGCGCTGGCCATTTCCGTGAACCTCGTGGCGGACTGGATCCTGACCCGCACGACCAGCCTGAAAGGGGGGCGCGGTGGCTGATACCCTGCTGGATATCCGCGATCTGAGGATCGAGGCCACAAGTTACCCGCCCGACGGGCCGCCGCGGGATGTGCTGATCGTCGATGGCGTCTCGCTGAAGCTGGAAAAGGGCAGGGTGCTGGGGCTGATCGGCGAATCCGGCGCGGGCAAGTCCACCATCGGCCTCTCCGCCATGGCCTACGGCCGCGGCGGCGTGCGGCTGACCGGGGGCGAGGTGTTCCTGAACGGCCGGGAAATCCGCCTTGCCCGGCCCTCGCAGCTTCGCAGGCTGCGCGGGCGCGAGGTCACCTATGTCGCCCAGTCGGCGGCGGCGGCCTTCAACCCGGCCAAGAAGCTGATGGAACAGGTGATCGAGGCCACGCTGGAACACGGCCTCGCCAGCCGCTCCGAGGCCGAGAAGCGCGCCGTGACCCTGTTCCGCAAGCTGGGCCTGCCGAACCCGGAAAGCTTCGGGCGCCGCTATCCGCATCAGGTCTCGGGCGGGCAGTTGCAGCGGGCGATGACGGCGATGGCGCTCTGCCCGCAGCCCGATCTGGTGATCTTCGACGAACCGACGACCGCGCTGGACGTGACCACCCAGATCGACGTGCTCGCCGCGATCAAGGAGGCGATCCGCGACACCGGCGTCGGTGCGCTCTACATCACCCACGACCTCGCCGTGGTGGCGCAGGTCTCGGATGAGATCATGGTGCTGCGTCAGGGCAGGATGGTGGAACACGGCACGACGCAACAGATCATCGAGGCCCCGCGCGAGGACTATACAAGGGCGCTGGTCTCGGTGCGCGGCATCGAGCATGAGGAGACCGCCCCGGCCGAACCCGTGCTGCGGGTGGCGAATGTCACCGCCCGCTATCCCGGGATTTCGCAGGATGTGCTGTCGGATGTCTCGGTCGGGATCGCGCCGGGCCAGACGCTGGCCGTGGTGGGCGAATCGGGCTCCGGCAAATCGACGCTGGCGCGGGCGATCACCGGCCTCTTGCCCCCTACTTCGGGCGAGATCACCTTCGCCGGGCGCAGGCTCTCCCCCGCGCTCAAGGACCGCTCGCGCGATGACCTGCGTGAGTTGCAGATGATCTACCAGATGGCCGATGTGGCGATGAACCCGCGCCAGACCGTGGCCACCATCATCGGCCGGCCGCTGGAGTTCTACTTCGGCCTGCGCGGGCGCAAGCGGAACGAGCGGGTGCAGGAACTGCTCGACGCCATCGAACTTGGCACTGGCTTTGCCGACCGCTACCCGGCGGAACTCTCGGGCGGGCAGAAGCAGCGGGTCTGCATCGCCCGCGCGCTGGCGGCGCGGCCGAAGCTGATCATCTGCGACGAGGTGACATCGGCGCTCGACCCGCTGGTGGCGGACGGCATCCTCAAGCTGCTGCTGGAATTGCAGAAGCGCGAGAACGTGGCCTATCTGTTCATCACCCACGATCTGGCGACGGTGCGGGCGATCGCCGATTCCATCGCGGTGATGTATCGCGGACGGCTTGTGCGCTACGGTCCGAAGTCGCAGGTGCTGGCGCCGCCCTATGACGATTACACCGACCTGCTGTTGTCCTCGGTCCCCGAGATGCGCCTCGGCTGGCTGGAAGAGGTGATCGAGAACCGCAGGATGGAAAGCGCCGGAAACTGATACCGGCGCCGCGCCCGAGGATATTTTCATCAAGGCGAAAGAATATTACGGGCCTTTCCTGCCCTTCGCCTTGACATGAATATCCCCGCCGGAGGCCCGCCGCGCGCAAGCGCGGCATGAATAAGTGCTTTGCCACGCGCGCAAGCGCGCGGCGGGGCCCAACGCTTTGTCACGCGCGACAGCGCGTCACAAAGGGGCGGGAGCCCCGTTCCGGTTCGGGTGGCCCGGTTCAGGCGGCCTTGAGCTGCCGGGCCTGTCCGTCGGGGGCAACGAGGTCGTGCAGGGCCCGCACGCCGGCGTCGAGGTCGGATCTGCCGATGATGAACTGCACATCGACACTGCGGGTGGTCTGCTGTGCGGCCAGCACCTCGATCCCGGCCTCGGCAAGGCGGCCAAGCCCGCGCGCCATCACCTTGAGCCCGCTGAGGTCGTGCCCGATCACCGAGGCGATGGCGACGGCACGGACGCCGATATCGGCCTGCGGACAGGCTTCGCGCAGATCGTTCTCGACCCGGCGGATCTGCTTGGGCGGGGCATCGACGTAATGGGTGATCGTGTTGGCGTTCGAGACTTTCGACACGATATACACCCGGTGCCGGGTCAGGATTTCCAGCGTCCGGGCGTCATAGCCCTTTACGCCCACCATGTCCTGTTCGAACAGTTCCAGCGCATGGACGTTGCGGCCGGTGACGATCTCGCAGGCCGGGGCGCCGGTCGGGGTCCCGTCGATCAGCGTGCCGGGGTGGTCGGGCTCGAACGCGTTGGTGACGCGCAGGGCCACGCCCGCCTGGCGCAGCATCTTGGCGGCCGATGGGTGGATCGCCTCCATCCCCATGTTCGAAAGCTGGTCGGCGACGTCGTAGCTGGTATGGCCGATGATCCGCACCGTGTCGGTGCCGACCAGCCGGGGGTCGGCCGACGACAGGTGGAATTCCTTGTGGATGATCGCCTCGCGGGCCCGGGTCAGGGCGGCGATGCGGCTGAAGGTGACCTCGGAATAACCACGGTCGAACTCGCGCATCAGCCCTTCGGTGCATTGGGCATAGCCGGTGACGATCGGCATCTCGCGCGCGAAGTCGATACCGGCAAGCGCGCCCTCGATCCGCTCATCGAGCGAGACCTCGGCCTCGTCGCGCCAGCCGGAAAGATCGACGAACCGCGCCGCAAGGCCGTGTCGGCGCAAAAGCAGCGCGGTGACATAGGCGGAATGTGCCTCGCCCAGCCCCGCAAGCAGTTCGCGGATGATCGTCATGTGCTGCGACAGCCGGAAATGCCCGTAGGACGCAAGGCGTTGCAGGTCGGTCAGGCAGTTTCGCGCGCCCTCGATCCGCTCGCGCACGAAATCGTCGGCAAGGCCGCGGTCGGCGGGATGGTCGAGCACCGCACCATGTGCGGCGCCCATCGCCCCGGCCACATCGGACAGTTTCCGTGACCAGCCGTGATCGCTGCCGACCCCGGAAAACAGCGCATGGACGCCGGGTTCGCCGGTCTTCTTGTGCTCAAGCAGCAGATCGGTGACCCCGGCAAAGGCAGAGACGACGAACACGCGGCCATAAAGGCCGCCGCCGCCCATGAACAGGGGACCGACCAGTTCGCGGAGGCGCGACATCGAGGTGCCGCCGATCTTTTCCACGGTATGGGTGCGGCCGGTCCCGGTCATTGGTCTTTCCGGTCGGGGTTTTCCCGGCCGACCGCTGTCCCGGATTGCGTACGGCCATCTTCGGGGAGCACCGCCGATGCCGGAATCAGCGCCTGCGCCCCGGGCGGGGCAAAGACGCCGCGTATCGCCACATAGCCGCCGCCGAAGGCCGCCGCCGCCTGCTCGGCGATCGGCGCCTTGTCGTTCCACGCGCCCCAGAGCATGGGGGCGGCATGTTCCCGTTCAGCGGGGCGGGCCGGGGCCGGGTCGGCGGGATCGGATGCGGGGTTGCGTTGGATCGTCATGTTTTCTCTCGTCAAGGTCTGGGCGTGTTCGGGCAGGTCGCGGCGCGCGATCAGGTCGGCGCGGCGGCATAGGAGCCGTCGGGCTGATGCACCTCGGTCCCGGTCACCGGCGGGTTGAAGCAGCAGGCCATGACCAGTTCCTCCTCGGCCCGCAGGGTGTGCCGGTCGTGCAGGTTCAGCGCATACATCACCCCGGGCCGGATCTCGTGGACCTCGCCGGTGGCCAGATCGGTGATCGAGCCGCGTCCGGCCATGCAAAACACGCTTTCGAAATGGTTCTTGTATTCGAAAGTGTGTTCGGACCCCGCTTCAAGCGTGGTGATGTGGAACGAAAACCCCATCCCGTCATCCGCCAGCAGCATCCGGACCGAAGTCCAGCGCGCGTCGGATACGGCCTTGTCGGTGGTTTTCAACTGGTTGAAATCGCGTACGATCATGTCGGTTACTCCGCGGCAAATCGGGTGGGGGTCAGGGCTTCGGCGGCGGCCTCAAGCGTGGCGAGACCGGCGCGGAACTGCTCCATGGGAATGGTCAGCGGGGCAAGAACCTTGACCACCTCGCCGTGGGCGCCTGATGTTTCGATCACAAGGCCGTTGCGGAAGGCTTCGGCGCAGATCGCATCCGCCAGGTCGCCACAGCCGACATCGACGCCCTGCATCATGCCGCGACCCTTGCGCCGCGCACCGGGGATACGGGCGGCGATGCGGTCGAGGCCGTCGGCCAGCACGCGGGCCCTTCTTGCAACCCCGTCGGCGAACGCGCCGTCGGACCAGAACTTTTCCAGCGCGACCCGGCCGGTGACAAAGGCATGGGTATTGCCGCGAAAGGTGCCGTTATGTTCGGCCGGTTTCCAGATGTCGTGCCCGGGCCGGATCAGCACCGCCGCGAAGGGCAGGCCAAAGCCCGAAAGCGACTTGGCCAGCGTCACCATATCGGGTTCGACGCCCATGTCGTCGAAGGAAAAGAACGAACCGGCCCGGCCGATCCCGGCCTGGATATCGTCGATGATCAGCAGGGCGCCGTGCTTTCCGGCCAGCGCCGCGATGCCGCGCACCCATCCGGCCGAGGCCGCATTCAGCCCGCCTTCGCCCTGTACCAGCTCGACCAGGAACGCCGCCGGGGCGTCGATCCCGCCCGAGGGATTGCCCAGCATCGTGTCGATCACCGCCAGGGTGTCGGTGTCGCCAAGCGCGCCCTCATAGGGCATATGCGTGACATCGGGCAGCGATACGCCGCCGGCCCCGGCGCGCTTGCCCGCATTGGCCGTTGCCGCCAGCGCCCCGAGCGACATGCCGTGAAAGCCGTTGGTGAAGGCGATGATGTTCCTGCGGCCGGTGACCTTGCGGGCCAGTTTCATCGCCGCCTCTACGGCGTTGGTGCCGGTCGGGCCGACCATCATCAGCCTGTGGTCCATGCCGCGCGGTTCCAGCACCAGCCGTTCGAACGTCTCAAGAAACGCGGCCTTTTGCGATGTGTACATATCAAGCGCATGGGCGATACCGTCGCCGGTGATATGCTCGACCAGCGCCTGTTTCATGTCCGGGTCGTTGTGCCCGTAATTCAGCGAGGAACAGCCGGAAAGAAAGTCGGTATAGTCGCGGCCCCCGGCATCGGTCAGCGTCGCGCCCCGCGCCCTGGTGAAAACGGTGTCGAAGGAACGGCAATAGCTGCGCACCTCGCTTTCGCGGCGCGCAAAGATGGCGGTTCCGGCGGTCGTGACGGTGGTCATGGAAACCTCTCGGGTCATTATGGGGCGAGGGGGCGCCGGTCTCAGGCGGCGGCGCGCATCGCTTCGGCAAAGGTGATCGTCACCATGTGTTCGGTCGCGTGGCGGCCGTCGAAATGCCTGTCGCGTGTGAAATGGGCCGTGCTGTCCAGCCCGGCGCCCCGGCGTTCGGCAAAGCGGCGGAACAGCGCCCAGGATGCGGCGTTGTCGCGGGTGATCGTGGTCTTGAGCCTGCCGACACCCGCGCAGGCGTCCCGGTCGAGGATGTCCCCGAGCATCCGCTGGGCAAGGCCCTGGCCCCGGGCGCGCCCGGACACCGCCACCTGCCAGATGAACAGGGTTTCGGGATCGTCAGGGACCAGATAGCCGGAAATCCAGCCGACCACCTCGCCATCCAGTTCGGCCAGCACGCAGGTTTCGGCGAAGTGATCGCACTGGAGCAGGTTGCAATACATCGAGTTGTGATCGAGCGGCTGGCACCCGGCGATCAACTCCCAGATATCGGAACCATCGGCGTCCACCGGCTTGCGCAGCGTGATCCGCCCGTTTGGCGGGGTCATTGGCGTTGGGCTGTCGAACACGAATTCGGCCTCTTTTTGCTTCGTTAGGCTAACTAACTATATATCTGGCGCTTAAGGTCAACCCCCAAATGATGCCGCATGGCGCGCAATCCGCCCCGGCGGGCGGTCCTTCGCCGCGTCGGCGCGCTTGCCCCGGGCGGCACAAAAGCGGTATCAAACAGGTCCGGCGTGGCTGTTGTCGCCAACCGGCGCCGCAGGGGTCCGTTGGGGGAAGAGATGGATCGCACAGATGAAAGCCTGATCGCGCTGCGACGGATCCTGCGCTCGACCGAGCTTTACGGCCGCAAGCTTGCCAAGGCGGCGGGGCTGACGGCGGCACAGGTCCGGGTGTTGCAGATCGTTGCGGAAGAAGGGGAATCCACGCCAAAGGCGATTGCGGCGCGGATGGGGGTCTCGCAGCCCACCATGTCTTCGCTGATCGACCGGCTGGAAAAGAAACGGATGGTCGAGCGGCATCCCTCCCGGCTGGACCGCCGTCAGACCAATATCGTCATCACCCCCGCCGGAACCGCGGCCTGCGAGCGCGCGCCGGACGCGCTCCAGCAGCGTTATGTCAACCAGTTCGAAGCCATGGAGCCCTGGGAGCAGGCAATGTTCGTTTCGGTCCTCGAACGGGTGGCGGCGATGCTGGATGCTTCGCATATCGATGCATCCCCGATCCTCGATATCGGCGAGCTCGGCGGTCAGGGCGAAGGCGAGCAGGGCTGAAACGGGCCACGGGCACCACCGCGTCGCGCGCCGCTTCCGATATGCCGACCTGCGCCATGTGCCCGGCCGGGCCCTGCTGCCGGGCGTCCAGCGTCACAGTCGGGGCACGCCGGGGGAATTTGCAATGTGGCGTTCCGCCCCATGGCAGAATCCGGTAGTGCTGCACAAATCGGTTCACGATGCGGCGTGGACACCCGGGGGTGGGGAATGAACGACCGGAAGCATGAGATCGAGACCGCCCTTGGCATCGGCGCCGGGCGAACCCGGCGCTGGCGGGGATGGGCGCTGTCCGGGCTTGCCGCCGCCGCGGCGCTGGGGCTGGGCTACCTTGTCTTCTTCGGCGGCGAAGGCGACGGCCCCGGCTATGTGACGCAACCTGCAACGCGCGGCGATATCGTGGTGACGGTGACCGCGACCGGCTCGGTCGAGCCCACCAACATGGTCGATATCTCCAGCGAGCTTTCGGGAACGCTGGCCGAAGTGCTGGTGGACTTCAACGATGCGGTGCAGGCGGGCCAGGTTCTCGCCCGGCTCAACACCGACAACCTTGAAGCCCGGGTCGAGGTCCAGCGCGCCGCCCTGCGCGCGGCCGAGGCCGGCGTGGCCCGGGCGCAGGCCAACCTGGGCGAGGCCCAGACCAACTTCCAGACGGCGTTCGAACTGGACGAACGCGGCGCGGCCACCCGCCAGAACCTGAACACCGCCCGGGCCGCGCTGGACCGCGCGCTGGCCGAGCGCGAGGTCGCGGAGGCGGACGTGGCCCTGTCCGGCGCCAACCTGCGACTGGCCGAGACCGAGCTTGCAAAGGCTTGCATCTGTTCGCCGATCAACGGCGTGGTTCTGGACCGCCAGGCCGATGCGGGCCAGATCGTCGCGGCCTCGCTACAGGCGCCGGTGCTGTTCTCGGTGGCCGAAGACCTGACCCGGATGGAACTGCGCGTCGCGGTGGACGAGGCCGACATCGGCCGCCTGGCGCCGGGCAACCCGGCCAGTTTCACGGTCGATGCCCATGACGACCGGGTCTTTACCGCCGGGATCGCCACCATCCGTTATGCCCCCGCGGTCGTGGACGGGGTGGTGACCTATCTGGCCACGCTCGACGTCGACAATACCGACCTCGCGTTGCGCCCGGGCATGACCGCCACCGCCGAAATCACCGTGCATCGGGTCACGGATGCGCTGGTGGTGCCGAACGCCGCGCTCAGGTTCCGGCCCGTGCAGACGGATGCGGACGCGGGCGTCGCGGGTGGGGGCGACAGCCGCAGCGGCCTTCTGGGCCTGATCATGCCGCGCGGCCCGGCCCGGACGGAGGTGCCGCGGGCGGCGCGGTCGGTCTATGTCCTGCGCGACGGCGCGGCGGTCGCGGTCGCGGTCGAGCCCGGCGACACCGACGGGCGCCTTACCGAGATCCGGGGCGGCGATCTTGCCGAGGGCGATCCAGTGATCATCGGGCAGGACGGCTGAGATGGCCGGGGAACCGCCGCTGATCCGGCTGCGCGGCGTCACCCGCGTCTATGGCGAGGGCGCGGCCGAGGTCCGGGCGCTCGATGGCGTCGATCTCGATATCGAGCGGGGCGAGTTCGTCGCGATCATGGGGCCGAGCGGGTCCGGCAAGTCAACGGCGATGAACGTGATCGGCTGTCTCGACCGGCCGAGCTCGGGGCAGTACCTGTTCGAGGGGGTCGAGATCGCCGGGCTGACCCGCGACCAGCGGGCGCTTCTGCGGCGCAATTACCTGGGCTTCATCTTTCAGGGCTACAACCTGCTGGCGCGCACCTCGGCACTGGACAATGTGGAATTGCCGTTGATCTACAAGGGTCTGCCGCGCGAAGAACGCGTGGAACGCGCAATGCGGGCGCTGGCGCTGGTCGGGCTGGAGGGGCGCGAACATCACGACCCGTCACAGCTTTCGGGCGGCCAGCAGCAGCGGGTGGCGATCGCGCGCGCGCTGGCGGGCGACCCGCAGGTGCTTCTGGCCGACGAACCCACCGGCAACCTCGACACCCGCCGCTCGGTCGAGATCATGGAACTGCTGGTGCAACTGCGGCTTGAGCGCGGGCTGACCATCGTCATGGTCACGCATGAAGACGACATGGCCGCCTATGCCGAGCGCATCATCTGGATGGTCGATGGCAGGATCGACAGCGACCGGCGCAAGGGAAAGGCAGCCTGACATGCTGTGGGAAACCGCGCGGCTGGCGATCAAGGCGATCTTCCGCAACGCGCTGAGGTCGTTCCTGACGGTGCTGGGGATCGTGATCGGCGTGGCCTCGGTCATCGCCATGGTGACGGTGGGGCAGGGCTCGTCGCAGCAGGTCGCGGCGGATGTCGCCAAGCTGGGCACCAACATCCTGATGATCCGCCCCGGCCAGCGCGGCATGGGGCCGGGCGCTGGCGGCGGGACGCAGGCGCGGCCCTTCGCCCTGCGCGACGTTGACCGGCTGATCGACAGCCTGCCGCAGATCGAGACCGCCGCACCCGTGGCCAGCGGCTCGACCACCGTCGTGGCGGGGGGCGAGAACCACCGCACCCAGATCACCGCGACCGATGCGCGCTATCTTGTCGCCTCGGACTGGCCGCTGGTCGCGGGGCGCAACTTCACCGATGCCGAAACCCGCGCCGGTGCCGCCGTCTGCATCCTGGGCGAGACCGTGCGGCAGGAGATCTTCGGCGCCCGCGACCCGGTGGGCGAGGCGCTCCGGCTGGAAAACATGAGCTGCGAGGTCATCGGCCTGCTGGAGGCGAAGGGCGCCTCGTCCTTCGGCAGCGATCAGGACGACGTGGTGTTCCTGCCGATCCGCACCTTTCAGCGCCGCATCGCCGGCAACACCGATGTCGGCACGATCCATGTGCGCGTCGCCGATGGCGTCACGACCGAGGCCGCCGCCAGCGAAATCACCTATATGATGCGCGAGATCCGCCGGATCGGCCCGGGACAGGACGACGATTTCAGCGTCATGGACATGAAGCAGGTCACCTCGATGCTGACCCAGGTCACGGGGGTGCTGACCGGACTGCTGGCGGCGGTGGCGGCGGTCAGCCTGCTGGTCGGCGGCATCGGCATCATGAATATCATGCTGGTCAGCGTGACCGAGCGCACCCGCGAAATCGGCATCCGCCTTGCGGTCGGCGCACAGGCGCGTCAGGTGCTGATGCAGTTCCTTGTCGAAGCGGTGGTACTGTCGCTGCTGGGGGGGATCGTCGGTTCGGTCCTGGGGCTGGGGCTGGCGGCGGTGGCGTCACGGGTGATGTCGATCCCCTTCAGCCCCGACCCGGTGGTGGTCGTGCTGGCCTTCGCCTTCTCGGCGCTGGTCGGGGTGATCTTCGGCTATTTCCCGGCCCGTTCGGCGGCCCGGCTCGACCCGATCGAGGCCTTGCGCCACGAGTGATCCCTGTCGCGCGGTGTCCGCCGGGCGGGGCCCAAGGACACCCTTTCAAAACGCGCCGCATTGGATCACACTATATGCAAGGGTAATGTTTGCAGGCCGTGTCGGCCGGCATGGCTGCCCGGTTCCCGGCCCACCCACCGGCCCGGCCTGCGGACACCGCCCATGCGAAAGGGGTTGCCATGACACCGGGCGAGCCCGGAAACCATCTGCTCACGAGGTTCTTCGCCCCTGAACTCCGCGCCTGGCAGGGGCGGATGGCGCTGCCTGTCGTGTTCTGGGGCTATGGCGTCGTGACGAGCATGGCCCTTGTCATCCTGCACGCCACCGCGCTTGTTGCCGGGCAACTCGTCTTCCAGCAAGTCCTCATCCTGCTGTCGGCGGGTTATACCGTCTGGATCCTGG
This sequence comes from Gemmobacter sp., assembly GCA_041675885.1. Taxonomy (GTDB): domain Bacteria; phylum Pseudomonadota; class Alphaproteobacteria; order Rhodobacterales; family Rhodobacteraceae; genus JBAYSY01. Next base: position 12,361 of record JBAYSY010000025.1, on the reverse strand, counting down.
TGGCGATCTGGCGTTGTGCGCCGAATGCCAGCCCGTTCTGGGGCACGCTGGCGCGCTGGCTGACGGTCGCCTGGGGGTTGAACACGGTTTTCGTGCTGTTCTTCCTCCAGTTCGAACTGGCGCTGCGATATGCGCAGGGCTGAGGCGACGGCATCCGACCGGGCGGCGGGCCAGTTTCAGGCGGTGTGGGAATGTTCCAGCACCGCGCCTGTTGCGGGTGGGGCAGGGGGACTGTCTGCCCCCTCTTGTGCGCGTTGCGCGCCCAATTCACCCTCGAGGATGTTTTCATCAAGGCGAAAGATTATTACGGGCCTTTCCTGCCCTTCACCTTGACATGAATATCCCCGCCGGAGGCCCACCGCGCGCGCAAGCGCGCGGCGGGGCCCAACGCTTTGTCACGTGCGACAGCGCGTCACAAAGGGGCGGGAGCCCCCCGGTTCTGGTTCAGGCGGCGGTTTCCTGCTCCAGCGCGAAACAGGCGGCGAAGCCGGTCGCGGTCGGCACCTCGCGCGGGGTCTCGCGCTTGCAGCGGTCCATCACCAGCGGGCAGCGCGGGTGGAACGGGCAGCCGGGCGGCGGGTCGATCGGGTTCGGGATCTCGCCCTCGACCGGCTTCCTCCGGCGGCCTGACAGTGCGAGATCCGGGACCGCATCCAGAAGCATCCGCGTATAAGGGTGCTCGGGCGCGCGGAACAGGGTCTTGCCCTCGGCCACCTCGACCAGCCGCCCCAGATACAGCACGCCGATCCGGTTCGCCATGTGCCGCACCACCGACAGATCGTGCGAGATGAACAGATAGGTCAGCCCCATCTCGTCCTGAAGGTCGCGCATCAGGTTGAGGATCTGCGCCTGCACCGACACGTCGAGCGCCGAGGTGGGTTCGTCGCAGACGATGAATTCGGGGTTCGACGACAGCGCCCGCGCGATGGCGATCCGCTGGCGCTGGCCGCCCGAGAACTCGTGCGGGAACTTTTCGGCATCCGCCGCCGACAGCCCCACGGTGTCCAGCAACTCGCCCACCCGGGTGCGGATCGCCGCGCCCTTGAGCAGGCCGAAGGTGTGGATCGGCTCGGCGATGATGTCGCCCACCCGCCAGCGCGGGTTCAGGCTGGCGAACGGATCCTGGAAGATCATCTGGAACCGGCGCCGCAGCGTGCGCATCGCCGCGCCCGAGGTGCCGCTCATCTCCTGCCCGTCGAACAGGATTCGCCCCTCGGAGGCGGCGAGCAGCCCGACCACCATCTTGGCGATGGTCGATTTGCCCGATCCGCTCTCGCCCACCAGCGCGAAGGTCTCGCCGCGGCGGATCTCGAAATTCACGTCCTTCACCGCGGTCAGGAACTGGCGCTCCTCGCGTTCCAGCACCCGGTTGAGCCAGGGTTTCGACACGTCGAAATAGCGGCACAGCCCTTCGATCTGCAACAGCGCCTCAGCCATGCGCCACCTCCTGCGCCTCGTCGTAAAGCCAGCAGGCGACCTGCCGTCCGCCGGGGCGTTCGATCAGGTCCGGGCGTTCGATCAGGCAGCGGGCGAAGGCGCGGTCGCAGCGCGGGTTGAAGGCGCAGCCCGGCGGGATCGCGTTCAGCCGCGGCATGGCGCCGGGGATCTGCACCAGGCGGTCGGTTTCCTGCGTCAGCGTCGGGATCGAGCCCATGAGCCCGTGGGTATAGGGATGTTCGGCATTGGTGATCACGTCCGCGACCTTCCCGACCTCGGCCAGCCGTCCGGCATAGAGCACCGCCACCCGGTCGGCGGTCTCGGCGATCACCCCCATGTCATGGGTGATCAGCATCACCGCCGCGCCGCGTTCGGCGCAGATTTCCTTCAGCAGGTCGATGATCTGCGACTGCACCGACACGTCGAGCGCGGTGGTGGGTTCGTCGGCGATCACCAGTTCCGGCTCGGCCGCGAGCGCGAGCGCGATCACCACCCGCTGCCGCATCCCGCCCGAGAAATGGTGCGGATAATCGTCGAGCCTGCGCCGCGCCGCCGGGATGCCCACCCGGTCCAGGAGCGCGATGGCACGTTCGCGCGCCTCGTGGTCGGTCACGTCCATATGGGTGCGGATCGTCTCGACCAGTTGCCGGGCAACGGTGTAGAGCGGGTTGAGCGAGGTCAGCGGGTCCTGGAACACCATACCGATCCGCTTGCCGCGGATCCGGCGCATTCCGGCGGCGGGCAGGTTGTCGATCCGCTGGCCCTTGAGCCGGATTTCACCCCCGGCGATGCGGCCCGGCGGTTCCAGGAGGCCGATGATCGCCGCCCCGGTCAGCGACTTTCCGGCGCCGGATTCGCCGACCATGCCCAGCACCTCGCCCTCGGCGATGTCGAAGCTCACCCGGTCGATGGCGCGCAGGATGCCGCGGCGGGTGGGAAACTCCACCATCAGGTCGCGGACGGACAGCAGGGGTTCGGTCGTCTCGGGCATCACTTCAGCCTCGGGTTCAGCGCGTCGCGCAGCCAGTCGCCCAGCAGGTTCACCGACAGCGCCAGCGCCAGGAGCGCGATGGAGGGGAACAGCAATATCCACCATTCGCCCGAGAACAGGTATTGCTGCCCGATGCGGATCAGCGTTCCCAACGAGGGCTGCGTGGGCGGCACGCCGACCCCGAGGAACGACAGCGTGGCCTCGGCGATGATCGCCAGCGCAAGGCCGATGGTGCCGATCACCAGCACCGGCCCGGTGACGTTGGGCAGGATGTGCTTGACCACGATCCGCGCCGGATGCACGCCGATCACCCGCGCGGCCTGCACGTATTCCTTGTTCTTTTCCACCATCGTCGCCCCGCGCACCACCCGGGCGTATTGCACCCAGTCGGAAAGCCCGATCGAGACGATCAGCACCCAGATCGCCACCTCCTCGCGCATCGAGGGCGGGATGAAGCCGCGTGCCACGCCGAAGATCAGAAGCGCGATCAGGATCGAGGGGAAGGAAAGCTGCACATCGGCGATGCGCATCAGGAGGCTGTCCACCCAGCCGCCGCGCCAGCCCGCCAGCAGTCCCAGCCCGATCCCCAGCACCATGGCGAAGACCACCGCCGAGAAACCCACGAACAGCGAGATGCGCGCGCCGTAAAGGATGGTCGAGAAGATGTCGCGCCCCTGGTTGTCGGTGCCCAGCCAGTAGACATTGCCGGTGAAGGCGTTGGGCTCCATCGGGCGCGAGAAGCCGTCCATCAGGTTGAGCGAGCGCGAATCGAACGGGTTGTAGGGCGCGATCCACGGCGCCAGCACCGCGGCGGCGATGATGACCAGCGCCACCACCGCGGCGATCACCGCCACCGGCGAGCGGCGGAAGGAATAGGCGATGTCGCTGTCCCACATGCGGGCGAGGCGGTGCATGGCGCGTCCTCAGTGGCGGGTTGCGGAACGGTCCACGCGCAGGCGCGGATCGACGGCGTAATAAAGCAGATCGACGACCAGGTTGATCACCACGAACACCAGCGCGATCATCATCAGGTAGGCGGCCATGACCGGCACATCGACGAACTGGACCGAGCGGATGAACAGCGCCCCCACCCCCGGCCACTGGAACACGGTTTCGGTGATGATCGAGAAGGCGATGATCGACCCCAGTTGCAGCCCGGTGATGGTGATCACCGGCACCAGCGTGTTCTTCAGCGCATGGCCGAAGTGGATGGCCCGGTTCGACAGGCCCCGGGCGCGGGCGAACTTGATATAGTCGGTGCGCAGCACCTCAAGCATCTCGGCCCGCACCAGTCGCATGATCAGCGTCATCTGGTAAAGCCCCAGCGTGATCGCCGGAAGGATGATCGAGGCCCGCCCGGATGGCGTCAGGAACCCGGTGCGCCATGGCCCCATGTCCACCGTCTCGCCCCGGCCGAAGCTGGGCAGCCATTGCAACTCGACCGCGAAGACCCAGATCAGCAGCACGCCGATCAGGAAGGTGGGCAGCGACACGCCGATCAGCGAGGTCGTCATGATCGCGTTCGATATCCAGCCCCGCCGGTTCAGCGCGGTATAGACCCCGAAGCCGACGCCGAAGACGAAGGCGGCAAGGCCCGAGACCAGCGCCAGTTCCAGCGTGGCCGGCAGCCGCGACAGGATCAGTTCCATCACCGGCTGTTGCAGCCGGTAGGAGATGCCGAAATCGCCCTGTGCCGCGCGGCCGATGAAATTGGCGAACTGGATCAGGAACGGATCGTTCAGCCCAAGCTGGGTGCGCAGCGCCTCGCGGTCGGCGATGCTGGTTTCCTGCCCGACCATCGAGTTGATCGGGTCGCCGACAAAGCGGAACAGCGCGAAGGCCACGAAGGCCACCACCAGCATCACGATGACGGATTGCAGAAGCCTGCGGATGATATAGGCCAGCATCGCCGGGGCCGCCTTTGCTTTTGCCTGGGTCGAACGGGCGTCGAACGGGTAGGTGGGTCAGGCGTGCCGACGCAAGCCGGAAACGCCCGCGCGGCACTATACCGCGCGGGCGTCGGGATCAACCCGTCAGTTCGACACGAAGGTGATCGTCGACATGTTGGGCTGGTTCTCGGGATGCACTTCGAGGTTGATCCCCTCGCGCATCGCATAGGCCAGCATCTGGTTGTGGACGTTGAGGATCGGCTTGTCCTCCATCACCTGTTGCCAGATCTCGGCGATCACCGCGTTGCGGGCGTCGAGGTCGGTCATGGTCGCCAGCGATTCGATCTTGGCGTCGAGTTCGGCGTCCGAATAGCGCCCGCCGTTGTAGCTGCCATAGGCGCCGCCACGGGTATGAAGCAGGAAGTCGAACACATACTGGCTGTCGAAGGTCGGCACGCCCCAGCCCAGCAGGTAGAAATCGGTTTCCCAGTTCTCGATCAGCGGGAAGTGCAGGCTGCGGGTCTGCGACACCAGGTTGGCGCGGATATTCGCCCGGCTCAGCATCCCGACCAGCGCCTGACAGATCGCCTCGTCGTTCAGGTAGCGGTCGTTCGGGCAGTGCAGATCGACCGAGAAGCCGTTCGGATAGCCTGCTTCGGCGACCAGTTCCGCCGCACGTTCGTAATCCGGCGCACCATAGGCGTGCAGTTCCTCGGTCCAGCCGTTGACGAAGGGCGGCAGCGGCGCGGCCGAAGGCTGCGACTGGCCGCGCATCACCACCTGCTGGATCGCGTCGCGGTCGATCGCCAGCGCCATCGCCTCGCGCACCTCGGACTTGGCGAAGGGGTTGTCATCGACATCGGCCGATTTCAGTTTCTCGGAACTCACGTCATAGGCGAAGAAGATGTTGCGGTTCTCGGGGCCGGTGGCGACGGTGATGCCGTCGGTCTGTTCCAGCCGGGCGATGTCCTGCACCGGCACGTCCTGCACCACATCGACCTCGCCCGACAGCAGCGCGGCCACCCGGGTCGCCGCCTCGGAGATCGGGATATAGGCGATTTCGGTCACCGCGGGCGTGTCGGCCCAGTGCCCGTCATAGGCGCGCATCACGGTGCGCACCTCGGGGTCGCGCGACACCAGCGTGTAGGGCCCGGTGCCGTTGGCGTTGCGCACGGCGAAGTTTTCCTCGCCCGCGGCGTAGTTCTGCGGCGCGGTCACGCCGTTCGCCTCGGCCCAGTCCTTGTCCATGATGAAGAAGTTGGTCAGGTTCTGGATATAGAGCGGCGCCGGACCGGACATCTGGATATGCACGGTGTGGTCGTCGATCGCCTCGGCGCCCTGAACCGCCGCATGCAGCGCCCGGAAGCCCGAGCTTTCATGCCGCACCCGCTCGACCGAGAACACCACGTCCTCGGCGGTGAAGGCGCTGCCGTCGTGGAAGGTCACGCCCTCGCGCAGCTTGAACACCCAGATGGTCGGGTCTTCGGGGTGGATCGACCATTCGGTCGCCAGACGCGGCTGGAGCGAACCGTCGGTCGCCCGGTTCACCAGCGTCTCGTACATGTGGTGCAGAAGCGTCGAGGTCGGGCCCTCGTTCTGCGAATGCGGGTCGAGCGTCAGCGCGTCGGCGACCCGTGCCCAGCGGACCGTTTCGGCCGAGGCCGCCGAAAGCGTCAGCGCAAGCGCGGCACCCGCAAGCAGTGCCCCGCGCCCGGCGCGCGGAACGGCCCGGCTGATCGTTGCGAAAATCATCCTGGTTCTCCCATGTTGCAGCGGGGCAGCCGGTCCTGTTCGCCGGTTCCCCTGAACGGTTCGGAGTGCGGGCACCGGCCAGGGCCTGTCCGCAGTCTTCCTGTGGTCAGGATGGTCTTGATTCTCGCATCAGGTCAAGCGGTTCCGCCACGGAAGTGAAGCGGCGCAACCTGCGGCTGAATGGCGGGCGCTTCGTGACCGGAACCGGAACTTGATCCGGGGCCGGGAGGGCGCGGAATGCCGCGGCTTGCCGCGCCAGCAGGGCCGGGCTATGGCGGGCGCATGTCCGCCCGCGTTTCATATGCCGTGCACGCCCGTGCGACGCTTTCGCTCGGTCTGCCGCTGGTGGGGTCGCATCTGGCGCAGATGTCGCTGCATGTGACCGATACCGTCATGCTCGGCTGGTATTCGGTCGAGGCGCTGGCGGCGGTGGTGCTCGGGGCCTCCACCTTCTTCATCTTCTTCATCCTCGGCTCGGGTTTCGCGCAGGCGGTGATGCCGATGGCGGCGGCCGCGCTCGGCCGCGGGGATGAGGCGCAGCTGCGCCGCGATACCCGCATGGGGCTGTGGCTTTCGGCGGGATTCGGGGTGCTGACCTATCCGGCGATGTGGTGGTCGGGCACGATCCTGCTGGCGCTGGGACAGGATCCGCTGATCGCGCAGATGGCGCAGGACTATCTGCGGATCGCCGGGCTCGGCATGGTGCCCGCGCTCCTTGTGATGGCGCTGAAAGGCTGCCTCGCGGCGCTGGAACGCACGCAGGTCGTGCTGTGGATCACGCTGGTGGCCGCCGTGATCAACGTGGGGTTGAATTGGGCGCTGATCTTCGGCAACTGGGGGGCGCCGGAACTGGGGTTGCGCGGCGCGGCGATCACCTCGGTCGCGGTGCAGGTCGTGACCGTCATCGCCATTGCCGGTTACGCCGCGCTTTTGCCCGCGCTGCGCCGGTTCGCCCTGCTCCAGCGGTTCTGGCGGGCCGACTGGCCGGCGCTGCGCCAGGTGTTCCGGCTGGGCTGGCCGATCGGCCTGACCGGGCTGGCCGAAAGCGGGCTGTTCCAGGCGTCGGCGCTGATGATGGGCTGGATCGGCACCATGGAGCTTGCGGCGCACGGCATCGCCTTCGAGGTCACGGGGCTGGCCTTCATGGTGCATCTGGGCCTGTCGAACGCGGCCACGGTGCGGGTCGGGCGCGCCGACGGGCGCGGCGACCGGCAGGGGCTGATGGACGGCGCGAAGGTGGCGGTGGCGATGTCGCTTGCCTTCGCGGCGGCGGTGGTGACGGTCTTCCTGTTGCTGCCGGGGCCTGTCGTCGGCCTGTTTCTCGACACCGCCAACCCGCGCGCGCCCGAGATCATCGCCTTCGGCACGCTGCTGCTGGCGGTGGCGGCGCTGTTCCAGATCGCCGATGCGGCGCAATGCATGGCGCTGGGCCTGTTGCGCGGGTTGCAGGACACCCGGGCGCCGATGTGGATCGCCGCGCTCAGCTACTGGGCCATCGGCATCCCGACAAGCTATCTGCTGGCCTTCCCGCTGGGCATGGGCGGGGTCGGCCTCTGGCTCGGGCTGGTGGTCGGGCTGACGGTGGCGGCGGTGCTGCTGTTGTGGCGGTTCTGGCGGCGGACCCGCTGAAGCGGGGCGGCGTGTCGGGGGCCCGGGGGGCAACCTTTGCCCCGTTCCCCCCCGCCCGGAACAGCCGCGCCAGCGGCCCGGGCAGCGGCCAACCGCCCGGACGGGCGGCCGCTCCTGCAACGTTCCAACATGCACATAGGCCGGGGGTATTCGGCGCGATAAACTGCCAGATCACAGGTGTTGCAGCGGCCCCCGCGGTCGGCCGCTGCCCTTTGTTGCACGGTATATTCGCCCTGTTCGGCAAGGCCGACCAACACGGTCAACACACATCGCCACTTATCCGCGACATGCCCTGCCGCCGCAGCGCCGCCACGGTCTCGGCCAGCGCCGCGTCGGCCTGTGTCAGCGCCCTGACGAAGCCGGGGCCGCCCTGTCCGGCCTGCGCCTCGGCCTCGGACAGGCGGCGGCTGAGCCTGAGCGCCCCCAGCACCGCCGCGCCCCCGGCCAGACGATGCAGCCGGTCCGCCGCCGCCGTCGCCTCGTTGGCCGAACCGTTACCCGCGCCGGAACCGATCGCCGCCCGGGCTGCGGCGTATTCCGCTTCGAAGGCGTCGATGGCCGCGACGCGCCGGGCAGGGGACAGAAGCGCGCAGGCATCGGCCACCACCTCGGGGTCAAGCAGCGGGTCCTCGGCCCCGTTCACCGGCGCAGCCGGGCCGCCGGACGCATCGCCGGACGGCCTCGTCCCCTGCGGCCCGTTCGGGGCCAGCGCCGACAGCGCCCGTTCCAGCACGTCAAGCCGTATGGGCTTGGTCAGCACCTCGGCGATCCCGGCGGCGCGGATCTGGGCCACGTCCTCGGGCAGGCTGTGGGCGGTGACGGCGATCACCGGGCTTGCAGCCGAAGGCCCGCCGGCCCGGATACGCGCCGTGGCCTCAAGCCCGTCCATCCCCGGCATGCTCACATCCATCAGGATCGCGTCGAAGCCGCGCTCCGCCGCGGCCGCCACCGCGCCCGCCCCGTCGGCCACCGCCACCGCCTCATGCCCGAGCCGCACGAGCATTTCCTGCATCAGCAGAAGGTTGATCGGATTGTCGTCCGCCACCAGCACCGCCAGCCGCCGCCCGGGACCGGCGGGGGGGGTGGTGCCCGCCTCCACGGCCTCCGCCACCGTCCCGGGCGCCTCGACCGCCTCGGGCGCGGGCAGCATCCGCACCGAAAACCGGAAGGTGCTGCCCGCGCCGGGTGCGCTTTCCAGCTCGATCCGGCCGCCGAGCGCGGTCACCGCGCGCCGGGCGATGCCGAGACCGAGGCCGGTCCCGCCCTCGGCCCGGGTCAGGCTGGAATCCAGCGTCTCGAAATCCTCGAAGATGCGTTTCTGATCCTCGGGGGCGATGCCGACCCCCTCGTCCGCCACCGCGAGGTCGAGCAGAACCGCGCCGTCCTCCGCCCGCCCGTGCCGGAGCGTGAGCGTGATCCGCCCGCCTTCGGTGAACTTAACCGCATTGCCCATCAGGTTGCCCACCGCCGCCACGAAGGCCCGGCGCAGCCCCAGCACCCGCCCCGGCCCGTCCCCTTTCGGCCCGCCCCTTTTCGGCAGGTCGAGCAGGATGCGGTTGCCGCGTTCGGCGGCCAGCGGTCGGGCGTTCTCGGCGATCTCGGCGCAGAGCGCCACCGGGTCGAAGGCCACCGGCGTTTCGGCGGCGTGGTCGTCGCGGCGGGCGAGGTCCAGCAGGTCCTCGACCTGTTCCAGCGCGTTCTGGCCGCTGGTCTGGGCGATCCGCACCAGCCGCCGCTGGGCCTCGTCCAGCGTGCCGCGCGCCATCAGGTCGAGCGCGGCGACGACGCCGTGCAGCGGGGTGCGCATCTCGTGGCTCATCACCGCAAGGAAACGGGCGCGGGCGGTGGCGCTTTTCTCGGCCGCGTCGCGGGCTTCGCGCAGCGCCGATTCCACCGCCAGCCGGTCGGTGATGTCGCGCAGGAAGGCGATATGGATCGGCTGGCCCTCGCTGTCGCGGTCCGAGACCACCGCGGCCTCAAGCGGAAAGCGCCGGCCGTCGCGATGTGCGGCGGTCAGCACCGCCCGGTCCTGCCCGCCCGCCCCGGCGGCAAGAAAGGGGGCGATGCCGCAGCGCGATTCGCCCGGTTCCGGCGGCGGCAGCAGCAGCCCGGCGATGTCGCGCCCCAGCGCGATGTCGCGGGGCTGGCCGAAGATCGTCTCGGCGGCGCGGTTGTATTCGCGGATCCGCCCCTGCCCGTCGGTGATGATCACCGCATCGAGCGAGGCTTCGATGGTGCGCGAAAGGTTCGACGACACCCGCCGTATCGCCCGCGCCCGGCCCAGCAGGTCGCGATACATATCGACCGTCAGCCAGATCGCCCCCGAAAGCAGGACCACCAGAACGATGGCCAGCGTCGAGAACCGTTGCAGCAGCGCGCGGTGCGATTCGCGGGCGTTGGCGGCCTCGCGCACCGAGGCATTCAGCCCGCCCAGCGCGAAGTCGCGCACCGCCGGTTCCAGCGCCTCGGCCCGGCTGCGCATCTCGGCAAGCAGGGCAGGGGGCGCGATCTCTCCGCCCTGGTCGGCAAGCGCGGCCATGGCCTGCGTCCGGGCCCGGATCTGCGCCAGCAGAACCAGTGTGCCCGCATCCCTGGCGGGATCGAAGGCCGGGGCCTGGACGTAGATCAGGTTGACGCGGTTGTAGAAGATGTCGAAGGTGCGGTTGACTGCCCCTGTCCCGCCGCCCGGCACCATGCCGGCCTCGGCCTCGGCCAGCGCCAGCCGGAAATGCGCCAGATCGACCTCCAGCTGGCTGACCGTCCAGGTGAAATTGTCCGACTGCGCGTCGCGGGCCACCCGCGCGGCCTCGTTCAGCAGGCGGGCATAACCGATCAGCGTGGCGGTGCCGAACAGCAGAAGCCCCACCAGCACCAGCGTCGCGACCCGCCGCCCGCCCCCGACCCAGAAGGCGCGCAACTCGCCCCCGCCGGGCCTGTCCCCCGCCGCGCCGTGGCGACCGGTCATGCCGGAGGCTGTCCGGCGGCAGGGGCCGGAGTCCCGGGCAGCGTCAGCGAGACCAGATGCCAGATGCATTGCGCATAGACCTGTTCGGTGCGGAAGCGCGGCGTGCTGTCGAAGGGGAACATGATCCACAGGGGCCCGCGTTCGCGCAGCCCGAACGGGCGGCCCTCGATACGCCGGGCGACGATCGGCGCCCCGGCTTCCAGCATGTCCAGGTCGAAGCCGATGCGGTAGCGGTTGGCGGCCTCGGCGATCAGCCGCGGGCCATGGCCGCCCACCCGCTCGATCACGTCGCGCAGCGCCGGGCCCGAGAACTCGAACCGCTGCGGCGTCCAGATCGTGCTTGTGCGGAAGCTGCGCTGCGGCAGCTCGCCCAGCATGGCGTCGTCGAACACCGCGGCGTCGGGGGTGTTGCGGGTCTGGATGCGGCCCCGGACGGTCAGGATCGTCGGGCCTTCGGGCAGCGGCAGGGCGGCCCCGGCCGTGACCTCCTGCCCCAGCGCGCGCAGCGGCAGCGGCGCGGCAAGCGCGGCGGCCGCCAGCGCCGCGCCCGTCGCCAGCACCCGGCGGCGCGGCAGGGGGTGGGCCGGGTGGTCTCCTTGCGGAAGGCCCCCCTGCGGAGCCCCCCCCTGCGGAGGAAGGTTGGCGGTCGGTCTCATCTCTGATGCTCCCCCCTTCCTGATGCGTCATGCGACGTGACGGCACAAGGGAATTTGCGGGAATTTGCGGGGTTGATTCCCCCCGTGGCCCCCTCACATATACCCCGCGCCGCGTCCCGTGCGGATTTACATTCGCTTCCGACTGTATCAGAACGGGTGCGGGTAAGGCTGTCTGGGGGAGGGCTGCCCGGCAGTATTGCGCGGCGGCGACATGTCGCATTCCGGCCGGATTCCGGTCCGGAAAACTGACACGCTCTGCGGGCGCGGCCCGGGGGATCTTGCATGACGACAGTTTCGGTTCTGATCGCCGACGATCACCAGTTGGTGCGCGATACGCTGGCCCATTACCTGGATGCGGATGCGGGCTTTCGCGTCACCACCGCCGAATCGCTGCCGGGGGCGCTGGCGGCGATCGGTGCGCACGGGGCGTTCGACGTGGTGCTGCTCGACGTGGCGATGCCCGGGATGGACGGCCTCGCGGGGGTCGAGCGGGCGGTGGCGGCGAATGCGGGCGGCGCGGTGGTGCTGCTTTCGGGCAGCGCCCGGCAGGGGTTCGTGACCGATGCGATGGCGCGCGGCGCGCGCGGCTTCATCCCCAAGACCCTGCCCGCGCGCACGCTGATCGGCGCGCTGCGGATGGTCGCCTCGGGCAAGGTCTATCTGCCGGTGACGCTGATGGCCGGGACCGAGGCCGCGCCCGAACCGCTCAGCAGCCTGACGGCGCAGGAACGCCGGGTGCTGGCCCGGCTGTGCGAGGGCAAGTCGAACAAGGAAATCGCCCGCGACATGGGTCTGAGCGAGGTCACGATCAAGACCCATATGCGGGCGATCTGCACCAAACTCGGCGCCCGCAACCGCACCCATGCGGCGATGATCGCCACCCCGTACATGACGGCCTGAAGAAAGGGGGCCTTCCGCCCCCTCCTGGCCTGCGGCCAATTCACCCCCGAGGATATTTCCGTCACGGTGAAATAATATTGAGAACACCTTTCATCTTCGCCTTGATGAAAATATCCCCGGCGGAGCGCGAGCGGCGTCTCGG